>NZ_JACHYG010000014.1:0-98093 GCF_014192635.1 Pseudomonas sp. Tn43
ACGTTGTTCATGGCAATGATCTCCGATGAGCCCCCGGTGAAAGCTTAGTGGGCGATCACAGGGGGGGAGGCGGGGGTAGCCATTTCATTAGGTTGGCGGTGTGTGCGAATGGCCACCTCGCCTCCGTAGGAGCGAGGCTTGCCCGCGAAGGCGTCAGCACAAGCACTACAAATCCTGAGCAAAAATAAACCGGCCGATTGGCCGGTTTGTTGTTTATACCCTCCTCTCAGGCCGCTTCTGCTGCCTGGGCCTCACGCACCACGGTCGCCAATCGCTTGAGGCCTTCGTCCAGCTTCGCCGGGTCGATGTGGCTGAAGTTCAACCGCAGATGGCCAAGGTTGTTGTCCGGTTCGGGGAAAAACGGTTCGCCCGGCATAAACGCCACATCCGCCGCCAGCGCAGCCTTGAGCAGCGTGCGCGTATCCAGCGGCTGTTTGAGCGTCAGCCAGAAAAACAGCCCGCCCTGCGGCACATTCCACTGCGCCAGACCGGAAAAATGCGCTTCCAATGCTGACTGAAATGCATCCCGACGAGCCCGATAGAAAGCACGCAACTCACTCAAGTGCTGCTGGTATTTTTCGCTGCCGATCCATTGCAGCGTTTGCCACTGCCCGACGCGGTTGGTGTGAAGATCGGCCGATTGCTTGAGCCGCAACAAATGCGGGAACAGGTCCGGGCTGGCAATCAGGTAACCGACTCGCAGGCCCGGCAACAGGGTTTTCGACACGGTGCCGGTGTAGATCCAGCTGGCCTTGCTCAAGCGGCTGACGATTGGCGTGGCGCTGACGCCGTCAAAGGTCAGCTCGCGGTAAGGTTCGTCTTCGATCAGGGTCACGCCAAACTCGTCGAGCAATGCAGCCACCGCATCGCGCTTGGCCTCGCTGTAACGCACCGCCGAGGGGTTCTGAAACGTCGGGATCAGGTAGATGAATGCAGGTTTATGCCTTTCCAGACGGCAGCGCAATTGTGCCAGGTTCGGGCCATCGCCTTTCTGTGGGACGGTGATGCAGTCGGCACCGAACAATTGGAAGATCTGCAATGCTGCCAGGTAAGTCGGCGCTTCAAGCAGGATCTCGGTGCCTTTGTCGATGTAGAGCTTGGCCGCCAGATCGAGGGTTTGCTGGGAACCACTGACCACCAGCACCTGACTTGCCTCACATGGCACACCCAACGCTCGGGCTTGGGCTGCCAGCGCCTCACGCAGCGCCGGCTCGCCTTCACTCATGCCGTATTGCCCCATGGACAGCGGCATGTCCGCCCATTCGACTTTCGGCAGCATGGCTTCGGCCGGCAAGCCGCCGGCAAACGACATCACTTCCGGGCGCTGGGCGGCGGCGAGGATTTCACGGATCAAAGAACTTTTAAGGCGCGAGACACGTTCAGAAAAAGCCATGGGGGTCACCGGTAGCGAGGCCTGAGGAAAATGAGTCAAACTAGTTGACCGAAATTACGACAGACCGAGCGGATACGTCAACATGCTTGACCTTAAAAACCCCAGCACTCAGCAACAAGCCATGGAAGCTTTTTTCTTCGGCTACCAGGCCTTTACCGCCAAAGCCGACGAAATGCTCGAACGTCGCGGTTTGAGCCGGGTGCATCAACGCATCGTATTTTTCATCGCCCGCTACCCTGCCCTCAGCGTCAAGGAGTTGCTGGCGTTGCTGGGCGTGAGCAAGCAGGCGCTGAACATGCCGCTGCGTCAGTTGGTGGAAATGCATCTGGTGAACAGCGTCGCGTCCGAGACGGACAAGCGTAAGCGGTTGCTGGAACTGACCGCAGAAGGTGCGCGGTTCGAACAGTCGTTGCGGCGCGAGCAGGTGAAGTTACTGGAGCGGGTGTTTGCCGAGGCCGGAGAGACGGCGGTGAATGGGTGGTTGGCGGTGAATCTCGCGCTGGGTAAAGCCCAGGTCTTTCCAAGCTGATCGTTCCCACGCGCTGCGTGGGAATGCATCCCGTGACGCTCTGCGTCACATCAACGGCGGACGCAGAGCGTCCATGGCGGCATTCCCACGCAGAGCGGGGGAACGATCGTCCTATAGCCGATATATCCCGATCAACAAACTTTTCGTCTACAAAATCAAAAACATTATTTGCTTTATTTGTATACAAAAGCATAATTCGCCTCGTGCGAGATTTCTGACCAACAAGTCAACAAATTCGCAAGCACCTCAAAGGGTCGCTGCCGCCCTCATGGGTCCGGCCCTGGAAATAACAATAAAACTCTTGAGGAGTACTCGCTGTGGAAAGCCGCAAATCCGAAGCCCCGACGCTGGAACTCTCGCCGCCCATACGCAATGGCTGGCTGGAGCGCATCTTCAAACTCAGCTTGCACGGCACCACGGTGAAGACCGAGCTGATCGCCGGTCTGACAACCTTCATCACCATGGCCTACATCATCTTCGTCAACCCGAACATCATGGCCGATGCCGGTATCGATCACGGGGCGGCGTTCGTCGCCACTTGCATCGCCGCCGCGCTGGGTTGCCTGTTGATGGGGCTGTACGCCAACTGGCCGGTCGGCCTCGCGCCGGGCATGGGCCTGAACGCATTCTTCACTTACACCGTGGTGGGCACCATGGGCTACAACTGGGAAACCGCGCTCGGTGCGGTGTTCGTCTCCGGTGTGTTGTTCATGTTCCTGACCTTTTCCCGGATTCGCGAATGGCTGCTCAACAGCATTCCAGTGAGTTTGCGCTTTGCCATGGGCGCCGGCGTGGGCCTGTTTCTAGGGCTGATCGGCTTGAAAACCGCAGGCATCGTGGTTGACAGCCCGGCCACCCTGATCAAGCTCGGTTCCCTGCGCGAGCCTGGCCCGCTGCTGGCGGCCATCTGCTTCCTGATGATTGCCGTGCTCAGCTACCACAAAGTGTTCGGCGCGATCCTCATCAGCATCATCACCGTGACCCTGGCCGGTTGGGGCCTTGGCCTGGTGCACTACGAGGGCATCATGTCTGCCCCGCCGAGCCTGGCTCCGACATGGATGGCCATGGACGTCGCCGGTGTATTCAATATCAGTATGATCAGCGTGGTGCTGGCCTTCCTCTTTGTGCACATGTTTGATACCGCTGGCACCTTGATGGGCGTCGCCCAACGCGCCGGTCTGGTAAACGCTGACGGCAAGATCGAAAACCTTTCCCGTGCGCTCAAAGCCGACAGTGCTTCCAGTGTATTCGGTGCGGTGGTCGGTGTTCCGCCCGTCACCAGCTACGTGGAAAGTGCCGCCGGTGTCGCCGCGGGCGGTCGGACTGGTCTTACCGCTGTGACCGTAGGTGTGCTATTTATTGCCGCGATGTTTTTCGCACCGCTGGCTGGCATGATCCCCGCTTATGCAACCGCTGGCGCGCTGATTTATGTGGCGATGCTGATGATGGGCGGCATGGCGCACATCGAATGGGACGAAGCCACCGACAGCATTCCGGCGATTGTTACCGCGATCATGATGCCGCTGACCTTCTCGGTCGCCGACGGTATCGCGCTGGGCTTTATCACTTACGTGGTGTTGAAGGCTTTCACCGGTAAGCACAAGGAAATTTCCGTCAGTCTGTGGGTGCTCTGCGCGATCTTCATCGCCAAGTTCATTTTCTTGTAAGCCGTCTACGTTTCAACAACAGTGCTTCAAAACAGCCTCACCCCGTCGGGTGGGGCTTTTGCACATAGGGAGAAAGTGATGAGTCTGGAAACCTGGCTGCTGTTCAGCGGCGCTGCGCTGGTGGTGATCCTGATTCCGGGGCCACTGTCGTTGCTGATGATCAGCAACAGTCTGAATTACGGTTTGCGCCGTTCCTATCCGGCGTTTCTGGGCGGTGTGATTGCGTCGATCTGCCTGCTCAGTGCTTCGGCTTTGGGTCTGGGTGCCTTATTGCTGGCGTCGGAACAGTTGTTCAGCATCCTGAAAATCGTCGGCGCGCTGTACCTGTTCTACCTCGCCTGGCAGAGCTGGCAGCAATCGCGTCAGCCCTCCCATGGCACCGAAGTGCCCCAGGCTGCACCAGTGCCGCGCTTTCGCGCACTGTTCGGGCGCGCGTTCATGCTCGGCGCCAGCAATCCGAAAGACATTTTGTTCTTCGCCGCTTTTCTGCCGCAGTTTCTGAGCGCCGAGCAACCCTTCTTGCCGCAGTTGCTGGTGATGATTGTGACCTGGACGGTGCTGGATCTGCTGTGCAAATTGGCTTATGGGCTGGGGGCTCACGGTGCTGCCCGGTATTTGCGCAGCGGCAAGGGGCAGAGTTGGTTTAACCGGGTGAGTGCGGGGTTGTTCAGTGGTGCGGGTGCCGCGTCGTTGTTGAGCCGCTAGTTGAGCCGCTAAAAGCTGCGCGGGCAAGCCTCGCTCCTACAGGGATTTTGTTGTTCTTGCATGACATGAACGACGCAAATCCTGTAGGAGCGAGGCTTGCCCGCGAAGGGTCCCTCCCATGCACCCCATTTCTCAGAGCAAAAAAAAGCCCGCAGTGTGAGCGGGCGAAAGACCAAAGAAGCTATATGCGCAGTCGCTTCTCGGAGGAGGCAGCGGCTTGGGGGATCAACTGCCTCGGTACGTGGAATAGCTGTACGGCGAAATCAACAACGGCACGTGATAGTGATCCTGTTCCGCAGAGATGCCGAAACGCAGCACCACCACATCCAGAAACGCAGGCTCGGGCAGCTGAACCCCACGGGTGCGGTAGTAATCCCCCGCATGAAACTGAAGCTGATAGACCCCGGACCGATAGTCATCGCCTTGCAGCAGCGGCGCATCGACCCGGCCATCGCTGTTGGTGATCGCAGTGGAGACCAATTCCAGCTGCGAACCTTCAACGCGGTACAACTCGACCTTGATCGAGCTGCCCGGGCAACCGTGTGCAGCGTCCAAAACGTGTGTCGTCAAACGTCCCATTGATTCTGCGCGCCTGCCTGCGTGGAGCAGTCAGACCTCGCGCCTCCCGAAGTCAGTTGAAAAGGAGACCGCACCGTTTCGGAACACGAAAAGCTGCGGCGAGCGACTGATTAAGACATTTTTAATAAAAATTGTACACAATAAAAACGACATTTTTACCGCTACCGCCGTCATCAAGGATTGGCCAGCCAATCTTTCGCCGAACCATAGGATCAGAGATCCCGCTTTCCATTAGCTGACCAATCAGGCAGATTTCTTGCAGGCCCCTTCAAAGTGGACCGTCAGTAAAAAATGCAAAAAATCAGGCTTACAAAGTGAATATAAAGTTGTATACAATCAACCCATCGCTGTGACGCCAGCCTGCCCTCTCATCATCAGGCCGCCACACCCTGACTTTGAATAAGTCGACACGAACAAGAAGGAAGACTGCAGTGAGCGCTGACTACCCACGCGACCTGATCGGTTACGGCAGTAACCCTCCTCACCCACACTGGCCGGGCAATGCCCGCATCGCGCTGTCCTTCGTGCTCAACTACGAAGAAGGTGGCGAGCGCAATATCCTGCACGGCGACAAAGAATCCGAAGCGTTCCTCTCGGAAATGGTCTCGGCGCAGCCGCTGCAAGGCGAGCGCAACATGAGCATGGAGTCTCTTTACGAGTATGGCAGCCGGGCCGGCGTCTGGCGGGTTCTGAAACTGTTCAAGGAATTCGACATCCCGCTGACTATCTTCGCCGTGGCCATGGCCGCCCAGCGCCACCCGGACGTGATCCGCGCCATGGTCGATGCTGGCCATGAAATCTGCAGTCACGGCTACCGCTGGATCGACTACCAGTACATGGATGAAGCGCAGGAACGCGAGCACATGCTCGAAGCGATCCGCATCCTCACCGAAATCACCGGTGAGCGCCCTCTTGGCTGGTACACCGGCCGCACCGGTCCGAACACTCGTCGGCTGGTGATGGAAGAAGGCGGTTTCCTCTACGACTGCGACACCTACGACGACGACCTGCCCTACTGGGAACCGAACAACCCGACCGGCAAGGCGCATCTGGTGATCCCGTACACCCTGGACACCAACGACATGCGCTTCACCCAGGTCCAGGGCTTCAATAAGGGCGACGATTTTTTTGATTACCTGAAAGATGCGTTCGATGTGCTGTATGCCGAAGGCGCCGAAGCACCGAAGATGTTGTCGATCGGCCTGCATTGCCGCCTGATCGGCCGTCCGGCGCGTCTGGCTTCGCTCAAACGCTTTATCGAATACGCTAAAAGTCATGAACAGGTGTGGTTCAGCCGTCGCGTCGACATTGCTCGTCACTGGCATGCAACCCACCCGTATCAAGGGGCCGCGAAATGAGCCGCTTCCAAACCCTGAAACCATCGACCCTGAGCCGCGACGCCTTTGTCGCCGCCTTCGCCGACATTTACGAACATTCGCCATGGGTGGCCGAGAAGGCTTTCGACCTGGGCCAGGATGCGTCGATCGACGAGATCGAAACCCTGCACCAGCGCATGAGCGACATCCTGTTGAGCGCCGATCATGAAAGCCAATTGGCCCTGGTCAACGCTCACCCGGACCTGGCCGGCAAAGCCGCCGTCCAGGGCCAACTGACCGAAGCCAGCACGAATGAACAGGCTGGCGCCGGTATTCACCAATGCTCGAGCGATGAGTTCCAGCGCTTCACCGAGCTGAACGACGCCTACAAAGCCAAGTTCAAGTTTCCCTTCATCATGGCGGTAAAAGGCAGCAACCGGCATCAGATCCTCGCGGCATTCGAAACGCGCATTCACAACTCGGTCGACACCGAATTCAAATGCGCGCTGGCGGAGATCAACAAGATCGCGTTGTTCCGATTACTGACTCTTTAGCGAACAGCCCCTGAGGAAAACCCGAGCGGGCCCTGCGAGCATCCCAAGCCAACTTATTAAAGGCAGACAAGAAGAATGAAAGCTTACGCCGTACCTTTCGAGAAATTCGTCAACCTGGCCGACGCCCGCCTGGGCACTAAAATCATCTCGGTCACCGATGACTGGTTCGCAGACGCCAACCGTCTGTTCCAACCGACACCGGCTGTGTGGAAGGAGGGCGTGTTCGATGACAACGGCAAGTGGATGGACGGCTGGGAGTCGCGCCGCAAGCGCTTCGAAGGCTACGACAGCGCGGTGATCCGTCTTGGCGTACCGGGTTCGATCAAGGGCGTGGACATCGACACTTCATTCTTCACCGGCAATTACCCGCCGTCTGCTTCGCTTGAAGCCTGTTTCCTGACTTCGGGCGAACCGGACGAAAACACTCAGTGGACTGAAGTGCTGTCAGCCGTCGAGCTGCAAGGCAACAGCCATCACTACCACGAAATCAACAACGACCAGGCGTTCAGCCACCTGCGTTTCAACATCTACCCCGATGGCGGCGTGGCCCGTCTGCGTGTTTATGGCGTTCCGTACCGCGACTGGTCCGCTGTGGGCGACAACGAACAAGTCGATCTGGCCGCAGCCCTCAATGGCGGCCGGGCACTGGCCTGCTCCGACGAACATTTCGGCCGCATGAGCAACATCCTCAACCCGGGTCGTGGCATCAACATGGGCGATGGCTGGGAAACTGCACGCCGTCGCACCCCGGGCAATGACTGGGTAATCGTCGCGCTGGGGCATGCCGGCGAGATCGAAAAAGTCATCGTCGATACCCTGCACTTCAAGGGCAACTACCCGGACAGCTGCTCGATCCAGGGCGCATTCGTGAAGGGCGGCACCGATAGCCAGATCGAAACCCAGTCGCTGTTCTGGCGCGAACTGCTGCCAAGCCAGAAGCTGGAAATGCACGCCGAACACACCTTCGCCGAGCAGATCAAGGCGTTGGGCCCGATCACCCACATCCGCCTGAACGTGTTCCCGGACGGTGGCGTGAGCCGCCTGCGGGTATTGGGCAAGGTCGCCAAATAAGCGCTGAACCCAATCGCTAGCAGGCTAGCTCCCACATTTGGATCGCATTCCCCTTTGGGAGCTGGCCTGCCAGCGATAGCAATAGAACCAACAACACAGAATTCGGAAAACAACAGCATGCGCACACTGACGATTGAACCGCTGACCAAAGAAGCCTTCGCCCCTTTCGGTGACGTGATCGAAACCGACGGCAGCGATCACTTCATGATCAACAACGGTTCGACCATGCGCTTTCACAAACTGGCGACGGTGCAAACCGCTATGCCAGAGGACAAAGCGATCATCAGCATTTTCCGCGCCGATGCGCAGGACATGCCGCTGACCGTGAGCATGCTGGAGCGTCATCCGCTGGGCAGCCAGGCTTTCATCCCGCTGCTCGGCAACCCCTTTCTGATCGTGGTCGCGCCACTTGGCGATGAACCTGTATCAGGCTTGGTCCGCGCCTTCGTCACCAACGGCAGGCAGGGCATTAATTACCATCGCGGCGTCTGGCACCACCCGGTGCTGACGATCGAAAAGCGGGATGACTTCCTGGTGGTTGATCGCAGTGGCACAGGCAATAACTGCGATGAGCATTTTTTCAAAGAGGATGAGCGTTTGATCCTCGCCCCCCACCAATAAGAGAAGGTCTGATCACTTGACAATAAAAGTGACAGGCGAGAGGTAAAGACTGTGGAAGCACATCTGTTGGAATGGCTGAACCTGAGCGTGCGCTGGGTTCATATGATTACTGGCGTGGCCTGGATCGGCGCGTCGTTCTATTTCGTCTGGCTGGAAAACAACCTCAACCGGGTCAACCCGAAAAACGGGCTGGCGGGCGATTTGTGGGCGATCCATGGCGGCGGTATCTATCACCTGGAAAAATACAAACTGGCTCCACCGACCATGCCGGACAACCTGCACTGGTTCAAATGGGAAGCCTACTTCACCTGGCTGTCGGGGGTCGCGCTGCTGTGCGTGGTGTTCTACTCCAACCCGACCCTTTACCTGCTCGCTCCGGGCAGCAGCCTGACCGGTCCTGAAGGTGTTCTGCTGGGCATCGGCTCACTGTTCGTCGGCTGGTTTGTCTACTCCTTCCTCTGCGACTCGGCCCTGGGTAAACGCCCTGCCCTGCTCGGTTTCATCCTGTTCGTGCTGATCATCGGCGCTGCCTACGGCTTCAGCAAAGTGTTCAGCGGCCGTGGTGCATACCTGCACGTCGGCGCGATCATCGGCACCATCATGGTCGGCAACGTGTTCCGCATCATCATGCCGGCCCAACGGGCATTGGTGGCGGCGATCGCCGAGAACCGCACGCCCGATCCGGCGCTGCCGGCCAAAGGCTTGCTGCGTTCGCGGCACAACAACTACTTCACCTTGCCGGTGCTGTTCATCATGATCAGCAACCACTTTCCGAGCACTTACGGCAGCCAATACAACTGGCTGATCCTGGCCGGGATCGCGGTGCTGGCGGTGTTGGTGCGTCACTACTTCAACACCCGTCATGACAGCCACAAGTTTGCCTGGACCCTGCCCGCCGCGGCGGTCAGCATGATTTGTCTGGCCTACGTGACCGGCCCGGCGCCGATGTCCAGCGCACCTGAAGTGGCCAAGGCGCCTGGCACCATTGAGTATCAGCCGCTGCCGGAAACCGCCCTGGGCGGTGGCAAGAAACCGGCTGAAGCTGCACCGGCGGCAGCCCCTGAAACTGCACCCGCCCAGGCATCCAATGCCGGTCCTGCCTTCGATAAAGTGCACAACGTGATCCAGGAACGCTGCACAGTCTGCCATTCGGCCAAACCCACCAGCCCGCTGTTCAGTGCGGCACCGGGGGGCGTGATGTTCGATACCCCCGAGCAGATCAAGCTCCAGGCCCCGCGCATCCAGGCCCAGGCTGTTGCCAGCCAGATCATGCCATTGGGCAACATCACCCAGATGACCCAGCAAGAGCGCGACCTGATCGGTGCGTGGATTGTTCAGGGAGCCCAAACCCAATAAGCAACACACCGTTGTAGCGAAGGGGCTTTTGTGACCATACAAAGCCCCCTCGCCACAGGTTCACCTGATACAAAATCACAAGAATAAAAAAGATCCGAGGTGTTGCATGTCCGAGCTATCCGAAGCCCGCATTCCCGACGCACCCGTCATTCAGCGTTTACCCCTCTTGCAACTACCGAAAGCAGCGTTCCCGTGGCGTCGATTCCACCTGCGGTACCGGGCCGCGCAGCGCTAGCGATGTTCGGCATGGTTACCGCCACCGGAATCAAGCTTCTTCACGAAGCCGGCTGCCACGCCCAACCGCACTGACCCGTTAAAAGACACAGCCACTGTGGGAGCGAGCCTGCTCGCCCCCACAGTGGGTGGCTGCCTGCGCCTCAAACAATAAAAACAAAAGGGAGCAACAGATGATTCAGATAAAAACCAGCGTGCTGTTGAGCACCGGCCTGTTGGCCGCGAGCCAGGCTATGGCCAGTGATTTACTGCTGTGGCAAACCAATAGCCTGAGCTACCTGTACGGCAAGAATTTCGTGATCAATCCGTCGATCCAGCAGACGGTGACATTCGAGCACGCCGACAAATGGAAGTACGGCGATAACTTCCTGTTCATCGACAAGATCTTCTACAACGGCGAAGAAGATCGCAATAAAGGCCCCCACGCCTTCTATGGCGAATTCAGCCCACGCCTGTCGTTTGGCAAAATGCTCGACCGTCGCTTCGAACTTGGGCCGATCAAGGACGTATTGCTGGCCATGACGTACGAATACGGCGAAGGCGACAGCGAAGCGTATCTGATCGGCCCGGGGTTCGATCTGGCAGTACCGGGTTTCAACTACTTCACCTTGAATTTCTATCGTCGCCAGACCGAGGGCCCACGCCCTGGCGATGGTGTCTGGCAGATCACTCCCACGTGGTCCTACAGCGTTGCGCTGGGCAATTCGAACCTGTTGATCGATGGCTATCTGGATTGGGTGGTAGACAACGATCGCAATGCACGCGGCACTTACCACGCCAACCTGCACATCAATCCGCAGATCAAATACGACCTGGGCAAGGCTTTGGGCTGGGGCGAGAAATTCGTCTACGTCGGCACCGAATACAGCTATTGGAAAAACAAGTACGGAATCGAAAACAGCGCCAGCTTTGACACTAACCAAAACACCGCCAGCCTGCTGGTAAAGGTGCACTTCTAAGATGGCCCGCAACCGTGCCCCACAGCTGTCACCGGTGCTCTGTTGCGGGGCACTTGAGACCTGGCCAAGGAGTCAGTATTCTCCGCGCCCGCCCGAATCCGCTCTAAAAAAAAGCGCGGATTCAGTTCCTGACCAGAAAGCCAACTTATCCCGGCTCTGGGCAGCACCAAGGCCCCTCGAATTGACGCTCAATCGACTGTTTTCGAACAGCCGAACGGGCGTTTTTTTCTTTTTGGAAGCCTTGGCTCAGCTCTTGCTAACAGCACTAAAGCTGACCGAATGGATTGTTTTTTACAGCGAAGAAAAGGCGCCACACCAGAGCGCCAACCTTAGAAAAATAACGTGGAACCACCTACTTTTTGGGAGCAACCGAATGAAACGTACGTGCACCAGCCTGATGCTCGCGGGATCCTTGCTGGCCGGGGGCCAGGCAATGGCCGGCGACTTGCTGCAATGGCAGAACAACAGCCTGACCTATCTCTACGGCAAGGACTTCCAGGTCAACCCGCGCATTCAGCAAACCGTCACCTTCGAGCACGCCGATGCCTGGAAATACGGGGATAACTTCATATTCGTCGACAAGATTTTCTACAACGGAAAGGAAGACAGCGGCGTCGGCTCGAACACCTATTACGGCGAAATCAGCCCGCGCTTGTCGTTTGGCAAGATCTTCGACCAGAAACTGGCGTTCGGCCCGATCAAAGACGTGCTGTTGGCCATGACGTACGAGTTCGGTGAAGGCGATACCGAGTCCTACCTGATCGGTCCGGGTTTCGACCTGGCGATTCCCGGCTTCGACTACTTCCAGCTGAACTTCTACCAGCGTCACACCGAAGGCAGCCGCGCAGGTGATAACGTCTGGCAGATCACACCGGTCTGGTCCTACACCATTCCCGTGGGCGACTCGAATATCCTGATCGATGGTTTCATGGATTGGGTCGTTGATAACGACCAGAACAGCAAAGGCACCTACCACGCCAACCTGCACTTCAACCCGCAGATCAAATACGACTTGGGCAAAACCCTTAACATCGGCGAGAAGCAGTTGTACGTCGGTGTCGAGTACGACTACT
This sequence comes from Pseudomonas sp. Tn43, assembly GCF_014192635.1. NCBI lineage: Bacteria > Pseudomonadati > Pseudomonadota > Gammaproteobacteria > Pseudomonadales > Pseudomonadaceae > Pseudomonas > Pseudomonas sp. Tn43. Next base: position 12,058 of record NZ_JACHYG010000014.1, read on the forward strand.
GGTCAGACAAGTACGGAATCAAGGACAGCCAGTACTTCAAGACCGATCAGAGCAACACGAGCTTGCTGGTGAAGTTCCACTTCTGATTTAAAGTCAAAAGATCGCAGGCTTCGCCAGCTCCTACGGACGTGCGCATCCGGGGTAGGAGCTGCCGCAGGCTGCGATCTTTTGCTTTATGACACCCCCAGAAACCGGCACAATTCATGCCGTTTGGCCAACGCATCGCGCCGCCCCAGATCGATCAATTCGCTGCAATACCCCGCCTCGAATAACAGATAACTCAGCACCCCCGCTCCGCTGGTCTTGGTCGCCCCCGGCCCGCGCAAAAACAGACGCAAGGCTGCCGGCAATTCCTGGCGATGCCGCGCCGCGATTTCATCGATCGGCTGACTGGGCGAAATCACCAACACCTCCACCGGTGCAGCGCCCAATGCACGACTCGGCGCGCCGTCGGGCAGCAGATGGCTGAACTGATTCAAGCGCTGCAGCAACTCAATGTCACTTTCCAGGCTGTCAATGAACGTACTGTTGAGCATGTGCCCACCGATTTGCGCCAAGGTCGGCTGCTGACCGGTATAGGCACGTTGCAGCGGCTGTTGCGGGTCGACCCCGCGCGGGTTGCCGCTGACACCTACCACCAGCACGCGGCTGGCTCCCAGGTGCAGGGCCGGGCTGATGGGTGCCGATTGGCGTACGGCACCATCGCCGAAATATTCTTCGCCGATTTTCACCGGCGCAAACAGCAATGGAATCGCCGAACTGGCCAGCAAGTGTTCGACGCTCAATTGCGTCGGCACGCCGATTCGCCGATGGCGCAACCAGGACTCGATGGTGCCGCCCCCCTGATAAAACGTGACGGCCTGACCGGACTCGTAGCCAAACGCCGTGACCGCCACCGCCTTCAATTGCTTTTGCGCAATGGCCTCGGCAATCCCGGGCATGTGCAGTTTGTCGTTGAGCAAACCGCGCAGTGGCGAGCTGTTGAGCAGGGCCACGGGCACCGGAGCGCCAATGCCCATCAGATTGTGACTGATAAAACGGGTGGCTTGATGGATCACCCCCGGCCAGTCGCTGCGCAATACCAGATGGCTGCGAAAACCTTGCCAGAAGGCGGTCAGACGCTGAATCGCGCCGCGAAAGTCCATTGCCCCACTGGCTAGGCTGACCGCGTTGATCGCGCCAGCCGAAGTACCGACGATCACTGGAAACGGATTCGCCGCTCCCACCGGCAGCAGCTCGGCAATCGCCGCCAGCACGCCCACCTGATAAGCCGCCCGAGCCCCGCCGCCGGAAAGTATCAACCCTGTAACCGGTTCAGCAGAACTCATCGCAACACTCCATGGTGCATAAGGATCGGTGACTCAACCGCGCTTGGCGTACAACTTCGGTTCGCCCGGTGGACGGCTCTTGAAGCGGCGATGTGCCCAGAGGTATTGCTCCGGGCATTCGCGCAACGTGCTTTCGACCCATTGATTGATCCGAATGCAGTCAGCCTCTTCCGTCTCGCCGGGAAAGCCCTCCAGCGGCGCATGAATCACCAACCGATAACCACTGCCGTCCGCCAGGCGTTGTTGAGTGAACGGCACGACCAGTGCCTTGCCCAGTCGCGCAAACTTGCTGGTGGCGGTGACGGTCGCCGCCTGAATCCCGAACAACGGCACGAAGATACTTTGCTTGGCGCCGTAATCCTGATCCGGCGCGTACCAGATCGCCCGGCCTGAGCGCAGCAGTTTGAGCATGCCACGCACATCGTCCCGCTCCACTGCCAGCGAGTCGAGATTGTGCCGCTCCCGGCCACGACGCTGGATGTAGTCGAACAGCGGATTCTTGTGTTCGCGGTACATGCCATCGATGGTGTGTTGCTGACCGAGCAGCGCCGCGCCGATTTCCAGCGTAGTGAAATGCACGGCCATCAGAATCACGCCCTTGTCCTGCGCCTGGGCCTTCTTCAAATGCTCCAGGCCTTCGATATGGGCCAATTTCGCCAGACGCTTGCGAGACCACCACCAGCTCATGGCCATTTCGAAGAAAGCGATACCGGTGGAGGCAAAGTTTTCCTTGAGCAAACGCTTGCGCTCGGCAGCGGACTTTTCAGGGAAACACAGTTCAAGATTGCGCTTGGCAATGCGCCGTCGGTCGCCCGCCACTCGGTACATCAATGCACCCAGGGCGCGACCGACCGACAGCAATGCCGGATATGGCAACTGCACAATCAGCCACAACAGCCCCAAGCCACCCCATAGCGGCCAGAAACGTGGAGAAAGAAATGCTGTTCGAAAACGCGGGCGATCCATTAAAGGTTCCGTCAAGACAGTGGCCGCGCATTCTACATCGTTCGACCCGGCTTGCGGCCTGCGGGCGTTCTCGTTATAAGTCTCGGCACTTTTAGTGACAAGTCGTTGTATGCCGACCATGAGCCAAACCGAACCGCTAGACCAAGATCCCGTGTTCCAGTTGAAGGGCAGCATGCTCGCCATTACGGTGCTGGAACTGGCCCGTAACGACCTCGAGAACCTTGATCGACAACTGGCCGCCAAGGTCGCCCAGGCGCCCAACTTCTTCAGCAATGCGCCGCTGGTCCTGGCCCTGGACAAACTTCCGGCCAGTGAAGGCTCGATCGATCTTCCGGGGCTGATGCGCATCTGCCGCCAGCATGGCCTGCGCACTCTGGCAATCCGTGCCAGCCGCATCGAGGACATTGCCGCCGCCATCGCCGTCGATCTGCCGGTACTGCCGCCGTCCGGTGCCCGTGAGCGACCGCTCGACCCGCACGAAGGCACTGTTGTGAAAAAACCGGAAAAACCACCGGAACCGACCATCAAACCGACCAAAATCATTACCTCGCCCGTACGCGGTGGCCAGCAGATTTATGCCCAGGGTTGCGATCTGGTGGTGATTTCATCGGTCAGCCCGGGGGCGGAACTTCTCGCCGACGGGAACATCCATGTATACGGCGCGATGCGCGGTCGTGTCTTGGCCGGCGTCAAAGGTGACACGAAAGCCAGGATTTTCTGCCAGCAAATGACCGCTGAACTGGTCTCCATCGCCGGCCATTACAAGGTTTCCGAGGATTTGCGTCGTGATCCATTGTGGGGCGCGGGCGTGCAAGTCAGCCTGTCGGGCGACGTGTTGAACATCATTCGGCTTTAACGGATACTGCCGCATTTTCCAAGCATCTCTAAAACGTAGCGAAAACGGCTCAAACGAAGTAGGAAAAAGGCCAAAAGCAGTGTTTACCGGGGGTAAGCGCCGCTCAGAACCGGATTCCAGCCAAGGCTGTCCGACTGCAGTAGTTTTTCAAGAGATGTTTTTCAGGGGCTAAACGTCCTTTTTCCTTAGGGGTAAAACACCTTGGCCAAGATTCTCGTGGTTACATCCGGCAAGGGTGGTGTGGGTAAGACCACCACCAGCGCCGCTATCGGTACCGGCCTCGCTCTGCGTGGTCACAAAACAGTTATCGTCGACTTCGACGTCGGCTTGCGTAACCTCGACCTGATCATGGGTTGCGAGCGCCGCGTGGTGTATGACTTCGTCAACGTGGTAAACGGCGAAGCCAACCTGCAACAGGCCCTGATCAAAGACAAGCGTCTGGAAAACCTCTACGTACTGGCTGCCAGTCAAACCCGCGACAAAGACGCGCTGACTGTCGAAGGCGTCGAAAAGGTCCTGATGCAGCTCAAGGAAGACTTCGAATTCGTGGTCTGCGACTCTCCGGCGGGCATCGAGAAAGGCGCCCACCTGGCCATGTACTTCGCTGACGAAGCGATTGTAGTGACCAACCCGGAAGTCTCCTCCGTACGTGACTCGGACCGCATGCTGGGCCTGTTGGCCAGCAAGTCCCGTCGCGCCGAAAACGGCGAAGACCCGATCAAGGAACACTTGTTGCTGACCCGCTACAACCCGACACGCGTGAGTAACGGTGAAATGCTGGGCGTCGAAGACGTCAAGGAAATCCTCGCAGTGACCCTGCTGGGTGTGATTCCGGAATCGCAAGCCGTCCTCAAGGCATCCAACCAGGGCGTCCCTGTGATTCTCGACGACCAGAGCGACGCCGGTCAGGCGTACAGCGATGCCGTTGATCGTCTGCTGGGTAAAACCGTGGACCATCGTTTCCTCGATGTCGAGAAGAAGGGATTCTTCGAGCGACTTTTTGGAGGTAGGTAATGAACCTTTTTGACTTCTTTCGTGCCAGTAAAAAGGTCAGCACCGCGTCGGTAGCGAAAGAGCGTCTACAGATCATCGTGGCGCATGAACGCGGCCAGCGCAGTACGCCGGATTATCTGCCAGCCTTGCAAAAGGAACTGGTGGAAGTGATCCGCAAGTACGTCAATATCGGGTCCGATGACGTGCACGTCGCTCTGGAAAACCAGGGCAGCTGCTCGATCCTGGAACTCAATATCACCCTGCCAGATCGCTGAGTCGATCCGGCGGGAGCCACGGCGGCTCAGGCTTTCCAGCTCCTGTTTGGGGGCGAACTGTGACGAGGGGCTTGCCCCCGTTTGAGTGCGCAGCACTCACAGGACCTTCGGTACACCGGAAGTTTTGGGGCTGCTTCGCAGCCCAACGGGGGCAAGCCCCCTCGCCACAGGTCGCCCCTACAGGGGCGTGGGCCTGAGCCGCCGTTGGCGTTTGTTACGAGGCTGTTTTAATGCCGTTGTCCAACATCCGCATCATTCATCAGGACGCCGCCGTACTGGTGGTGGACAAACCGACCCTGTTGCTCTCTGTCCCCGGCCGGGCCGATGACAACAAGGACTGCCTGATTACGCGCCTGCAAGAAAACGGCTACCCGGAAGCGCGAATTGTCCATCGGCTGGACTGGGAAACGTCCGGTATCATTCTGCTGGCCCGTGACCCGGACACGCATCGCGAGCTGTCTCGGCAATTTCACGACCGCGAAACCGAAAAGGCCTACACCGCCCTGTGCTGGGGACAACCGGAACTGGACAGCGGCAGCATCGACCTGCCCCTGCGCTACGACCCACCGACCAAGCCACGCCATGTGGTGGACCACGAGCTTGGCAAGCATGCCTTGACTTTCTGGCGGGTGCTGGAGCGTTGTGGCGACTGTTGCCGCGTCGAACTGACGCCGATCACCGGCCGCTCTCACCAGTTGCGGGTGCACATGCTTTCCATCGGCCACCCGCTATTGGGTGACGGGCTCTATGCCCATGAGCAAGCCTTGGCTGCCTGGCCACGACTTTGTTTGCACGCCAGTATGCTCAGTTTCACTCATCCCCAGACGGGCGAACGCCTGCGCTTCGAGTGCCCCGCACCGTTTTAACAGTCAATGAGCGTGCTTTTGTGGCGAGGGGGCTTGCCCCCGTTGGAGTGCGAAGCACTCCTGAAACCAGCTAAACCGCATCTGCAGGATTTACGACTGCTTCGCAGCCGAACGGGGGCAAGCCCCCTCGCCACATTAAGACTCATACGCCACCAAGAACAGGCCCACCGCACTTTGCGCTTTCAATACGTTAAACTGGCGCCACTGCTGTCTGGAGCTACTTATGCGCGAAGAGTTGAACCAAGGCCTGATCGACTTCCTCAAGGCCTCCCCTACCCCGTTCCATGCCACCGCCAGTCTTGTTCAGCGTCTGGAAGCGGCCGGTTTCATGCGCCTGGACGAGCGCGAGCCATGGACCACCGAAGCCCATGGTCGTTACTACGTCACCCGTAACGACTCTTCGATCGTCGCATTCAAAATGGGCCGTCATTCGCCCTTGCACGGCGGCATCCGCCTGGTCGGCGCGCACACTGACAGCCCGTGCCTGCGGGTCAAACCCCAGCCAGAACTGCAACGCCAGGGCTTCTGGCAACTGGGTGTCGAAGTCTATGGCGGCGCACTGCTGGCACCGTGGTTCGACCGTGACCTGTCTCTGGCCGGTCGCGTAACCTTCCGCCGCGACGGCAAGGTCGAGAGCCAGTTGATCGACTTCAAGGCACCGGTCGCGATCATTCCCAACCTGGCCATTCATCTCAACCGTGAAGCCAATATGGGCTGGGCGATCAATGCCCAGACCGAACTGCCGCCGATCCTCGCGCAATTCGCCGGTGACGAGCGCGTGGACTTCCGCGCCGTGCTCACTGACCAACTGGCCCGCGAACACGGCCTGAACGCTGACGTGGTGCTCGATTACGAGCTGAGCTTCTACGACACCCAAAGCGCAGCGGTCATTGGCCTGCATGGTGATTTCATTGCGGGGGCGCGCCTCGATAACTTGCTGTCGTGCTACGCCGGCCTGCAAGCTTTGCTGACGGCCGAAACCGATGAAACCTGCGTGCTGGTCTGCAACGATCATGAAGAAGTCGGTTCTTGCTCGGCCTGCGGCGCCGACGGTCCAATGCTTGAGCAAACCCTGCGTCGTCTGTTGCCCGAAGGGGATGAATTCGTACGGACCATTCAGAAATCCCTGCTGGTTTCGGCCGACAACGCCCACGGCGTGCACCCCAACTATGCGGACAAGCACGATGCCAACCACGGCCCGAAACTCAACGCCGGCCCGGTGATCAAGGTCAACAGCAACCAGCGCTACGCCACCAACAGCGAAACCGCCGGGTTCTTCCGCCATTTGTGCATGGCCGAAGAAGTGCCGGTGCAGAGCTTCGTGGTGCGTAGCGATATGGGCTGCGGCTCGACCATCGGCCCGATCACCGCCAGCCACTTGGGCGTGCGCACCGTGGACATCGGTTTGCCGACGTTTGCCATGCACTCGATCCGTGAGCTGTGCGGCAGCCATGACCTGGCGCATCTGGTCAAAGTGCTGAGCGCGTTTTACGCCTGCCGCGAATTGCCCTAGCCCTTAGTGATTAAAAGGTAAGAACGAGGGGGCTTGCTGTGGCGAGAGGGCTTGCCCCCGTTGGGCTGCGAAGCAGCCCCCATTGCGTTCTGTTCCGACACATTCCATGAACCGGGACAGCGACCGCTGCGCGGTCGAACGGGGGCAAGCCCCCTCGCCACAGAAACTTCATTGTCCAAGTAGAAGCCTTTCCATTCCTGATTCACATCACCACCGCTCATCCGAAAGCCGCCTAGACTTGCGGTACCCTCTCTGACAAGGCTGTCCCTATGATCTCGTTGTCTTCGTTCCACGCCATGCTGATCCCGATTCTTTCCGGGATGATCATGCTGGCCATCGGCTTCAACTTTCGCGACAAAAATGCTGGTGTGTTCGCGATGTGGGTTGGCATGCTGATGATCCTTGCCACTGTGATCTACAAGATCCTCGCCAAACTCAACGAATAATCCTCGCGCCTGGCTCGCATTGATGTTGGCTGATGGGTTCATCCAGGGTTGACCGTGTTCGCTCGCGTACAGTCTGCACAGTTGCAGTGGCTGTGCCGTTGAATGTGCGATCTAAACCACATCCACCCCGACATGAATCGCATCATGGCGCCAGAACTCCAGGTCACAATCGATCAGTCGTTCGTGCTGATCGTAATTGACCCGGGCAATCCGCAATCCCGGGCTGCCTACCGACACCCGTAAAGCCGCCGCGGCGTCCACCGACAAGGCCGTCGGCACAATCTCGAAACGCACCCGCCCGTAATGCAAGTCGTAATGCCGCGCATACAGTTCAGTGATTGACTGATTCAGATCGAAGTCCAGAATCCCCGGAAAATATTGCGGGTTCAGGTAGTGCTCCACATACAGCACCAGTCGCCCGTCAATCCGTCGCGAGCGGCAGATCTGGATCACGCTCGACAACGCCGGCAATTGTAACCAGGCACACACCGCCGCCGACGCTGGTTGCAAACGGGCCGAAATCACCTCGGTGGACGGCACTCGCCCCTGCGCACTGACCATCGCGTGAAAGTGGCTGCGCTGCATCAGGTTGTAAGCCAGCCTTGGTGGCGACACGAACCAGCCGCGTCGTTCCTCGCGATAGATCTGGCCCTGGGCCTCCAGTTGCAGTAACGCCTCCCGCACGGTGATCCGCGTGGTACCGAACAACTCACTGAGCTTGCGCTCTGCCGGCAGTTTGCTCCCTGGCGCCAACAGACCATGGTCGAGCTGTTCCTGCAGAACCTGCCCGATGGCGGTCACCGCTTTGGTGGTCTCGATGCGCATCAACGTTACCTATCTGGACTAGACCAGCACTGATTCAGGGCAGAACCGTGATTCAAATCGGTTCCTTCAACTGCCTGCAAGCCTAGGCACTGCACATGACTGACAGATGACAAAGCCGCCGAACGGTTGCGCCAGACACCTGCAATTTTATGGCCAAGTCCCTTTCATATCAGCTCTTTAGCCATGGTCTACGCTTATCTCGCACGCCGCGTATCCGAGCACAGAAAATTCGGGCTGACCGGTTGTCGACATCAAAATGTCATCCAGCCTGCCTAAATTGGCTCAGGTATTGCTGACCTAGACCAACATAACCGCAATCGCAGCGTTGAAAACGCCCAAAGGAGCTTCGGATGAAACAGTTTTTCCTGGCATCACTGTTAGGCTCGACCATTGCCCTGTGCACCGCCGCCATGGCGGCGGATGATCTGAAAACCCTCGAAGCCGCTGCGAAAGCGGAAGGCGAAGTCAACAGCGTCGGCATGCCCGATGACTGGGCCAACTGGAAAGGCACCTGGGAAGACCTGGCCAGAATATATGGCCTGAAACACATCGATACCGACATGAGTTCGGCCCAGGAAATCGCCAAGTTCGCTGCCGAAAAAGACAACGCCACGGCGGACATCGGCGACGTCGGTGCCGCGTTCGGCCCGATCGCGGTCAAGCAAGGTGTCGTGCAACCTTACAAACCCACCACCTGGGAACAGATTCCGGACTGGGCCAAGGACAAGGACGGTAACTGGGCACTGGCCTATACCGGCAGCATCGCCTTCATCATCAACAAAAAACTGCTGCACGGTTCTGAAGCACCGACCAAATGGGCCGACCTCAAGACTGGCAAGTACAAAGTCTCTATCGGTGACGTGAGCACTGCGGCCCAGGCGGCCAACGGTGTACTGGCCGCCGCCCTCGCCAACGGTGGTGACGAAAAAAACATTCAGCCGGCCCTGTTGCTGTTCGCCGACATCGCCAAGCAAGGCCGCCTGTCCATGGCCAACCCGACGATCGCCACCATGGAAAAGGGTGAAATCGAAGTCGGTGTGGTCTGGGACTTCAACGGTCTGAGCTACAAGGCCAAGATGGCGAATCCGGATGACTACACCGTGCTGATTCCATCCGACGGCTCGGTGATTTCCGGTTACACCACCATCATCAACAAATACGCGAAGCACCCGAACGCTGCCAAGCTGACTCGCGAATACATCTTCAGCGACGCCGGCCAAATCAACCTGGCGAAAGGCAACGCCCGTCCGATCCGCGCCGAGCATCTGAAATTGCCGCAAGAGGTCAAGGCCAAACTGCTGCCTAACGAGCAGTACAAAAAGGTCACGCCGATCAAAGACGCCGATGCCTGGGAAAAGACCTCCAAGTCGCTGCCGCAGAAGTGGCAGGAAGAAGTCATTATCAATATGCCGTAACACGGTAGATCCCATTCGGGGGATCTGATGGAGATCAGATTGTAGGAGCGAGGCTTGCCCGCGAAGGCGGACTGTCAGCCAACATCAATGTTGAATGTCAGTCCCTCTTCGCGGGCAAGCCTCGCTCCTACAGGTTTGACGATATTTGCGGAGTCCCAGCCCCTATGAAACACAACGTCATCCTTGTCGTGCTCGACGGCCTCAATTACGAAGTCGCGCGCCACGCCATGGGGCATCTGCAGGCTTACGTTGGCGCAGGACGCGCGGCACTCTACAAACTGGAGTGCGAACTGCCGGCCCTGTCCCGACCGCTTTATGAATGCATCCTGACCGGCGTTACGCCGATCGACAGCGGTATCGTTCACAACAACGTCTCGCGCCTGTCCACCCAGCGCAGCATCTACCATTACGCCACCGACGCCGGCCTGAAAACCGCGGCCGCGGCGTATCACTGGGTCAGCGAGTTGTATAACCGTTCGCCGTTCGTCGCCGCCCGGGATCGGCACACCGACGACCCCAAATTGCCAATCCAGCACGGTCACTTCTACTGGAACGATCACTACCCCGACTCGCACCTGTTTGCCGACGCGGAAAACCTGCGCCTGCGCCATGCACCAGATTTTTTATTGATCCACCCGATGAACATCGACGACGCCGGGCACAAGCACGGCCTGGATACCCCGCAATATCGCAACAGCGCCCGCTCGGCAGACATCATTCTGGCCGACTATCTGCAAGGCTGGCTCGACGCCGGTTATCAGGTGATGGTGACGGCTGACCACGGCATGAACAACGACCGCTCGCACAACGGCTTGCTGCCCGAAGAACGTGAAGTGCCGCTGTTCGTCCTCGGCGATGCCTTCAGCCTCAACCAAAAAGCCGCACCGAAACAGACCGAAATCTGCGGCACCGTCTGTGAACTGCTGGGCGTGCCCCACGACAAACCTGTGTGCCGGGAGCTGCTCAATTGAACGCCATGACCCGCGGTAAATGGCTGGCCGCCCTGTGCCTGGTGCCCTTCGCGATTTTCTTCTTCATATTCCAGATCGCCCCGCTGCTCTGGGTGATGATCAATAGCCTGGAATCGGAAGAATTCGGCTGGGGCCTGGCCAACTTCAGCAAGATCTTCAACTCGAAATTCTATTTGCAGGCCATTCAGCACAGCCTCGAGATCAGTTTCTGGTCCAGCGTGTTCGGCATCATCATCGCCGTACTCGGCGCCTACTCCTTGCGCCGGGTCGACTCGAAACTGCGCAACTTCGTCAACGCCTTCGCCAACATGACCAGCAACTTCGCCGGCGTACCCCTGGCCTTCGCGTTCATCATTTTGCTGGGGTTCAACGGTAGCATCACCATCATGCTCAAACAGGCCGGGATCATTCAGGATTTCAACCTGTACTCGAAAACCGGTCTGATCATTCTCTACACCTACTTTCAGATTCCCTTGGGCGTGCTGCTGCTCTACCCGGCTTTCGACGCCTTGCGCGAAGACTGGCGCGAGTCCGCGCAATTGCTCGGCGCCAATGGCTGGCAGTTCTGGCGGCATATCGGTTTGCCGGTATTGACCCCGGCGCTACTCGGTACTTTCGTCATCCTGCTGGCCAACGCCCTCGGCGCCTACGCCACTGTCTACGCCCTGACCACAGGCAACTTCAACGTATTGCCGATTCGTATCGCGGCGATGGTCTCCGGCGACATTTCCCTGGACCCGAACCTGGCCAGTGCCTTGGCCGTGGTGCTGGTGACGTTGATGACCCTGGTGACTATCGTGCATCAGCTGCTGTTGAAGAGGAGCTACCATGTCTCGCGTTGAACTGGGCCCCGTCGGTATTTACCACCGCGTCGTGGTGTATTTGCTGTTTGCCATTCTGCTGCTGCCGCTGCTTGGGACATTGATCTACTCGATTTCCAGCAGTTGGTCCGCGACGATCATGCCCAGCGGTTTTACCGTCAAGTGGTACCTCCAGCTGTGGAGCGATCCGCGCTTTCTTGATGCGTTCGGTCAGTCCTTGCTGGTCTGTGTCGGCTCGTTGATTCTGTCGGTGGTGCTGATTCTGCCGCTGCTGTTCGTGGTGCATTACCACTTCCCGAAACTCGATGCCTTGATGAACATTCTGATCCTGCTGCCCTTCGCGGTGCCGCCGGTGGTGTCGTCGGTGGGATTATTGCAGCTCTATGGCTCGGGGCCGATCGCGATGGTCGGTACGCCTTGGATTCTGATCGGTTGCTACTTCACCGTGGCGTTGCCGTTCATGTATCGGGCGATCACCAATAACCTGCAAGCAATCAACCTGCGCGACCTGATGGACGCCGCGCAACTGCTCGGCGCCAGCACGTGGCAAGCGGCATTCCTGGTGGTGATGCCGAACCTGCGCAAGGGTCTGATGGTGGCGTTGCTGCTTTCATTCTCGTTCCTGTTCGGCGAGTTCGTGTTCGCCAACATTCTCGTCGGCACCCGTTACGAAACCCTGCAGGTCTACCTCAACAACATGCGTAACAGCAGCGGCCATTTCACCAGTGCGGTGGTGATTTCCTACTTCTTCTTTGTGCTGGTTCTGACCTGGGCGGCCAATATCTTGAACAAGGACAAAAGCGAATGAGCTATGTCAGCGTCCGACACCTTCAGAAAAATTATTCTGGAACCACGGTATTCAGCGACATCAACTGCGAAATCAAGAAAGGTGAATTCGTCACGCTTCTCGGCCCGTCCGGTTGCGGCAAGTCCACCTTGCTGCGTTGCATCGCCGGCCTGACCTCGGTGGACGGTGGCAAGATCCTGCTGGAAGATCAGGACCTCGTCCCGCTGAGCCCGCAAAAACGCGGGATCGGCATGGTGTTCCAGAGTTACGCGCTGTTCCCGAACATGACCGTGGAACAAAACGTCGCCTTCGGCTTGCGCATGCAAAAGGTCAACGCCGACGATAGCCACAAGCGCGTTGCCGAAGTATTGCAACTTGTGGAGCTCAAAGACTTCGCCGCCCGTTACCCACATCAATTGTCCGGCGGCCAGTGCCAGCGTGTTGCCCTCGCTCGCTCGTTGGTGACCCGACCCCGGTTGTTGTTGCTGGATGAACCGCTGTCGGCACTCGATGCGCGGATTCGCAAGCACCTGCGCGAACAGATCCGCCAGATCCAGCGCGAACTGGGCCTGACCACGATCTTCGTCACTCACGATCAGGAAGAAGCCCTGACCATGTCTGACCGAATCTTCCTGATGAACGAGGGAAAGATCGTACAGAGCGGCGATGCCGAAACCCTCTACACCGCGCCAGTCGATGTGTTTGCCGCCGGCTTCATCGGCAACTACAACCTGCTGGACGCCGAAAGCGCCAGCAAACTGCTGCAACGACCGATCACCCATCGCCTCGCCATTCGCCCGGAAGCCATCGAGCTGAGCCTCAACGGTGAACTCGACGCGCAGATCCGCAGCCACAGCCTGTTGGGTAACGTGATTCGCTACCGGGTCGAGGCCCGGGGCGTGGAATTGGTGGTGGATGTGCTGAACCGCTCGGCCGCCGATTTGCATCCCGATGGTCAACGCCTGGCGCTTTCCATCGATCCGACGGCCCTGTGTGAGGTCGCTTGAAAGCAGCGGCAAGCTACAAGCCATAAGCTTCAAGTTGTAGACTGCTGATCACCAAAATCCACTTCTTGCAGCTTGAAGCTTGAAGCTTGCAGCTGTTCTCAGAGAGAACCCGATGGCCCTGGCAATTTTTGATCTGGACGAAACCCTGATCCACGGCGACTGCGCCACCCTCTGGAGCGAGCAAATGGGTCGCCTGGGCTGGGTCGATCCAGAGTCGTTCATGCGTCGGAACAACGAACTGATGGACGCTTACAGTCACGGCAAGTTGCGCATGGAGGAATACATGACCTTCAGCCTCGAACCGATGATCGGTCGCACGCCGGAAGAACTCGAGCATCTGGTGGGGCCTTGGGTAGAGGACTTCATCGAACCGATCATCTTCAGCGACGCCACCAAAGCCATCGCCGCCCACCGCAAGGCGGGCGACCGGATCCTGGTGATCTCGGCCTCGGGTACGCATCTGGTCAAGCCGATTGCCGACCGGTTGGGCATCGACGAGATTCTCGGCATCGAGCTGGAACTGCAGCATGGGGTGTACAGCGGCAACACTGTTGGCACCCTGACTTACCGCGAAGGCAAGATCGCCCGATTGCTGGAATGGCTGGATGCCGAAGAGGAAAACCTGGAAGGCGCGAGCTTCTATTCCGACTCACGCAACGATTTGCCGCTGCTGCTGAAGGTGGACTTTCCGCATGTGGTGAATCCGGATCCGGTGCTGCTCGAGCACGCCGAAAAGGCCGGCTGGCCGATCCATATCTGGAAGTAAAAGCAAAAGATCGCAGCCTCGCTTCGCTCGACAGCTCCTACAGGTGTAAACAATCCATTTGTAGGAGCTGTCGAGCGAAGCGAGGCTGCGATCTTTTGGCTGCCAACCCGATGTCAGGTCAGGCTTTCGTCGATCACCAGCACCAGCTTGCCCGACACCTTATTGGTCGCCAGTTCCGCAAACGCCGCTTCGGCATCCTTGATCGCAAAGGTCCTGGCCAGTTGCGGGCTCAAACGCCCTTCGGCAAACAGCGGCCAGACATGCTGGCCAAGATCGCTGAACAAATCGGCCTTGAACTGCTCGTCGCGGTTGCGCAAGGTTGAACCCAGCAGATGCAACCGCTTGGCCAGTACCTGCGCCAGATCCAGCTGCGCTTCACGACGGCCCATCAAACCGATCAGCACCCAACGACCATCGCGAGCCAGCAGCTTGAGATTCAACGCCGCGTAACTGCCACCCACCGGATCGAGGATCACGTCGAACGGCGCAAGATCATTCAAGCTGTCCAGATCGCCGTTGCGCACCACTCCGCCCTGCGCGCCCAACGCTTCACAATAGGCCAGACGCTCGGCAGAACCGACGCTGACCCAGCACGGATTACCAAACGCCTTGCACAGCTGAATGGCAGCTGAACCGATTCCACTGGCCCCGGCGTGCAGGAGAACTTTCTCACCCGGTTTGAGCGCAGCCAATTGAAACAAATTCAGCCAAACGGTCGCATACACTTCCGGCAATGCCGCCGCCTCGGCCAGGGACAAACCGTCGGGAACCGGCAACACGTGCCGTCCGTCGACAACTACCTCTTCGGCCATCCCACCCCCGGCCAGCAAGGCGCAAACCCGATCGCCAACCTTCCAGGAAGCGCCCGGACCGACCTCGCTGATCACCCCCGAACACTCAAGACCCAGTACTTGACTGGCCCCCGGCGGGGGCGGATATAGTCCCGCCTTCTGTAACAAATCGGCGCGATTAAGTCCTGCTGCCGCCACGCGAATGCGAACTTGTCCTACATCGCACGTAGGACTCGGCTCTTCAACCCACTCCACTCGCCCCTCAACGCCTTGCAATGCTTTCACAGTGCCTCCATAGTGAGTCTGGACTGAGCCCGAAGCTTGTAGCACCGGGCTTTTTGCATTATGCGACCGGTCCTTGTGGATCCGGCGACTTCAAAGACGGCCTAATATGCGTTATCAATTGTCCCCGCGTCGAATCAGCATGAAGCATCTGCTCCCCAGCACCGCCCTCGCTCTTGTCATTGGTCTCGGTCTTTTGCCGATGTCGAGCCATTCGTTCGCAGCCAACAGCTGGGACAAGCTTCAGCCCGATCGTGACGAAGTAATCGCCAGTCTGAACGTCGTCGAATTGCTCAAGCGTCACCATTACAGCAAACCACCGCTCGACGATGCGCGCTCCGTGATCATCTACGACAGCTATATCAAGCTGCTGGATCCATCGCGCAGCTATTTCATGGCCAGCGATATTGCCGAATTCGACAAATGGAAAACCCAGTTTGACGACTACCTCAAAAGCGGCGACCTGAACGCCGGGTTCACCATCTACAAGCGCTACCTGGACCGCGTCAAGGCGCGTCTGGACTTTGCCCTTGCCGAGCTGAACAAGGGCGTCGACAAGATCGACTTCACCGCCAGGGAAACCTTGCTGGTCGATCGCAAGGACGCCCCTTGGCTCAAGACCACCGCCGAGCTGGACGATCTATGGCGCAAACGCGTCAAAGACGAAGTGCTGCGGATGAAGATCTCCGGCAAAGAGCCGAAGCAGATTCAGGAAACCCTGACCAAGCGTTACAAGAATCAGCTGTCGCGTCTGGACCAGACCCGTGCGGAAGACATCTTCCAGGCGTACATCAACACCTTCGCCATGTCCTACGACCCGCACACCAACTATCTGTCGCCGGATAACGCGGAAAACTTCGACATCAACATGAGCCTGTCCCTGGAGGGCATCGGCGCTGTGTTGCAGAGCGATAACGATCAAGTGAAAGTCGTGCGCCTGGTGCCTGCCGGCCCGGCCGACAAAACCAAACAGGTTGCACCGGCCGACAAGATCATCGGCGTGGCTCAAGGCAACAAGGAAATGGTCGACGTAGTCGGCTGGCGCCTGGATGAAGTGGTCAAGCTGATTCGTGGCCCCAAAGGCACCGTGGTGCGCCTGGAAGTGATTCCGGCCAGCAATGCGCCAAACGACCAGACCACCAAGATCGTGCCGATTACCCGCGAAGCGGTGAAGCTCGAAGATCAGGCGGTGAAGAAGTCAGTCCTCAACCTCAAGCAGGATGGCAAGGACTACAAACTCGGCGTCATCGAGATCCCGGCCTTTTACCTGGACTTCAAGGCTTTCCGTGCTGGCGATCCGGACTACAAGAGCACCACTCGCGACGTGAAGAAGTTGCTGACCGAGTTGCAGAAAGACAAGGTCGACGGCGTGGTCATCGACCTGCGCAACAACGGCGGCGGTTCCTTGCAGGAAGCCACCGAGCTGACCAGCCTGTTCATCGACAAAGGTCCGACCGTACTGGTGCGTAACGCCGACGGCCGGGTCGATGTGCTGGAAGATGAAAACCCGGGCGCGTTCTACAAAGGCCCGATGGTGTTGCTGGTCAACCGTTTGTCTGCCTCGGCTTCGGAGATTTTCGCCGGCGCCATGCAGGACTACCACCGCGCGCTGGTCATCGGCGGCCAGACCTTCGGCAAAGGCACCGTGCAGACCATTCAGCCGCTGAACCATGGCGAACTGAAACTGACCCTGGCCAAGTTCTACCGGGTTTCCGGCCAAAGCACCCAGCATCAGGGCGTGCTGCCGGACATCGATTACCCGTCGATCATCGACACCAAGGAAATCGGCGAAAGCGCCCTGCCGGAAGCCATGCCGTGGGACACCATCCGTGCGGCCATCAAGCCTGCGCTTGACCCGTTCAAACCGTACATCACGCAGCTCAAGTCCGAGCATGAGATGCGCACGGCCAAGGACGCGGAATTTGTCTTTATCCGTGACAAGCTGGCCCTGGCGCAAAAGTTGATGAGCGAAAAAACCGTCAGCCTCAATGAAGCCGAGCGTCGCGCACAACATGCCGATATCGAAGCCAAGCAACTGGCCATGGAAAACCTGCGTCGCAAGGCCAAGGGCGAAGAACCCCTCAAAGAGCTGAAGAAAGAAGACGAAGATGCCCTCGCGGGCGAGCCGGACAAGACCAAGCCAGAAGACGATGCTTATCTGAGCGAGACCGGGCGGATTCTGCTGGATTACTTGAAACTCAACACCGCTGTTGCCAAGCACTAAGTGGCTACAGTCAGGATGATGGCAATTTAATGCTGACGCTCCCCGGAGCGTCATCAAACAGACATCATTCTGTCGTGAAATAAAGGACTGGGTGCAGCTTGCACCCGGTCCTTTTTTTATCGCCAGAGAACGCCATGACCACGACCGAACAGCTGAGTGCCTTGAGCTCGATATTGACTCAAAGCGGTTTGCACAGCCTGTTCCAGCCGATCATTTCCCTCTCTGAACGACGTATCGTCGGCTACGAAGCCCTCAGCCGCGGCCCTTCCAACAGTCCGCTGCACTCCCCCGTCGCCCTGTTCGCGGTAGCCCGCCAGGCCGGTCGTCTCAGCGAACTGGAGATCGCTTGCCGTCAAAATGCTTGCCGTCGTTTCAATGAGCAGCAACTGCCCGGCAAACTCTTCCTCAACGTATCCCCGGAATCCCTGCTCGAAGCCGCCCACCAACCTGGGCGCACCCTGCAACTGCTGCAGGATTTCGGCATCCCACCGAGCCAGGTGGTCATCGAACTCACCGAACAGACCCCGACCGACGATTTCCAGTTGCTGCAAAACGCCCTGCATCACTATCGGGCAATGGGCTTTTCCATTGCACTGGATGATCTGGGTGCCGGTTATTCGAGCTTGCGACTCTGGTCTGAGTTGCGCCCAGACTACGTCAAAATCGATCGGCATTTTATCGACGGCATTCATCAGGACGCGCTCAAGCGTGAATTCGTTGGCTCAATCTTGCAGATCGCCAAGGCTTCCCGGGCAAAAGTGATCGCTGAAGGCATCGAATTGCGGGAAGAACTCGCCGTGCTGACCGAAATGGGTGTCGATCTGGTCCAGGGTTATCTGCTTTGCCGGCCCCAGGAGCAGCCGCCCCGCGATGCCCAGACCTTGATGCCCAAACCCAACAGCGTCGCCACGATACTGAGCGAGGAAGTCAGCGACCTCAGCGCCCTGCTCAACGACCAACCGGCGGTGACCAGCGACACCCCGACCGCCACCGTACTGGAAGCCTTCCGCCGCCAGGCCAACCTCAACTCCCTGGCGGTGCTCGACAAACAGGGCCAGCCCTGTGGCATCGTCCACCGTCATTCGCTCTCGGATGCCCTGCTCAAGCCCTTCGCCACCGACCTGTTCGCCCGCAAGCCCATCAGTCGTTTGATGAGCGACGATTTCCTCGCTGTGGAATTGAGCCAGTCGCTGCAACAGGTCAGCCGCTTGATCACCAGCCGCGCCCGCCAGCGCATCGAAGAAGACTTCATCATCACCCTCAACGGCGGCTATTTGGGGCTGGGCCGGGTAATCGACGTGCTCAAGCTGATTACCGAACTGAAAATCCAGCAAGCCCGCTACGCCAACCCGCTGACCCTGCTACCGGGCAACGTACCCATCCAGCAATGCCTGACACGGCTGCTGCAACAGGAACGGGAATCGGTGATCTGCTACGTCGACATCGACAGCTTCAAACCCTTCAACGACATCTACGGCTACGGTCGCGGGGATGAAGTCCTACTGTGCCTGGCGCAATGCCTGAACGACCGCGTCGACCCTTCCCGCGACTTCGTCGGCCATATCGGCGGCGACGACTTCCTGCTGGTACTCGGCCCGGAAGACTGGCGCAAACGCCTGAACCAACTGCTGGACGACTTCCACAGCCAATGCCGACGCTTCTACCGCAGTGAACACCTGGAAGCCGGCTGCTTCATCGCCCCCAACCGCCAGGGCGTAAAACAGGAATTTGCCCTGCTGTCACTGTCCATCGGTGTGGTGCATTTACAACCACAAGCCTGTGCACGGCTCGATGCGAGTCGATTGGCAGAGATGGCATCGCAAGCCAAGCATCACGCGAAGAATGTGCCGGGGTATAGCGTGCATGTGATTGATAGCCTGGCGGTGCCAACAGTCGAGGAAGCGTTGGTTGCCGGGCATCGGTGATTGCCGCTCAAAAAAGATCGCAGCCTTCGGCAGCTCCTACAGGATGTACGCCATTCAATGTAGGAGCTGCCGAAGGCTGCGATCTTTTGATCTTGCTCTTGTGGCAAGTGTGGCAAGGGCCGGCAAGTTAAGACGCAGAACCTGTGGGAGCGTGGCTTGCCCGCGAAGAACGATAACGCGTACTACCTGAAGAACCGCGGTGCATTCTTCGCGGGCAAGCCCCTCACCACAAAACCGTTCGGCGCTACTCCGAAGACCGCGCCCGCAACCGCCGCCCAATTACATCCAGCACATCGCAGCCATCGCGCAGCGGAATGGCGCAGAGCAAGGCAAAGTCACTGAGTATCGTCGCATCACACTCGACTGAGCCGCGCATGGACAGGTTTTCAAGTACCTGGGTGACGGCGCGGATTCGGTAGCTGGCAGCGTCGGTCAAGATATCGAGCGGGGCGTGGGTATCGACGAACAGCGTGGGCATGTCGTTGCAGTTGCTGGTGAGTGCCATGAAGCGGTTTTTGGGGTGTGGAATTGGTTTTTCGTAGGGTGGATCAGGGGTAATTGCTGTCATTGTTTGGCTCCTAACGTATGGATTGGAGCCGCCAGAAATCACTTCCACGCAATAGGTGGCGGCTGTACGCAGGTGTGGAAGACCAGGACGTTAGGCACCTGGCGCACTCGAAAGCGCCCCGCGCACAGCCACCATAAAACACAGACGATAAAAAACGCCGCACTGGTGGCGCTTGATGCGCCTAACGATAGAAGGGCTTCCACGCCCTGTCACTGAATTTGCAGTGACACCCCCAAGACTATCGATGGAGCGCATCGCGCACCAGTTCATGCAATCCGCTACAACTTGAAGGAAATCTCCGATGGATCTACACGGCAATAAACGCGCGAGACTTTGCGGGGGATCAATCAGGAAAGAAGTCGGGAAAGGATGATGTTGATGTAGGGCGATTCTTTTAGTGGCTACGCCATCTACGAGCAGGCAGAAACGCAAACGTGGCGGTAGGTTTCCCCCCTCGCCACGTTCATTTGTCAGACACTTGATTGCTTAATCCGCAGCACCACGAGACGCCAGCTCTTTCAACTTGAGTTCAGCCAACGGATGCCCGGCCTTCGCCGCCATTTCCCACCAGCGAGCCGCTTCCACCGGATCCGGCGCCTTGCCCGGCGTGCCGGCCAGGCAGATCACGCCCACCTGATAGGCCGCCTTGCCATCCCCCGCCAACGCCGCCAGGCGCAGTAATCGCACACCTTCCTCGCGTGCCCCAAGACCGACGCCGCGAAAGGTCAGAATGTGGCCATAGAAGCTCTGGGCGCCGACATCACCCAGGTTCGCCATACGCGCAAACTGGCCCTCGAGCCAGCTCCAGCCTCTCGGTTGACGCACAAACCACGACCAATGGAACAACCGGCGGGCCAGCCAGTAACCGGCCCGCGCCTTGAGTCGCAAAAACACTCAGGCTTCCGCCGATTCGGGGTACTCGTATTCGAACACTCGCACCACTTCCGAGGCATGCCAGGACGCGGCAGCCACGCCATCGGACGGTCCGGAGAAGCGCCCGAGGCGCTCGACACATTCGAAGAAGCCGGTGCGCGGCAAGCGACTCGCGCCCTGGCTGATCACCAACGAGCTGCGCAACGGCTGCTCGGCTCTGGCATCCAGTGCGGCCAGGTGCTCAAGGGCTGCGGTCAAGGTTTGCATGGCCGGCGTGGGGAGCTGCAAACGCTCCAGCAACGCCCGATAAGTCAAAAGATGGCGCTGACGACGCGCCTGATCCAGCTCCCCCAACAATCCGTCCCAATGTTGACGACTGATGCGTACGCTCACGATTCATCCCTCCATCCTGGCACCGTCAATTCCCAGGCGAGGCTGCGGCGAATAGCAGCGTCAGGTTGACGCTCTCCGCTTTCGATCAAGGCGAGATATGACGGGCTGATGCCTACCGTGCGGGCGAGCGCCTCAATGGCGATGCCCTTCCCTTCGCGCAAATTGCGTAGTTGATCCAGACCCGGAAGAATCTGGTCTGGTGCCGCCGCGGGAGGCACTGTGGCGTCACGCGGTGGTTGTTGCTTGATGCCTGCTGCTTTCAGTAGAGCCTGATACTGAGCCCATGGCAGAACCGCATATTCGGGCTCGCCTTCGCGTGTAATTATCTGAATATCCATGACCACCCCGTAGGACAACGACACTTAGCGAGTCGGCGCTTTTCCTTAGAAGTGTAATCCTAACAGCGACCAAGGTCGCGGGGCGGTATGAATATGTGGAGGATTCTGAATGGACTCAGTTTTTTTTCGGTCCCTGCAGCTGTAATTGTTCAGAGGTATCAGGCAAGCGTTCGACGACCGCGAGCTTCTCCGGCGGCTGACGTTTGCGCCAGGCGCGGAAGGCATTGAGCTCGTCATCAAGGACTTTCATCAACCAGGCCAGCACGGCAATGTCGTCGAGCATGCCAAACATGGGAAGGAAATCCGGGATCGCATCGACGGGGCTCAGGAAATACATCAGGCCGGCCACCACCGAAACCAGTGCTTTCGGGCTGATGGCCCGGTATTCGCCACGCCAGTAAGCCAGGCAAAGAGCCTGCAACAGGCGCAGATCGTCTTTGAGCTTGCCCAGACGATTGCCCTGACTGGCACCTTTGCTGGCAACCGCGAACAGCAGGGTCGGCAAACGACCACGGGCGAGCAGGCGTCCAGCCAGAGGCAGGAAACGAGCAAAATTCCAGGGCGTTTTCATTTATTACTCCCACTGAAATGTTATCCACACAAATTGTGGATAACCTTGTGAACAGAGCTGCATTTCTACGCTGAAAGCCCCGTTTCATAAGGGCCTGACTCAGATCGGGCGTTTTTTACTCACATAAAAAAACCCAAGATTTCATTGACTTGGCGTTCTGGCCCGTCTAGCTCGAGCGCTCTCACTGGCTATGACTTCAGCGTACCGCATCCGTTCGCTTTGTTTACCTCCACTGAACGCCAGATGCAACAACGCCCCGCATAAGCGAGGCGTTGTTTGTAAAGCAGACGCGAATTACTGAGGGGCGTCTTGTTTGGCTGGATCCTTGATGGCCAGCAGCTCCAGGTCGAATACCAGCACCGAGTTGGCTGGAATCGCCGGGCTTGGGCTTTGAGCGCCGTAAGCCAGTTCGCTAGGGATGTACAATTTGTACTTCTCGCCAACGTGCATCAGTTGCAGGCCTTCGACCCAACCCGGAATCACACCGCTGACCGGCAGATCGATCGGGCTGCCGCGCTCGACGGAACTGTCGAAAACGGTGCCATTGGTCAGCTTACCGGTGTAGTGAACAGTCACTACGTCAGTCGGCTTAGGCTGAGCGCCATCGGCTTTTTTGATCACTTCGTATTGCAGGCCGGAAGCTGTGGTGGTGACACCCGCTTTCTTGCCGTTCTCTTCGAGGAATTTCTTGCCAGCGGCTGCCGACTCTTCGCTCATCTTGGCCAAACGCTCTTCAGCACGCTTTTGCAATGCAGCGAAGGCTTCAACCAGCTCTTCATCTTTCAGCTTCTGTTCTTTCTTGCCGACGGCATCTTCGATGCCCTGGGCTACCGCTTTGGAATCCAGGTCATCCATGCCTTCCTGAGCCAGGCTTTTGCCCATGTTCAGGCCGATACCGTAGGAAGCTTTTTGCGCCGGGGTTTTCAGCTCTACGCTGGTCTGTGAATCACAACCCGCAAGTACCAGGCCAACCAGGGCCACCGCCGCCGCCAACCGATGCTGTTTCATGCTATTTCCTTGTTCATGCGCCTAAAGGGCAATCGAGTAAAGCCGCGAGCTTATCAGGCCGCCACGACCAATGGCTACCGGCATGAGAGCAGGAAACGTCTGATAAGTTCAGGTGTTTAAACGCATTTTAGCTATAGAAGGATGAAGCTTCTGTCATTTCGCTCTTACGGACTCAAGCGCCGGTTCCCACAGACTCTGGCGTAATGGCCTCTTGCCGCACTTCGTGAGCTGAGGCATAAGGGAGCTAACAAACTGACAAGGATGTTTATCGTGCGCCTCATATTCCGCTTGCTGATTCTGATCGCAGTCTTGCTGGGGCTGGGCCTCGCCGTCGTGCTGTATTACGTCGCCAACCCGAAATTGCCAGCCTGGTCACCCGCGCAACAGGTAAATTACCTGGAGCAATGGAGTGCCGCCGACCGACAGGCTTACTACTTCACCCCTCAGGGTACCCAGGTCAAAGGCTTGCGCTATGACTGGTTCAACGCCCTGGAATTGCCCTTCTCACAAGAACGATTCGCCGCTCCTGAATACCTCGCACGCTTTGGTTTTCTGATCGATCCGAGCCAGAAAGCCACGTCGAGCAATCCCGGTAACTTGCCCGTCGGTTTTGCCCGTCATCAAAACCCCGGCAGCCAGGACGAATTCCTGGACATCACATGCGCCGCCTGCCATACCGGCGAACTACGCTTCAATGGCCAGGCTGTGCGCATCGATGGCGGCTCGGCCCAGCATGTATTGCCCTCCAGTGTCCCGACCCTTCGGGGTGGCAGTTTCGGTCAGGCACTGGTGGCCAGTCTCGCCTCGACTTACTACAACCCCTGGAAATTCGAACGTTTCGCCCGCAACGTTTTGGGTCAGGACTACGAGGCACGGCATCAACAACTGCGCCAGGATTTCAAAGTTTCACTCGATACTTTCTTGAAAGTGGCCTGGAACGACACCCATCGCGGCCTCTATCCCACTGAAGAAGGCCCGGGCCGCACCGATGCTTTCGGGCGTATTGCCAACGCCAGCTTTGGCGACGCGATTTCACCCGCCAACTACCGGGTGGCCAACGCTCCGGTGGACTACCCGCAACTGTGGGACATGTGGACATTCGACTGGGTGCAGTGGAACGGTTCGGCGCAGCAACCGATGGCCCGTAATATCGGTGAGGCCCTGGGTGTGGGCGCCACGCTGAATTTCTTCGACAGCAGCGGACAGCCGCTCAAGGGCGACGACCGCTACCCCTCCAGCGTCCGGGTGCGCGATCTGCATCGGATCGAGCAAACCTTACAGCGACTCAAACCGCCCGTCTGGCCGGAAGCCCTGTTGGGCCACATTGACATGCCCGTGGCCGCAAAAGGCCGCGAACTGTTCGCTGAAAACTGCGCAGGATGTCATGTCCCCCGTGTGACCCAAAGCGACGGCAGACCCGTGCAACATTTGAAGTTGCTGCCTGTGGAGGTCATCGGCACAGACCCCGGCGCCGCCAACAACATTGCCGATCACCGCTTCGATCTGACGGCTTTACAGTGGGACCCGGCGGAGCTTGCGCAACTGGACGTACAACTGCATCCCAAACCCACAGAACCCTTGGATATGAGCCAATTGTCCGTGGCCAAGGGACTGGCTTACGTCACTGCTTTCGTGGGCAACCAGGCCTACCGCGAAGCCAATGTGACACCCGCAGAGCGCCCGGACCTGGATGGATTCGGCCTGCCGATCGGCGTGCAGGAGTTGCGTAGCTACAAAGCCCGACCTTTGGCGGGCGTCTGGGCCACGCCGCCATTCCTGCACAACGGTTCGGTACCCAGCCTTTATCAATTGCTCTCGCCACAAAGTGAACGCGCTACCACGTTCTACAAGGGCACTTTCGAATATGACCCTAAACATCTGGGCTATCGCACCGAAGCCTTCACCAACGGTTTTGTATTCGACACGCGCATTACCGGTAATCACAACACCGGCCACGAGTTCCGCGCAGGTGATCGCGGCAATGGCGTCATTGGTCGCCTGCTGCAGCCGGAGGAACGCTGGGCGCTGCTGGAATACCTGAAAGTGTTGGGCGGCCCGATGGAGTCGCAGTTGCCCGATCGCCGCCTCAGTCAAAAGGATTGACCCATGCTGATCACTCTCTGGTTGCGCCTGGGCGCCTTCCTGGGCAAAACCCTGCTGTGGTTGTTGGGTCTGGGCCTGCTCGGCTGGGCGCTGATCATGGCCTGGTCTGCCTGGCAGCATCGCGGCCCGGTATCGGCTGAAGAACTGATTCCGGACGGCGAAGCAGCAATGACCCAGGACATCATCCAGACGGCCGTGCGTATCGTCGATCAACACCGTGAAAGCACCCGTTACCTGCGCGATGCCCATGCCAAGGCCCATGGCTGCGTGAAGGCCGAGGTACAGGTGCTGTCGGATTTGACGGCTGAGTTACGCCAAGGCGTGTTCAGCGAACCGGGCAAAACCTGGCAAGCGACGATCCGGCTGTCCAACGGCAATGCGTATCCGCAGTTCGATAGCATCCGCGATGCTCGGGGCATGGCGATCAAACTGCTTGATGTGCCTGGCAAACAGTTGCTGAGTGACCGACAAGGGCGCAGCGAACAGGACTTCGTGATGTTCAACCATCCGAATTTCTTTGTCAGCGATGTCGCTGAGTATCGTCAGAATGTGGCCGCTCAAGCTGATGGCAAAAAGGCGATGGCATTCTTCCCGGGCTGGGACCCACGCACGTGGCAGGTTCGCCATCTGTTCATTGCGCTGGCGACGCTCTCCCCTGCTCCGACAAGCCCGACGCAGACCACTTACTTTTCGGTTTCGCCGTACAAGTTCGGTGATGCCAACGCTAAATTCCGTGTGATGCCGGATCCCGATAGCTGCCCGGCCTACGCGCTACCCACACAAAATCAAAACTTGCCAAACTTTCTGCGCAGTGCGCTGAACCAGCAGTTATCGACCGATCGGGTGCCAGCGTGTTTCGTCTTACAGATCCAGCGTCAGGATGCGGGCAAGTACATGCCCATTGAAGATACCAGTATCGAATGGAGCGAAAGCGACGCGCCCTATGAAACCGTAGCCCGGATCAAACTGCCTGCTCAGGATTTCGACACGCCGGCGCTGAACCTGCAATGCGACAACCTGTCGTTCAATCCATGGTTCGGCCTTGAAGCCCATAGGCCGATTGGCGGGATCAACCGGTTGCGCAAAGCGGTGTATGAGGCCGTCAGCGACTATCGGCACAGTCGCAATGCCGAACAATGAACAAGACACTTAAGCCGGAATGAGATCTGTAGCAGCTGGCGAAGCCTGCGTTCGGCTGCGAAGCAGTCGTGAAATCGACTGACGAAGTCTGCCTGACACACCGAGGTCTGCTTTACGACTGCTACGCAGCCTTCGGCAGCTGCTACAAGGCGTGAGGCCTGAGGCGTAAGGCATGATGGAAATTACTGGCATGACCCGAACAGATCGCTTTTCAGTGAAAGGTCAGCACAAAGCCAAATCCCAGACAGCAAAAAGCCCGCATTAAGCGGGCTTTCTGTGGTGATCTGGCGTTCAGCGTTCCAGATACCGAATATGGCGCAGCGGACGGGACTCGAACCCGCGACCCCCGGCGTGACAGGCCGGTATTCTAACCGACTGAACTACCGCTGCGCGTAGCGTTGAAAGTAAGTGGTGGGTGATGACGGGATCGAACCGCCGACATTCTGCTTGTAAGGCAGACGCTCTCCCAGCTGAGCTAATCACCCTTTACCTTCGTTGCGGGGCGCATTGTGCCACAGATTTTCATAAAGTGTTGATTTAATTGATAAAAAATCAAAAAAATTTGAAAACCGGTAAAACGACACACCCTGCAGGAACTTCAGACAGAAAAAAACCCGCGTAAGCGGGCTTTTCCGTGGTGACCTGGCGTTCAGCGTTCCAGGTTACCGAATATGGCGCAGCGGACGGGACTCGAACCCGCGACCCCCGGCGTGACAGGCCGGTATTCTAACCGACTGAACTACCGCTGCGCGTAACACTAAAGCGAATGGTGGGTGATGACGGGATCGAACCGCCGACATTCTGCTTGTAAGGCAGACGCTCTCCCAGCTGAGCTAATCACCCTTCACTTTCGGTGTGGCGCGCATTCTACGGAGCGACCCAACCTCTGGCAAGCACTTTTTTAATTAATTTTCTCAGGCCTTCCAAAGGCTTAGAGAAGGGTTGGCCTATGGCACACGGAGGACAATAATGCCCCCCTTTGTTTAAAGGAGAGACTCACCCCATGTGGTTCAAAAACCTGCTTATCTATCGCCTGACCCAAGATCTGCCTTTTGATGCCGAGGCGTTGGAAACTGCACTGGCCACCAAACTGGCGCGTCCGTGTGCAAGCCAGGAGTTGACCACCTACGGTTTCGTCGCGCCGTTCGGCAAGGGCGAAGACGCGCCGCTGGTGCACATCAGCGGTGATTTCCTGCTGATCGCCGCCCGTAAGGAAGAGCGCATTCTGCCGGGCAGCGTCGTGCGTGACGCAGTGAAGGAAAAGGTCGACGAGATCGAAGCCGAACAAATGCGCAAGGTCTACAAAAAGGAACGCGATCAGATCAAGGATGAAATCATCCAGGCCTTCCTGCCCCGCGCCTTTATTCGCCGCTCGTCGACCTTCGCCGCTATCGCACCGAAACAGGGCCTGATCCTGGTTAACTCGGCCAGCCCGAAACGCGCCGAAGACCTGCTCTCCACCTTGCGCGAAGTGATCGGCTCGCTGCCAGTGCGTCCGTTGACGGTGAAAATATCGCCGACTGCCACCATGACCGAGTGGGTGACCACTCAGAAAGCCGCGAATGATTTCTTCGTGCTGGACGAGTGCGAACTGCGCGACACCCATGAAGACGGCGGCATCGTGCGCTGCAAGCGTCAGGACCTGACCAGCGAAGAAATCCAGCTGCACCTGAGCACCGGCAAAGTAGTCACTCAACTGTCGCTGGCCTGGCAGGACAAACTGTCGTTCGTGCTTGACGACAAAATGGTGGTCAAGCGCCTGAAGTTCGAAGACCTGCTGCAAGATCAGGCAGAACAGGACGGGGGCGACGAAGCCCTGGGCCAACTGGACGCCAGCTTCACGCTAATGATGCTGACCTTCGGCGACTTCCTGCCGTCGATGGTTGAGGCGTTGGGTGGTGAAGAGATGCCGCAAGGCATCTAACGACGAGTGATGCCTACTGTGGGAGCGAGCCTGCTCGCGATAGCGGCATTTCAGTCAACATCATTGTTGAATGTCAGCCCCTCATCGCGAGCAGGCTCGCTCCCACATTGGTTTTGTGGTGCTACTTAAACAAGGATCAGGCCATGGGCGCACTGGCCACTGGCGTTGGTGGGTTACTTCACCGGGCGCCTGTTCAACCTAACTTGATCCTCGGGTTAATGATGGGCACTCTATTGCGCAACGCGGGGACGACCTCGCGGCTCGATCGAGTGATTAATCCGGGGACGACCCCATCCATCGATGGAGGTCTTCAATGTCCTGGATCATTCTGTTTTTCGCTGGCCTGTTCGAAGTCGGCTGGGCCGTCGGCCTGAAATACACCGATGGCTTCAGCCGCCCTCTTCCTACCGCACTGACCATTGCAGCCATGGCGATCAGCCTGGGCTTGCTGGGCCTTGCCATGAAGGAGTTGCCGCTAGGCACGGCCTATGCAGTCTGGACTGGCGTGGGTGCGGTGGGCACGGTGATCGCCGGGATCATTCTGTTTGGTGAATCCATGGCGCTGTTTCGGTTGGCCAGTGTGGCGTTGATCATTGCCGGGTTGGTTGGGCTCAAGATCAGCGCTTAGGCCTCTACCGTCTTCGCGGGCAAGCCTCGCTCCTACAGGGATTGGTGGTGTGTCCACACTATGCGGCACAACACAAAACCTGTGGGAGCCGGGCTTGCCCGCGATGAGGCCCGGGCAAACAACTACTTATCTAACGGCCCCACGCAACTCCCCCACCAACCCTTGCAACGTCGCCGGTTCAGCCACTTCAACGGCCACCGCCGGCCCGGCCACCAGAGTCACCCGGGACCACAGCCGACGAAACACGCCCTTGTCCGGGTCCCGACTGAAAAAACTCCCCCACAACCCCTGCAATGCCAGCGGAATCACCGGCACCGGCGTTTCTTCCAGAATCCGCGTCAGCCCACCCTTGAACTCATTGATCTCGCCATCGGCGGTCAATTTACCTTCAGGGAAGATGCACACCAGTTCACCGTCCTTCAGATACTGCGCAATGCGGGTAAAGGCTTTTTCATAAATCTGGATGTCCTCCTGACGCCCGGCAATTGGAATCGTCCCCGCCGTGCGGAAGATGAAGTTCAGAACCGGCAGGTTGTAGATTTTGTAATACATCACAAAGCGAATCGGCCGACGCACCGCGCCGCCTATCAGCAACGCATCGACGAACGACACATGGTTGCAAACCAGCAGTGCCGCGCCTTCGTCGGGAATCAGCTCCAGGTTGCGATGCTCGACGCGGTACATGGAATGGCCGAGCAGCCAGATCATGAAGCGCATGCTGAACTCGGGGACAATCTTGAAGATGTAAGCATTGACGCCGATGTTCAGCAGCGACACCACCAGGAACAGCTGCGGGATTGATAGCTTGGCAATGCTCAACAAGACGATCGACACAATGGCCGAGACCACCATGAACAGGGCGTTAAGAATGTTGTTCGCAGCGATCACCCGCGCCCGTTCGTTCTCGACACTACGCGACTGAATCAGCGCATACAGTGGCACGATGTAGAAACCGCCGAAGACCCCAAGCCCGAGGATATCGATCAATACCAGCCAGGCGTGTCCGAACCCAAGGACTTCGATCCAGCCATGGCCGGCAACACTGTCTGGAATCGCGCCGGAATGCCACCACAGCAACAGGCCAAACACTGTCAGACCGAATGAGCCAAACGGCACCAGACCAATCTCGACTTTGCGCCCGGAGAGTCTCTCGCAAAGCATCGAACCCAGTGCGATACCGACCGAGAACACGGTAAGAATCAGCGTCACCACAGTCTCGTCGCCGTGCATCCATTCCTTGGCATACGCCGGGATCTGCGTCAGATAAATCGCCCCGACAAACCAGAACCATGAGTTGCCGACGATCGAACGCGATACTGCCGGGGTTTGCCCCAGGCCCAACTTCAAGGTGGCCCAGGACTGGCTGAAAATGTTCCAGTTCAAACGCATTTCCGGCGTTGCCGCCGCCGCACGGGGAATGCCGCGGCTGGCCAGGTAACCGAGCACGGCGATACCGATGATTGCCGTGGACACGACCGGCGCGTAGTTGCTGGTCGACATCATGATCCCGGCGCCGATGGTCCCGGCGAGAATCGCCAGGAAGGTGCCCATTTCCACCAGGCCGTTGCCACCCACCAACTCTTCTTCGTGCAAGGCCTGGGGCAGGATCGAGTACTTCACCGGCCCGAACAGCGCCGAGTGGGTGCCCATGGCGAACAGCGCCACCAGCATCAGCGACAGGTGATCGAACATGAAACCGACCGCCCCCACCGCCATGATGACGATTTCCCCGAGCTTGATCAGACGGATCAATGCGTCCTTGGCGAACTTTTCCCCGAATTGCCCGGCCAGGGCCGAGAACAGGAAAAACGGCAAGATAAACAGTAACGCACACAAGTTGACCCAGATCGAACGGTCACCCTCGATGGTCAACCGGTACAAAATGGCGAGGATCAACGACTGCTTGAAAATGTTGTCGTTGAAGGCCCCCAGGGACTGGGTGATAAAAAACGGCAGGAAGCGCCGAGTGCGAAGCAAGGTGAACTGCGAGGGGTGACTCATCTTCCATGTGCCCTGATGTTGGGTAGCTGATGTTGGGTAATTGGTGCTGGATAAAAAAGCGGCGTAACAATTGTTATTGGAATGTGGAACGTCGATCCAGGCCACAGATTACCCAATCCTGGCCGGTTATTTGTTTAATCCTGCAATGCAGGGTGAAACAAATAACTCACCTCGCCATGCGCCCTGCACTGTGCGTTTGGCAACAATCAGCCACATCACCGCCAGCAACGCCACCAGCACACAGCCAAAGACACTGAAAAAGGTCAGGTGCAATGCGCTTGCCAGGTTCAACGTCGCCAAAGAATAGACGCCCAACGGGAAAGTGAAGCCCCACCAGCCAAGATTGAACGGGATACCGGCGCGCAAGTAACGCACGGTGATCAACAGCGCAATCAGCATCCACCAGAGCCCGAAGCCCCACAACGTGATGCCGGCCACCAAGCCAAGCCCTGCGGCAATCTCGCCGATACCCGGCAAACCGTTGGCGGCAAAGATCGCTGGCGCGTCAGCCCCCAACAGCAACATGCCCAGCGCACCGGTGCCAATCGGCCCAAGAGCCAGCCAGCTTGAGGCGGCCATGTTTTCGTGGGGCAACTTATGCAACGCCATGCGCAGCAACAGGATAGTCAGAATGCTGAATGCCACCGGCAGGGAAAAGGCCCACAGTACGTAGCTGGTCACCAGCACCACCAGTTGTGAATGAGCATCGGCCAGATGCGGCGCCAGCAAGCCGCCGCTGGCCGCCGCCACTTCCGCCGCGACCACCGGCAACAGCCAGACCGCGGTCATCTGGTCGATGCTGTGCTCCTGACGGGTGAACATCATGTAGGGAATCAATACGCCGCAGGCCAGCGACATCGCCACGTCCAGCCACCAGAGCGCTTGGGCGATATGAATCACGCCGTCGCCCCAGCGCGGCAAACCGAACAACAAAAAGCCATTGATAAGGGTCGCAAGGCCCATGGGAATGGTGCCGAAAAACATCGAAACCGTGGAGTGCCCGAAAATCCGCCGCGCTTCGTCGAAGAACATGATCCAGCGCGCGGCATACATGGCCGTGAACACAACAAACAGAACAATATTGAACAGCCACAGGCCTTCGGCGATCGCATGCAGACCAGGATTCGCCGCCGGTAATTGCGCAAACGCGAGCGACAACACACCCGTACCCATGGTCGCCGCGAACCAGTTGGGGGTGAATTGGCGGATGGCTTCTCGAGGGTGCTGCAAATGACTGAGCGGTTTGATACCGGGTTTAACGCTATGGGTGCAGGTCATGGTGAACTCCTGTCCTCTCGTGAGGTGGAGCTCATGGTAGATCCGAATCGAATATCGATATAACGGGTAATTTCTCTAACTGTTATCTGTTTTGCAGATATGCATCAGATTGCGTTGAATCAGGAACAACACCGCCTTCGCGGGCAAGCCTCGCTCCTACAGGTATTGCGATACCCCGCCACGTCACGACCTTGGTCGACACTGACTAACTCAAGCGGTCATGCGAGACTGTCTTGACCGGGCGGAGTCCCGGATGTCTTTTGCCTGGAGTTCCCATGTCGCTGTCCATCGGGCTGATCGCCACCGTCGCCCTGGCCTATATGGCCATTCTGTTCGCTATCGCCTTTTACGGCGATCGGCGCAGCACGCCGTTGCCGCCACGGGTGCGTGCCTGGGTGTATAGCCTGTCGCTGGCCGTTTACTGCACCAGTTGGACATTCTTTGGCGCCGTGGGTCAGGCGGCCGAACAACTCTGGTCATTTCTGCCGATCTACCTCGGGCCGATTCTTCTGCTGATTTGCGCGCCGTGGGTCCTGCAAAAAATGGTGATGATCAGCAAGCAGGAGAACATCACCTCCATCGCCGACTTCATCGCCGCCCGCTACGGCAAATCCCAGTCGCTGGCCGTGGTGGTGGCGTTGATTTGCCTGGTTGGCGTGCTGCCGTACATCGCCTTGCAGCTCAAGGGTATTGTGCTGGGCGTGAACCTGCTGATTGGCGCCGGTGCCGACGCCATGGGCACACGCGCGCAGGACACGGCCCTGATCGTATCCCTGGTGCTGGCGCTGTTCACCATCGTTTTCGGTACCCGCAACCTCGACGCCACGGAACACCACCGCGGCATGGTATTGGCAATTGCTTTTGAGTCGCTGGTCAAGCTGTTCGCTTTTCTCGCGGTAGGCGCGTTCGTGACCTACGGCCTGTACGACGGTTTCGACGACCTTTTCGATCAGGCCATGCTCGCCCCGCGCCTCGAAGCGTACTGGAAAGAAACCATCAACTGGCCGTCCATGGTGGTGCAAACCGGCGTGGCGATGATGGCGATCATTTGCCTGCCCCGGCAGTTCCATGTGACCGTGGTGGAAAACATCGATCCTCAGGATCTACGCCTGGCCAAATGGGTGTTCCCGGCCTATCTGGCGCTGGCCGCGTTGTTTGTCGTGCCCATTGCGCTGGCCGGTCAGATGTTGCTGCCCGGTTCGGTGCTGCCGGACTCATTCGTCATCAGCCTGCCCTTGGCGCAATCTCATCCCGCCCTGGCGATGCTGGCGTTCATTGGCGGCGCTTCGGCGGCGACCGGGATGGTGATCGTGGCCAGCGTGGCGCTGTCGACCATGCTTTCCAATGACCTGTTGCTGCCCTGGTTGCTGCGGCGAAACAACGCCGAGCGGCCGTTCGAAGTGTTCCGCCAGTGGATGCTATCGGCGCGGCGGGTGAGCATCGTGGTCATTCTGCTGCTGGCCTACGTCAGTTATCGACTGTTGGGGTCCACCGCGAGCCTGGCAACCATCGGCCAGATCGCCTTTGCCGCCGTGACCCAACTGGCCCCGGCCATGCTTGGCGCGTTGTACTGGAAACAGGCTAACCGTCGTGGAGTGTTTGCCGGGCTGGCCGCCGGTACGTTCCTGTGGTTCTACACGCTGGTGTTGCCGATCGCTGCCAACAGCCTTGGCTTGCCCTTGAGCAGTTTTCCAGGCCTGGCCTGGCTGCAAGGCAACCCGTTGAATTTGCCGATCACGCCGCTGACTCAAGGCGTGGTGCTGTCCCTGGCGGGCAACTTTACCTTGTTCACCTGGGTCTCGCTGCTGTCACGCACGCGGGTTTCGGAGCACTGGCAGGCCGGCCGCTTCATCGGCCAGGAAATCAGCGCGCGCCCCAACTCCCGCTCAATGCTGGCAGTACAGATCAACGACTTGCTGCAACTGGCCGCCCGCTTTGTCGGCGAAGAACGCGCTCGTCAGAGCTTCATCCGTTTCGCCTATCGCCAGGGCAAAGGCTTCAACCCCAACCAGAATGCCGATGGTGAATGGATCGCCCATACCGAACGCTTGCTGGCCGGCGTGCTCGGCGCATCTTCGACCCGGGCGGTGGTAAAAGCCGCCATCGAAGGTCGGGAAATGCAGCTTGAGGATGTCGTGCGAATCGCCGACGAAACCTCGGAAGTGCTGCAGTTCAACCGCGCCCTGTTACAAGGCGCCATCGAGAACATCACCCAAGGTATCAGCGTGGTCGACCAGTCGTTGAAACTGGTGGCCTGGAACCGGCGCTACCTTGAACTGTTCAATTACCCCGACGGTTTGATCAGCGTGGGCCGGCCGATTGCCGACATCATTCGCTACAACGCCGAGCGCGGTCTGTGCGGCCCTGGCGAAGCGCAAGTGCACGTCGCCCGTCGCTTGCACTGGATGCGCCAGGGCCGGGCCCATACCTCCGAACGGTTGTTCCCCAATGGTCGAGTGATCGAGTTGATCGGTAACCCGATGCCCGGCGGCGGTTTCGTCATGAGTTTCACCGACATCACCGCGTTCCGCGAGGCCGAACAGGCGCTGACCGAAGCGAACGAAGGCCTCGAGCAACGGGTCATCGAACGGACCCACGAACTGTCGCAACTCAACGTTGCCCTGACCGAAGCCAAAGGCGTCGCCGAATCGGCGAACCAGTCGAAAACCCGTTTCCTGGCCGCCGTCAGCCATGACTTGATGCAACCGCTGAATGCTGCACGACTGTTCTCTGCCGCCCTCTCCCACCAGGAAGAAAATTTATCCAGTGAAGCCCGCAAGCTGGTTCATCACCTGGACAGTTCGCTACGCTCGGCCGAAGACCTGATCAGCGATCTGCTGGACATTTCCCGCCTGGAAAACGGCAAGATCAACCCTGACCGCAAGCCTTTCGAACTCAATGATCTGTTCCATACGCTGGGCGCGGAGTTCAAGGCACTGGCGCAGGAACAGGGGCTGAAGTTTCGCGTCAGGGGCAGCGCATTACGGGTCGACAGCGACATCAAACTGCTTCGGCGGATTTTGCAGAACTTCCTCACCAATGCCTTCCGCTATGCCAAAGGCCCGGTGCTGCTCGGCGCTCGGCGGCGCAACGGCGAGCTGTGCCTTGAGGTCTGGGACCGTGGACCGGGTATTCCAGAAGACAAACTCCAGGTGATTTTCGAAGAGTTCAAACGCCTCGACAGCCACCAGACCCGGGCCGAAAAAGGTCTGGGCCTGGGCCTGGCGATTGCCGATGGGCTGTGTCGCGTATTGGGTCATACCTTGCGCGTGCGTTCCTGGCCGGGTCGCGGCAGCGTGTTCAGTGTCAGCGTACCGCTGGCTCGGACACAAACGGCAACGCCGGTCAAAGTGGCCGAACTCAATGGCCATTTGCTCAGCGGCGCGCAGGTGCTGTGTATTGATAATGAAGACAGCATCCTGATCGGCATGAACAGTTTGCTCACCCGCTGGGGTTGCCAGGTCTGGACCGCACGTAACCGTGTGGAATGCGCGACGCTGCTCGGCGATGGAATGCGCCCGCAATTGGCGCTTGTGGATTACCACCTGGACGATGGCGAAACCGGGACCGAGTTGATGGCCTGGTTGCGCACACAACTGGGCGAGCCGGTGCCGGGGGTGGTGATCAGTGCCGATGGACGGCCGGAGACGGTGGCCCAGGTGCATGCGGCTGGCCTGGATTACCTGGCCAAACCGGTGAAACCGGCGGCGTTGCGGGCGTTGTTGAGTCGGCATTTGCCGTTGTAGTGCCGTCCTCCAGCCCACCCTCGCCACGAAGATTAGGTAGTGCCTTACTTATTCCGGTAGCTCGGCCAAGCCATCGACATCCGTCATCGCCCGTTCCAGCAGGTCCGCCGGCAAGCTCTTGCTGGCTCGCGCCCCAAGTAACTTGAGCTGCTCGCTGCGACTGACCAGATTGCCGCGGCCTTCAGTCAGCTTATTGCGTGCTGCGCTGTAGGCTTTGTCCAGTTGTTGCAGGCGATTGCCGACTTCATCCAGATCCTGGATGAACAACACGAACTTGTCGTACAGCCAACCGGCGCGCTCAGCAATTTCCCGGGCGTTCTGGCTCTGGCGCTCCTGCTTCCACAGGCTGTCGATAACCCGCAAGGTGGCCAACAGCGTAGTCGGGCTGACGATCACGATGTTGCGGTCGAATGCCTCCTGAAACAGCGTCGGTTCAGCTTGCAATGCCGCAGAAAACGCGGCCTCGATCGGGACGAAAAGCAGAACGAAATCCAGGCTGTGCAAACCGTCGAGCCGCTTGTAGTCCTTGCCGGCCAAGCCTTTGACGTGACTGCGCAAAGACAGCACGTGCTGCTTGAGAGCGATCTGGCCGATGGCATCGTCCTCGGCCGCCACGTATTGCTGATAGGCCGTGAGACTGACTTTGGAATCGACCACCACCTGCTTGTCGCCGGGCAGGTAAATAATCACATCCGGCTGGAAACGCTCGCCGTCCGGTCCCTTGAGATTGACTTGGGTCTGGTACTCACGCCCCTTCTCCAGACCCGCGTGCTCAAGCACCCGCTCGAGAATCAGTTCGCCCCAGTTGCCTTGGGTTTTCTGCCCCTTCAACGCACGAGTGAGGTTGGTGGCTTCGTCGCTCAGGCGCAGGTTCAGCTGTTGCAGCCGTTCCAGCTCCTTGGCCAGGGAAAAACGCTCGCGGGCTTCAGCCTGATAGCTTTCCTCAACGCGCTTTTCGAACGACTGAATGCGCTCCTTCAACGGGTCGAGCAACTGCCCCAAACGCTGCTGACTGGTTTCGGCAAAACGCTGCTCACGCTCGTCGAAGATTTTTCCCGCCAGCTCGGCGAATTGTGCGCGTAGCTCGTCTCGCGAGCCTTGGAGGTCGTTGAGGCGCTGCTGATGGCTTTCCTGCTGCTCACGCAATTCGGCATTAAGGGAAGCGGCCTGCGCGTCGAGGCGACGCAACTCAGCCTCTTTGCCGGCACGTTCGATATTCCAGGCGTGAGACGCATCGCGGGCGTCGTCACGTTCGATCTGGAGCAGTTCGACTTCACGGCGCAGCGCGGCCAGATCCGCTTGTTTGGCGGCATTGGCCTGGCTCAAGTCAGCGATTTCATCACGGCAAGTATCAAGCTGGGCAGTCAAGCCATCCTGCGTCAATTGGGCAATGGCAAGACGCTCTTCCAGCAACGCCAGTTCGGCCTGCCCCGCACTCGCCCGCCGCTGAAGCTGCCAGGCCAGTACCAATAACGGCAACCCGGCGCCCGCCAGCCCCAGCAATGCGCTGGTCAAGTCCATCGCCATAGCCACTCCTGCCGATTCGATAAAGCGTGAAGGTTAACCAAGGTGTCAGGTCTTGGACAGCTCAGTCTTCGCCCAGACCCAGTTCCTCTTGTGCACGTCGGTCGCCCGCACGCGCGGCCTGACGCAGGAGCTCCTGGCCAATGCGGCGATCCCGGGCATTACCGCACTCGCGGCACATCAACTGGCCGAGACGGCTTTGCGCCGCCACGACGCCTTCACGGGCAGGCTGCTTGAGCAAGCGTCCGGCGAAGTGTTTGACGTTGGAGTTTTCGCCCAGGCGTGGGCTGTCCAGTAACCACTCGGCCACGCGCATTGCAAAGCGCTTGGGCGGGATAACACGGGAGGGCGTTGAGGTAGCAGAGACGGATGAGCGAAACTTCATAAAGCACTGTGGGGCAGATCGGAAGGCGCGCCACTCTACTCTTTTTTTCGTACAGGTAAAGTCGAAAAAAGCCTGCACGCCCGTCCTAGAGCAAGCGCTTGGGACAATCCACAGAAGCTGTGGATAACTCAGTGGACAACCGCCTTTGAACTGGCGCAAAGCCGTGTGGCGTGGGGCCCGCAGTCAAACTGACGATTTTTTCACCAGTAAAAAAAAGCGATGTTTTTCATTGACTTAAATTTTCATTACAGGCACCCACTCCTGTTGAAGCGAGGATGACAGCGCGATGACAGTTCGCGCAATTTGTGTGCACAAGTGCCTGGGAAGCGGTTATACCGATGCGCTTTTTCGGCGCGTTTTTGGATAGCGTCTGGGGATAAACCCGAGCAACCCTTGCCGCCGATCGGTCCTGACGCGATCGTTCTCTCGGATCAACGGTCGGGTTCCGGGCTATTGTGGGGCACTGGTGTGTTCGACAGTTCAATCGAGACTTGCCGACAGGCCCTTCAGCGCTTTTTTTCAAACAGACTT
The DNA here is from genome assembly GCF_014192635.1 of Pseudomonas sp. Tn43. Classification (NCBI taxonomy): domain Bacteria; kingdom Pseudomonadati; phylum Pseudomonadota; class Gammaproteobacteria; order Pseudomonadales; family Pseudomonadaceae; genus Pseudomonas; species Pseudomonas sp. Tn43. The sequence goes on from NZ_JACHYG010000014.1 coordinate 50,126, forward strand.
CCCTTCTGCCATTCGATCCGTTAGTATCCGCGACGTTAGTACCAAGCTGAAAGTCAATTCTGGTCGAACAAATCCTCCGGTCAGCCTTCCCTAAGAGAAGCCTCCACCGACAAAACGGGATCGACCACCTCGATGGTTTCCAGGTAAATCTTGCGCCAACACAGCCTTTGAATCGAAAGCAAAGGGTGTTGCCAAGCTCACTTACTCTGACCGAACCAGCCTGCAAATTGATCAGGATCTTCACCCCGGGCCCAGAACCTTTGCCCTTGATGTGTTGCCTGCCCTCCTAAGTACCTACCTGCCAGCCCAAGCGCGCCAATTTATCAGCGCTTCAAACTGGCTGCTTTGTTCCAGTCGGGTTCTTCGTTCGACCAATGGTGGTCGTCGTTACTGGAACGTTTTAACTTTGCACGGTTCTTATCCGTGTCGCTTGTAGGAACACCCATTATGTCCACTCAAATCCACACTCAGGATGCCATTCGCACCCTAACCAACGCTTTTGCTCCAATGAACTGCCTGATCCTGGCCGCTCGCAAAGGCTGTTTCAGCTTCACTCTGGTCAATGAACACGGCATCGCTCGTCACAGCGAACGCCTGTACCCTGATCAATACTCCAGCGCAGAACCGCTGCAGGCTGTGATCGAACGTACTCGCCAGGCACTGGTTGCCTGAGACACCCGAAAAGCTGAAACCTGAAAAGCCCTGCTGAAAAGCGGGGCTTTTTATTGCCCGATATTTCTCATTTCGCGGCATACGGCTAAGCACCAACCGATATAACGGTTATAACTCGAAGCCGGAAATATTTTAAAAACAGTCCTTTACAGCAAAATAATGACACTACACTTCAACTCAAGCGGCTTGATCCGCTTGCGGCGAGCCTGAATCGATCCACTGCTGCCAAGGCCTTCAGGCCTCGCCGACCACTTCATGTTTCGAGGGCTTTATGGGAATCGCTGCCAGCGAACTGTGTCGTTATGTGATCCGTCCGACGTTGATCTACCTCGGACGCCATAGCGCAACTGCCGAATCCCTGCTGCTGGGCATCGCCGCCAGTCAGTCAGCCCTTGGTTCAGCCCTGCATGACCGCCGTGGACACGGCCTGTACCGAATCGCCGAACCCCGCCACCAGGCACTTTGGGATCACTACCTGGCCCTGGACCCGGATCGGGCAAGCCTGGTCCGCGGCCTTGCCAGCCAGCATGCTTTTCTCAGCGGGCCGCATCTGGAATTGACCGTCAACCTGCGTTACGCCACTGCCATTGCCTGGCTGCTGGTAGAAGAACAGAACACTCCCCTCCCCGCCTCCGACGACTTATTGGGAATGGCCCGAATCTGGCGCCAGACTTTCCAGCCCCAAGGTCGACTGCGAGATTTCACCTACGCGTGGCAAACCTGTGTTTCATCGTTGAATCAGGTCGCCTGCTGATCCACCCCTTTACGAAAATCGCACAACTGGTCGCGATTTTGGTCAGATTGTCCTACAAAACCGCTCTAACTCAAGCGTTACAAGCTATAGCGCCCAGACGAAAATCTTGGTAATTTCCGCGCCGGTGATCACCAGGAATTCTAATAATGAAAAAAGTAATGCTCAAAACCACCCTTAGCCTCGCCGTTGCCATGGCTTCCACCCAACTCTTCGCAAGTGGCTTCGCGCTCAACGAACAAAGCATCAGCGGGATGGGGACAGGTTTTGCCGGGCGATCTTCTTCTGCCGACGACGCATCTACAGTTTTTGGTAACCCTGCCGGCATGTCTCGCCTCAAGCGTGAACAAGTGAGCGGTGGTGTTGCATTTATCGACGCCCACGCTGATATCAGTGATGCAAGCTCCAGTCCGAATAGTGGCACCAACAAGGGTGACATGGTCCCTTTCATGGGCGTGCCCATGGGCTACTACGTAAAGCCAATCGATGACCAGTGGGCATTCGGTTTCGGTGTCTACGCTCCATTCGGCCTGGTGACCGACTACGAGAACGGCTTCGCCGGCAAATACTTCGGCAGCAAGAGCGAAGTCAAGATCGTGACGCTCCAGCCAACCGTCAGCTACGCCTTCAACGACAAGGTGTCGATCGGTTTTGGTCCGACCATCAACCACATTTCCGGCACCCTGGAATCGAACCTGTCGATCACTCAGGCCGCGCCGGACGGCAAGGTCAAGATCGAGGGTGACGACACCGCGCTGGGTTACAACATCGGTATTCTGGTTCAAGCCACCGACAGCACGCGCGTCGGCCTGACTTACCACTCGAAAGTGAAGTACAAGCTGGAAGGTGACACCAAGGTCAATTACAACCTCCTCGGTGCCGTTGGCCAGAACCCGAACCAGAAGTATGACGCGTCTCTGGATATCACCACGCCTGAGTCGGTCGACTTCTCGGTCACTCATCAACTGGATGACCAATGGACGCTCTACGCAGGGAGCACCTGGACTCGCTGGAGCCGCCTGAAAGAAATCACCGTTGAGAACAAAGGCGTTCCGGCTATCCTCAATGGCCAGTTCGGTACCATCACCGAAGAACAGAACTGGCACGACACCTGGGCGCACGCCATCGGCGCTTCGTACCAGTTGAACAAACAATGGGTTCTGCGTACCGGCCTGTCCGTTGACCAGGCACCGACCAACAACGTCGACCGCTCCCCACGCATCCCGACGGGCGATCGCAAGATTTTCAGCTTGGGCGCCGGCTGGAGCCCGACCGACGACCTGACCATCGACGTGGCGTACTCGTACCTGCGCGAAGAATCGGTCAAGGTCAACAACAGCAACGGCCGTCAGAACTACAGCGCAGAGTATGAAAACTATGCGAACGGTTTCGGTGTTGGCGCGACATACCGTTTCTGATGATTCACGGCGACGCCCTCGCCGCCTGAATTGAAAAAGCCCCGCGCTCTTGTACAGAGGCGGGGCTTTTTAGTGCATGTCGATCAGGGTTTCGATGCGAGCGCTTTCTCCACCGCCTCGATGAACTCGGGATTATCCGGCTTGGTCAGGCTGGAAAAATTGGCAACCACTTTGCCTTGGCGATCCACCACGTACTTGTAGAAATTCCACTTCGGCGAGCTGCTTTGTGCAGCGAGAACCTTGAACAAATGCGTTGCGTCATCACCGCGGACTTTCTGCGGCTCGGTCATGGTGAAAGTCACGCCGTAGTTCACGTAACAAACCTTGGCAGTCTCTGCACCATCCTTGGACTCTTGCTTGAAGTCATTGGACGGCACGCCGACCACCTCAAGCCCTTGATCCTTGTAACGCTGGTATAGCGCCTCAAGGCCTTTGAATTGCGGGGCAAAGCCACAGAAACTCGCGGTATTGACCACCACCAGCGGCTTGCCGGCGAAGCGCTGGCACAGATCGATGGACTCCTTGGCACGCAGCTTGGGCAAAGAGCCTTGTAATAACTCGGGGCATTCTGCCGCCTGGACCACACCGGTGAAAGCCATCAACAATGCGGGTACTGCAATCCAGCGCATCAGCATGTCGGTGCATCCTTGAACAATCGTCAAAAAACGAAATTACTCGCCTTCGCCGCTCGCTAGCAAGCACCCATGCCCAGTTGCATCAATGCCAGGCCACCCTGATGCCAGCCCCACCATGCCAGGGCCAGCAACAAAATGCCGACGCCGATAGCAGCCATTTGCGGCCAGAGACTGTTCATGCGGCACTCATCCGGGTTTGCAGACGCGCCACCGGCTGCTCGCGCACCGGCCAGTTCAGGGCTGCGGCCACCAGACTCAAGAGAATTGCCACCTGCCAGATCAAGTCGTAGCTCCCGGTCCGGTCATACACCACCCCACCCAACCAGCCGCCGAGGAACGAGCCGAGCTGATGGAAAAGGAAAACGATCCCACCGAGCATGGACAAATTTCGTACACCGAACAAGGTCGCTACCGTGCCGTTGGTCAAGGGCACCGTCGACAACCAGAGAAACCCCATGGCCATGCCGAACAGATAAGCCGTGACCTGAGTGACCGGCGCCCAGAGGAACAGCACAATCACCACCGCTCGCAACAGGTACAGACCGGTGAGCAAGCGCGGTTTGGACATTCGCCCGCCAAGCCAGCCCGCGGTATAGGTACCGAAGATATTGAACAGGCCGATCAGCGCCAGCACCGTGGTGCCGACGGAGGCCGGCAAGTGCTGGTCCACCAGATAGGCCGGCAAGTGCACGCCGATGAACACCACCTGAAAACCGCAGACAAAAAAGCCGAACGCCAATAGCCAGAATCCTGAATGGGAGCAGGCTTCGCGTAACGCTTCAGAGAGGGTTTGCTCGTGACCGAGCACCGGCAGCGGATTGTCTTTGAGCATGCTCACCAGCGGCACGATCAGCGCCACCACCAGCCCCAACACCAGCAACGCCGCGGACCAGCCAAGCCAGCCGATCAACCCCAGCGTGCCGGGCAACATGGCGAATTGACCGAAAGAACCGGCAGCGCTGGCGATCCCCATGCCCATGCTGCGCTTTTCCGGTGGCACCGCACGGCCGACCACGCCAAGGATTACCGAAAACGAGGTGCCCGACAGGCCGATACCGATCAACAGCCCCGCGCTCAAGGACAAGGTTACCGCCGAATCGGACAGCCCCATGAACGCCAGACCCAAGGCGTACAGAACACCCCCGATCAACACCACCTTCGCAGCGCCAAAGCGGTCGGCCAATGCGCCGGTGAATGGCTGGGCCAGGCCCCAGATCAGGTTCTGCAAAGCAATGGCGAAGGCAAAGACTTCGCGGCCCCAGCCGAACTCGGCACTCATGGGTGCCAGAAACAGCCCGAAGCCGTGTCGCACTCCCAATGACAACGCCAGAATCAGCGCACTCCCCAACAGCACCCAACCGCACGTACGCCACATCGATGTCATTGTTGTTCTCCGGTAGCGGGTATATACCCGCTTAAGATCGAACAAACTGGCCTCAAGCCAGTTCATCCAGCAGTTTCAGCAAAATCTCACGCTTCTCGGCACCCAGGCGATCGATCAACCGCTGCTGCGCCGCTTCCCAGGCTGGCAACGCCGCCGCCAGGCGTTCGCGCCCTGTCTCGGTGAGCAGGACGATGCGATTGCGCATGTCCTCGCCTTCGGTCAGCGTTACCAGACCTTCGCCCTCCAGCACCCGCAGATTACGCCCCAGCGTGCTGCGATCCAGGCCCATGGCTTCGGCCAGGGACGAGATGCTTGGCTGATCCAGACGCTGCAGATTGCACAGCAGAGAATACTGGGCAACGTTGATCCCGAAACCGTCGAGGGCGCCGTCGTAATGCCTGCTGACGCCACGAGCGGCGCGACGCAGGTTAGTGCACAAACATTGAGAAGGAAGCATAGTGCGTGTATATACCCGCAGTTAAATGAATGCAAATTTTTTGATACATCTTACCGTTGGAGCCTTGCCCGCGAAGGCGGTGTGTCAGCCGATATCAATGTTGACTGTGCCGCCGCCTTCGCGGGCAAGCCTCGCTCCTACAGGGGTTCAGAGCAAGGGGTTCAGAGCAATGCAAGCCCCACCAGCATCGTCACTTCCAGCAATTCCAGCAATGCTCCCGCCGTATCGCCCGTCGTCCCGCCCAATCGGCGCACCATCACTTGCCGCAGCCAGACAAACATCACGGCCGCCAACACAAGCGCCCATACGCCGCTGAGGCCAGCCATCAGCACACAGGCCATCGCACTGATCGCCACTACCTGTTTGCCGCCCAAACGCGGCAGATGATCGGCCAGCGCTTGCCCCAATCCACCGGGGCGCACGTAAGGTGTGGAGAGGAATAAGCCCAGTAACGCGCTGCGGCTAATCAATGGAACGATGATCAGAACTACGCTGTGCTGTTGCTCGAGCAACGCCAGCAACGCAGCGAACTTGAGCAGCAATACCACGACCAGCGTCACCACCGCGATGGGCCCGCTGCGAGGGTCTTTCATGATGGTCAAGGTGCGTTCACGGTCGCCGTAACCCCCGAGCCACGCATCAGCGCTATCGGCCAGGCCATCCAGGTGCAACGCGCCGCTGAGCACGACCCAAACGCTCAGCAGCAAAGCGGCGTGAAGCAATAATGGCGCGCCCAGCAACAGCCAGTTCAGCCCCCACAGAATCAAGCCGAACAGCAAACCGACCAGTGGGTAAAACAGCAGCGATCGGCCCAATTCCTCGGGCGTCGGCATACCCGATAAACGAATCGGCAGGCTGCTCAAGAATTGCAGGGCGATCCAGAACGGCAACATGGTCAGATCGCTTCCCTTAACAAGACGCCGGGTTCGACCGACAACGAAAACAACGCGCCGTGGCCGACTTCAACGTTGAGCAACTGCTCACGCGGCAATCCGCGCGCTTGCGCCAGCAACAAACGCATGACGCCGCCATGGCTGATCAGCAAGACCCGCTCACCGGCATAGGCCGTGTGCAGCCGTTCGATGGCCGCCAACACCCGCGCAGAAAAGTCCGTCACCGGTTCACCGTCTGGCGGCGTAAACGAATACGGATCGGCCCAGAACATGCCCAACGCCTCGGCGCTGGTTTCCATCAGCGCCGCCGCGCTCTGCCCTTCCCAAGCGCCGAAGTGCAGCTCTTGCAGATCCTTATCCAACTGCACTGGCAACCCGAGTTGCGCCCCCAGCTCGTCAGCAAAGCGTGCACAACGCTGTAACGGCGAACTGACCAGTCGATCCCAGGGCCCCTGCTCAAGCACCGCGGCGCGCATCTGCGCCCAACCCTTGCCGGTCAGTGCATCGTCGAGGCTGCCGCGCAAACCGCCGCCGAGCTCGGTTTCGCCATGGCGCAACAGGTCCAGGCGCAAGGTCATGCCGGACGATCCGCCACTGCGGCTTCGGCGAACGTCGCCATTTGCCCGTGCAGGTCGCAGGCCAGGCGCAACAATGGCACGGCCAATGCCGCACCACTGCCCTCGCCCAGTCGCAGGCCGAGCTCCAGCAAGGGTTCGGCGTTCAGGGTTTCGAGCACATGGCGATGACCCGGCTCGGCGCCGCGATGACCGAACAGCAGCCACTCACGGCAGGCCGGATTCAAACGCACCGCCACCAACGCAGCGACGCTGCAAATAAACCCGTCGACCAACACCGCGACACCTTCCTGAGCGCAGGCCAGGTACGCGCCGACCAGCGCAGCGATTTCGAAACCGCCGAGGTTGAACAACGTTTGCAGCGCATCGCTACGCTGAGCGCCATGCAACGCCAAGGCGCGTTCAATGACTTGGGCTTTATGGCTGACACCCGCTGCATTCAATCCGGTGCCCGGTCCGGCCAGATGCACCACCGGGCAATCGAGCAACGCACAGGCCAATGCGCTGGCCGCCGTGGTGTTGCCGATGCCCATTTCGCCACCGATGAACAACTGCGCGTCGGCTGCGATGGCGCGCTGCACACTGTCCCGGCCGGCCTGCAAGGCGAGTTCACCTTGGACCTGGGTCATCGCCGGCCCCTGGACGAAATTCGCCGTGCCCGGACCAAGGTTCAGGTGACGCACGCCTGGCAGATTCAACGACGGCGTGACAGTGCCGAGATCGACCACTTCCAGGCAAGCCCCCAACTGCCGCGCCAACACGCTGATCGCCGCGCCACCGCTGACAAAGTTGAGCAGCATCTGTCCAGTGACTTCCTGCGGAAACGCCGACACGCCTTCAGCAACCACACCATGGTCACCGGCAAAAATCGCAATCCACAGCTGATCCAGCGCCGGCTTGACCTGCCCCTGCAACCCGGCCAGTTGCACCGCCACCGATTCGAGCCGACCGAGTGAGCCCGCGGGTTTGGTCAGTTGCTGTTGACGTGCCTGCGCCTGTTCGACCGCTTGCGCATCGATGGGTTTGCACGGGTTCAGCCACCAGGCGTGAGTCATAACGCAGTTCCTTTCAAAGTCAGGGGCAGGCCGGCGACGGTCAGGACGACTCGCTGACAGCGCTCGGCCAAGGCTTGATGCAGCCAACCGGCTTCATCGACATAACGGCGAGTCAATTCGCCCAACGGCACGACACCCATGCCGGTCTCGTTACTGACAAAAATGATTTCACCTGGCAATGACGCCAGGCAGTCCAGCAGGGCTTCGCGCTCGGCCGACAAGCGCTCGGCATTGTCGAGCATCAGCAGATTGGTCAGCCACAGCGTCAGACAATCCACCAGCAAGCAACGATCGGCACTGGCGTTTTCGCGCAGCACACGGGCGAGTTCCAGCGGTTCTTCGATCAGTGCCCATTCGGCTGGACGACGGGCGCGGTGATGGGCCACCCGTTCGTTCATCTCACCGTCCAGGGGTTGGCTGGTGGCGATGTAAGTGACGTGGAGCTGACTCTCTGTCGCCAGTTTTTCAGCCAGGCGGCTTTTACCGGAACGGGCGCCGCCGAGGATCAGTTGCAGCATGTTTATTCCTTAAGATGTGCGGTGTCGGGGCAGGCCTCTTCGCGGGCAAGCCTCGCTCCTACGGATTAGCGTCGAATCGTAATAATGTGAACGACACACAACCTGTAGGAGCGAGGCTTGCCCGCGAAGGCGCCCTCAAATCCCACAGAGTTCACGCAACAGCGAAGTATCCAGATGCTTCTCCACCAAATCTGCCAACCGTTCGATATCGCGCTCGCGCAAGGCGTGGTAATCCACTTCCTGCACAGCCTGCAGCCCGGCCCAGCGCAACAGCGCACCGCACGCCGCCGGTGATTCGAACAGCCCATGCAGATAGGTGCCGAAAATCTGCCCATCGGCACTTTGTGCGCCGTCGCAGCGACCATCATCGAGATGCACCGCAGCGTTTTCCAGCGCCGGCCCGCTGGTCACGCCGGCATGAATTTCATAGCCACTGACCGGCGCATCTTCCAGCGCCAGGCGTCCACGCACATTGCGTAACTGCTTCTCTTCTTCGAGCTGGGTTTGGAACGCCAGCAAGCCCAAACCGGCACTGGAACCCGGCGTGCCTTCGAGGCCCAGCGGGTCGTGCACCTGCTCGCCGAGCATTTGCAGACCGCCGCAGATCCCCAACACTTTTCCGCCGTAGCGCAAGTGTCGCGAGATGGCCGTGTCCCAACCATTGGCCTGCAAGTATGCGAGGTCGCTGCGCACGCTTTTCGAGCCGGGAAGAATAATCAGGTCGGCCGGCGGAATCGCCTGACCGGGGCCGATGAATTGCAGGTCCACTTGCGGATGCAGGCGCAGCGGATCGAAATCGGTGTGGTTGCTGATGCGCGGCAGTACCGGCACCACCACGTTGAGCACTTGCTCGGCCTTGTCGGCCTGGCGCTGATCGATGCCGTCCTCGGCCTCAAGGTGCAGGTCCATCACATAGGGCAAAACCCCGATCACCGGTTTGCCAGTGCGCGCCTCCAGCCAATCGAGGCCTGGTTGCAGCAAGGCGATGTCGCCGCGAAACCGGTTGATGATGAAGCCTTTGACCCGCGCCTGTTCGCTGGGCGACAGCAACTCCAGCGTACCGACCAAGTGGGCGAAAACCCCACCGCGATTGATGTCGGCAATCAGCACCACCGGGCAGTCCACCGCCTCGGCAAACCCCATGTTGGCGATGTCCCCGGCGCGCAAGTTGATCTCTGCTGGCGAACCCGCCCCTTCGACCATCACCACCGGATACGCCGCACGCAAACGCTCATGGGAGGCCAGCACCGCTTGCATGGCGATGGCTTTGTAGTCGTGATAGGCGACCGCGTTCATCGTCGTGACTGCACGGCCATGAATGATCACTTGAGCACCGGTATCACTATTGGGTTTGAGCAGCACCGGATTCATGTCGGTGTGCGGTTCGAGGTTGGCCGCCTGAGCCTGCACCGCTTGAGCACGGCCAATCTCGCCCCCGTCGGCGGTCACCGCGCTATTGAGGGCCATATTCTGTGGCTTGAACGGCACGACGCTCACGCCCTGACGCGTCACCCAGCGACACAGCGCCGTCACCAGTGTGCTTTTACCGGCGTCCGATGTAGTGCCTTGCACCATCAAAGTCGTGCCCTGCACCATCAAAGTCGCGCCCTGCTCCATTAACGTAGTCATTGCGCGTCCTTGACGTAGGCTTCGAGCGCTTGCTCAAGACGCAGCCAATCCGCTTCATCGGCGGGCAAGCCGAACCGCACGCTGCTGTTGTGGGTGAACAACCGCAGCAGAATGCCGCGCCGGGCCATGAATTCGTGCAGCGCTTGGGCAGATTCAGTGATCAGCCATTGAAATAATGCGCAGCCGCCCTGGGGTTTGAAACCGTACTGTTCAAGCAGCAACGCCAGACGCTCGCCAGCCTCGTCCGTACGAATGCGCTGTCGAGTGTGCCCGTGCGTATCCGTCAGGCACGCCTGGCCCAGCACTCGTGTCGGACCGCTGACCGCCCAGGGCCCGACCTGTTCGGCCAGCAGTTTGAGCAACTTGCGCTCGGCCAGCACAAACCCCAGTCGCACACCGGCCAGGCCGAAGAATTTGCCGAAGGAGCGCAGCACGATCAATCCGGTCTGATGGGTAAACGGCGCCAGGCTCAAATGCGGCGTGTTATCCATGAACGCCTCGTCCACCACCAGCCAGCCACCACGCTGGGCCAGCCGCGCATGCCAATCCAGCAGGCGAGCCGGGGTCAGGCTCAACCCTGTGGGATTGTTCGGGTTGACCACCACCAGCACGTCGAGGCTGTCGAGAAAGAAATCGACTTCCGACACCAGCACTTCGCGCACGATATAACCATTGCGACGCCAGGCTTCGGCGTGTTCGGCGTAACACGGCGCCAGCACGCCGACCTTGCCGGGCCGGCGCAATCGCGGCAGCAACTGGATCGCCATTTGCGAACCGGCCACCGGCAATACCTGAGCCGCACCGTAATAGTCGCAGGCAGCCTGCTCCAGACCGTCATCGGTTTCCGGTAACCGCGCCCAGGCCCGCAGCGGGATGTCCGGGACCGGGAATGGCCAAGGCGCGAGGCCACTGGACAGGTCGAGCCAATCGGCTTCGGCAATGCCGTATTCAAGCGCCGCCTTGCGCAAGCGACCACCGTGCTCAAGCATAAAACTGCGCCCCCACACAAAGAATCAGCAGCCATAACCATACCCCGCGCTGGACCAATTGCCAGCCACGCTCGATGGAATCGGCGTCCGCCGGCACACCTTCGCCCAACGGCGGACGCTGATGCAGTTCACCGTGATAAATCGCCGCCCCGCCCAACTCGACACCCAGCGCACCTGCACCGGCCGCCATCACCGGCCCGGCATTCGGGCTGTCCCAGGTCGGGCCCTGGGTACGCCAGCATTTCAACGCCAGTCGGGTTTTGCCCAGCAGCGCGTAGGTCAATGCCACCAGGCGTGCGGGAATGTAGTTCAGAACATCATCGATTTTCGCCGCGGCCCAACCGAAGCGTTCGAAGCGATCGTTGCGATAACCCCACATCGCATCGAGGGTGTTGCTCAGGCGATAGAGCACCACGCCGGGCGCACCCGCCACGGCAAACCAGAACAACGCGGCGAACACCGCATCGCTGCCGTTCTCCAGCACCGATTCGGTGGCGGCGCGGGCGACGTCGGTTTCATCCAGTTCGCTGGTCTGACGGCTGACCAGATAGCTGACGCGTTTGCGCGCCTCCCCCAGATCATCGCCGCGCAGGGCCTTGGCCACCGGCTCAACGTGCTCACCAAGGCTGCGCATGCCAAGAGCGCAATAGAGCAGGAGAATCTCGACGATCCAACCGATATAAGGTGCCCAGGAAAGTGCGGTGGCCAGCAAAGTCAGCGGCACGACCGCCATCACCCAGGCCGTGACGCCGTGACTGCGCCAGCCACGGCCACCGGAGTTGAAACGTTGCTCGATGCGATCGGCAAAACGACCGAACGCCACCAGCGGATGCCAGCGTTTGGGTTCACCCAGCAGCGCATCCAGCGCGACCGCGGCGACACTCAACAACGCCACACTCATTGACTCTCTCCCCAGTAATTTTCATACAACAACTCGCTGAGTGGACGCGTCTGCGCCCAGCCTTCGAGTACCAGCATGGGCGCTGGGTAGAATTCCTTGACCGGCCCCAGGCAAAGAACGGCCAAAGGCTTGGCCCCGATCGGCAACCCCAGCAAATCCGCCAGCGCTTGTGGCTCGAACAATGACACCCAGCCCATGCCCAGGCCTTCGGCGCGGGATGCGAGCCAAAGGTTCTGGATGGCGCAGGACAGCGACGCGATGTCCATTTCAGGCAATGTACGACGGCCGAAAATGTGCCGTTCACGATCGTCCATCAGTGCAGCGACCAGCACCTCGGCGCAGTCGCTGATGCCTTCGACCTTGAGCTTCATGAATTCGTCGGAGCGCTCGCCGAGGGCGTCGGCAGTGCGGATGCGTTCCTCTTCCACCAGTTGCTGGATCTTGCCGCGCAGGGCCCGGTCGCTGATGCGGATGAAACGCCAGGGCTGCATCAGGCCGACACTCGGCGCCTGGTGCGCGGCTTCGAGCAGACGCCTCAATAACTCGGGTTCGACCGAGCCGCCGCTGAAGTGCCGCATGTCGCGGCGCTCGGCGATGGCTCGGTAAACGGCTGCGCGTTCGGCTTCGGAAAATGTGTTGTCGGTCATGGCCTCTTCGCGAGCAGGCTCGCTCCCACATTTGAATTGCATTCCCCTGTGGGAGCGGGCTTGCCCGCGATGGCGGTCTTAAGGTCAGGCACAAACAGCGCGGCAATCGCCGATGGATTGGACGGGAAATAAAAGTGCACATAAGAAGCCGTCATCCGCCCCTCACGATAAACCGCTTCCGCCCCTCGCCCGCCATTGGGGCTCAAACCTCGGGCAATCGGCTCAAGCCCGGTGCTGGTCAGCGAGTGGTGATAGGTGTGGCCACGCAACAAACCTTCCGGCAATTCGACCGCCTGCAAGGCCAACGCGGCAAGACGCTTCTGCATCACTGCTTCACCGGCCAGCAAGCCAACCAGTTCAGCGCGAGTGCCCTCGACATCGGTCAAGGAATCCAGCAAATACAGCATGCCGCCACACTCGGCCAGCAACGGTTTGCCCGCCGCGTGGTGCGCGCGGATCGCGGTCAGCATCGACGTGTTTTGTGACAACGCCACATGGTGCAATTCGGGATAGCCGCCCGGCAGATAGAGGCTGTCTGCCTCAGGTAACTCGCTGTCGCGGATCGGCGAAAAGAACGTCAATTCGGCGCCCATGGCCCGCAGCAAATCCAGGCTCGCGCCGTAGGTAAACGCGAACGCTTCGTCCCGCGCCACGGCAATCCGCACACCGGCCAGCAACGGTTCGGCGGCGATCATTTCAGGCGCGGCGAATTCCACGGCTGGCGGCAGCGCCACGTCGCAACTGCTGGCTAATGAGTCGGCCGCCGCATCGAGACGCAGGTCGAGATCATTCAATTCACTGGCCTGAACCAGGCCGAGATGCCGACTCGGCAATTCGATCCCGGTCTCCCGGGACAGCGCGCCGTACCAGCGCAAACCTTCAGTCAGGCTGCCTTCGAGCAATTGCGCATGGCGCACGGTGCCGACCCGATTGGCCAGCACACCGGCAAACGGCAAATCCGGCTGATAACGCGCAAGGCCCAGGGCCAGCGCGCCAAAGGTCTGGGCCATGGCGGTGCCGTCGATCACGCCGAGCACCGGCACGCCGAAGTGCCGCGCCAGGTCGGCACTGGACGGCGTACCGTCGAACAGCCCCATGACGCCTTCGATGAGGATCAGGTCGGCTTCGCCAGCGGCTTCCCACAACAGACGCCGGCTTTCCTGTTCGCCGACCATCCACATGTCGAGTTGATAGACCGGCGCGCCGCTGGCGCGCTCGAGAATCATCGGGTCGAGAAAGTCCGGGCCGCATTTGAACACGCGAACCTTGCGCCCCTGATTACGATGCAAACGGGCGAGCGCGGCGGTGACGGTGGTCTTGCCCTGACCGGAGGCCGGCGCGGCGATCAGGACCGCCGGGCATTGACGATGGCTATTCATAAAGTGCAGTTCACAACTCGACGCCTTTTTGCGCTTTGATTCCGGCCTGGAAGGCGTGTTTGATCATGCCCATTTCAGTGACGGTGTCGGCCAGATCGATCATCTCCGGTTTGGCGCCACGACCCGTGACCACCACGTGCTGCATCGGCGGACGCGCCTGCAAATCGCTGAGCACCTGATCGAGATCCAGGTAGCCGTGCTTGAGGGCAATGTTCAATTCATCGAGCACCACCAGGCCAATGGCCGGATCGCGCAGCAGTTCGCGGGACACCGCCCAAGCGGCTTCGGCGGCGGCGATGTCACGCTGGCGATCCTGGGTTTCCCAGGTGAAGCCTTCGCCCATCACATGAAAACGCACCTGTTCCGCAAAGCGCCGGAAAAACAGCTCCTCGCCGGTGCTGTTGCGCCCCTTGATGAACTGCACCACGCCGCACTGCATGCCGTGGCCCATGGCCCGCGCAAGCATGCCGAACGCCGAACTGCTCTTGCCTTTGCCGTTGCCGGAGAGCACCAGCAGCAAACCGCATTCATTCGGCGAATTGGCGATGCGTTCGTCGATCACCGCTTTTTTGCGCAGCATGCGCGCCAGATGGCGTTCGTCACGATCGGGAGTATCAGTCATGGGGGAGCTCTCCGTTGAGGCTGGATAACGGCGGGCAGGCACAAGAATAGACGGCAAGAAGCCTGGCATCGCCCACCGTGATGCCGTTGGATGAATCAGGCCGGTCTCCGGGCTCATGAGCGGCTTGCGCCTGACTGCGCGCCTTCCCATGTCGACAGTCGACACAGTGGCTAGGGCCTGTCATCAGGCCCTCGCGCAGCTTTTACTCATTTACCGTTGCGGGGGCAGCGCCGGGATCGTGATCATTCTTTGCTGGAAGAAATTCACTCACCGGCTTCCCTGTTTCACTCTGTCGACCAAGGTCACAGAGCACCTGAAACAAGCCGCGAAGGTTAGAGGGTTGGGGGTGGAGCGTCAATTAAAGCCGGGACACCGCTGAGCGAATAACTGCCATCGATCAATTAACTGACGCCAATCTTGTGCCACACTGTCAGCAGTGATATCAAAGAGCCACAACCTGACAACACAATAACAAGGGTGAGCCACATGCAAGGCATGATCATCAGCAATCCGAAGCTGGAATTCCTGCGGCCTGTGCTGGAACGCTGGTTTGACTGTATCGACCGCTACAACGCCGTGCGCGGCGATAACGATACGCCCTACTGGCACGACGAAAACGCCAACCTCGGCCTGCTTTCCGCCGCAGCCTGGATGGCAGAAATGGTCACGCTGACACAAACGTCGACCCGCAAACAGATCGAAGAAGGCGAACGCAACGCCCGGGCCGATCTGTTTATCGCCAGCAGCGAAGAGCGCGCGTATCTGCAGGCCACCCAGCGCTGGCCACGGGTCAATAGCCTGAACCTGACCCAGGCGCTGGCGGACATCACCAGTGATGCGAAGCGAATCAGCTACGCCAGCGATCTGAAACTCGGCTGTCTGTTTGTCGCGCCACAAAAAGCCCAGCACAGCGCCACCCCGGAGGAACTCCAGGACATGGTCGATGACCTGCAAAAGGAACACACCTGCGCCGTGGCCTGGTATTTCCCTTACGCCTACCGCAAGTTGCGCAATGAAGCCGGCAACTACCATCCGGGCATCGCTATTGTGCTCAAGGAAGCCCGCGGCTGACCGGTTGAACCATCGGGCGTCTACGCTTCTCTATGATTACTTCAATGCATTCATAGGGAAGATCAGTAATGCGCAAATCCCAGCTCGCTTTCGTTATCGCGCTCGCCGGAGGGCTCGCCGCCTGTGGTGACACCTCCAGCCTGCAAGTCTCGGACGGCACAGGCCCTTCGCCCAAGCTGCCAGAACCGAATAAAACACTGATCCCGACGGTGAACATCGCCCCGGCGATCGGCTGGCCTGAAGGCAAGAAACCTGTCGCCGCGCCAGGGACTCAAGTGGCAGCGTTTGCCGAAGGCCTCGAGCACCCGCGCTGGCTGTACGTGCTGCCCAACGGCGATGTACTGGTAGCCGAAACCAACGCACCGCCCAAACCTGGCCGAGGCATTCGCGGCTGGGTCATGGGCAAGGTCATGGGCCGCGCCGGTGCCGGCGTCCCTAGCCCGAACCGCATCACCCTGCTGCGGGACAAGGACCACGATGGCGTGGCCGAAACCCGCACGGTCTTCCTGGAAAACCTTAATTCGCCCTTCGGCATGACCCTGGTCGGCAAGGACCTGTACGTCGCCGACACTGATCGCCTGCTGCGCTTCCACTATGAAAACGGTGAGACGGCGATCAAGTCGCAGCCCATCAAGGTGGTCGATCTGCCGGGCGGCACACTGAATCACCATTGGACCAAAAACGTCATCGCCAGCAAGGATGGCAGCAAGCTATACGTCACTGTGGGTTCGAACAGCAACATCGGTGAAAACGGCATGGATCAGGAGCAAGGCCGCGCGGCGATCTGGGAGGTGGACCGTGCCACCGGCAACCACCGCATTTTCGCTTCAGGGATTCGCAATCCAAACGGCCTGGCCTGGGAACCGCAAAGCGGCGCCCTGTGGACCGCCGTCAACGAGCGCGACGAAATCGGCAGCGATCTGGTGCCGGACTACATCACCTCCGTGAAGGATGGCGGGTTCTACGGCTGGCCTTACAGTTATTACGGCCAGCACGTCGACATTCGCGTCGAGCCACAAAACCCCGATCTGGTGGCCAAGGCGATTGCGCCGGACTACGCGGTGGGGCCACATACCGCATCACTGGGCCTGACGTTCGCCGAAGGCAGCAAGTTGCCCGCACCGTTCACCCAAGGCGCCTTCATCGGCCAACACGGCTCGTGGAACCGCAAGCCACACAGCGGCTATAAAGTGATTTTCGTGCCGTTCAATGCCGGCAAACCGACCGGGCAGCCGGTGGATGTGCTTACTGGCTTCCTCACTGACGACGAAAAAGCGATGGGGCGGCCGGTGGGTGTTGTGATCGATCAGCAAGGAGGCTTGCTGGTGGCGGATGATGTGGGGAACAAGGTGTGGCGCGTGTCCGCGGCTAAGTAATCAGCTCTGATCGTAGGAGCGAGGCTTGCCCGCGAAGGCGGCAGCACAGTCAACATTGATATCGACTGACACACCGCTTTCGCGGGCAAGCCTCGCTCCTACAGCTTTGCACAGCGCCAACCTATCACCCAGCGCGAGTCATCCTTCAAGCGAGCGCTCATGACAACTACGGATTATGTGCCAAATGCTCAGGTTGCAAGACGCGCTTGGCGCTCAGATAAGCTTTCTGCCAGTAGGCCTTGGACAAGCTGTCCAGCTTGACCGTGCCGCCCGTGGCGGGTGCGTGGACGAAGCGGCCTTCGCCGACGTAGATCCCGGCGTGACTGACCTGGGAGCCGCCATTGGTGGCGAAGAAAATCAGGTCACCGGTTTGCAGGCCTTCCTTGCCGACACTGGGGGCTTGCATGCCGATCATCTCGCGGGTAGAGCGCGGTAAGGAAATGCCGGCGACATCGCGATAAACGTAACCGATCAGCCCGCTGCAATCGAACCCGGAATCGGGCGTGTTGCCGCCCCAGCGATAAGGTGTTCCCACCAGGCCCAGCGCGCGAAACAGCACGTCTTCTGCCGCAGGGGAAAAGGCTTGGGAAGGACCGAAAACAATGGGAGCGCGAACCACCGGCGCAGGTGGCGGTGTACGGCTGGCGCAGGCGCTGAGCAGCGCTGCGAAAAACATGAGTGCGAGGCGGGCCGACATCGTCATAAACAGAACATCCTGATCTGGCTGCGGCTTTTTCCACCCAAAAGGCAGAAAAGAAAACCGCCTGCGCAGGACGCAGGCGGTTTGCCATCAATAATAGATCAGGATTCTAGCGGCTACGCGGCAAACTTCAAGTAAGACTTTAAGTTCGCCTTACAAACTGTCCGCTTACTTGCGTGCCGTGACGATAGCCGGGGCCGCAGTCGGCGCCATCGCGAGTGCGCGCTTGGCTTCGATAAAGGTTTTGCTCCAGTAGCTGTCGCCCAGACTGTCAATCCGGACACCACCGCTTTTGCGGCTGCTGGAGTGGATAAACTGGTTGTCACCCAGGTAGATCCCGGCGTGACTGACACGACCGCGACGACCATTGGTGGCGAAGAACAGCAGGTCACCCGGCTTGAGGGCGCTGCGAGCAACCAGAGGAGCGTCAACGTTGATCATTTCGCGGGTGGAGCGCGGCAGGTTCATGCCGGCCTCTTCACGAAACAGGTAACCGATGAAGCCACTGCAGTCGAAACCGGCTTCAGAGGTGCCGCCGAAACGGTAACGGGTACCGATCAGGGACATGCCACGTTCGAGGATGCTGTCGGCGAGAACAGGAAGCTGGTACGACTTGCCGTCGGCGAAGTCTGCCAGTTCTTTATCGGTAGCTAGCTCTTCCTGGAAAAGAACGGAAGAAGATTGCGCGGTAACTGAATTTGAAACCTGAGGTTTTGGCTCTTGCTGGGACACTGGAGAGTGGGCAGCGCAACCGAACAACAGGGTGACGAGTGCGAGAGGCACGAGGGGTGCGAAGCGCTTTAGCATGGGCACGACCGTGGCTGATAGTTTCTAAAGAAGCCGCGACTATGCCCGCTATCAAACTCATTTGCAAATTCAATCGATCTTTTTGTGACTTATCCGTTTCTCGTTTACATCTAAGCGCTTAAGCCCGTTTTGAACCTTTACGCAGCCTGCCCTCTTGCAGGAAAGCGGATTTGTTGACGCCTGGAATATGCCGAAACCCTGGTAAACCCTGGGGTTGATCAGGTGATTACCAGCCCAGGGTTTCTTTCAGGAACGGGATTGTCAGCTTGCGCTGAGCTTGAAGAGAAGCCTGATCGAGACGCTCAAGCAGCTCGAAAAGCGCACTCATGCTGCGGGTACCACGGGTCAAGATAAAATGCCCGACTTCATCGGTCAGGTGCAGGCCACGGCGGGATGCGCGTAACTGCAAGGCACGTAATTTGTCTTCGTCAGAAAGTGGGCGCATCTGGAAGATGAGTGCCAGGGTCAGCCGCGATTTGAGGTCCGCCAGCTTCACCGGCAATTCACGCGGGGACGTCGAGGCAGCAATCAACAGACGCCGGCCGCTGTCACGCAAGCGATTGAATAGATGGAACAGCGCCTCTTCCCAATCCGCCTTGCCGGCGACTGCCTGCAGATCGTCCAGGCAGACCAGTTCGTATTGTTCAAGGTGATCGAGGATTTCGATGCCGCGGTCCAGCAATTCGGCCAACGGCAGATACACCGCCCGCTCCCCCAGTTGTTCGAAGCGCAGACACGCCGCCTGCAACAAATGCGTGCGCCCGACCCCGTCCTTGCCCCAGAGGTAAATCAGGCTTTCCGTCCAGCCGGCGTCGGCTTCGCAGAGCCGCTCGACATAGCCGAGTGCAGCGGCATTGGCGCCTGGGTAGTAATTGATAAAGGTAGCGTCATCACGCAGACGCACACCTAGGGGCAGCTGAATCGGTTTCATGCTGACTGAACAGTTCCCAAGGAACCGTTAGTGGCCTCTGTGTAAAGTTTGCGAAGTTTATACCCGTGAGGCTGACCGCACAATGCGACAGACCACAAGCAAAATCAAAGGTTTGCGATAACACACTGGTTTTATGACAGTTTCTTTGGCGGCGCATGTGACAGCCGCACGAGGGATACGGGCACACCTGGCACGAAACCAGGCTGCCCACCATGAACGATCAAAAACCCTTACAGCGCGGATTCGTCGACACCACCGTAGATATCCGAATCCTTGTACAAATCATGTACGTGACGCAGGAGGACCATGATCACCGCGGCTACCGGCAATGCCAGCAACACACCGGTAAAACCAAACAGCTCGCCGCCAGCCAGGATGGCGAAGATCACCGCCACCGGATGCAGGCCGATCCGGTCGCCGACCAGCAACGGTGTCAGGACCATGCCTTCCAGCGCCTGGCCGACCATGAATACCGCGACAATACCGATCAAGGGATATAAATCGCCACCGAACTGGAACAGGCCGGCAATCAATGCCGCACCAATGCCGATGACGAACCCCATGTACGGCACAATCGCCGCCAGACCGGCAATCAGCCCGATCAACAGCCCCAGTTCCAACCCGACGATCATCAAGCCTGCGGCGTAAATCACACCCAGCGCCAGCATCACCAGCAACTGCCCGCGCACGAAAGCCCCTAGCACTTCATGGCACTCTCCCGTCAAAGACATGACGCGCTCTTCACGATCACGGGGCAGCAGGCTGCGGACCTTGGCCATCATCAGGTCCCAGTCGCGCAGCAGATAAAAACTCACCACCGGAATCAGCACCAGATTGGCCAGCAGGCCAATCAGCGCAAGACCTGAAGCCGTCGCCTGACTCAGCACCACGCCGACCACATCGGTGGTCTGGCCCATGTGCTCGCTGAATGCCGCCTTGAGCTTGTCGAATTTCCAGAAGCCGTCCGACAACCCCATCTTCGATTGCGCCCACGGCACGGCAGTGTGCTGCAACCAGTCGAGCATTTGCGGCGTCAGCTCATACAAGCGAAACAGCTGTTTGGCGAGCATCGGTACCAGCACTAACAACAACGCGGTAACGAGCAATGTGAACAAGGCAAACACCGCCACCACGCCCCAGGTCCGCGAAAGCCCATGCTTTTCCAGCCGATCCACCAGCGGGTCGAACAGATACGCCAACAACAGCGCCACCAGGAAAGGCGTCAGGATCGGGTGCAACAGGTAAACAAATACGCAAAGCAGGACCACCCCACCGAGCCAGAACCAACGCCGTGTATCGGCCATGCACCACTCCTGCTTCTATATAAAGGAAAACTACCAGCGAAAACGTAACTGCGGCGTCGGTGCCGCAGTTGGCGCTACGGCCGGTGCCGAGCCCGCTGCAACAGGCTGAACCGGCGCGGTCGGAGCCGGCGCCTCACCGGCCGGGATTTCCTGCAACCTGCCCAAGGACAACTGCGCCCGCAGCTGATCGGGACTGCCGTTGACCCGATAAAGCACGCGATCGCCATCAACGCTTTGCAAGCGTGCGCCAAAAGGTTCCAGCAATCGCCCGAGCGCCGCATAACGCTCCAGGCTCATCCCCTGCACTTCCAGCAACTGCTCGCTGGAAGCACCCGGTTTGGCGGCAAAACGCGGCGCCAGGCGTTGGCTGACCGCCAGCATCACCGCATCGGCCAGCGCGGCTGTATCGGCGCCCTGCGCGCTACCGGCTTCTTTCTGATCGCCCAACCACAAACGCCACTTGGCTTGCCATTGGCCACCTTCTTCACGGGCATGCACCGCCAGCAAGGCGTCGGCATTGTAGCGGTCGGATGCGTCCCGCAGCGATGCCGGATCTGCACTTTCCAGATTCGGTGCAGTGGCGACAATCTGCTCATCCAGGTCCGCCAGCGGCAAACGCAGCGGCAGCCCACGATGTTGCGCTGCTCGAAGCAGTGGCGTGGCACTGGCCTGGCCATCGCCGACCAGGTTCGAACCTTCGGCGGAATCGTTCAACCACCAACCGAGAATCGACGGCCGGTTCGCCCCCCACACGGCCAACCCGGCACGCCGCAAGGCCTGTTCAGTGGTGGCCGGGTCGAAATCGACTTTCAGCACTTGAGGTGGGCCGGCGTCATATCCGAACTGACTGATGATCTGCTGAGGATCTTTACGCACGGTCGCCAGCCCCGGGCTCTGCGCCGCCTTGGGGTCGCCGGTCAGGCGTAACACCAACGTATCCAGCGCCCGCTGAGTCGCCTCATCGCGCTCCTGCGGCGTCTGGCTACTGACAGGCTCGCGCACTTGATAGAGGCCTTTGACGGTTTCGGCATGACCGGTCAGGCTGACCATGGTCAAACAGCCCACGAACAAGAATTTAAGAAAACGCATAAAAAGATTCCTGACGACAAGAGCGGCTGGAAACAGACCGCGTGAAGATGATTGAACCAAGGGTCTGTTGACCACAGGCTCAAGCAAAACATTCACCCGACCCCGGTAAGTTTTCGCACTGTCATAACGATAGACGGTTAGCGTCGATACCTTATACAGCCATCCGTGACGCCACCAACACGGGCAATATGGGTTTTTTTAACGCGATATGCCCCTGCCCGTCGGCACGAGGATGGCCGCTGCCCCTCAAGCCTGATAAAATCGCGCGCCTTCGCAGACCGGCAACAGCCGGGCGCCCTGAAATTCGCGTACGGCAATTGCCCTTCGCCAGCTTCAGTGGCCCCACTGGACTCGGTCGTTACCCCTGAATCCCCCCTAAAGGCCTGGATCATGAGCAAGCAACCCTCCCTGAGCTACAAGGACGCCGGTGTAGACATCGACGCCGGTGAAGCATTGGTCGAACGCATCAAGAGCGTCGCCAAGCGCACTGCGCGCCCGGAAGTCATGGGCGGCCTGGGCGGTTTCGGCGCCCTCTGCGAAATCCCGGCCGGCTACAAGCAACCGGTACTGGTTTCGGGCACTGACGGCGTCGGCACCAAGCTGCGCCTGGCGCTGAACCTGAACAAGCACGACAGCATCGGCATCGACCTGGTTGCCATGTGCGTGAACGATCTGGTGGTCTGCGGCGCCGAGCCGCTGTTCTTCCTCGACTACTATGCCACCGGCAAACTGAACGTCGACACCGCCGCTCAGGTTGTAACCGGCATCGGCGCCGGCTGTGAACTGTCGGGTTGCTCCCTGGTCGGCGGCGAAACCGCGGAAATGCCTGGCATGTACGAAGGTGAAGACTACGACCTGGCCGGCTTCTGCGTCGGCGTCGTGGAAAAATCCGAAATCATCGACGGTTCCAAAGTCGCTGCTGGCGATGCCCTGCTCGCTTTGCCGTCTTCCGGTCCGCACTCCAACGGCTACTCGCTGATCCGCAAGATCATCGAAGTGTCCGGTGCAGACATCGAAAACATCCAGCTGGATGGCAAACCGCTGACCGACCTGCTGATGGCCCCGACCCGCATCTACGTGAAGCCGCTGCTCAAGCTGATCAAAGAAACCGGCGCCGTCAAAGCCATGGCCCACATCACCGGTGGTGGCCTGCTGGACAACATCCCGCGCGTTCTGCCAAAAGGCGCCCAAGCGGTAGTTGACGTTGCAAGCTGGACCCGCCCTGCCGTGTTCGACTGGCTGCAAGAGAAAGGCAACGTCGACGAGAACGAAATGCACCGCGTGCTGAACTGCGGCGTCGGCATGGTTATCTGCGTTGCGCAAGAGCACGTTGAAACCGCGTTGAACGTATTGCGTGAAGCCGGCGAGCAACCATGGGTCATCGGTCAGATCGCCACCGCTGCCGAAGGCGCGGCCCAGGTCGAACTGAAAAACCTCAAGGCACACTGATGCAAGAGCGGATGTCCCACACCTGTGATGTGGTGGTGCTGTTGTCTGGCACTGGCAGTAACTTGCAGGCCTTGATCGA
Organism: Pseudomonas sp. Tn43; assembly: GCF_014192635.1. Taxonomy (NCBI): domain Bacteria; kingdom Pseudomonadati; phylum Pseudomonadota; class Gammaproteobacteria; order Pseudomonadales; family Pseudomonadaceae; genus Pseudomonas; species Pseudomonas sp. Tn43. Next base: position 73,457 of record NZ_JACHYG010000014.1, read on the forward strand.
CAGCACGCGGACCGGCGACAGCCCGGTTCGCATCGCTGCGGTGATCTCCAACCGCGCCGACGCCTACGGCCTGCAACGCGCCAGGGACGCGGGTATTGATACCCGCACCCTGGATCACAAGGCTTTCGAAGGTCGCGAGGCCTTCGATGCCGCGCTGATCGAACTGATCGACGCCTTCAATCCCAAACTCGTGGTACTGGCCGGTTTCATGCGCATTCTAAGCGCTGGTTTCGTGCGCCACTATCAGGGTCGCCTGCTCAATATCCACCCCTCGCTGCTGCCAAAATACAAAGGGTTACACACCCATCAGCGCGCGCTGGAGGCCGGCGACACTGAACATGGCTGTTCGGTGCACTTCGTCACCGAGGAACTCGATGGCGGACCACTGGTCGTACAGGCAGTAATACCGGTAGAGTTGCACGATTCGCCGCAGAGTCTGGCGCAGCGAGTCCATACCCAGGAACACCTGATCTACCCGATGGCCGTACGCTGGTTTGCCGAAGGTCGTTTATCACTGGGTGAACAAGGTGCTTTACTGGACGGACAGTTACTCGCGGCCAGCGGCCACTTGATTCGAACCTAGGAGATTTTATGCGTCGCGCCCTGCTCTTCGCTTGCGCTCTGCTCGCCCTGCCGTTTGCGCAGGCCGCAGACCTTCAACCCTTCTCCGCCAGCTACACCGCCGACTGGAAGCAACTGCCCATGAGCGGCACCGCCGAGCGCAGCCTGACCAAGGGCGCCAACGGTGTCTGGAAACTCAGCTTCAAGGCGTCGATGATGATCGCCAGCCTGACCGAAGAAAGCACCCTGACCCTGGACAAGGACGCTCTGCTGCCGCAGTCCTACCGCTTCGAACGTGGCGGCCTGGGCAAAGCCAAGAAGGTCGATCTGGACTTCGACTGGACCAACAAGATGGTCACCGGCACCGATCGCGGTGACGCCGTCAAGCTGCCGCTCAATCGCGGCATGGTCGACAAGTCCACCTATCAACTGGCGCTGCAGCATGATGTGGCCGCCGGCAAGAAAAGCATGAGCTATCAGGTCGTCGATGACGGCGAAGTCGATACCTATGACTTCCGCGTGCTGGGTTCGGAAAAAGTCGACACCAAGGCCGGCCAGATCGATGCGATCAAAGTCGAGCGAGTGCGCGACCCGACCCAAAGCAAGCGCATCACGGTGCTGTGGTTCGCCAAGGATTGGGATTACCTGCTGGTCCGTCTGCAACAAGTCGAAACCGATGGCAAGGAGTACAACATCATGCTCCTCGACGGCACGGTCAACGGCAAGCCGGTCAAAGGCAGCTGATCCGCACCCACATGAAAGCCCCGCAAACGCGGGGCTTTTTTTCGTCTGGCGTTTGGTTGGTCGAGAGAACGATCAGCGCACGGTAAAACGCTGCTGGGCCAGCAGACGATCGCCCTGGAACACCATGAACCGCCACTCGCCGGGAACGACTTCGTGGCTTTCGGTGAACTCGAAGGCCATCACGTCTTGGGGAGCATCGGGCACCAGTTTTTGAGTGACTTCCAGTTTGTCGTGACGCACGCCATCCGGAGTTCGGATGCCCGGGGTGAAATAGAGCAAGGTCAACGGCTGGTCTTCAGCGACCTTGCCAGCCAACTGGTAACGCATACCGAATTTGGTGCCGAGTTTGGCGGGAACGATTTCGGTCTGCCGGATCTGTTCATTGCTGCGACGCAACACTCGCTCGCCCGATTGCAGTTCCGCTTTCGGGCCAGCGAACACGCCGTATTCCACCGGGCCTTCGATTCGGACTTCGGCATTGGCCAGGCCACTGATGAACATCATTGTGGCCAAGGCGATTAAGCGGGTGAGATGCATAGTGCGCTCCTTGATTGAGATGAGCGCGAGGGTATGACGCCGGGGTGACAGGACGATGACAACCTCAGTGAAATCCTGTGGGAGCGAGGCTTGCCCGCGAAGAACGATGACGCGTAATGCCTGAAAAACCGCGGTGCATTCTTCGCGGGCAAGCCTCGCTCCTACAGGCTCTGCGTCTTAGTCGAATCCCCCAACAAGAAAGTGGAACGCGAATTTGAAGGGATGCTCTATAACTTCAGGGTCTTTTTTGATCGAATGACTTTTCCCATTCTCTGCGAGGTTTCTTATGACTGTTACCGTCAATACCGTCTCCGCCGAAGGTTTTCGTCACAGCGTCCAGATCGATGACCACGAACTCTTTGCCGACGTGCCGAAAACCTCTGGCGGCGAAGGCTCCGCGCCTGAACCCCACGACTACTTCGATGCAGCCCTCGGTGCCTGTAAGGCCCTGACGCTGAAAATCTACGCCAGGAAAAAGAACATCCCGCTGACGGGCGTCGAGGTTGAGGTCAAGCGCGACAACAGTGAAGAGCAGAAAGGCAAATATACCTTGCACGTCGAACTCACGCTAAAAGGCGTGCTCACCGATGCCCAGCGCGACGAACTGCATCGTGTGGCTGACCGCTGCCCAGTACATAAGCTGATGACCACCTCCGAAGTCAGCATCGAAACCCATCTGTCCGAAGGTGCGTTCAGCCAATAGCGGCAAGGGCTGCGCAAGCGGGTTATGCTCCGTGCGTCACCCGCTCAGCCTGGAATGCACCATGAACACGCCACTCGTGATACGCCCTCGCGCCGAAGATGTCGAAGGCCAGCCGATTCTTCGCCCGTTGCCGTCAGCCAAATGCCGCAACGTCGGACCTTTCGTGTTTTTCGACCACATGCTCGAAACCCGTTACCCGGCGGGCAAAGGCATGAATATCCGTCAGCACCCGCACATTGGCCTGTCCACCCTCACCTACCTGTTCGAAGGGCAAATCCAGCACAAGGACAGTCTTGGCTCCGATCAGGTGGTAAATGCCGGTGATGTCAGCTGGATGACCGCCGGCAGTGCAATCGCCCACGTCGAACGCACGCCCGAAGCATTGAAGGAAAGCGGCTTTACGATGCACGGCTTGCAGATATGGCTGGCGTCGCCCCAGGATCATGAACACGGTCCGGGACATTACAGCCACCATCCGGCTGCCACACTGCCCGTCAGCGATAACCTGGGCGTGAAGATACGGATGATCGCCGGGTCAGGCTTTTGTCTCGAATCGCCGGTCCCGGTGCTTTCTCCTACGTTGTACGCCGAATTGAACCTGCAAACGGCGACCACATTGCTGATTCCCACCGAGCATGAAGAACGGGCACTGTATGTGTTGAGCGGCGAGGCGCAACTGGATGGCGAGCTGATTGAACCTCTCTCGCTGGTGGTGTTGCCGGCCGGTGAAGAGATGGCACTGTTCGCTGAAAGCGACTGCCATGCCGTGCTGTTTGGCGGTGCGCCGCTGGATGGGCCACGGCGGATCAACTGGAATTTCGTGGCCAGTGATCCGGCATTGATCGATGAAGCACGTCGGCGTTGGGCGGCCGGGGACTGGCCGACAGTGCCAGGGGAAAGCGAGCGGATCGAACTGCCGAAACACCGAAGCCCGCCAACGCCCCTGTAATTGATCGGCTGATCGTTCCCATGCTCTGCGTGGTTGCAGCCCGTGACGCTCCGCGTCACTGGACGCGGAGCGTCCCCAGAGGCATTCCCACGCAGAGCGTGGGAACGATCAAAAAACCCGCCGAAGCGGGTTTTTTTACAACGCGGTTAAACCGACAGTTCAACCAGCAGCTTGTTCAGACGGCGCACATAAGCGGCGGGGTCTTTCAAGCTGTCGCCGGCCGCCAGGGCCGCCTGATCGAACAGAATGTGCGACAGGTCGCCGAAGCGCTCGTCGCTCTGCTCATTGTCGAGCTTCTCGATCAGCGGGTGCGCCGGGTTGAATTCGAAGATCGGCTTCGAATCCGGAACCTTCTGACCGCTGGCTTCCAGGATCTGACGCATTTGCAGGCCCAGGTCCTGCTCGCCGATGGCCAGAATCGCCGGGGAATCGGTCAGACGATGGGACACCCGCACTTCAGCAACGGAGTCGCCCAATGCCGTCTTCAGACGCTCAACCAGGCCTTCTTTGGACTTGGCGACTTCTTCTGCGGCTTTCTTGTCTTCTTCCGAATCCAGGTTACCGAGGTCCAGGTCACCGCGTGCCACGTCGACAAAGCTCTTGCCGTCGAAGTCGGTGAGGTAGCTCATCAGCCACTCGTCGATGCGGTCGGTCAGCAGCAGCACTTCAATGCCTTTCTTGCGGAAGACTTCCAGGTGCGGGCTGTTTTTGACTTGCGCGTAGGTTTCGCCAGTCAGGTAGTAAATCTTGTCCTGACCTTCCTTGGCGCGGGCCAGGTAGTCGGCCAGACCTACAACTTGCTCGCCGTCATCGCCCTGAGTGGACGCGAAACGCAGCAGGCCAGCAATTTTTTCTTTGTTGGCGAAATCTTCTGCCGGGCCTTCTTTCATGACCTGACCGAAGTTCTTCCAGAAGCCTTTGTATTGCTCAGGCTCGTTCTTCGCCAGTTTTTCCAGCATGTCCAGGACGCGCTTGGTCAGCGCCGACTTCATCGAATCGATGATCGGGTCTTTCTGCAGGATTTCCCGCGACACGTTCAGCGACAGATCGTTGGAGTCGACCACGCCTTTGATGAAGCGCAGGTACAGCGGCAGGAACGACTCAGCCTGATCCATGACGAACACACGCTGCACGTACAGCTTCAGACCTTTCGACGCTTCACGCTGGTACAGGTCGAACGGAGCACGGGTCGGCACATAAAGCAGCGAGGTGTACTCCAGCTTGCCTTCGACCTTGTTGTGGCTCCAGCTCAGCGGGTTTTCGAAATCATGAGCAACGTGTTTGTAGAACTCCTGGTATTCCTCGTCCTTGATTTCAGTACGAGGGCGAGTCCACAGAGCGCTGGCGCGGTTGACGGTTTCCCATTCAACGGCAGGCTTGTCTTCGCCTTCGACGGCCGCCACTTCTTTGGGCAACTCGATCGGCAAGGCGATATGGTCGGAGTACTTCTTGATGATGTTGCGCAGACGCCAACCATCGGCGAACTCGTCTTCACCGGATTTCAGGTGCAGGACAATGCGCGTACCGCGGTCAGCCTTCTCGACGGTGGCGATTTCGAATTCGCCTTCGCCTTTGGATGACCAGTGCACACCTTCGCTGGCAGCGAGGCCGGCACGGCGGCTGAATACGTCAACTTTATCGGCGACGATGAAGGCCGAGTAAAAACCGACCCCGAATTGACCGATCAGGTGCGAGTCTTTTTTCTGATCGCCAGACAAGTGTTTCATGAAATCGGCAGTGCCGGACTTTGCGATAGTGCCCAGGTGGGTCACCGCGTCTTCACGGCTCATGCCGATGCCGTTGTCTTCGAGGGTGACGGTTTTAGCGTCTTTGTCGAAGCTCACACGGATTTTCAGTTCCGCGCCGCCTTCCAGCAAGTCAGGCTTGGCCAGCGCTTCAAAGCGTAATTTGTCGACAGCGTCAGAGGCGTTCGAGATCAATTCGCGAAGGAAAATTTCCTTGTTGGAATACAGCGAATGGATCATGAGGTGCAGCAGTTGCTTCACCTCGGTCTGGAAGCCCAGGGTTTCCTTTTGAGTTTCCACACTCATGGTCATCAAACTCCAATCAGATGGCATAAGCCGCGACCTTGAGGGTCGACGGCGGGTTGTCCTCAGAGTTGGGGGCTGTGATCAGGATTTCAAGGGCTGTTCTATTTTGAAATGAGCGCGGGCCGTCGCAATGGGCTCGACTTCAGTGCTTTGCCAGGCGGTAATCGCCACGTTTGCCACCCGGCGCCCCTGTCGGCACACCTGGCATTTGGCCCAGGTATCGCGAAATTGCCCCGCGCGCAGGTAATCGATGGAGAAGTCGATAATCTTCGGCACACTGGACGAGCCGGTGAAGATCAGCAGGTGCAATGCCGCCGAGAGCTCCATGAACCCGGCAATCACCCCGCCGTGAATTGCTGGCAATAAAGGATTACCAATGTTGTCTTTGTTCGCCGGCAGACGGAACAGCAGTTCATCACCCACCCGCGAACATTCGACGCCAATCAGTCTGGCATAGGGAATCAGGTCCAGCAGCGAGGCGTAGTCCCCCTGCGCATGGGCCTTTTGAAGCTGCTCGTTGAACGCGTCGGTCATTTCGCACCTCCCGCAATGGCACCGGCAAAGCCTTTGGTGCCTTTGACGCCCTTGCCCATGCGCATGAAGGTACCCACCACATGGGCGATGGGCTGTTCGGGGTCATCTTGATAAGCAAAACCGCGCGTGAAGATGACATCGGTGGTCACTCGGTAGCATTGGGCGAAGCCATACACATCCTTGTGCGGCTCGGCGGCGTGCATGTAGTCGATGCGCAAGTCGAGCGTCGGACAGACTTCGAATTCGGGCAACACACAAAGGGTAGCCATGCCGCAGGCGGTGTCCATCAGTGAGGTCAACGCTGCGCCATGGATCACCCCGGTTTGCCGATTGCCGACGATTTGCGGGCTGTACGGCAGAATCACCGTCAATCCTTCGCTGCTGGCGCTGTGAACGCGCAAACCGAGGACCTGACAATGCCGCAATGCCGACAGGAATCGCGTCGCACGCTCAAAAACGGGGTTTTCGGCCATTGGATTAAACTCTTCTTAGTGCCCCGGAAAAGTAGCAGGCTAATGGGTAAAAGTTCCGTAGAAAAACAAACTTATATATCTGTGCGAATTAAGGAACTTAACCCTGATCGCTGCGTTCGAAAGGCCAGTAGATACTTTCCATCAGGAGAAACACCCCATGCGTAAGACTTTAGCTATTGCCTTGATGTTGACCGCTTCCCTCGGTCTCGCTGCCTGCGATAAAAAATCCGAGGACAAAGCTCAAGAAGCCACCAAACATGCTGAGCAAGCTCAGGAAAAAATGGGTGAAGCTCAGGATAAAGTGAACGAGGCAGCAAAAGAAAACGCCGAAGCTGCCAAAGCTCAGGCCGAATCGAACGCAGCAGCGACAAAAGAAGCCGCGCCAGAAGCTCCTAAAAACTAAAAGCGTTTTTAGTGATAAAAGAAAACCCGCCAAGTGCGGGTTTTCTTTTGTCTGCGGCTTTTGTTTGGCGTGCAGCCTTAGAGCAAAATCGCCCTAAAAGTCGGACTAATCATCAGCAGCAACGAAGACACTAAGCCGACAAACCACACCAGACTGCGCTGCCAGGCCAGATCCACCCAATAGCACAACAGGTAAAAGATACGTGCGATCACAAAGATGATCGCCAGCGCATCGATCAGCCATCCCGCCGTCTGCGTGGTGTGCGCCATCAACACCCCCACCGCAAAGATCATGAACGCCTCGAAACTGTTTTGATGGGCTGCCAATGCACGGGCACCGAAGCCTGTAAGTTGCGCCTGTTGTTGACGCGGCAGGTGATTGTTGTAACCACCCTGCTCGTTCATGGCTTTGGCCACCGGGATCTTTGCCAGGAAAATCAATAATGCGCTGATAAACACACACCAGAACGGAATACTCATCAAGCAGCCTCCTTGTTAACTTCAGGCAATGGCGCCTCTGTGGGGGTATAGACCATCACATCGAGAACGTCGGAGTGAAACTCGCGGCGATACAACACCAGCACGACGCCGGCACTCATCAACATGAACAACCAGGGGCTGACGAACCACGCCAGCATGGTCATACCGAAGTAATAGGAACGCAGACCGAAGTTGAACTGGTTGGCCGCCATGGAGATGACACGGGCGGCACGGGAAGCGAAGGCTTTACGCTCTTGCTCGGACACATGGCGCTCGCCGATCATGGGTGCCGACCCCACGAGAATGGCCGCAAAGTTGTACTGACGCATGCACCAGCTGAACGTAAAGAACGCATAGACAAACACCAGCGCCAGGCATAACAACTTAATCTCCGACATGCCCTGGGAAGCCTGTTGCACCATCGGGATATCCGCCAGCAACGACACGGCTCTATCGGACGCCCCTAATACCGTGAGAATACCGGCCAGGATAATCAACGTACTGGATGCGAAGAACGAGGCATTGCGCTCCAGGTTACCGATCACGCTGGCATCAGCAATGCGGTTGTCGCGCAACAGCATGCGGCGCATCCAGTCTTCGCGATACAGATGCAACACACTGGCCAGGCATGCAGTGTCGCGGCCTTTCCATGTTGCGTAACGGGTGTAGCCACCCCAGCAGATAACAAACCAGAGCGCGGCGAGGATGTGGATCAGATTGGCGTGGATGAACGACATGCAGGTCCTTGTGGTGCGTTTTCGGAGAACTGAAACCTGTGGGAGCGAGCCTGCTCGCGATGGCGGTAGATCAGCCTACGCATCTATTGAATGTAAAGCCGCCATCGCGAGTGGGCTCGCTCCCACATTAGATTTGGCAATGCTTCGACGTTAGCTCAAGGAAAAAGACACTGCATCACACGCATAAAAAATGCCCCGTATCGATTGATACGGGGCATTTTCATTTTTGCCAGGAAAGCAGTTCGAGGCCCGCTTGTGGCGGGCCAAAGCTTAGGCCAGCGCTTCGGCGCGCTTGCCCAACAGACGATCGCAAACCACCGCGACCACCAGAGTCATGACCGCCGGCACCAGCCACGCCAGACCCTGCTCACTCAGTGGCAGGTGTGTCAGCTGGGACGGCATCCAATCGGCCAGACCGGCACCCTTGAGGGCATCGATCAGACCGAAGATGAACGACACCAGCATCACCGGACCAACGATGCGGCCTTGCTCATGCCAGAAATCCTTGCAGAAGCTCAGCGCTACCAGGGCAATGCACGGCGGATAGATGGCGGTCAGTACCGGGATCGAGAACGCGATCAGTTTGGTGAGGCCCAGGTTGGACACCAACAGGGAAAACGCAGCCAGGATGATCACCAGCGTCTTGTAGGACAGTGGCAGTACACGGCTGAAGTATTCGGCACAAGCGCACGTCAGACCGACTGCCGTCACCAGGCAGGCCAGGGAAATCAGCACCGCAAGGAAACCGCTGCCCAACGAACCAAACGTGTGCTGGACATACGCGTGCAGTACCGCCGCGCCATTGGCAGCACCGGCCGCCACTTCATGGCTGCCCGAGCCGAGACGGAACAGACTGACATAAACCAGCGCCAGGCCCACGCCGGCAATCAGACCGGCGATGATCGCGTAACGGGTGATCAAGGCCGGTGATTCCACGCCACGGGAGCGGATCGCATTGACAATAACGATGCCAAATACCAGCGCACCCAGGGTATCCATGGTCAGGTAACCATTGATAAAGCCCTGGGAGAACGGTGCTGTGACATATTCAGGGGTGGCCACGCCAATATCACCAGCCGGCAACGCAAACGCGGCGATGCCCAGAACGGCCAGGGCGATGATCTTCAGCGGTGCAAGGAAACGTCCGACGGTGTCGAGCAGGCGGCCCGGGTAGAGCGAAATGAAGAACACCACCAGGAAGTACACCGAGCTATAGAGAAACAACGCCAGCGGGCTCTCGCCAGTCAGTGGCGCCAGGCCCACTTCGAACGACACGGTCGCAGTGCGCGGCGTCGCGAACAACGGGCCGACGGCGAGGTAGCACGCCGCTGCCAGCAGGCCACCGGCGATTTTACCGATCGGGCTGCTCAAGGCATCCATTGCACCACCGACCTTGGCCAGGGCGACAACGGTGATCACCGGCAAACCGACCGCTGTGACCAGAAAACCCAGCGCCGCCATCCAGACATTAGGCCCGGACTGCAAACCGACGATAGGCGGGAAGATGATGTTGCCAGCCCCGACGAACAGGGCAAATGTCATAAAACCCAGTGCCAGGATGTCCTGGCCTTTCAACACTTTCATTAAGGAAATACCACACTACTGAATCGGAATTTAGAGAGGGATTTCCCTTATGGGTGAGGGAAATGCTGTCGGCCCGTATAGGACTAACCCGTTTAGCGCGTCGCTGCCTTGTGGGCCGCGGACGCAAAAATGGCTGCTAGCCTAACGAATTCGCACGACAAACGCACTGTTACAGGGCGAACTATCCGATACACGACATTTCAATGTCGCGTTTACATATCTAATTTTCCTTGAAGATCAAAAGATCGCAGCCTTCGGCAGCTCCTACATGGGATCGCATTCCAACTGTAGGAGCTGCCGAAGGCTGCGATCTTTTGATCTTTGGAAATGACAAAGGCCACCCGAGGGTGGCCTTTGTTTGGTGAAGCGTCAGTTAAGCGCGAGGCTTACTTGACAGCCCAGCCAGTCAGCTCGGCCAGGGCCTTGCCGATGTCTGCCAGCGAACGCACGGTTTTTACGCCTGCGTCTTGCAGAGCAGCGAATTTCTCGTCTGCAGTGCCTTTGCCGCCAGAGATGATTGCGCCAGCATGGCCCATGCGCTTGCCCGGAGGAGCAGTCACACCAGCGATGTAGGAAACAACCGGCTTGGTCACGTGAGCCTTGATGTAGGCAGCCGCTTCTTCTTCAGCCGAACCGCCGATCTCACCGATCATCACGATCGCTTCGGTCTTCGGGTCTTCCTGGAACAGCTTCAGGATGTCGATGAAGTTGGAGCCTGGGATCGGGTCACCACCGATGCCGACGCAAGTGGACTGACCGAAACCGGCGTCAGTGGTCTGCTTCACGGCTTCGTAAGTCAGGGTGCCGGAACGGGAAACGATACCGACCTTGCCTGGCAAATGAATGTGACCTGGCATGATGCCGATCTTGCATTCGCCTGGAGTGATCACGCCTGGGCAGTTAGGGCCGATCAGGACTACGCCCAGCTCGTCGCACTTAACTTTAGCGTCCAGCATGTCCAGGGTAGGAATGCCTTCGGTGATGCACACGATCAGCTTGATGCCGCCGAATGCCGCTTCCAGGATGGAGTCCTTGCAGAAAGGAGCTGGAACGTAGATCACGCTGGCGGTGGCGCCAGTGGCAGCTACAGCGTCTTTCACGGTGTTGAACACTGGCAGACCCAGATGCTCGGTGCCGCCTTTGCCAGGCGTTACGCCACCCACCATCTGGGTGCCGTATTCGATGGCTTGCTGGGTGTGGAAACTACCTTGCGAACCGGTAATACCCTGGCAGATAACTTTGGTGTCTTTATTGATCAGGACGCTCATTATTTGCCCTCCGCAGCTTTGACAACTTGTTGAGCAGCGTCGGTCAGGCTGGTAGCAGCGATGATGTTCAAACCGCTTTCTGCCAGTACTTTAGCGCCCAGCTCAGCGTTGTTGCCTTCAAGGCGAACAACAACCGGGATTTTCACGCCGACTTCTTTCACCGCGCCGATGATGCCTTCGGCAATCATGTCGCAACGAACGATGCCGCCGAAGATGTTGACCAGTACTGCAGCGACGTTAGTGTCGGACAGGATGATCTTGAACGCTTCGGTCACGCGTTCTTTGGTAGCACCGCCGCCCACGTCGAGGAAGTTGGCTGGCTTGCCGCCATGCAGGTTGACGATGTCCATGGTACCCATGGCCAGGCCAGCACCGTTGACCATGCAACCGATGTTGCCTTCCAGTGCTACGTAGTTCAGTTCGAACTTGGCAGCGTGCGCTTCGCGCGGATCGTCTTGCGACGGATCGTGGAAAGTCTTCAGCTTAGGCTGACGGTACATGGCGTTGGCGTCGATGTTGATCTTGGCGTCGAGGCAATGCAGATCGCCGTCAGCCTTGATCACCAGCGGGTTCACTTCCAGCAGAGCCAGGTCGTGATCCTTGAACAGCTTGGCCAGACCTACGAAGATCTTGGCGAACTGAGCAACTTGCTTGCCTTCCAGGCCCAGCTGGAAAGCCAGCTCGCGACCCTGGAATGGCTGAGCGCCAACCAGTGGATCGATAGTAGCCTTGAGGATTTTCTCAGGGGTGTCGTGAGCGATTTTCTCGATGTCCACGCCACCTTCGGTGGAAGCCATGAACACGATGCGACGGCTCGAACGGTCAACGACAGCGCCCAGGTACAGCTCTTTAGCGATATCAGTGCACGATTCAACCAGGATCTTGGTGACTGGCTGGCCATTGGCATCAGTCTGGTAAGTCACCAGACGCTTGCCCAACCACTGTTGAGCGAATGCTTTGGCGTCTTCTTTGCTGCGAACCAGCTTTACGCCGCCCGCTTTACCGCGACCACCAGCGTGGACCTGGGCTTTGACAACCCACTCGGTGCCGCCGATTTTGTCGCAAGCTTCTGCTGCTGCTTCCGGGGTGTCTACTGCGTAGCCGGTGGAAACTGGCAGGCCGTATTCAGCGAACAGCTGCTTACCCTGATACTCGTGAAGATTCATGCTTATTACCGTCTTCGTTAGGTACTGCGCATTCGGTGCTGCACCGTTCTGGTGCCGCACCACCTGTGACTGCTGCTTGCGTAGCTTTCCGGTCACCCGGTGCAGCTACGCAAGACTGCGTCCAGCGGACATTCCGCGGTGAGTCTTGCACGCAAGGCTCACGACGGGCCGTACCGCCGTGGTTTCTTATTGTCTTAACGCTTCTTGCGGTTGGCGATGTGGATGGCGCCGCCATTCACAGCCAAAGCTGCTTCATGCAAGGCTTCAGACAGGGTCGGATGGGAGAAAACCATCATGCCCAGGTCTTCAGCGCTGGTGCCGAATTCCATACCGATCGCGCCCTGCTGAACCAGTTCTGCAGCGCTCGGGCCAATCACGTGGACGCCCAATACGCGGTCAGTCTTGGCATCGGCAATGACTTTCACGAAACCGCCGGTGTCGTTGGCTGCCATGGCACGGCCACTGGCTGCGAACGGGAAGGTGCCAACGTTAACTTCAACGCCTTCAGCCTTCAAGGTCTGCTCGGTTTTGCCGACCCACGCGATTTCCGGGTGAGTATAAATAACTGACGGGATCAAGTCATAGTTCATCTGGGCTTTGTGGCCCTTGATGCGCTCAACGACCATGATGCCCTCTTCCGAGGCCTTGTGTGCCAGCATCATGCCGCGAACCACGTCACCGATGGCGTAAACGCCCGGTACGGTGGTGGCGCAGTGATCGTCAACGTGCACGAAACCGCGCTCGTCCAGGGTCACACCGCAATCAGCAGCCAGCAAATCAGTGGTCACCGGACGGCGACCAACGGCTACGATTAGCTTGTCGAATGTGATGTTTTGTTCGCCGTTGGCATCGGTGTAGTTCACAACGACTTCGTCACCGTTCACTTTGGAACCGGTAACGCGAGCACCCAGCTTGATGTCCAGACCTTGTTTGGTCAGGGTTTTCAGCGCTTCCTTGGAAACAGCGGTGTCCGCTGCCATCAGGAAGGTGTCCAGGGCTTCCAGGACAGTCACTTCTGCACCCAGACGCGACCAGACCGAACCCAGTTCCAGACCGATCACGCCAGCGCCGATCACGCCCAGACGTTTTGGCACGGACTGGAATTCCAGCGCGCCAGTCGAATCGACGATCACATTCTGGTCAACCGGAGCTGGCGGAATGTCGATCGGACGCGAACCTGGAGCCAGAATCACGTTTTCGGCTTCAATGATTTCTACCGAACCGTCAGGCTTGGTGACTTCGACTTTCTTGCCGGCCAGCAGTTTGCCGTGGCCCTGGATCGAGGTCACGCCGTTGGCCTTGAACAGGGTGGCAACACCCGAGGTCAGGCCTTTGACGATGTTGGCTTTACGGCCGACCATTGCTGGCACGTCCATGGTTACGCCAGCGTGGTTGATACCGTGGATCGCGAAGCCGTCTTGGGCTTCGTGGAACTTCCAGGAGCTGTCCAGCAGCGCCTTGGATGGAATGCAGCCGACGTTCAGGCAGGTACCGCCGAGGGCCAGTTTGCCTTCCTTGTCGGTGTATTTCTCGATGCAGGCAGTGGAAAGGCCCAATTGCGCTGCTTTGATGGCGGCCACGTAACCGCCAGGGCCCGCGCCAATCACTACTACGTCAAATTTCTGCGACATTCAAAAAATCCTCTTTTTTGCGGCAAGCTTGAAGCCGCAAGCGTCAAGCCAAGCTGCCCTTTCCTGCAGCTTGTAACTTGAAGCCTGCAGCTGCTTCTATCAGATATCCAGCAGCAAACGAGCCGGGTCTTCCAGCAAGTTCTTGATGGTAACCAGGAAGGTCACAGCTTCTTTGCCGTCGATCAAACGGTGATCGTAGGACAGCGCCAGGTACATCATCGGACGGATAACGACTTGACCGTTGATTGCCATAGGACGCTGCAGAATGTTGTGCATGCCCAGGATGGCCGCTTGTGGCGGGTTGACGATCGGCGTCGACATCATCGAACCGAAGGTGCCACCGTTGGTGATGGTGAACGTACCACCGGTCATTTCGTCCATCGACAGCTTGCCGTCACGAGCCTTCTTGCCGAAGGTGGCGATGCCGCCTTCGATTTCAGCCAGGCTCATCAGTTCGGCGTTACGCAGAACCGGAACAACCAGGCCGCGATCGCTGGAAACTGCAACGCCGACGTCAGCGTAGCCGTGGTAAACGATATCGCCGCCGTCGATCGAAGCGTTGACAGCCGGGAAGCGTTTCAGCGCTTCGGTGGCAGCCTTGACGAAGAACGACATGAAGCCCAAACGCACGCCGTTATGGCTCTTCTCGAAGAGATCCTTGTACTTGGAACGCAACGCCATGACTTCGGTCATGTCGACTTCGTTGAAAGTGGTCAGCATCGCCATGTTCGACTGAGCTTCAACCAGACGCTTGGCCACGGTGGCGCGAACGCGGGTCATCGGTACGCGCTTCTCGATGCGATCGCCGGCGGCGAACACAGGAGCAGCAGCGGCAGGCGCGGCAGCCTTGGCAGGTGCGGCAGCCGGAGCGGCTTTTTTGGCAGCTACAGCGGCAACAACGTCTTCCTTGGTCACACGACCGCCTTTGCCGGTACCGGCAACGGAAGCGATGTTGATGCCGTTTTCTTCAGCCAGCTTGCGAGCAGCCGGTGCAGCAACAGGGTCCTCTTCGCCCGCTTCGGCAGGAGCAGCGGCAGCGGCAGCAGGTGCAGCAGCGGCGGCTGGAGCAGCGGCAGCAGCACTGCCCTCACCGATGGAGCCCAGAACTTCGTCGGACAGAACGGTGTCGCCTTCGTTCTTGACGATAGCGCCCAGCACGCCGTCAGCGGTGGCCAGCACTTCCAGTACGACTTTGTCGGTTTCGATGTCGACGATCAGGTCATCGCGCTTGACGGCGTCGCCCGGTTTTTTGTGCCAGGTGGCAACGGTGCCATCGGCAACCGATTCCGGGAAAGTGGGGGCTTTGATTTCGATAGCCATTATCTGTGGGTCCTTAAATTCGGTTTCAGGTGCGCGAAGGCGTTAAACAGTAAAGGCGTCTTGCAGCAGTTGTTCCTGCTGCTCAGCGTGCATCGATGCATAACCACAAGCCGGCGCAGCAGAAGCATCACGGCCCGCGTACTCGAGTACGAGCGACTTGTCGTGATTGCCAACGATGCGGCGCATGTGGTGTTGGCTGCAGTACCAGGCACCCTGGTTCATCGGCTCTTCCTGACACCAAACGATATGTTTGAGGTTGGTGTACGGAGCCAGGACTTCGCTCAAGTCGTCCTCAGGGAATGGGTACAGCTGCTCGATACGCACGATGGCGATGTCATCACGACCTTCGGCACGGCGTTTTTCCAGCAGGTCGTAGTAGACCTTGCCGCTACACAGAATGACGCGCTCGATCTTTTTCGGATCCAGGGCATCGATTTCCGGGATAACGGTCTGGAACGAACCTTCGGCCAGATCTTCCAGGGTCGAGATGGCCAGTTTGTGACGCAGCAGCGACTTCGGAGTCAGAACGACCAACGGCTTGCGCAGCGGGCGAATCACCTGACGACGCAGCAAGTGGTAGATCTGAGCCGGCGTAGTCGGCACGGCTACCTGAATGTTGTGCTCGGCGCACAGCTGCAGGTAACGCTCCAGACGAGCCGAAGAGTGCTCTGGCCCCTGGCCTTCATAACCGTGCGGCAGCAGCATGGTCAGACCGCAGAGACGACCCCACTTGTGCTCGCCACTGGTGATGAACTGGTCGATAACCACTTGGGCACCGTTGGCGAAGTCGCCGAACTGGGCTTCCCAGATCACCAGCGCGTCAGGCGTGGTGGTCGAGTAACCGTATTCAAATGCCAGCACGGCTTCTTCGGACAGGAACGAATCGTACAGGTCGAAACGTGGCTGGCCCTTGTACAGGTTTTGCAGCGGGATGTAGGTACCCGCGTCTTTCTGGTTGTGCAAGACAGCGTGACGGTGCGAGAACGTACCGCGACCGATGTCCTGACCCGTCATGCGAATCGGGTGACCTTCGAACGCCAGGGTCGCGTACGCCATGGTTTCGGCGTAACCCCAGTTGATCGGCAGGCCGCCGGCTTGCATTTTCTGACGGTCTTCGTAGATTTTCGAGACCTGGCGCTGAACCACGAAGCCTTCCGGAATTTCCAGCAGCTTGGCGGACAGTTCCTGCAAGGTTTTCAGATCGAAGCGAGTGTCGTGACGCGCGGTCCAGGCGTGGCCCAGATACGGACGCCAGTCCACGAACAACTCTTTGTTCGGCTCTTTGACCAGGCTTTTTACAACATGCAGACCGTTGTCCAGCGCATTGCGGTATTCGTCGACTTTCGCCTGAACACGCTCTGCGTCCAGCACACCGCTTTGGGTCAGACGTTCGGCATACAGCTCACGGGTGGTGCGCTGTTTGGTGATCTGCTGGTACATGATTGGCTGAGTGCCGCTAGGCTCGTCGGCCTCGTTGTGGCCACGACGACGGTAGCAGACCATATCGATTACCACGTCACGCTTGAACTGCATGCGGTAGTCGATGGCCAGTTGGGTCACGAACAACACGGCTTCCGGATCATCACCATTCACATGGAGGATCGGCGCCTGGATCATCTTCGCAACGTCGGTCGCGTACTCGGTGGAGCGCGAGTCCAGCGGGTTGCTGATGGTGAAACCGACCTGGTTGTTGATCACGATGTGCACGGTGCCGCCGGTCTTGAAACCGCGGGTCTGCGACATCTGGAAGGTTTCCATGACCACACCTTGACCGGCGAAGGCCGCGTCACCGTGGATGGAAATTGGCAGAACCTTCTCGCCGGTAGGGTCGTTACGACGATCCTGACGGGCGCGAACCGAACCCTCGACCACCGGGGAAACGATTTCCAGGTGGGAAGGGTTGAACGCCATGGCCAGGTGAACTTCACCGCCGGTGGTCATCACGTTGGACGAGAAGCCCTGGTGATATTTAACGTCACCGGAACCCAGCTCGACCTTTTTCTTGCCTTCGAACTCGTCGAACAGCTCGCGCGGGTTCTTGCCGAAGGTATTGACCAGTACGTTCAGACGACCACGGTGGGCCATGCCGATCACGATTTCCTTGGTGCCGTAGGAGCCGGAACGCTGGATCAACTCGTCGAGCATCGGAATCAGGCTTTCGCCGCCTTCCAGACCGAAACGCTTGGTACCCGGGTATTTGGTCCCCAGGTATTTTTCCAGGCCTTCGCCGGCGGTGACACGCTCAAGCAGGTGGCTCTTGATGTCGGCGGAGTATGTCGGACGACCGCGCACGCTTTCCAGACGCTGCTGGAACCACTGGCGCTGCTCGGAATCGGTGATATGCGTAAATTCAGCGCCGATGGTGCGGCAATATGTCTGCTGCAACGCTTCGTGAATTTCGCGTAGGCTCGCCTCCTCTTTGCCGATGAACAGGTCGCCGGCACGGAAGGTCGTATCAAGATCGGCATTGGTCAAGCCGTAATGATTGATTGACAGGTCTGCAGGTGCAGGACGCTGCCACAGCCCCAGCGGGTCAAGCTGGGCTGCCTGGTGGCCACGCATACGGTAGGCCTGGATCAATCGCAGCACTTCAACTTGCTTCTTCTCGTGCTCACTGCTCACGCTGCCGGCGGAAACCGGTTGGGCGCGGCGCTGGTTCTTTGCCAGCAAGACGAAATGATCGCGAATTGTGGAGTGCGAAACATCGGTGGCAGGGTTGCCGTCAGCAGGCAACTTCTGGAAGTAGGTGCGCCACTCTTCTGGCACAGCGTTAGGGTCGTGCAGGTAGAGCTCGTAAAGCTCTTCCACATAGGCAGCGTTACTACCGGATAGGTAGGCGCTGTTCCACATGCGCTGCATCACGCTTTCTTGCATGCTTGGTCACCCTCGGTTAGGGGAACACCACCGGCGTCGACACCGAGCAAACTTGCAGAAGTCCGAATGCAGCGACTAAAACAAGCCACTTAGGATCACGCTGATAGTCCGGGTACCAGCCCGGATGCCCCTGCTTGTCTCATTTCTTCAAAATAAGAGCGGCAGCCTTTTAAGCTGCTGCTCAGGTTAAAACTACGGCGCCGGTTGAAGCCGGCGCCGTAGCATCTACGGGTACAGCGGTTCTACGGGTACAGCAGCTGAATCACACGCCGCTTTGCAGCAACATGTTACGAATGTGACCGATGGCCTTAGTCGGGTTCAGGCCTTTCGGACAAACGTTGACGCAGTTCATGATGCCCCGGCAGCGGAATACGCTGAACGGGTCATCCAGCGAAGCCAGACGCTCGGATGTCTTGTTGTCGCGACTGTCTGCCAGGAAGCGATAGGCTTGCAGCAGAGCAGCCGGACCCAGGAACTTGTCCGGGTTCCACCAGAAGGACGGGCACGAAGTCGAGCAGCAAGCGCACAGGATGCACTCGTACAGACCATCGAGCTTTTCACGCTCTTCAGGAGACTGCAGACGTTCGATGGCCGGAGCTGGCGTGTCGTTCTGCAGGTATGGCTTAACCTTTTCGTATTGCTTGTAGAAGATGCTCATATCGACGACCAGGTCACGGATAACCGGCAAACCTGGCAACGGACGAACGATCAGCTTGTTACGTTTTACGACGGCAGACAGCGGCGTGATGCATGCCAGACCGTTTTTGCCGTTGATGTTCATGCCGTCGGAACCGCAAACACCTTCACGGCAAGAGCGACGATAGGAGAAACCTTCGTCCTGCTCTTTGATCAGGGCCAGCACGTCCAGCACCATCAGGTCTTTACCACCGGTATCAACCTGGAATTCCTGCATGAACGGCGCAGCGTCCTGATCAGGGTTGTAACGATAAACACTGACTTGCAACATGGCGGCCACCCTTAATAAGTCCGAATCTTAGGTTCAAAAGTCGGAACAGTCTTCGGCGAGAAGTTCACGGCACGCTTGGCAACGCGCTTGTCACCCGGGAAGTACAGTGTGTGGCACAGCCAGTTTTCATCGTCACGGTCTTCGAAGTCTTCACGGGCGTGAGCACCGCGGGACTCTTTGCGCACTTCTGCAGCGATAGCAGTGGCTTCGGCGACTTCCAGCAGGTTTTGCAGTTCCAGTGCCTCGATACGCGCGGTGTTGAAGGCCTGGCTCTTGTCGTTGATCTTGACGTTGGCGATACGCACGCGCAGATCAGCCAGCTGAGCAATACCTTTCTGCATGTATTCGCCGGTACGGAACACACCGAAGTAGTTCTGCATGCAGCTTTGCAGTTCACGACGCAGGGTTGCCACGTCTTCACCGTCGGTACGCTCATTCAGAGCGGACAGACGTGCCAGGGCTGCGTTGATGTCAGCGTCGGTGGCGTCATCGTATTCGATGCCGTCGCTCAGCGCTTTTTCCAGGTGCAGGCCGGCAGCACGGCCGAATACCACCAGGTCAAGCAGCGAGTTGCCGCCCAGACGGTTGGCGCCGTGAACCGATACGCACGCCACTTCACCCACTGCGAACAGGCCAGGGATGATTTCGTCGACGCCTTCGTCGTTCTGGGTGATGGCCTGGCCGTGAATGTTGGTCGGAACGCCGCCCATCATATAGTGGCAGGTCGGAACGACCGGAACCGGAGCAACAACAGGGTCAACGTGTGCGAAAGTCTTGGACAGTTCGCAGATGCCTGGCAGACGGCTGTGCAGCACTTCCTCGCCCAGGTGGTCGAGTTTGAGCATTACGTGGTCGCCATTCGGACCGCAACCATTGCCGGCGATGATTTCCTTAACCATCGAACGGGCAACAACGTCACGACCGGCAAGGTCTTTGGCGTTCGGAGCATAACGCTCCATGAAACGCTCGCCGTGCTTGTTGATCAGGTAACCACCTTCACCACGGCAACCTTCGGTCACCAGTACACCGGCGCCGGCGATGCCGGTCGGGTGGAACTGCCACATTTCGATGTCTTGTACCGGTACGCCGGCACGCAGCGCCATACCAACGCCGTCACCGGTATTGATCAGGGCGTTGGTGGTCGAGGCGTAGATACGACCTGCACCGCCGGTGGCCAGTACGGTAGCCTTGGCGCGGATGTAGGTGGTTTCGCCGGTTTCGATGCAGATGGCAATCACGCCGACGAATGCGCCGTCCTGGTTTTTCACCAGATCAACAGCGTAGTACTCGTTAAGGAACGTGGTGCCAGCTTTCAGGTTGCCCTGATAAAGGGTGTGCAACAGCGCGTGACCGGTACGGTCGGAAGCGGCGCAGGTACGGGCGGCCTGGCCACCTTTACCGTAATCCTTCGACTGACCGCCGAATGGACGCTGGTAGATGCGACCCTGTTCGGTACGGGAGAACGGCAGCCCCATGTGATCCAGCTCGAAAACGGCAGCCGGACCTTCCTGACACATGTATTCGATAGCGTCCTGGTCACCGATATAGTCGGAACCCTTGACGGTATCGTACATGTGCCAGCGCCAGTCATCGTTAGGATCAGCGGACGCGATGGCGCAAGTGATGCCGCCCTGGGCCGACACGGTGTGCGAACGGGTCGGGAAAACCTTGGTGATCACGGCAGTCTTGTGACCGCCTTGTGCCAGTTGCAGCGCTGCGCGCATGCCGGCACCGCCACCACCAATAATGATGGCGTCGAAAGAAATCGTTGGAATGTTAGCCATGGATCAGATACCCCAGAGAATCTGCACACCCCAGACGAAGTAAGCGAACATCGCAACGCCGCATACTGCCTGGAAAAGGAAACGTACTGCAGTCGCGGACTTGCCCAGCGCCATTGGCGTCAGGTAGTCAGTCGCGATGGTCCACATGCCGACCCAGGCGTGAGCGCCCAAGGCCACAAGGGCCAGCAGACTGAAGATACGCATCCAGTTGCTTGCGAACAGTTCGTGCCATTGGGTGTAGCCAATGCCAGGATTCGCAACGAGGTATCCGATCAGGAAGATGAAATAAGCCGCGAGAACGACCGCAGACACACGCTGTGCCATCCAGTCATAGAGGCCCGAACGCGACAGGTTCGTAACGCTGGTTACCATATCCAAACTCCCGCCAGAACGATCAACACCGCAGATACGGCGATAATGATTTGCGAGCCCAGCTTGCCGCCTTCCAGCGTCTCACCGATGCCCATATCCATAATCAGATGGCGCACACCGGCTACCAGGTGATACAGAAGAGCGGACAGGAGGCCCCATGCTACGAACTTGGCCAGCGGGCTGGTCAAGCATGCCTTCACCTCGGCAAAACCTTCCTCGGAATCCAGAGACTTGCCCAATGCATAAAGCATGAAGCCAAGGCCCAGAAAGAGGATGATGCCGGAAACACGGTGAAGAAACGACGTAACGCCGGTGATGGGGAGTTTGATGGTCCTTAGGTCTAGGTTTACAGGTCGTTGGCTTTTCACGGCTTTTTTTCACACTGAAGAGCCCCTAACAATCAGGGCAAAGTTGTTGGGGAGTGCACTGGTCAGGTAACCACCACCCAGGGATGCGACCCCCAATAAAGCAGGCCCAAAAGCCCTTGGCGGTCGGTGGCCGAGTATAGACAGTTAGGCTACTAATGACAACGCGTTCACCTTCCCCTAATAGCTGATTGCACAAGTGACATAAAAGGCGTAAATGGCAGTCAATTTCGAGGAAAAAGTCCGGTTAAAGCCTTCTGGAGCAAGACTTTAGGCAAATTGACATTCGAATTTATCTCACTATAGTGGTGCGGGCCCTGCGTGGGGGGTCTGTCTGATGATTTCAAGCATAAATAGGAGGCCACATGGCTGACAAAAAAGCGCAGTTGATCATCGAGGGCGCAGCCCCCGTCGAGCTGCCCATTTTAACCGGCACCGTTGGTCCCGATGTTATCGACGTTCGGGGCCTGACGGCCACGGGCCGTTTCACCTTTGACCCTGGCTTCATGTCGACTGCCTCCTGCGAGTCGAAGATCACCTATATCGACGGCGACAACGGCATTCTGCTGCACCGCGGCTACCCGATCGAACAGCTGGCTGAAAAGTCGGACTACCTGGAAACCTGCTATCTGCTGCTCAACGGCGAATTGCCGACCGCAGAACAGAAGGCCCAGTTCGTCGGCACCGTGAAGAACCACACCATGGTTCACGAACAGTTGAAGACCTTCTTCAACGGCTTCCGTCGCGACGCCCACCCGATGGCTGTCATGTGCGGCGTAGTCGGCGCCCTCTCGGCCTTCTACCACGACTCCCTCGACATCAATAACCCGCAGCATCGTGAAATCTCCGCGATCCGCCTGGTTGCCAAGATGCCGACCCTGGCCGCAATGGTTTACAAGTACTCCATGGGCCAACCCATGATGTACCCGCGCAACGACCTGTCGTACGCGGAAAACTTCCTGCACATGATGTTCAACACCCCGTGCGAGATCAAACCGATCAGCCCGGTACTCGCCAAGGCCATGGACCGGATCTTCATCCTCCATGCCGACCACGAGCAGAACGCATCGACGTCCACCGTACGCCTGGCAGGTTCCTCGGGTGCCAACCCGTTCGCCTGTATCGCCGCTGGCATCGCTGCACTGTGGGGCCCTGCCCACGGCGGCGCGAACGAAGCCGTTCTGACCATGCTTGACGAGATTGGCGATGTTTCGAACATCGACAAGTACATCGCCAAGGCCAAGGACAAGAACGATCCGTTCAAACTGATGGGCTTCGGTCACCGGGTTTACAAAAACCGCGACCCACGTGCCACCGTCATGAAGCAGACCTGCGACGAAGTGCTGAAGGAACTGGGCATCACCAACGATCCGCAACTCGAACTGGCCATGCGCCTGGAAGAGATCGCCCTGACTGACCCGTACTTCATCGAACGCTCGCTGTACCCGAACGTCGACTTCTATTCGGGGATCATCCTCAAGGCGATCGGCATTCCAACCAGCATGTTCACCGTGATCTTCGCCCTGGCGCGGACTGTCGGCTGGATTTCCCACTGGAAGGAAATGCTCTCCAGCCCGTACAAGATTGGCCGTCCGCGCCAGCTGTACACTGGCTATGAGTCGCGTGATATCACCCGGCTTGAAGACCGCTGATAAGGGCTGTCTTGCGATAACGTCTTGAGCTGTACCGGAAACGGCCTCTATTGGATAGGGGCCGTTTTTGTTTGTGCCTGACGTTGTATACGCAGCGGCCTGAGGGCCGACTGGCTCTTTGGTCGGGTACATATCCTTTTCTGCGGTAACGACTGCTTAGGGTTCCGCTCTTACAGCGGGTCACTTTGGAAAAGCGCCAAAGTAACCAAAACGCTCTTGCCCCTTTCGTTCGGTGCCTCGCCCAGGCTCGGCATGCCCTCGCTCCGGTCCTGCTCCGTGGGCCCGCCGCGATCGGCCATCCATGGCCGTGCGCGGCTAACCCGGCATCCATGCCGGGTTGCCCACTGCGCAGAACCTCCACTCGGCCTCTCGAGGGGGCGGTGCGTCAACATCAAAAGCTGCAGGCGAGCTAACGCTCGGCCTGTTGAGTGGTGAAAAGCACAGCGGATGCGCTCTGATTTTTTGTGGGAACTGGCTTGTCGGGTCGCCGCATCGCTGCGAAGGCGGCCTGACAGCCGACCAGTCTCTTGCAGATGCCCCCCCTGTGGGAGCGGGCTTGCTCGCGAAGCTTTTGATCTTGCTTTGGCTTTGGCTTTTGATCTGCCGCCCCTTTCCCAGAGGCCGAACGCAGGCGTTGCATAGGGGGCACCGCGGCAAGGATGGCCGATGGCGGCGGGCTGCCGGAGTGAGGCATGCCGAGCCTGGGCGAGGTACCGAATGGCGGGGCAAGAGCGCTTTGGTTACTTTCCGCCGGGCCGCGCAGGCTTTTCGAAAGTGACTCGCTGTAAAAGCGAAACCGCCAGCCGTCGCTACCGCAGAAACGGGTATGTACACAATCAAAGACCCTGGTCGACTATCAGGCCGCCTTCGCGGGCAAGCCTGAACTGGCCTAATGATTTTGGACACTTCAATCGGGCGCTAAGATGGCGCCCAAATCTGAGGTGTGTGGATATGCGTAAATCTTATTCCAGTGAGTTCAAACTCAAGGCCGCCAGCATGGTGCTGGACGAGGGCCAGTCAGTTCCTGAGGTCTGTGCCAGTTTGGATATTGGCCCTACGGCCTTGCGCCGTTGGGTCGACCAGGTTCGCAAAGAACGCTTGGGTTCGACCCCGGTGGGGGCCAAGGCAATCACCGCCGATCAGCGGGAGATTCAGCAGCTCAAAGCGTTGCTCAGGCAAAAAGACCTGGACATTGAAATCCTAAAAAAGGCCAGTGCTCTCCTGCTTTTGGACTCCAAAGATCATTCTCGCTGATCAATGAGCTGGACGAGCAGTACGGCGTTAACAATTGCTGTCGGGCGTTTGGAGTCACCCGCAGCAGCTTTTACGCCTGGCGTCAGCGCCAGGGCAAGGTGAATCCTGAACGGGAGAAACTTAAGGCCGTGCTAGTCAAGCATCATAAGGAATCCAGAGCGTCCGCCGGGTCTCGCACCCTGTCCAAGGAACTGCAAGCCAAGGGGCATCGTGTCGGGCGCCATATGGC
>NZ_JACHYG010000015.1:0-93080 GCF_014192635.1 Pseudomonas sp. Tn43
ATAGATGAAAGCAAGCCAAACACGCATCAAAAACAGTATTGCAGAAAAGGGGGTAACCATAGATGTAGGAGCGAGGCTTGCCCGCGAAGAACGATTACGCGGTCTAAAGGCTGTCTTGCAGATGACTACGCAGCGCTTGAAGATCCGCTTGCAGCTTCTTCAGCTGCTCCAGCGTTTGTCCGCTGGCGCCGAGGATGCACTGGGGAATGCCCCGCGCCTTGTCGCGCAGGGCACGGCCTTGCTCGGTCAATTCGACGATCACTACTCGCTCGTCTTCACGGCTGCGGGTGCGGCTCAGCAGGCCTTCGGCTTCCAGGCGCTTGAGCAGCGGGGTGAGGGAACCGGGATCGGTCAGCAGGCGGGTGCTGATTTCGCCGACCGTCAACCCATCCTTTTCCCACAACACCATCATTGCCAGATACTGCGGATAGGTCAGGCCCAGCGCTTGCAGCAGCGGCTTGTAGACCTTGGTCATCAGCAGCGAGGTGGAATGCAGGGCGAAGCAGACCTGATTGTCCAGCAGCAGGTCTTCGCAGTTGTCCGGTTTGTTGCGCTCGGTGTTCATTTCAAAGCCTTGATCAGTGATCGTCATGAATCTAGCGGGCGAATCTTTAATGCGCCAGATAATTCTGGACTAGTGGCGATCCAGATTGGTTTGCAGCGCCAGATCCCACGGCGGAATGGGGCTGAAACGGGTCTTCAGGTACTCCAGCAACAAGCGGCTGCGCGAACTGGGTTGTTGCTCCAGGCGCAATGCGTAAATGCCGGTGCTTTCCGGTTTTGGCAGACCGTTTTCGCAGAACAGCGGCAGCAGTTCGCCGCGTAATAAATATTCGCTGGCCAGCCACGTCGGTAAATGCGCGATGCCCAACCCGGCCAATGCACCGCAGACCAGTGCCTCGGCATTGTTGGCGCTCATGCGGATTCGCGCAGGCCGGTGCAAATGCATCTGCCCATTCTGCTCGAAGCGCCAGGCGAAGGGCGGAGCCAGGCCCTCCCAGTCGAGGCCATCATGGTCGCCCAGCTGCGCTGGGTCGGTGGGCACGCCACGGCGTTGCAGGTAATCGGGGCTGGCGCAGGCGATGCGCACCATGCTCGCCAGCGGCGTCGCCACCAGTCGAGTATCGGCCATCTGCCCGGCACGCAGTACCAGATCGACTTTGCCCAGGTTCAAGCCCTGCATGTCGACAAAGCTGTCGATCAGGTGCAATTGCACGTCCA
This sequence comes from Pseudomonas sp. Tn43, assembly GCF_014192635.1. Taxonomy (NCBI): domain Bacteria; kingdom Pseudomonadati; phylum Pseudomonadota; class Gammaproteobacteria; order Pseudomonadales; family Pseudomonadaceae; genus Pseudomonas; species Pseudomonas sp. Tn43. The sequence continues at coordinate 1,222 of NZ_JACHYG010000015.1, forward strand.
GGCCAGGGTAAAGGGTCAGGAAATCGGCAATCGCCGGCGCCAGATGGCGTCGTCCGAACGCTGCCGGCGCATCCACCCGAATCAAGCCTTCCGGCGCACTGCTAAGAGACACCGCTTCCGCTCGGGCCAGGCGCAGTTCAGCGACGATCCGCCGCGCACGTTCAGCAAAAGCCAGACCGGCCGGGGTCGCGCGCACCGCGTGGGTGCTGCGAATGAACAACTGGCTGCCAACGGCGTTTTCCAAGCTATCAATGCGTCGCGCCACGGCCGAAGGTGTCAAGGGATGGCGGCGGGACGCGGCGGAAAAACTGCCACTTTCCAGCACATCGAGAAACAGGCCAAGTTGTTCGGTCAATTGATTGGGGTTCATGGTTCGTCGGCGCTTATGCGAAATTGGCACAGCCATTGTGCGTTGCTGTGCGTTTCCCCGCCAGAGCCGACTGCGTAGGATGAACAGCCTCACAAAAAGGAAAAACGCCCCGTGATTGAATTCATGTTGTATCTGGTTTTTGGCGCGGCCTTGGGGACCCTTGGCGGCCTGTTCGGCATCGGTGGCGGTTTGGTCGCAATTCCGCTGCTGGGCGTGTGGTTCGGGCTCGATCAGCAGATCGCCCAAGGCACGGCGCTGGTGATGGTGGTGCCGAACGTGATGCTGGCGCTGTGGCGCTATCACCAGCGCAATCGCATCGAATTGCAGCATGCGCTGCCACTGGCCTTGATGGGGTTCTGTTTTGCCTGGATCGGTTCGATCTGGGCGGTGGGTATCGATGCGCAGACCATGCGCTTGGGCTTCGTCGCTTTCCTGATCGCGCTGTCGGCCTACAACCTGATGCGAATGTTCACCACCAACGCACCGGCCTCTACGCAGATGCGTTATTCCTGGCCGTGGCTGGGCGTGCTCGGCGCGGCTTCCGGCACAATGGGTGGACTATTTGGAGTGGGCGGGGCAGTGGTGGCAACACCGGTATTGACCAGCCTGTTCGGTACCACTCAAGTGGTTGCCCAGGGGCTGGCGCTGGCGTTGGCGTTGCCAAGTACCGGCGTCACTCTGGCAACTTATGCGGTGCATCATCAGGTGGACTGGGCGATTGGCGTGCCATTGGCGGTCGGTGGATTGATGAGCATCAGCTGGGGCGTGAGAATTGCCCACGCCTTACCGGAGCGGCTTCTGCGCGGGCTGTTCTGTGGTTTTCTGGTGGTTTGTGCGGTGATGCTCGCGTTTAAAGCTTGAAACCTTCGACGATGTGCTCGGCCAGGCATTCGGTGATCGGCGAAGGGTTGTTCAGGTTGCGGATCAGCATGATGCTGGCTTCCGGCAACAGCGGCAGGTCTTCGTTGGCGCCAAGGATACGCATGTCCGGTGTAATCAGGCTTTCCAGCTGCGCGGTGATCGCCAGACCCGCGCTGACCACGGCCATCAACGCCGACAGGCTGGAGCTGTTGTAGGCAATCCGGTAGTCGCGGCCCATGGCGTCCAGGGCATTGCATGCCCAGAGGCGGCAGAAACAATCACTGTTGAACATCGCCAGCGGCAACGGTGTTTGCTCATGGGCGCTGAAGCACTGGGCTTCGGCCCAGACAAACCGCTCCTTGCGCAACAATTGGCCGATCTCGTTGCCCGGCTCGCGGGTGACGATGGACAAGTCCAGGTCCTGGCGCTGCAACAGTTGCCGGGTCGATTCGCAGTGAACTTCGATCTGGATCAGCGGGTAGAACTGCGCGAAGCGCGACAGGATGCCCGGCAAAAAACGCATGACGTAATCATCGGGCGTGCCGATGCGCACCGTGCCGACCATGTGCGGCTCACGCAGGGTATTGAAGACTTCGCTGTGGAGTTTGAGGATGCGCCGCGCATAGCCCAGCAAAACCTGGCCTTCGGCGGTCAGCTTGACCTGGCGCCCGTCGCGTTCGAACAGCTGGCGCTGCAGCACGTCTTCTTCCAGGCGTTTCATCTGCATGCTCACCGCCGACTGGGTGCGGTTGACCATTTCACCGGCGCGGGTAAAACCGCCCTGATCGGCAATCGCGACAAAGGTGCGCAGTACATCGGTGTCGATACTGGGGTAGGTGGACACTCATCAATCTCCGAGATGTATGCCATCAGAAACATTCGTTGGATTGATCTTAGCGCTGGCGCGAGACTTGGGCCATCCCTAAAGGAGGGCTACACGATGAAAGGTCACAACGAGCATGTAACGGAACAAAAACTTTCAATCCACGCGGTATCCGATCTGCTGCACAAGTTTAGTCGCTGGTACGAACTTCACCGTGAACGTGAAATGTTGGCGGGCTTGAGCGACGAAGCACTGAAGGATATCGGCGTGAGCCGTGCGGATGTGGAGCATGAGACGGTAAGACCGTTCTGGGATGATCCGATGCATAAATGATGATGCCATCGCTACACAAACCACTTTCGGGTGAGGCAGGTTGCGAGCAGACAAGGAGATGCTCATGCCCGCCACGCTGTCCTTTTTCCTCAAACAGGCTCGGTGTCTGGCGCTGGCTGCCCAAGGGTTCAACGGGCGCCAGCCGCCAGCGGCGATCAAAGCGGTTCAGCTCAACCGGCTGATCGAGCGCCTGGGCATTCTGCAGATCGATTCGGTCAATGCGTTGGTGCGATCGCACTACCTTCCCTTGTTTTCCCGTCTTGGCAACTATTCATCCGACTTGCTTGATCAGGCTGCCTGGAGGCATTGGCACAGATTGAGGGTGATTGAGCTGACGCCTTCGCGGGCGAGCCTCGCTCCTGCAAGGGATCGTGAATTCCTGTAGGAGCGAGGCTTGCCCGTGAAGGCGGCGACGCGATTTAGCGCCGAACCTGCTTCAGGGTTTCAGCAATCAAGAACGCCAATTCCAGCGACTGATCGGCATTCATCCGTGGGTCACAGTGGGTGTGGTAACGATCCGACAATCCATCCTCGGTAATCGGCCGCGCGCCGCCGATGCATTCGGTGACGTTCTGCCCGGTCATTTCGATGTGGATGCCGCCGGCATAACTGCCTTCCGCCTCGTGAACCTGGAAGAACTGTTTCACCTCGCCAAGAATCTGCGCGAAGTCGCGGGTCTTGTAGCCACTGCTGGCCTTGATGGTATTGCCGTGCATCGGGTCGGAACTCCAAAGCACCTGCTTGCCCTCGCGCTGCACCGCGCGGATCAGCTGCGGCAGGTGATCGCCGACCTTGTTCGCGCCCATCCGTGCAATCAGGTTCAGGCGACCCGGATCGTTATCCGGGTTGAGTACGTCGATCAGGCGAATCAGGTCTTCGGGGTTCATGCTCGGGCCGACCTTCACGCCGATCGGATTGTGCACCCCGCGCAGGAATTCGACATGCGCGCCGTCCAGTTGACGGGTCCGGTCGCCGATCCACAGCATGTGGGCCGAGCAATCGTAGTAGTCGTTGGTCAGGCTGTCGCGACGCACGAAGGCTTCTTCGTAGTTCAGTAGCAGCGCTTCATGGGCAGTGAAGAAACTGGTTTCGCGCAGTTGCGGCGAACTGTCCATGCCGCAGGCGCGCATGAAGGCCAGGGTTTCATCGATGCGATCGGCCAGGTGGCTGTACTTCTCGGCCAGCGCCGAGTTGGCGATGAAATCCAGGTTCCATTTGTGCACCTGATGCAGGTCGGCAAAGCCGCCCTGGGCAAAGGCACGCAGCAGGTTCAGGGTTGCGGTGGACTGGTGATAAGACTGCAGCAGACGGTCCGGATCCGGCACGCGGCTTTTTTCGTCGAAACCGATGCCGTTGACGATGTCGCCACGGTAGGCCGGCAGCGTCACGCCGTTGATGGTTTCATCGTTGGCCGAACGGGGTTTGGCGAACTGGCCGGCCATGCGTCCGACTTTGACCACCGGGCAACCGGCGGCGAAGGTCATGACGATCGCCATTTGCAGCAGCACTTTAAACGTGTCACGAATTTTCGCCGCGGAGAATTCGGCGAAGCTTTCGGCGCAGTCGCCGCCCTGCAACAGAAACGCCCGGCCCTGGGTCACTTCGGCGAACTGACGACGCAACTCCCGGGCTTCACCGGCAAACACCAGCGGTGGATAGCTCGCCAGGGTTTGCTCGACGTGCAGCAAATGCGCCGCGTCGGGGTATTGAGGTTGTTGCTGGATCGGCAGGGCGCGCCAGCTGTCAGGGCTCCAGGGTTGGCTCATTGCAGTCTCTAGTGTTTTCCGCTCGGACGGTTATGTTATCAGCAATTAGTGCGTGACCTGTTCCCGTCGCTTCGCGGACAATCGCGCTTTTGCCGTTTTATGTTGCGATTTATCGCGTTGCCGGGGCCGGTAACGATCAGGAGACGAAATGACTGAGGAGCGCGTCGAGCATCTGCTCGCCGAGGTACAGGATGAGTTCGGCGTGATTCGCGTGCTGGAAGTGGCCGATTACCGTTTCCTGGAGTTCGGTGATGCCATCGAACAGAGCTGTGTGTTCACCGCTGATCCGAGTTGGCTCGAGTACGATTACACCCGGGCGATGCTGATTGGCGCGCTGTGCCACGAACAGCCGGAAAGCGCGCTGTTTCTAGGGCTCGGCGCCGGCACGCTGACTCAAGCCTGTCTCAAGTTCCTGCCGCTGGAAGACGTCGAAGCCATCGAGCTGCGCCCGGATGTACCGCGCCTGGCCATCGAATACCTCGGGCTGGATGATGATCCGCGACTGTACATTCGCATCGGCGATGCCCTGGAGTTGCTCGAAACGGCTGAACCGGCGGATCTGATTTTCGTCGACCTCTATACCGATGTCGGGCCGGGTGTCGGGCATCTGGCCTGGGGGTTTCTGGAAAACTGTCAGAAGCGGTTGAATCCGGGGGGCTGGCTGGTGATCAACCAGTGGGCCACCGACGATGGTCGGCCGCTGGGCGCCGCGTTGTTGCGCGGCCTCTATCACCGGCATTACTGGGAGTTGCCGGTGAAGGAGGGCAACGTGATTCTGCTCGTGCCGTCTGAGCTGGATCAGGAACTGGACAGGGATGGGCTGATCGCGCGCGCTGAAAGCCTGGCACCGCGATTGGGGTATTCGTTGCAGTCGTTGATCAAGGCGATTCGGCCGGCGACGTGAATGGACGCATGAATTCATTGTGGCGAGGGGGCTTGCCCCCGTTCGGCGGCGAAGCCGTCGTAAAACCAGCAATCGCGGCGTGCCTGACACACCCGTTGAATGGTTTTGGGGTTGCTGCGCAACCCAACGGGGGCAAGCCCCCTCGCCACAAATTGATGTTGAATGTCAGCAGCCTTTGAAAACCCCCGGCCGCTTTTCGATCATCGACCGCACACCCTCTTTGGCATCCTCGCTGTTCAGCAGTTTTTTCACCAGTGCCGGCAAAGCCTGAGCTGCCACCATTTCACCCTCATAGCGCGCCTGCCGGGCCGACATCAACGTCGCCTGAACCCCCAGCGGTGCCTGGCGGGCAATCCGCTCGGCCAATTCAATGGCCCGCGGTAACAAATCCTCACTGGCCATGACCTCTTGCACCAACCCCAGATGCAAGGCGTCATGAGCATCGAATTCATCGCCGGTGAGTAGCCAGCGCATGGCATTGCCCCAGCCGGCAACCTGATGCAGGCGCAAAGTGGCGCCGCCGAACGGGAAAATCCCGCGCTGCACTTCCTTCTGGGCAAAACGGGTATTGCTGGCGCACAGGTTGATGTCGGCGGCCAGCATCAGTTCGATGCCAACGGTCAGGCAGTAGCCTTGCGCCGCGACTATCACCGGTTTGCTGACCCGGGGGCCTGCGAGGACGCCCCATGGGTCGCAGCCACCGGGTGGCGCTTGCCAGCCTTCGGCCAGGGCCGCGCCGGCGCTGACCAGATCGAGCCCGGCCGTAAAATGCTCGCCATGACCGAACACCACCGCTACCCGCGCCTCGCTGTCGGCCTCGAACTCGCCATAGGCCAGGCTGAGTTCGTTGAGCAGGTCAAGGTCGAAGGCATTACGTTTGGCCACCCGATCCAGGCCGATCATCAGGACATGACCGTGTCGTTCACGGGTTACACGACTGGGGCTGGGCTGATTCATGGCGCATTTCCTCGGATGGGGAAGGGGGTGTCAGACCGAAGGTCTGCGTCGCTAGAGTGAACCGTTTTAGCGTCATCGTCAGCAGGGCCGGGCGTTTGCAAAATAGAGCGTCGCACCATTATCCGCAAAGCCCCTGACACAACGGTATGCGCCGGTTTTTTCCGATAAAAAAAGCTCCCTTTTCGGGCGAATTCCGGTATAGTGCGCGCCGGCCTTTAACCGGGCCGCGTTTAGGTAGCGCAATTCCCCGAAGCCAGCTTCGGCTGCACGTCCGCACAGCGGACTCTTCCTTGACGAATCTTTTTCATTCATTCGTTTTCGCAAATCCCCGCCGACAAAGCAGCCAGGGCGACTCTTGAGTCTTACACGGCATGCGCAGCTTTGGAGCATGGGTCTTTGCGGATGCACTTAGAGGCAGACCCATGACCCAGGAAACCGGCGGCTTCGCCGCTTTTAATCTTAATCCGAATATTCTTGCAGCTGTCATTGCGACCGGCTACGAAGAACCTTCGGCTATTCAGCAGCAATCGATCCCGATCATCATGGCCGGTCACGACATGATTGGTCAGGCGCAAACCGGTACGGGTAAAACCGCCGCGTTCGCCCTGCCGATCCTGCACCGCATCGATCCTGCTAAGCGCGAGCCGCAAGCCCTGATCCTGGCGCCAACCCGTGAGTTGGCGCTGCAAGTAGCAACCGCTTTCGAAACCTACGCCAAGCAAATGCCGGGCGTTACCGTTGTGGCCGTTTACGGCGGCGCGCCTATGGGCCCACAACTGAAAGCAATCCGTAATGGCGCGCAGATCGTTGTCGCCACACCGGGCCGTCTGTGCGACCACCTGCGTCGTGACGAAAAAGTTCTGGCAACCGTGAACCACCTGGTTCTCGACGAAGCCGATGAAATGCTCAAACTGGGTTTCATGGACGACCTCGAAGTTATCTTCAAGGCCCTGCCAGCCACCCGTCAGACCGTATTGTTCTCGGCCACCCTGCCGCAGTCGATCCGTGCCATTGCCGAACGCCATCTGCGCGATCCGCAACACGTGAAGATCCAGACCAAGACTCAGACCGTTACCGCGATCGAACAGGCTCACCTGTTGGTTCACGCTGACCAGAAGACCTCGGCTGTATTGAGCCTGCTGGAAGTGGAAGATTTCGACGCCCTGATCATGTTCGTGCGCACCAAGCAAGCGACCCTGGACCTGGCCAGTGCCCTGGAAGCCAAAGGCTACAAAGCCGCTGCGCTGAACGGTGACATTGCTCAGAACCAGCGTGAGCGCGTGATCGAATCCCTCAAGGATGGCCGTCTGGACATCGTTGTGGCAACCGACGTTGCCGCTCGTGGTCTGGACGTTCCGCGCATCACTCACGTGTTCAACGTTGATATGCCGTACGATCCTGAGTCCTACGTTCACCGTATCGGCCGTACCGGCCGTGCCGGTCGCGAAGGTCGTGCACTGCTGCTGGTGACTCCTCGTGAGCGCCGCATGCTGCAAGTGATCGAGCGTGTAACCGGTCAGAAGGTTGCCGAAGTTCGTCTGCCGGACGCCCAGGCCGTTCTCGATGCCCGCATCAAGAAACTGACCAACAGCCTGTCGCCGCTGGTCGCTGATGCCGAATCGACTCACGGTGATCTGCTGGATCGCCTGACCGCCGACATCGGTTGCACCCCGCGTGCACTGGCCGCTGCTCTGCTGCGCAAGGCAACCAACGCTCAGGCGCTGACCCTGGCCGCCATCGAGAAAGAGCGTCCACTGGTGCCGAACAACGCACCGCGTGGCGATCGTCCAGAGCGTTCCGGTGATCGTCCGGACCGTGGTGATCGCGAGCGTCGCGCTCCGGTTCCATTGGCCGAAGGTCGTGCTCGTTGCCGTACCGCGCTGGGTGCGCGTGATGGTATCGCTGCCAAGAACCTGCTGGGCGCCATCCTGAATGAAGGTGGCCTGGCCCGTGAAGCCATCGGTCGCATCCAGGTGCGTGACAGCTTCAGCCTCGTCGAGCTGCCGGAAGATGGTCTGGAGAAACTCCTGACCAAGCTGAAAGACACTCGCGTTGCCGGTAAGCAGTTGAAGCTGCGTCGCTACCGCGAAGATTGATCCGCTCTCGAGCTGATTGATCGCCCATAAAAAATCCCCGACTGGTTCGGGGATTTTTTTTGCCTGATCGTTCCCACGCAGAGCGTGGGAACGATCAAGTGTCAGCCAAAGCGATAAATGTCCATCCCTAATGCCCCCATGGTGAAACCCTGGTGCGTAACGCTGAACTCACCCCCAGCCGCACGGGCGAAGTACAGCGGCAGCAGATGTTCATCGCTCGGATGGTTGCGCACAGCATTCGGCGCTTGCTGACGATAGTCGTGCAATGCGGCTTCGTCGTTCGTTTCGAGTTTCTCGATCATCCAGTCGCGAAATGCCTTGGCCCAGGGTTCGACGCTTTCCGGGCCGGCGTGCCAGTCCAGTTCGCGCAGATTGTGGGTGATGCTGCCGGAGCCGATCAACAGCACGCCATGCTCGCGCAGACTGGCCAAGGCATGGCCGACGCGGGTTTGCAGGGCCGGGCCGCCACGGGTGGGGAGCGAAACCTGCACCACCGGAATATCAGCCTGCGGATACATCAACGACAAGGGTACCCAAACGCCATGGTCGAACGGTCGCTGGGTGTCGATGCGCGCCGGCAGGCCATCGGCCTTCAGCAGCTCGACCACCTCCGCCGCCAGTTGCGGATTGCCAGGGGCCGGGTATTGCACTGCAAACAAGGCTTGAGGAAAGCCACCGAAATCATGCCAGGTTTCAGGCCGGGGGTTGCCGCTCACCAACAGTTCGCTGCTTTCCCAGTGCGCGGAAACTATCACAATGGCTTCAGGTTTCGGCAATTCGGCGGCCAGGCGCGCGAGGGCCGACCCGCTGGCACCCGGTTCCAGGGCTAGCATCGGGGAGCCATGAGAGATATACAGGCTGGGGAACATGAATGAGCTCCTGAGAGTAAGATGTCACCATCTTCAGTCAGATCATTGATCTAAATCTAATATAAGTTTTAGGGTCTTTTGATCGAATTTTTCGGGGTTAATTATGCAGCCGGAGTTTTGGCACAAACGATGGGCGTCGAATCAGATCGGTTTTCATCTGCCGGAAGTGAATCCACATCTGCAACGGTTCTGGCCAGCGTTGGGCCTGGAAGAGGGCGCTCGTGTGCTGGTGCCGCTGTGTGGGAAAAGTCTGGATCTGTTGTGGCTGGCGCACCAAGGTCATGAGGTCTTGGGGATTGAGCTGTCGGAAAAAGCCGTGGAGGACTTCTTCGCTGAACATCAATTTGACCCGGACGTCAGTGAGCAGGGGCCCTTCAAGGTCTACCGTGCCGGTTCAATCGAATTGTGGTGTGGCGATTTCTTCGAGTTGACGGCAGGCGATGTGGCCGACTGCAGTGGTTTGTACGACCGCGCGGCTTTGATTGCACTGCCGCCAGCGATGCGTGAGCGGTACGCGGCTCATCTGATCCGGATTCTGCCGAAGGATTCTCTGGGGCTGTTGATTACCCTGGATTACGACCAGGCGCAGATGGACGGGCCGCCGTTTGCCGTGCTGGATGATGAAGTGCAGCGGTTGTTCGGCGATGTGTGGGCGCTGAAGATTCTGGAAGACCAGGATGTCCTGGGTGAGAGCTGGAAGTTTCTCGAGGCAGGCGTCACGCGGCTGGAGGAGCGAGTCTATCGGGTTGCCAGCCGATAGGTATGTGGCGGTTGTACCGGCCCCTTCGCGGGCAAGCTTGCTCCTACAGGCTTTGTGTTATTCGCCGATTATGTGAACGACACAAGATCTGTAGGAGCGAGGCTTGCCCGCGATGAGGCCCTGATGAACTCCACACCAACCAGAAGACAAAAAAAGGCCCGCATTCACTGCGGGCCTTTTCTTTTGGTGCTGAGCCTGTCAGCCCCGACGACGCAATGCGTCGATACGCTCTTCCAGCGGCGGGTGGCTCATGAACATACGGGCGAACCCTTGTTTGAGGCCACCGTTGATGCCAAAGGCAGTCAGGGTGTCCGGCATGTGCACCGGCAGCCCTTGTTCTGCACGCAGACGCTGCAAGGCACCAATCATTGCACTGGTACCCGCCAGGCGTGCACCGGCATCATCAGCCCGGAATTCACGTTTACGCGAGAACCACATGACGATGGCGCTGGCCAGGATGCCCAGGACCAGTTCAGCGAAGATGGTCGCTACGTAGTAGGCGATACCTTGGCCTTCTTCGTTCTTGAAGATCACCTTGTCGACAAAGTTACCGATGATCCGGGCGAAGAACATCACGAAGGTGTTCACCACGCCCTGGATCAACGCCAGGGTGACCATGTCGCCATTGGCCACGTGGCCGATTTCGTGGGCCAGAACGGCTTTCACTTCATCCGGCGAGAAACGTTCGAGCAAGCCCTGGCTGACCGCGACCAGTGCATCGTTCTTGTTCCAGCCGGTGGCGAAGGCGTTGGCTTCATAAGCCGGGAAAATCCCGACCTCGGGCATCTTGATCCCGGCTTCGCGGGACAATTGCTCGACGGTTTGCAGCAGCCATTGCTCGTGCCGGGTGCGCGGCTGGCTGATGATCTGGGTGCTGGTGCTCATTTTCGCCATCCACTTGGAGATGAACAGCGAGAACAGGGAACCGGCGAAACCAAAGACCGCACAGAAAATCAGCAGCTGATTGAGGTTCAGATCAACCCCATTGGCCGCCATGAACCCGTTGAAGCCGAAAAGGCTCAGGGTGATGCTGGCAATCAGCACGACCGCCAGGTTAGTGGCCAAAAACAGCAAAATGCGCATCATGGTTGTAGAAATCTCCTCGTGCTAAATATGTAGCGTGATGCGGGGTATATAAGGTGCTGCACCGGGCTATTCAACCAAGTGACTATTTCAAACTGTGTCCTACAGCAACAGTCTAGCTGCTTGAAGGGTATTTCCGACGTCGACATGGGAAACGGTTGTCAGCCAATTAGCGTCGCAGGGCCCCGCCGTTGTTAGGCGCGGGCATGAAACGTGTCGTCCGTCAGCGCTTGAAACGACGATGCAGGGCAGGATGCAAAGATATGTTGCTGAATTAATCACCGTGCGACGTTAATTGGCGTCGCACGGTGACTGGCCACTTACTGGCGATAGGATTTGAGGAAGTTGCCGATCCGGCCGATCGCCTGATCCAGGTCGTCGAGTCGTGGCAAGGTGACCACACGGAAATGATCCGGCCATGGCCAGTTGAAGGCCGTGCCTTGTACCACCAGCAGCTTTTCGGAAAGTAGCAGGTCGAGCACGAATTTCTCGTCGTTGTGGATCGGACAGACTTTCGGGTCGATCCGCGGGAATGCATACAGCGCGCCCATCGGCTTGACACAGCTTACGCCCGGAATGTCGTTCAGCAGTTCCCAGGTACGATTGCGCTGTTCCAGCAAACGCCCTTGTGGCAGCACCAGATCGTTGATGCTTTGATAGCCGCCCAGTGCGGTCTGGATGGCGTGCTGGCTCGGCACGTTGGCACACAGACGCATGTTGGCCAGCATGTCGATGCCTTCGATGTAGCTCTGGGCGTGGTGTTTCGGGCCGGAAATGGCGATCCAGCCGGAACGGAAACCGGCCACGCGATAGGACTTGGACAGACCGTTGAAGGTCAGGCACAACAAGTCCGGCGCCAGAGAGGCGGTGCAGATGTGCACGGCGTCGTCGTAAAGGATCTTGTCGTAGATCTCATCGGAGAACACCACCAGATTGTGCTGACGGGCCAGCTCCAGCATGCCCAGCAGCACTTCCTTCGAGTACACCGCACCGGTCGGGTTATTCGGGTTGATGATCACCAGCGCCTTGGTGTTTGGGGTGATCTTGGCCTTGATGTCGGCCAGATCTGGCCACCAGTTGGCCTGCTCGTCGCACAGATAATGCACCGGGTTACCGCCCGACAGGCTGACTGCGGCGGTCCACAGCGGGTAGTCGGGAGCCGGCACCAGCACTTCGTCGCCGTTGTTGAGCAAGGCCTGCATCGACATCACGATCAGCTCGGAAACGCCGTTGCCCAGGTAGATGTCTTCGATGCCGACGCCTTCCACCTGTTTTTGCTGGTAGTACTGCATCACGGCCTTGCGGGCGCTGAACAGGCCCTTGGAGTCGCTGTAGCCCTGGGCGGTCGGCAGGTTGCGGATCACGTCCTGAAGGATTTCATCCGGCGCTTCGAAACCAAAGGGCGCCGGGTTGCCGATGTTCAGCTTGAGGATGCGATGGCCTTCCTCTTCCAGGCGTTTGGCGTGCTTGAGCACTGGGCCGCGAATGTCGTAGCAGACGTTGGCGAGCTTGTTCGATTTGCTGACCTGCATGGCGATGTGTTCCCGAAAATGAACGATCCAGGCGGCGTATGAACGACCGTACTGGGAATCCTGCGTATTCACACAGGCCTGACGCCTTGAGTGGCGGCATTCATAATCCGTTTGAATGCACGTGGTCTGGCTGCCAGACTGGCGTTTGACGAGGCGCAATCATACGTGCCGCCCGATCCGTGGAAAAGGTACAGATCGGGCTTTTTCAGTTGCTGAGGTGTGATCATGGAAAAGTTGGAAAAAACCCTGGAAGAATGGCGTGAAATGCTCGATCCGGAGCAGTACAACGTTTGCCGCCTCAAGGGCACCGAACGGCCATTCTCCGGCAAATACAACGGCACCAAAACCGACGGTGTCTACCACTGCATCTGCTGCAACGCACCGCTGTTCGACTCCAAGACCAAATTCGATTCCGGTTGCGGCTGGCCGAGCTTCTACGCGCCGATCGGCGATAGCGCGATGGTCGAGATCCGCGATGTCAGCCACGGCATGATTCGCACTGAAGTGGTCTGCGCCAAATGCGACGCACACCTTGGGCATGTGTTCCCGGACGGTCCGCCGCCCACTGGCCTGCGTTACTGCATCAACTCGGTGTGCCTGGACCTGGTTCCCCGCGAGTAAGGCGAGCCCGTAGGAGCGAAGCTTGCTCGCGAAGGCGTCTTGGCATTCAACATTGAGGCTGACTGGCCCGTCGCCTTCGCGAGCAAGCTTCGCTCCTACAGATGACGGCGTTCAATATTTTAAATTGCACACAATTCAATTGCTCGCTATGTTTGGTCTTTGTTCTTCCTCTCGGAGTTCGTGCCATGAGCGACAACCTGCTGAGCATCCCGTGCACCACCATCAAGGGCGAGCAAAAGACCCTGGCCGATTTCGCCGGCAAAGCGGTGCTGGTGGTCAACACCGCCAGTAAATGCGGGTTCACCCCGCAGTACAAAGGTCTTGAAGAGTTGTGGCAGACCTACAAGGATCAAGGCCTGGTGGTGCTCGGTTTTCCCTGCAATCAGTTCGGCAAGCAGGAGCCGGGTAACGAGGGGGCGATTTCCGAGTTCTGCGAGTTGAACTACGGGGTGAGCTTCCCGCTGTTCAAGAAGATTGAAGTCAATGGTGCCGGCGCCCATCCATTGTTCGTTCAGCTGAAAAAACGCGCACCGGGCGTGCTGGGATCCCAGGGCATCAAGTGGAACTTCACCAAGTTCCTGATCGGCAAGGATGGCAAGTTGGTCAAGCGTTTTGCTCCGGCGACCAAGCCGCAGGATCTGAGCCGCGAGATCGAAGCCCTGCTCAAATGAACACGTTGTCAGTCGATTCGCTGAAGCTCGACAGCCAGCTCTGCTTCAAACTGTACGCCGCTTCTCGCGCGGTGATCCGCGCCTACAAGCCGATGCTCGATCAGTTGGGACTGACCTACCCGCAATACCTGGCGATGCTGGTGCTGTGGGAATGGCAGGAGGCGGCGCCGGAGCAACCGACGGTCAAGGCCCTGGGTGAGCGCCTGGCGCTGGATTCCGGCACCTTGACGCCATTGCTCAAGCGCCTTGAGCAACTGCAACTGGTGCAGCGTCGGCGTTCGGCGCGCGATGAGCGAGAGGTGCACTTGAGCCTGTCCTCCGCCGGTCAGGCTTTGCGTGATCAGGTCGGGCCGCTCAAGGCCCGGCTGTTGTGCGATAGCGGTGTCGACCTGGATCGCCTGAACGATCTGCGCGATGGCCTCGATCACCTGTTGGGGCAAATCAAAGCGCTGTCGTAGTGGGTATCCACAAGTCGAGCAAGGCAGCCAGTTCTTCCCTGCGAAAAGGTTTGGCCAGGTAGTCACTCATGCCCGCCGCACGGCAGCGTTCGCGTTCTTCGGACATGGCGTTGGCGGTCAGGGCGACGATGGGCAGCTGCGGCCAGCGCCCGCTGCGACGAATCTGCCGACTGGCTTCATAGCCATCCATGACCGGCATGTTGCAGTCCATCAGCACCAGATCGAATTCGCTCTGCTCAAGCTGATCCAGCGCTTCGCCGCCGTGGGCCGCGACGCTCACCTCGCAACCGAGTTTTCCGAGCATGCCCTTGGCCACCAGTTGATTGACCGGGTTGTCTTCCACCAGCAGGATGCGTCCGCGTCGCTGGGGTGAGATGGCTTCGATCCGTGCCCCGTTAATGGTGGTGAGTTCCGGCTGCAAGATCCGCCGCAATGTCTGGTAAAGCGCATTACGCGCCAGAGGCCGCGCCTGTTGCTGCAAGGGCGCGAGGGCGTTGACCTGGTCGCTGGGCAGGAAACTGCCGTAGGCGGTCACCAGCAGAATCGGCGCGGTGAAAGTCGGGCGCAGGCCGAACAGGCATTCGGGGCAGTCGGTGATCAGCACATCCGGCTTCAGCCCGATCAACCGGTCATCGATGGAACGTTGCTGATAGTCGAGCCCCCAACTGGGCAACAGACTGTTCAGTAATTCCGCCAGACCGCTGCTGGCGGCGGTGATTGCAACGATGTTGCCCTGCAGTGCGGCCGGGGAAATGGCCCGGGTATGGCAGGGCAGGGGCAGGTCGGCGCAGAACTGGCTGCCGAAACCCGCTTCCGAACTGATCGTCAGGCGCCCTTGCATGGCTTCGCAGAGGCTATAAGTCAGCGCCAGGCCCAACCCGGTGCCGCCGAATTGCCGGGTAATGCCGGCACCAGCCTGGGTAAACGGCTGGAATATTTTCACTTGTGCATCCTGGGCGATGCCGATGCCAGTGTCGCAGACTTCGATTCGCACACCGTCTTCGAACGTTGAAAGACGCACATCGACCCGGCCGAAACGGGTGAATTTGAGAGCGTTGGATAACAGGTTGCTGACGATCTGCCGGACCCGGGTCGGATCACCGAGCACCAACGCAGGAAATTGCGGATCAATCAGGCAGGCCAGCTCGACACTGGGCGCGGCGTTCTGGGACAGCAGGTTGGCGGTGTCTTCGATGAGCGAACCAAGGTCGAAGGGAATGTGTTCGAGTTCGAGCTGGCCAGCATCAAATTTCGACAGGTCGAGAATATCGTTGAGCAGTTCCACCAGCACTTTGCCCGAGTCATGGGCGATGGACAGCTGTTGCTGCTGCTCGGCATTGAGCGGGCCGTCCAGCGAGAGCGCGATCATCCCCAGCAGACCGTTGAGGGGCGTGCGGATTTCATGACTCATGTTGGCCAGGAACACCGAACGCGCTTCGGCCATGTCCAGGGCCGTGCTGCGGGCAACCTCCAGTTCCTCGTTCGATTGGCTGAGGCGGGTGTTGATTGCCTTGAGTTCTGCGGTGCGGGCCGAGACGATGTTTTCCAGTTGCGACAGGTAGTCGGTCAGGCGGTTTTCGGCGTTGCGCCGTTGCTGGATTTCGGTGGCGATGTTTTCAAACTGCTGATTGGCGACCTTGACCAAGACCCCGATTTCATCGTTTTCATGCCCCGTCGGACACTCCAGCAACGTCGGTTCCGCGCTGCGTGGATCACGGCCACTGAGCTCGCGGATAACCCGCACCAGCGGTTTGGTCAGCATCACATAAAACAGCGCCAGCAGGATGCCCGTGAGAATCAGGCTGCGCGCGAAGCCGTTGAGCAGGGTCACTTCGGCCCGGCGCAGGAAACGACTGCCAAAGGTGTAGGTATCGACTTCCAGTTGCAAGGTCCCGAGGGATTCGTCGGGCAAGTGGTCGAGGTAAAGGCGGTCTGCGAACTGCCGGTTGGCGCCGAACAGGAAGTCGCTGATCATCCGGTCACTGTTTTCCAGGCCCGGACGTTTGACGCTGGCCAGCACGGTATTGTTGTTGTCGGTCAATTGCGCGCCGATGATTGCCGGGGAGCGCAACAGACCCAGGGCCAGTTCCTGAGCAAGTTCGGCATCGATGTTGTAGGCGATGCGAGAGGCGGGGTTATGACTGATTTCCAGCAACGACAGTATTTCGCGGTTGATGGAGGCATCTTCGCTGGCATAATCGATGCCTATTTGCACCAGGCTGAGCAGCGTGCCCAGAATGAATCCAGCCAGCACCGTAAGCCTGGCTTGTTTGTATGACAGCCGGTGGCTGAACTTGATATCCATGGGATGTTGAACCACTTCCGTTTCCCTTCGCTGCTCAAGCATAGTCGATCATCAATGGATACCGATGTTCTGGCAAAACACTTGTAGGGGTGTCGACGCTGTGTTTCGTCGCTGTATTGCCATCATTACCTTGAACGTGCCCGAGGAGAAGACGTGGATTCCCGATTGAATGCTTTTCTTGAACGCGCCGATGCCGTTTTGGCCCGCATCGAGCCCCTGCTTCCAGCGCCTCGGCAAGCCATCGACTGGACGCACTGCCTGGCCGCACGCTGGCAGCGCGAAGGGCGCAGCGGCTTTCTGTTGCCGCTGCAAGTCAGCCTGGACACGCGTTTGTCCGACTTGATCGGCGTTGACCGGCAAGTGGAGCAACTGGGCCGCAACACCCGACAGTTCCTCGATGGCATGCCGGCCAACCATGCTTTGCTCTGGGGCTCGCGTGGTACCGGTAAATCGTCGCTGGTGCGTGCCTTGCTGTCGGAACACGCCAAAAGTGGCTTGCGACTGATCGAGATCGAACGCGATCACCTGGCGGACTTGCCGCGCGTGGTCGAGCAGATCGCCAAGTTGCCTCAGCGCTTTGTGCTGTTCTGCGATGACCTGTCGTTCGAGTCGGGCGAGGGCGATTACCGCGTGCTCAAGAGCGTGCTCGATGGTTCGCTCGAACAGGCACCAGACAACGTTCTGCTGTACGCCACCTCCAACCGTCGCCATCTGGTGCCGGAAAAGGAAAGCGATAACGAAAACTGGAAAAGGGTCGATGGCGAACTCCATCCCAGTGAGGCGGTGGAAGACAAGATCGCGCTGTCGGACCGTTTTGGCCTGTGGCTGTCGTTCTATCCGTTTACCCAGGAGCATTTCCTCAACGTCGTCGAACACTGGATCGGCCAATTGGCCGGCAAGGCCGGGCTTGAGTGGCAGCGTGATGAAGAACTGGACATCCTCGCCGTGCGCTGGGCCACGGGACGGGGCAATCGCAACGGACGTTGCGCGTATCAATTTGCCCGTTATTGGGTTGGGCTGAAGCTGTTGGAGCACAAGGCATGATCGATTTACAAAAGAGCGGCCAGGGCCTGGAGGGCTACGGCATGCTGTGGGCGCAGCTGGAATCACTATTGGCAGACGAGCGTGATTTTATCGCCAACGCTGCACAGTTTTCGGCGTTTCTGTTCAACCAGCTCGATGACCTGAACTGGGCCGGTTTCTACCTTAATCGCAACGAAGAACTGGTGCTTGGCCCGTTTCAGGGGCAGATCGCCTGTGTACGAATTCCATTCGGTCGCGGTGTGTGCGGGGCGGCGGCGGCCACTTTGCAGACGCAACGAGTCGAAGACGTACACGCGTTTCCCGGGCACATCGCGTGCGACAGTGCCTCGAACAGTGAGCTGGTGGTGCCGTTGGTCAAGGACGGTCGACTGATCGGCGTGCTGGACCTCGACAGCCCGAAACTCGCACGTTTTACCGCTGAAGATCAGGCCGGTATCGAGCAGCTGGCGGCGATTTTCCTGCGTCTGACCGACTGTTGATCAGGCCGTCAAGCCGGCCAGTCAATGCTCCTTCGATGTGCTTTTGTCATGGCGTGCCATCTGTTGCTGCAATGATCGCTCCAGTTCGAGCATGGCGCGCTCCATGGCCTTGCTGCAATCGGCCACCTCATCGTCGTTCAATCTGTCATTACAGGCCTGTTCGAGCGCCTCGCAACGGTCGATCAGTCGGCAGGCCTGGACAATTCGGGCCGCACCCTTGATTTTGTGGGCAATGTCGAGGAGTGATTGGCGGTCCTTGGACTCCGATAGCGCCAGCAGCGCTTTGCGGTCCAGACGGGTGCTGTTCAGCAGTTCGGTCAACAATCGCTGGTTCAGTGTCGGGTTGCCACCGGTCAACAGGTGCAGCCCCTCCAGACTGAAGGCCGGCGCGCGGACCATCGTGGTGATGCCTTCGACCCATTGGCTCAAGGCCGTCAGGCTGAGGGGTTTGAACAGGCAATCGTCCATCCCGGCCAGTTTGCAGCGTTGTCTTTCCTCCGGCTGTGCGTTGGCGGTGAAACCCAGAACGAT
Organism: Pseudomonas sp. Tn43; assembly: GCF_014192635.1. NCBI lineage: Bacteria > Pseudomonadati > Pseudomonadota > Gammaproteobacteria > Pseudomonadales > Pseudomonadaceae > Pseudomonas > Pseudomonas sp. Tn43. The sequence continues at coordinate 19,685 of NZ_JACHYG010000015.1, forward strand.
ACAGGGAGGTCGTTTCAAGTGCTGTTCATGTTGGCGAATGGCCCGGACCAGCTCATATCCATTCATGATCGGCATGTTGCAATCGGCAATCACCAGGTCGAATGGCTGATTCTTCCAGGCCTTGAACCCCGCCTCGCCATCCGCTGCGACGTTGAACCGATGCCCCAGAAACTCCAGTTGCTGACACATGAGCAAGCGATTGGCCGGATGATCATCGACCACCAGCACGTTCAAAGGGGCAGTACTTGGATGGATTTGCGGCTCGACAGATGCCGGCATCCGTTCCCTCGGCAAGGTGGCCAGGTTCAGCGAAATGCGGACCTGCGTGCCCACTCCAGACTGACTGGTTAATTGCAGGCTGCCACCCATCATTTCGCACAGATTGCGGCTGATCACCAGGCCCAGCCCCGCACCGCACCGGGCTAACTGGTCGGAGTTATCAGCCTGAACGAAAGGCTCGAACAGGCGCTGTTGATCCTGCTCGCTGATTCCTGCGCCGCTGTCTTCCACCAGTAACTGCAACCGGACCCGGTCGGGTTCGTCGGTCGGCTGCAACTCGACGTTGATCCTGACCTGGCCCTGTTGCGTGAACTTGATGGCATTGCTGATCAGATTGGACAGCACTTGCTTGAAACGCATCGGGTCCAATACGACATCGGTCGCTGGTTTGGCAGGGCTGAAGTGCAGTTGCAGTCCAAGATTTTTCTGCCGCGCCAGCCCGTCGAAAATCCGCACCACCGAGGCTACGGTTTCAGTCAGATTGACGCGTTCCGGGCTCAGGCTCAGACGCCCGGATTCGATGCGCGCAATATCAAGAATGTCCCCGATCAGTTCCAGCAGGTCTTTGGCCGACTGGTACGCGACATCGATGGCGGGGCGATCTGGATGACGGTGATCGATGCGTTTGAGCGTCAGTTCGAGCATGCCGATGATTGCATTCATGGGCGTGCGGATCTCATGGCTCATGGTCGCCAGAAAAGTGCTTTTAGCTCGGTTGGCGGCATCGGCTTGTTCTTTCGCGGCCCGCAGTTCATCGAACAATTGCCGGCGTTCGCTGATGTCGATCCAGCCGCCAATGATGCCCTGCACGTCACCGCTCGAGTCGCGATAAGGAAGAATCCAGTGATAGATCGTCAGCTGGCGGTCTTCGATGTGCAACTGACGGTCGAGAATCAGCGGCGTTCCCTCGGCCATGACGCGCTGGTAGTCCGCCTGATATTCCCGTGCTTCGAAGATGTTGCCCAAGGTGCCCTGTATGACACCTTTACCGATGATGTCTTCGCGTTTCGCGCAGAAAGTTTCCAGATAGCTGTCGTTGCAGCTTTGCAGCAATCCCTGGCGATCACGCACGTAAATGGGATGAGGCGTGCCGTTGACCAGTGATCGCATGAATTCCAGTTGATCGTTCAATGCGCGCTCGGCCGCCTGCCGCTGTTTGATCTGGCGCCTCATATAGGCGTTCCAGGCAACGGATATCAGCAGCAACACGCCGGCGCCTGTAACGATTTGATAGAACAGGCGATGATAGTTGCGCCAGGTACTTTGCGAGGCTGCTGAATAGCCGCGCCAGCGGTTGTTGATGATGCCCAGCTCTTCGGGGGCGATGCTCAGCAGTGCCTTGTCGAGGATGGCATTCAGCTCTTTGGCGTCGCGCCCGGTCGCCAGGGAAAACGCTGCCTGTCGGGTGCCGATGGTGGTACTGATCTGAAGTGTCTGTTCGAAGATCCGCGATGAAATAAAGTAGTTGGCGATCACCAGTGAATTCACCGCACCTTCTGCCTGGCCCTCTGCGAGCAATTCAACGGCACTGAACGTGTCCGGGGTTTCAACCAGGTTGATTCGCGGAAACTCGCTGCGCAAGTAATCCACCAGTGGATTGCCTTGGGCGATGGCCAGGCGTTTGTCGTGCAATTGCGTAAGGTTTGTCGGGCTGTCGGCCGCTTTGCGCGTCAGCAGCACAAAGGAGTTTTCCAGATAGGGGCGGCTGAAGCTCAACGTCGTTTCACGCTCGACGCTGGGGAGCAGGGCGGCGATCAGGTCGGCCTGATGGTTGGCGACCTGCTCGATCATCTTGTCATCGCTTCGGCTGCGCTGGATGTCGAAGCGCAAACCGGTGCGCAATCTGATCAGCTCGAGCAGGTCAGCGGTGACGCCCCGAAAGTTGCCGTCGCTGTCGAAAAACGTCAGTGGCGCAAACGCTTCATTGACCACCACGCGCACGACTGGATGTTGTGCCAGCCAGCGCTCTTCACGGTGGCTGAGTTGCAGTTTGTGATCGGTGAGAAGAATGTCGCTGCCGGCACTCCAGCGTTTGGCGATGTTTTCCCGCTCGCTGGTGGGAATGGCCCTGAGTACTGCGTTGATGATTGCGAGCAGATGCGGATTGTCCTTCTGCACGGCAAAGCTGAAACCATGGGCTTCGTGTTTACCGAAGTTGGCCATGCGGATGTTGTTCAGATACCCCTTGTTGATCATGTAGTGGGTTGAAATGGTGTCGCCAAGAAAGACGTCGGCCTGGTCGAAGGCAACCGCATTGATTGCATTCTGGTAGGACGGATAAGAGGTGATGATTGCCTTGGGATACAGCGCCCTGACTTCGTCCAGAGGCAAATAGTGATAGACCATGCTAAGTCGCATGCCGGCCAGTCCATCGGTCAGCGACCTGGTTTCACCTTCTCGAGTCACCAGTACGGGCTGATCCACCGCATAAGGTGTGGAAAGGGCAATGTCGGCATTGTCGGCCTCGAACCCATTGGCGGTGCCAAGCATGTCGACCTGACCTTTTTCCAGCGCCTCGATCGCGGCCCCTCGGGAGGCGAAGCGCTGAACCTTGACCGGCAATCCTATGGCCTTGCCGAGGATACCTGCGTAATCGGCGGTGAAACCTTCATAGTCGTGGCCGCTGAGGGTCAGGTCGAAGGGAGGATAATCCGGAGCCGATGTACCCAGGATCAATTCGCGTTTGTCCTTGACCCATTGTTGTTGTGAGGGATTCAACTGGACTTCCATATGCCCGACCGTCGAACGACTGAGCAGGGTGTAGTGGCTGGCTGGTTGAGCCGCGAGTATTGAAGTGCTCAGGCATAAACCTGCGGCCATGAGTATCAGACAATCCTTGAAGCGGCTGGGCATCCTGGTTCTCACACTAACGCGTTGCGTTTTGCCATATCGATGAGTTCAACCAGGGATTTGGCCTTGAGTTTCTGCATGAGTCGTTTTTTATAAGTGCTGACTGTCTTGTTGCTGAGAAACATGCCCTTGGCAATTTCCTTGTTAGTACGACCCTGGGCGAAAAGTTGTAATACCATCAGTTCTCGATCATTGACGGATTTGAACAGTTCCAGGTCGGCCCAGCGCACATCGTCACGACGAACAGGATTCAATGCTTGACTGGGGAAGTAGTTGTAACCTGATAAAACTGCCTTGATCGCACTCATCAATTCACTGAGGTCTTCCTGTTTGCATACATAGCCCGATGCACCGGATTGCATGCAGCGAATACCGAAAAGTGTCGGGCACTGTGCAGTTAATACCAGTGTTTTTAACGGTGTGCTCATGGCGTTGAAGCGGGAAAGAACTTCCAGTCCATCCAGTTTGGGAATGCTGATGTCGAGGATGATCAGGTCAGGCATGCATTCGCGAACCATCTGCATTGCATCGACCCCATTGTCAGTTTCGCCGACGACTTTGTAACCTTCATGTTCCAGCAACATTCGAACCGCAAGGCGGATGACAGGGTGATCGTCGACAATAAAAACGGAGTTCATAATCAAATCCCATACGTGCACAAATAATGCGCGCACCTTAGCTCAGATAGTTGTGGAGCCGCATGAACTGAGGGTGCTATAGCGACAATATAGGAAAAGTCCTACAACCGAAGAAGAACGGGACTACGTATCAACTAGGTTTTGCATGAGGAAAGGCAAAGTTTGGCAGGGCGGGTCAAGCGATTGAAAGCATTGAGTTAGAGGTCTGAATCCATGCGCTGATCATTGTTTTAGTGTGTTTGGGTTTTTGTGTTTTTTATACGGAGGCCAGGGTCAATAAGTTTCTGAAGTCTGATTGTTTCAATGGTTTGATCAAATAACCGAGCAGCGGCAATCCATGTTCGTAAGCCATGACTTCAAGTTTGTCCAGTTCGACAGCTGTCAGGCTGCTCAGCAGTATTGCCTGCCTGATCATCCCCCGGTGACTGGCGTATTCGATCAAATCAAGGCCAGCAAGGTCGGGCAGGCATTGGTCGCACAAAAGAATGTCGAACGGTTGCACAGCCTTGAGCATTTGTTGCAAGGCGCTTTTGGCGCTGTCAGCGGCGGTCAGTTGGGTGAAGCCAAAACTCTCGAGCAGGTACTGAGTCGCCCGTAGCTGAAAGGGATGATCTTCTACCAGCAAGATGCGCCAATCATGTTTGAGCACAGGAGTTTTCATGGGTTTTCTGTCGAGCAAAGGGAGTGCAATTATTTCGCGAGATGGCAGAACAATCGATCAGTCCGCTCCGCACAAGGTGTAGGGCGATTCTGTCGACGTTGAAATACAGATGAATGTCGAGAATGCGATCAGCCGCTCAGAACCCTCTGACAGGGCTGATCGTACGTTTTTATCGGTGGCTTGAACGCCCGGTCATTTCCAGCGCCATTTCACCGGCATAGCTGTCGGTCATGCCTGCGATGAAATCAATCATGCGCAAAAAGGAGGTGTGTAAAGGGCCGTGAGGATCGGGCGCATTGTTGCCCAACAAGTCGAGTATGCGGCGGTGCTTGAAGGATGGCGTGCGGCCGTTGTGTTGCTCCAGCGCCGCGCCGCAAAAGGCGTTGAGCAAGATTTCCAGGGTGGTGTAGGCGCCGATTTCGTGGAGTGTCTTGCGTTTGTCCTGGAAGATTTTCTTGCGCGCCATGTCCTTGGCATTCAAGACGCAACGCTTGGCGGGGCCGTGCATGTGTTCCACCAGGTCGCCAGCCAGCGTGCCGGCCAGCAGCGCGTCCTGTTGCTCGACGAATGCTCGGGCCGCTGCGTTGGTCAGGTGTTCGATGGCTTTGCCCCGCAGGATCGCCAGTTTGCGCCGACGCGAATCTTGCGGGCCGAGCTGGCGATAGGTTTCCGGAAGATCGTCGCCCACCAGGTCCAGCAACAGAGACTCGACTTCGGCGTACTCCAACAGCTCCATCTCCAGGCCATCCTCCAGATCGATCAGTGCATAGCAGATGTCGTCGGCGGCCTCCATCAGGTACACCAGCGGATGGCGCGCCCAGCGTTGTTCGTCCAGTTGGGGCAGACCGAGCTTGTGAGCGATCTGTTCCAGCAATGGCAGTTCGCTCTGATAACAGCCGAACTTGTGCTTCTTGTAGCCCAGTGAGTCGGCGTGCCGGGCAGTCCACGGATATTTCAGGTAGGTGCCCAGCGTGGCGTAGGTCAGCCGGGTCCCCCCTTCGAACTGGTGGTACTCAAGTTGGGTAAGCACCCGGAAACCTTGGGCATTGCCTTCGAAATTGAGGAAGTCATTGCGTTCCGCTTCGCTCATCGCATCCAGCCAGCCGCGGCCGGCGGCCTGCTGGAACCAGTGGCGGATCGCGTCTTCACCGGAATGACCGAAGGGCGGATTACCGATGTCATGGGCCAGGCAAGCGGATTGCACCACCATCCCCAGATCACTCGGTTCGCACCAGTCGGGCAGGGCACTACGGATGGTTTCACCGACACGCATACCCAGCGAACGGCCGACGCAGCTGACTTCCAGCGAGTGGGTCAGGCGCGTGTGGATATGATCGTTGCTGGAGACCGGATGAACCTGGGTCTTGCGCCCGAGACGGCGAAACGCGCCCGAGAAAATGATGCGGTCGTGGTCTTTATGGAAAGGGCTGCGGCCGAGTTCTTCCGGGCTGTGCACAGGCTTTCCGAGGCGTTCGCGGGTAAGCAGGGTTTGCCAATCCAAGGCTGGTTTCTCCGTCAGGTGACTGAGCCTCTAGCTTCCCGGTTCGCGCCGGTCGCTGCAAGGAGAACTAGAGCCCCGCCGCATCGATATCGATGAGCAGCAGTCGCTCGCCATTGTCGAAAAATTGCCCGGCGGTAAGGCAGTATTGATTGCTGGTGGCATCGCGGTAGGTGTTGGAAAGTGTCAGCCGACGCTCATCCCATCCTTCGGCCAGCAAGTGATAAAAGTAGGGGCGCCAGGACCAGTTATGGCCCAGATAGCGGTTATCCGCCACCCAGCCGTTGTTGCGCCATTCCAGGTTGGGAGTCAGCTGTGTGCCGTGGCGGTCGCATTGATAAAAACGCAACAGCCAGGGAAACGCTTCCAGTTGCGGCAAGGCGCTCAGGGGCGCGCTGGCTTGAGCCCAGGCTTGCAGAATGGTCATCAGTTCGCTGAGCTGCTGGCGCATGACCATCAGGCGCGCGCGTTCAGCCAGTTTTTGCTGGACATAGCGCTGGCGCAGTTGCGCGAACTGCTCGACAAAGGCATCTGTGGCGAAAAAATCGGCTTGCGCACGGGCGAACAGAAAGCCCTGCACGTAGCGTGAACCACACTCCAGGGCAAAGTTCAGCTGAGCGTCCGTTTCCACGCCCTCGGCGATAATCCAGCAACCGGTTTTCTCTGCCATTTGCGCCAGTGCTTTCACCACGTCGCTGCTGGGGCCACCCAATGCGGCGGCCTGGAACAGCCGCATGTCGAGCTTGAGAATGTCCGGTTGCAGGGCCAGTACGCGATCGAGCTGAGAGTAGCCGGCACCGAAATCATCGATGGCGATCCGCGCTCCGGCTTGTCGATAACGGGCCACGACTTCGGCAAGACGCTGGCTGTCGCCGCCCAGTTCAGTGATCTCAAAGACAATTCGTTGCGCGTCGACGCCATGCCTGCTCAGTTGCCGGAGGCTTGGCAGTGCCTGGTCTCGGCGCAAGCGGCTGATCCAGCGCGGCGATATGTTAAGGCTGAGAAACCAGTCCGGTGGCGCTTCATGCAGGCGGCTCAAAGCATTATCGCGGATTTGGCGATCGAGACGACGCAGGGCGACGGCGGGTGTTCGCGGGTCGGCGAACAGCGGTCCTACGGAGCTCAGTTGACCATCGGCCTGGCGCAGTCGACCCAGCGCTTCGACCCCAGCGATGCGGCCGGTGGCGGTATCGATGAACGGCTGAAAGCAGGCGAGCGGTTGCCCGTCGATCACGAGGCCTCCTTAATGAGGTTTTGTTCCGGATAAACCTGGACATCAGACAGGCACACAGGATCAACCTCTCGATGAAGAGGTTAATCCCGGTGGTATTGCAAGAATGCAGCCAAACAGTACTGATTAGTGTTTGCGCGAGTTCTGCATGATCAGCTTGATCAGCGGCCCCAGCGTGACGCCAAGGCGAGCCAGCCGAGTCAGGCTGCCGATACCGCCACCCTTGGCCTTCTTGCCGGTCAGAAAGCCCAACCCGATCACGGCCGCGATGCCCCAGAGCGGGGCGTGTTTGATGCCGAGACCGTCTTGCAGGTTTTGCGTCATGCCACGCACCCGTTGCAGAGGATTCAGCAGGTGTTGGGATTCGTGGCGGATTTCCTGGCGATGCATTTCCATGCGCAAGCGAATCAGCGCCTTGCGCATTTCCGTGCGCGAGCTGTTGCGGGGAAGTTCAGACAGACTCATGGCAACAGACGCTCCCGATCGTTGGCCAACTCTTCCAGGGTGCCGTGGAAGGGCGAGGACTCATCGAAAATCGCTGCCCTCAAGCGCATCGCACAGAAGAACGCGGCGAGGGTATAGAACACACAGAGCCCGATGATTGCTGCCAGGCGATAGGTGTCCCAAAACAGGATCAACACCAGCGTCGACAAGCCCACCAGCAATAACAAGGCAAAAACCAGCGTCAGGCCTGCAAACAACAACAGGCTTACCGTACGTGCTTTTTGTTCCTGCAATTCAATGCCAAACAGTTCGACATGACTGTGCAGCAGTCCAAGAAACGCGGCACCGAGGCGCCGCGGGGATGAGCCGGTGCCCGTCGCGGACGGGCCGGATTCGCCGATCGCCATATTAGCGCCGAGTGGCCAGCAGGCCGATCAGAAAGCCCACGCCAGCCGCAATGCCGACCGATTGCCATGGGTTGGCCTGGACGTAATCTTCCGTGGCGGTGACAGCGGCTTTGCCGCGCTCGCGCACAGAGTCTTCGGTCAATTTCAGGGTTTCCCGCGCGCGCAGCAGACTGTCATGGATCTGCTGACGCAATTCATCGGCTTGATCGCCAGCCAGGGATTTGGTGTGTTCCAGCAACCTTTCAGTGTCGGTCACCAGGGTCTGAAAATCTTCCATCAGAACTTCTTGAGCAGTCTTTGCTGTGGTGCGTGCCATTGGTGATCTCCGTGAGTGGCTTCTGAAGCGTTCGAGTATGAGCCTTGTGTGAAGGTTCAGTACAAATGACTGGTACAACTTTTGCTGTGTCGTGGTGCGTCAGCCGGCGCCGTTGCGCTGTTGCCGGGCATGATTTCAGGAAAACCTTAACCCAAATAATCAAAACTCGCGCAAAGGTTCCATTCTTGTGCGCCAAAGCGGTTCATCCGGATCAGCGCCTCAGTCCGGATCGGCTGCAACTTGGTGCGCCTGTCTTCTGCGCGAACTGCTTTGGTGCTTTTTTTCAACCTTCAGGTCTGCCAATCCATGGAAAATCTGCAAAGTGCTGTGGACAGTCTGGTCCATAGCTCCAACACGTTGTTCATCCTGATCGGTGCGGTCATGGTCCTGGCCATGCACGCCGGTTTCGCCTTTCTGGAGGTGGGTACGGTTCGGCAAAAAAACCAGGTCAACGCTTTGTCGAAAATACTCAGCGATTTCGCCATTTCGACCCTGGCCTATTTCTTTATAGGCTATTGGATTTCCTACGGCGTCACTTTCATGCAGCCGGCGGCAGTGATCACCGCCGATCATGGCTATGGACTGGTGAAGTTTTTCTTTCTGCTGACCTTTGCTGCGGCGATACCGGCAATCATTTCGGGAGGCATCGCCGAGCGCGCCCGGTTCGTCCCGCAGTTGTGTGCGACGGTGCTGATCGTGGCGTTCATCTATCCCTTCTTCGAAGGCATGATCTGGAATGGCAACTTTGGTCTGCAAGCCTGGTTGCTGGAACGCTTCGGTGCCGGTTTTCATGACTTCGCCGGTTCCGTGGTGGTTCATGCCATGGGCGGTTGGCTGGCACTCGCGGCGGTCTTGTTGCTCGGTCCAAGGCAAGGTCGTTATCGCGATGGGCGACTGGTGGCATTCGCCCCGTCGAGCATTCCCTTTCTGGCGTTGGGTTCCTGGATTCTGATCGTTGGCTGGTTCGGGTTCAACGTAATGAGCGCTCAAACCCTGCAAGGGGTCAGCGGGCTGGTCGCCGTGAATTCGTTGATGGCCATGGTCGGCGGCACCGTGGCAGCGTTGATCGTGGGGCGCAATGACCCGGGCTTCCTGCATAACGGCCCACTGGCGGGGTTGGTGGCGATCTGCGCCGGCTCGGATTTGATGCATCCGGTTGGCGCGTTGGTGACCGGCGCCATCGCCGGGGCACTGTTTGTCTGGTGCTTTACGGCGGCTCAAGGCAAATGGCGTATCGATGATGTTCTGGGCGTCTGGCCTTTGCATGGGTTGTGTGGTGTCTGGGGCGGGATCGCTTGTGGCATTTTCGGTCAAACTGCCTTGGGTGGTTTGGGGGGCGTGAGCCTGATCAGCCAGTTGATCGGCACTGCTCTGGGCGTGATCGTCGCGCTGGTTGGCGGTTTTGCAGTGTATGGCGTTATCAAGGCGCTTTATGGTCTGCGCCTGAGCCAGGAAGAGGAGTATTACGGTGCGGACTTGTCGGTGCACAAGATCGGAGCCGTGAGCCAGGATTGAATCAGCGTTCTTCATCGTCGGCACCGGGGTAAAAACCGTGCAGCAGGCGATAGCGGTCACGCCTTACCTGGTCGACCCGGTCTCGCACCTGCTGGCCGGGTATGCCCAGCATGATCAGTGCGTGGGAGGCGAGCATCAGGCTGGACTCCAGCAACTCGGGTACGACTTCGCTGGCGCCAGCCGCTTTCAACTCGGCCAACTGACTGTCGTCCCGTGTGCGCACCAGGATCGACACGCTCGGGTTGTACCGGCGTGCCTCCTTGAGTATCAACAGGGCGATGTCCGTCTGGTCCACGGCGACCACCAGTAATCTGGCGCGCTCCAGCCCTATCGCTACCAGCAGTTCGCCGCGGCATGAATCGCCGTAATGAACGCAGCTTTCATTGACGGCTGCTTCCTGAACCCGGACCGGGTCGGTATCCAGTGCGATGTACGGTTGGTCTATATTGCGCAGGACGCGGCCAATGGACTGACCTACGCGGCCATATCCACAGATCACTACGTGATTGTGCAAACCGGCGTTTAGCGCGCTGATTTTTTCGAGTTCGGCTTCTTCGTTGGGCTTGTGGTGCAGACGTGTGGCGATGCGGGGAGCGGCGCGCAGCAGTAAAGGTGTCACCAGCATCGAGCAGAACGTGGCGGCCAGCAGCAGGCCACCGAAGTCATCAGGCATCAGTTTGTTCTGCTGCATTTGCGTCATCAGGGCAAAACAGAATTCACCCCCTTGAGCCAATGCCAGGCCACTGCGCCAGGCGGTTTCGACATCGCTGCCGCGCCATTTGACCAGCAGCGCGACCACGGTGCCTTTGATCAATAGTAATCCCAGCGTCAGACCAAGAATCAGCAAACCGTGACTGGCAAACAAGCGCAAATCGATCAACATGCCGATGCTGACGAAGAACACTCCCAGCAGAATGTCGCGAAACGGACGGATATCCGCCTCGATCTGATGTCGGTAGTGGCTTTCACCCAACAGCATGCCAGCGAGAAAGGCGCCCAGGGCAGGGGAGAGGCCGAGTAAATGAGTCAGCCAGGCCGTCAGCAGAACGATCACCAGCGCCAACAGCACGAACAGCTCAGCGGACCGGGACGTGGCGACTTCATGAAACAGCCGTGGCAAAAACCAGCGACTGACCAGCAGCAGACCGACGAACAGCAAGACAGTCTTGCCCAGCGTCAATGGCAGAGCCCAATACCAAACCTGGTCGCTATTACCGGCGAACACCGGGACCAGGGTCAGTAGCAACACAGCGACCACGTCCTGGAATAGCAGCACGGCGATGGCATTCTGGCCGTGGCGGCTGAAAAGCTCACCGAGGCTGCTCAACTCCTTGCTGACAATGGCGGTGGACGACAGCGCCAAACCGGCACCGAGTAACAGTGCAGGCGTGGTTGGCATGCCGAACAGCATCAACAACACCCCCAAAGCGATCCCGGATAGCAGCACTTGCAGGCTGCCCAAGCCAAATACCACTTGGCGCAGGGCGAGCATTTTCGACAGGGAAAATTCAAGCCCGAGAGAAAACAGCAGGAACACCACGCCTAACTCGGCAAGGTCGGGCAACTCTTCGCTTTCATTCACCCAGTCGAACGCTGTCGGCCCGATCATCAGCCCTACGCACAGGTAGCCCAGCACCGGTGGCAAGCGCAGGCGCTGGAACAATGCAATCACCACCAGAGAAGCGGTAAAGATGATCAACAGATTGGCGAACACAAAAAACTCCGGTGAGGGCTCTGGCTACTCAAGCGTAGAAGTAAAAAAGACGCGAGCATCGTGCAAATGGCAGTCAAGGCGAATGATGTGAGTCAGGAGTTTGCCGAAATCTCTTGAAATCAGCCATTGCCAAGGCTGATTGGGGTATCGGCTCGACTGCTTTTGATAGCGGGCCTAGAATGAGCGCTTACTTTACTTGGTCTCGTTGTCATGCCTCCTGAATGTCAGCTTTTCGGCACCCTTGGTTGCCATCTTTGTGAAGTCGCTGAAGCAGAGCTGATGCCTTTGGTCGAACACGGTTTGATGGTGGAGTTGGTGGATATCGCTGACGACGAAACGTGGTTCGAAGCCTACAGTCTGCGTATTCCAGTGTTGCGACGGGTCGATACCGGCGCAGAGCTGAGCTGGCCGTTCAGTGCCGATGAAGTGGTGGCGTTCCTGCGCTGAACTGACACTGTCAGCGATGCCCCACCCGTCGCAGTACTCGTTTCATCCATTGGCGAAAAGTTGGTTATTCGGCTACTGTATGCGCATACAGTTATTCCGATTGCCTGCCATGCTTTTCCCTGATTCGGGTTTGGGCAGGCAATCCCGGAAATCAGAGGGATGAACCTTGGTCAATGTCGAGCAATTGAAGAACAGCGTGAACCGGATGTCGGCAGACGTGGTACGCGAGGCCGTCCTCGAGTTGCGTCTGGATGGACTGGTCACGGAGCGGAAAACGCCCTTCAACAAGTTGCATTTCAATACCTGTTTCGCCGAAATCGAAGCCTTGTTCCAGCGTGCGGGCTACCACCGGCAGCTGGATGTCGTGGGCTATCAGGGTTTGTTGTATGCGCTTTATGATCCGGGACGCTGGGAAGCGGTCGATGTGCTGCGCTGGCTCAAGGAGTTCACTGAAGCGGCTGCTCAAGAACAGTCGATACCGGCCTGAGGATTCTCTTCTAGGTTCGTTCCGGCCACTGTTGGATAATGCCGCCCTGCATTGAGGGTCAGAGCTTTTCGTATGTCCATTTCAGTTTTTTCTGCTGCACATAACCAGGCCAGCACGCTCTACCTGCCGCCGGGGCCATGGCAGACCGTACTCGATTGCCTGTGCGAACACTTCAGCGCCATCGGTCGTGAACAATGGCTGGACAGAATTGCTCGTGGTCGTGTCCTGGATGGACAAGGCCTGCCGATCGCCCTGGACCTGCCTTACAAGGAAGGTCTGCGGATTCATTATTTCCGTGAGGTGCCGGACGAAAAACCGATCCCGGTGGTGGAGGCGATCCTCTACGCCGATGAGCATTTGGTGGTGGCGGACAAACCGCACTTCCTGCCTGTGACTCCGGCTGGGGAATACGTGGAGCAAACATTGCTGCGGCGCTTGATCCGTCGCCTGGATAACCCGCATTTGGTGCCGTTGCATCGAATCGATCGGCATACGGCGGGGCTGGTGCTGTTTTCAGCCAATCCTGCGAGTCGGTCGGCGTACCAGTCGTTGTTTCCTTCACGCCAGATCGAAAAGCGCTATGAAGCAATTGCCCGGGCATTACCTGAGCATTCCTTTCCGCTGGTCCATAAAAGTCGACTTGTTGATGGCGAGCCGTTTTTTCGCATGCAGGAAGGTCCGGGTGTCAGCAATACCGAGACGGCTGTCGAGGTCAGGGAAAAAAACGGTGAGCTCTGGCGTTATGGGCTGTACCCGGTCACGGGTAAAAAACATCAGCTACGTGTTCACATGGCAGCGCTGGGGGCCGGCATCTGCAATGATCCGTTCTATCCTCAGGTGCTCAAGGACGTTGAGGATGACTATGCCAACCCTTTGAAGCTGTTGGCCCAAGGGCTGCGATTTGTCGATCCGGTCACGGGGCAGGAAAGAGAATTCGAAAGCACCATCACCTTGCAGTGGTGATCACAAGGCTAACGATCCTGCTTTTCTTCAGCCACGAAAAAGCCCGCTTCTAAAGCGGGCTTTTCTATATCTGGTTGTCGCCGTAAAGATTACAGATCTTTAACGGTACGGACCTGATCTTTATTGACGCGGGTGTGCTTGCCATCCAGTTGTTCGAATTCGTAAAAGCCCGATTCTTCATCGTACTTAGGCGCGTCGACGGCCTGGATTTCTCGACCGTCATTCAAGGTGATCACTGTAGGCGATGCGCAGCCGGCGAGGGTGGCAAGGCCCAGTGCGAGCATGAAAGTGGCGAGGGTCCGTTGAGTCATGTGTGTGTCTCCGAATGGGAATTCTTTAGTTGCTGATCTTGAGACGTATACAACGCGCGCAAGTTCCTTCGCGTGTCAGTCTGACACAGTGTGGTGTGTGCTTAACAGTTCCGGGGTGTTGAGATTGGCCAGGCGAGCGTCGTTTTCAGGGCATTGCAGGGCAATGGCACCCAGTTTGCGCATAAGGCGACCCGGGCTGCGTTCGCCTTCGTTCCAGGCGGTTTCGAAAGCCACTGAAAGGGCGACGGGGATTATGCACAGCAAGGGTTCCCAATGTTCACCGTGGCGCAACATCAGCGGTTTGTCCGGATGCTGCCCGGCGGTTTCACGCATGCTCTGGAGCAGCGCGGCATCAATGCGTGGCACATCGCAGGGCAGCACGAGTAGGCAGGCGTGACGGGCGGCCTTCAGGCCAGCGCGAATACCCGCCAACGGCCCCGGAAAGTCGCCTTCGTCGTCATGGACCAACTGATCCGCATAAGGCGCATATTTTTCCAGGTTTCTGTTGCAAGAGATGATCAGGTCATCACTCAGCGGGCGTGTCTTGCGGTGCAGATGCGCAATCAGCGGTTCACCATGCCAATCCAGCAATCCCTTGTCCTGACCGCCCATGCGTTGGCCGCGACCGCCGGCCAGGAGCAGAATGGAGCAAGGCGCCAGAGGTGTATTCGTGGTCATCGCACTTCTCCATGAGGGCGGCGAAAAAATGAAGTGCTGTGATATAACACCGGGCTGTTTCTCCTACAACTGGACGAGCCTATGAAAGCCAAGGCTGATGTACCTTTCGCACCACTCAACATTGCGGTGCTGACTGTCAGCGATACCCGTACCCTGGAAACCGATACCTCAGGCCAGGTCTTCGTCGACCGTTTGAGCGCTGCCGGTCATAACCTGGCGGCCCGTGTATTGCTTAAAGATGACCTCTACAAAATACGCGCGCAAGTCGCCAACTGGATTGCCGATGAGGTCGTGCAAGTGGTGCTGATCACGGGCGGTACCGGGTTCACCGGTCGCGACAGCACGCCAGAAGCCGTGAGTTGCCTGCTGGATAAGCAGGTCGATGGTTTTGGTGAATTGTTCCGGCAGATATCGGTAGCGGATATCGGCACCTCGACGGTTCAGTCCCGGGCCCTGGCCGGTCTGGCCAATGGCACGCTGGTCTGCTGTTTGCCGGGCTCGACCAACGCGGTGCGCACCGGTTGGGATGGGATTCTCGCCGAGCAACTGGATTCCCGTCACCGTCCGTGCAATTTCGTGGCCCATCTGAAACAGGCGGCACCCTGTGAAACCCGTGGGTAAGCCAGGCAAGACCGGCAGTCTGATGGCTGTCGAGGTGGCACTGGCGCGTTTACTGGAAATGGCCGACGCCGCGAAGATTCGTGAGCACGAACGCTTGCCATTGGCACAGGTTCAGGGACGCGTACTGGCCGCTGACCTGATTTCGACACTTGATTTACCGCCTTGGCCCAACAGTGCCATGGACGGCTATGCCTTACGCCTGGCCGACTGGACGGGAGAGCCGTTGGTGGTCAGTCAGAAGATCTTTGCAGGTCAGGCCCCGGAACCCTTGAAGCCAGGTACTTGTGCGCGGATCTTCACCGGCGCGCCAGTGCCTGCCGGTGCCGATTGTGTCGAAATGCAGGAGAACGCCGAGGTTCAGGCGGATGAACGAGTACGTTTCATCGAAACCATGCGCCCGGGACAGAACATCCGTCCACAAGGTCAGGAGGCCACCGTCGGTGAGCTGATCCTGCCTGTCGGCACTCGTCTGGGATCTATTGAACAAGGGTTGGCGGCGTCACTGGGATGCGCCGAGCTGGACGTCGTTCGCAAGGTTCGTGTTGCGGTCCTGTCTACCGGTGATGAGTTGATTGAGCCCGGCCAGGCCCTTGGACCAGGACAGATCTACAACAGTAATCGAGTCTTGCTTTGCAGTTGGTTGCAGCGCCTGGGTTGTGAGGTGATCGATGCCGGTATTCTTCCCGATGATTTAGCGACCACTCGTGCCCGCCTCGGTAAGCTGAAGGATGTCGACCTGATTCTCTCCACCGGTGGCGTATCGGTGGGAGAGGCCGATTTTCTGGGTATTGCCTTGCGGGAAGAGGGCGAATTGACGCTGTGGAAGCTTGCCATCAAACCAGGCAAGCCGCTGACATTCGGGCATTTTCGCGGCGTGCCCGTGATCGGTTTACCTGGCAATCCGGCGTCGACCCTGGTGACTTTTGCTTTGTTGGCAAGGCCCTACCTTTTGCGCCGCCAAGGCGTAAAAGAAGTCGAGCCCCTGAAGTTTCAGGTGCCGGCAGGATTCATCTGGCCAAAAGCGGGTAACCGACGTGAGTACTTGCGCGGACGTCTGGAGAATGGCCGGGCGATCATCTACAGGAATCAGAGCTCTGGCGTACTGCGCAGTGCTGCCTGGGCTGACGGTCTGGTTGAAGTGCTGGAAGACCGTACGCTGATCGAGGGTGATTGGGTGAGCTTCATCCCTCTGAATGAAGTCTTGAGCTGATACAGGCACTGGTTTTGCCCCGCAAGCCCGGTTGATCACTTCGGGCTTGCGTGTGTGCTCATTTCTTAATGTGCCAGAAGTGTCACGACCTGATCGAAGCGGCTGTTGGCGATCCAGGCCAGAAGTCCCAGGACCACGGCTGTTGCGCCAGCTGAGTAAGCCAGCCTGTGTTTGATGGATTTGACGTCACCCCGGACTTCATCCATGTCTCTGCGGATGTACTTGAGGTGTGTTTCCAGTTCAATGACGCGAGGTTCCATGTCAGCTTCTCCGGCGTGCTTTGCGCTGTTTTTGAGTTCAGCCTGATGATTGGCGCGATTTTCTGCGAACGGCGCGACCGGGGTTACCGGTAGTCTGAGGTCATGGCTTTGCATGGACTAGCTGGCTCCTTGCGTTAAAACCATTCAAATGATCGATGCCGTTGTTGTTTGCGCTGTTTGAGGCCCTTAAGGGGGTTCCATTCATTGTTTTCACATCCCTGTGTAATAAAACGGGTAATCACAGATAACAGAGACCCAACGGTGTACCAATTGTTCGGGTGGGTCAATTGAGCCGATTCCTCATGTTTTGTACGAAAAAATACCGCTCTGTAGGACCCACGTTTCCTTCCCTTGGAAATAATTGAAATCCAGTCGACTTTTATCAGGCGCTGCGAGGTCAACATATGCTATGGAATTGCGGATAGGGGAGTGGCAAAAATGAGCGAGCGCAAGGCGCTGTTGATTCTGCATGGCAAGCAGGCACTCAATGAGGAGGTCCGCGCAGCTGTCGAAGGCAAACGCCAGCAAGGTTGGGAACTGGCTGTTCGACTGACCTGGGAGGCGGGCGATGCTCAGCGGTTGGTGGAGGAAGCGCTGACGGCAGGTTATACGCAGCTGATTGCCGGCGGCGGTGATGGCACTTTACGTGATATCGCCGAAGCCATGGCGACGCATTCGACACAGGCCAGTCTGGTGCTGTTGCCCTTGGGCACCGCCAACGATTTTGCCCGCGCTGCCGGGGTGCCTCTGGAGCCCGCTCAGGCGTTGGATTTACTGGAGGTGGCCCCGCGAACCATCGATCTGGGAGAAGTCGGCGGGCAGGTTTTCCTGAACATGGCCACCGGCGGTTTTGGCAGTCAGGTCACGGCTAATACCTCCGAGGATTTGAAAAAAATTCTGGGAAGCGCCGCTTATCTCTTCACGGGTTTAACCCGCTTCAGTGAGTTGCATGCGGCCTATGGTGAGTTGCAAGGACCGGATTTTCACTGGCGAGGCGAATTGTTGGCATTGGGCATTGGCAATGGCCGACAGGCTGGCGGCGGGCATATGTTGTGCCCGCAGGCGCTGGCTGACGATGGTCTGCTGGATATCAGCATTTTGCCCGCGCCACAGGAAGTGGTCGGTACTTTGAAAGACCTGCTGACTGATGGTTTCGGAATCGACAATATGTTTGTACGAGCTCGCTTGCCATGGGTCGAGATCAAGGTGTCGGAGGGGCTTTATATCAATCTTGATGGGGAGCCTCTGGAGGGTGACAGTCTGCGTTTCTCGGCGCGCCCGGCGGCATTGCGTGTGCATTTGCCCGAGGACTCACCGCTGCTGAGCGTCTGGAATCCAGCTAATCGTCCAGACTGATGATTTGCTCGCGCACGGCGAATAGCACCAGGCCGGCCACATCGAAGATCTGCAAGCGCTTCATGATTTGCGAGCGGTGAGTTTCGACAGTCTTGATGCTTAGCGCCAGGCCATTGGCGATTTCCCGGGTGGATTTCCCGCGAACAATCAGTCGCAGGATTTCCAGCTGACGTGCTGTCAGGTTGTGCGAGTCCTGGGTTTGCGTCTGATTTTTCTGGGTTCGAATCAGCGCTTGGTTGATGACTGTATGGGCAATGGCCGGGCTCAGATAGCGTTCGTTATTGCGCAAGGCATCCAGTGCTTGTTCGAGTTCGGTGGCGGTGGTGTCCTTGAGCAGGTAGCCATGAGCTCCTGATTCCAGGGCCTGCATGATCAGCTCCGGGTCGGTATGCATCGACAGGATGAGCACTTTGCACTGCGGGCGTACGCGCTTGAGTCGCTGCAAGGCTTCAAGACCACCGGTTTCCTTCATGGAAATATCCAGCAGAATGATGTCCGGGGACAACTGCTCCACCATTTCGACTAACAGCGAGCCGTCATTGGCCTCCCCGATTACCGCATACCCGGGAATATCCAGCACCAAAGCGCGCACGCCAGCCCTGATAAGCGAGTGGTCATCCACCAGAAGTAAGTTACAAGTCAATGCATAACCTTATTCGTACTGGCCCGTTCCAGCGCACGGGGCGCCCAGGGGAAGAGTGCTTCGATTTGAGTGCCTTTGCCCGGCTCGCTGGCCACGGTCAGCGTGCCACCTAACTGATCGATCCGTTCCGACATGCCGGCCATCCCGCGTTGCCCCTCGCGAGCGGGATCTGCCGCTGGCACAAAACCCAGGCCATCGTCGCTGATCAATAACGACAGGCCTTGGGGCAGGCGTTGCAGGCGGACGAGCAGATTTTCGGCCTGGGCGTGCCGCAGCATATTGGTAACCGCCTCCTGGGTAATGCGAAAGGCTGCCACCGCCATTTCTTCCGGTATGCCCGTCAGGCGTTGATGGCATTCCAGGCTCCAGTGCACGGAGGTATTGGCCAGGGTCCTGAGTAGATGTGCACGCAGGCTGGCTTCCAGCCCGAGACTGGCCAGTTGTCGTGGATTCAGGATGGCCGAGACGTCACGAACCTTGGTGAGGGTTTCGTCCAGCGTATCGCACAGTACGGAACATTGCCCCCGCAGTTCTTCGGGTATTCGACGTTTGAGCCACTCACTTTGCAGTTTTGCGGCGGTCAGCAATTGACCAATGTCATCATGCAGTTCCCGACTGAGCCGATGGCGTTCGTTTTCCTGCACTTGGAGCAGACGGTCAGCCAGTTCTTGAGGTTGAAACTTTATCGATTTGCGCGAGAGGCAATGTCCCACCCAGACACAGGCCAGCGCTGCACTATTGAGTACCAGCAAACTCAACGGTAAAGAAATGGACAAGCTGTAGACCAGCAGACTGCCAAGCGCAGAACAGATGCACAGAAAAAGCGTGAACCGGCGCGCGTTTTTTCGGGAAGGTGGCCACAGGGTAATTGACTTGAGGCTGGCGTACATAGCGGATGGAGCCAATGGATGTTCGCTGTGGGCAGACCGGCCACAAGGGTTGACGGGTCTCTGTGTGGAAATCGTTGTGTGAAGTCGCCGTCATGGCTGTGGTGCAGTGCCGGGAATGCAGGCTCATATGCCTGGCTGGGAATCACTGCGCCATTAATTGGCGTCAACTAATGGTCGGCATACTATCACTTAACATACCGTTGGTCGTGTTCGATAGATAACTCAATAGGATCAAATTACATTTTCTGGACGATGGTTCCAGAATGGAAAAACTTTCCGCCAGGCGCACTCCAAAGTTGAGCCATGTATATCTAATTCGAATTGCGCCTCAGCAATGACACATCCAATTGCGACATGAATGCATCAAGTTATAGGGCGGCGGCGTCAAGGCTGATGTTTTTAAGCTTGTCGTTCCGAGAATGAAACCAACCTTAAAGGTCTGGAATGGCTGTGCGGCTGAAACTGACTTTGTCCTACTTGAAACGCAAACGCTTCAATCAGTGAGGTCTGTTCGGTGTCATCAAGACCGAGCTGGCCGGTAGTTTGATCGATGAGTTCAAGTTGCCAGGCCAATAAAGTGAAGCAGTCCTTGAGCGCATCCAGCGCTTGGTCGTGCAGGTTCATGTGATTCTGAGCGCCGCTCAGTAATCCATGAATATGCAGCGAGAACTCCGAAACTGCCGCCAGTGCCAAGGCATCGGCTTTGCTCGACAGTTTGAGAAGGGTACTGAGCATGCAATCGATGGCGTCCTTGTCATTGCTGATCAGTTGCAAATGACTCAGGCATTCCTCGGATTTGGCCAAGAGCGTTTCAGCCTCAACGAGAAATTCTGGAAATCGCTGAGCCCACTCTTTGGTGTCGTTCGGCATGCTTATCTCCACAACGTCGTGTCAGATGAGGGAATGTCGTGTGTGCCGACGAGAACCATAGGTGTCCCCGCGCTGCCCAGCCTTCCTGGTATCGCGCTATGGCAGGTTTGAGCGCCGGCAGGGGAACTCGAGAAGGTGGATGGCCACTGACCTGCGATCACACACAAAAGCCTGACTCCATTCATGCAATGAGAATGGCGTCACATTAATGGCTATTGGATATTGCGAATATCAGGTTGGGCCTGATTGTTACTAGGGGAATCCCTTACGCAGGGGAACCTAACGCGCAAACCGAGGTCGCGCCGCGAGGAATGAAGCCGATGAAAATCACGGAGCCAGTAAAGCATGATGTTAATGTGACATCAATGCTTGGGCGTGGCATTTTGTCTGAGGGTCAAGGTCCGGCAAAAACAGCCGATAAGTCCCTTTAGTGAATTCATCAGAACAAGCCCAGGAGTCATTAATGGCCGGCATTCTCGACACGGTAGACCAACGCACGCAATTAGTGGGTGAGAATCGCCTGGAAATTCTCATGTTTCGGCTAGCCGGGCGGCAATTGTTCGCGATCAACGTGTTCAAGGTTCAGGAAGTGCTGCAACTGCCGAAGCTGACCCTGATGCCCCAACGCCATCCCTTTGTCTGCGGCGTGGTGAACTTGCGTGGCCAGACGCTGCCGGTGATCGACCTGTCCCAGGCCATCGGCATGCGCCCATTGGTGCCAAGCCCCACCAGTACCATCATTGTTACCGAATACAACCGCTCGGTGCAGGCGTTCCTGGTTGGTGGCGTGGACCGCATCGTCAACATGAACTGGGAAGCCATTTTGCCGCCGCCGACCAGCGCCGGTCGTCAGCATTACCTGACGGCCATCAGTAAGGTCGATGATCAACTGGTGGAAATCATCGACGTCGAGAAAGTCCTGGCCGAGATCGTTCCGTACAACGCCAAGGTATCGCGCGACAAGCTCGACGATCCGGTGCTGGAGCGTGCCCGTGGCCGTGAAGTGCTGCTGGTGGATGACTCAAACGTAGCCTTGTCGCAATTGCGCGACACCTTGGGCCAATTGGGCGTCAAGATGCACATCGCCAGCGATGGCTTGAAGGCGCTGAACATGCTCAAAACCTGGGCCGATACCGGCGAAGTCATGACCGACAAGTTGCTGATGATCTTCACCGATGCGGAAATGCCGGAGATGGACGGCTATCGCCTGACCACCGAAATCCGTAACGACCCTCGTTTGCGTGGCCTTTATGTGGTCTTGCACACTTCGCTGTCGGGTAGTTTCAATGATTCCATGGTGAAGAAGGTCGGCTGCGACAACTTCCTTTCCAAATTCCAGCCCGACAAACTCGTCGACGTGGTGCGCCAGCGCCTGATGCTCGATGCAGTGCCGACAAGTTAAGCCCCGGCGCATTCTTTGTAGCAGCTGGCGAAGCCTGCGTTCGGCTGCGAAGCAGTCGTAAAATCAGAAACTACGGTGCATCAGGCGGATCGCGTTAGGTGGAATCACGACTGCTTCGCAGCCGAACGCAGGCTTCGCCAGCTGCTACAGATCGCATTACAGCTTAATTTACCGGCATCAGGACAAGCCCCCTCGCCACGGGGCCTTTGATTCGGCAATCAAGCTCGTATAGGGTGGCGTTTTTACCCATCAGGGAGCTGGCCATGCGTCTGAGCGCGCTTTATCGTTTTCCATTGAAATCCGGCAAGGGCGAGCCCCTCGATCAGGTCCGCCTGGACAAGCTGGGACTGGACGGCGATCGACGCTGGATGCTGGTGGACGAAGCCAGCGGGCGCTTCCTGACCCAACGCGCGGTCGCGAAAATGAGTCAGCTGTCGGCGTTGTGGAATGCCGACGGCGGCTTGACCCTCAGTGCCCCGGGTCATTCACCGATCGATATTGCGTTGCCTGACGGCAATGCCGATCTGCGTGGGGTGACCATCTGGCGCGACACCTTGCGCGTTCCCGATGCCGGCGATGCGGCGGGTGCCTGGGTCAGTGAGTTCATCGGCAAGCCGACGCGCCTGGTGCAAGTGCCGCTCGATCGCGCTCGGACCACCCAGGCCGGCTATGGCAAGGACGATGATCAGGTGGCGTTTGCCGACGGCTTTCCGTTGTTGCTGATTGGTCAGGCATCACTGGAGGACTTGTCGAGCAAGGTCGGGCGGCCGCTGGAGATGTTGCGTTTCCGCCCCAATCTGGTCATCGAGGGCAGCGAGGCGTATGCCGAAGATGGCTGGAAACGCATCCGCATTGGCGATGTCGAGTTTCGCGTGGTCAAGTCCTGCTCACGCTGCATTCTGACCACCATCGACCCGCAGACCGGCGAACGCAGCGATGATCGTGAACCGCTGGCAACCTTGCAGAAATACCGCACCGAAGCCGACGGTGCAATGTTCGGACAGAACCTGGTCAACGACGGCAATGGCTGGCTGGAAGTCGGCATGCCGGTGACGATCCTCGAATAAAAACCCTTCAAATAGAAATGCCCGCGTCCAAGGACACGGGCATTTTTTTGTCGCTGTGAAAACCCGTGGGTTAGCCGCGGTATTCGCACAGGTAAGCGGTGTCGACGGCCACTTTCAGCTGGAACTTGCTGTTGGCGGGTACGTTGAACTGGCTGCCGGCGGCGAAGGTTTCCCAAGCATCGCTGTCAGGCAGTTTGACGGTCAGGGCGCCGGACACCACGTGCATGATTTCACGCTGGCTGGTGCCGAATTCGTATTCGCCCGGTGCCATGACGCCGATGGTCGCTGGACCTTCAGCGGTGCCAAAGGCGATCGACTTGACGGTGCCGTCGAAGTACTCGTTGACTTTAAACATGGGCGGTTCCTCGAAAAGGGCTAAAAAGGGCCGGCCAGTATGCACAAGGTGTCGATAGGCGTCACCTCCTGCACTCAAGGATTAGCGGGGAAAACCAACGGTAACAAACGCGCCGTATTGCGCGCATCTTCCAGTGCCCGATGCTGCTGACCGTTGAACTGCAGGCCCGCCAGTTGCAGGGCTCCATTGAGCCCCAGCGGGCGCTCGAGCCGACGAGCTTTGGCGAAGCGTTGCTTGAGGTTCATGTGCGGGACCCGGCTCAAGGCGCTGTCGAGCTGCAGGCGCTGCCAGTCCTGAAGCAGTTGTTTGCGGTCGTAATCGCCCCAACTGGCCCAGCCTTCCAGACGCGCATGATGTTGGCCAAGCCAGCGTTCGAACAACGGCCATACGGCGGTGAGCGGCTGTGCGGCGTCGATATTGGCTTGGGTGATGTGGGTCAGCTCCCGGCAAAACGGCGTCAACAAGGGCCGGCGCAACGGGCGCACGAAGCACTGGAAGTAATCCAGTTCCTGGCCTTTGCGGTCCACGAGGGTGGCACCGATTTCGATGATTTCCATTTCTGTTACTGGCCAGCCGCCCTCATCGGTGGTGGCTTCCAGATCAATGACCAACCAGTGAGGCATCGCAGGGTTCCTGGTATCCGCGTCCTGATAGGGCTTGAGCGTAGCCAAACCCGGCGGATCCGCCTAGCGGCTTATTCGACCTCTAACAAAATCTGACGATTTTTCACCTGATCCCCAACCCTGACCTGCAAGCGTTTAAGTACTCCATCGATCCCGGATTTGAGCGGATGCTCCATTTTCATTGCTTCGAGTACCACCAATAGCTGACCTTTGCTGACCCGGCTGCCCTCACTGACCAGTACATCGACGATCGCCCCGTCCATCGGCGCCTTGAGCGTGCCGGAACTGACACTGGCCTGGCTGCTGACCAGCGCCTGGGTCCGATCCATCAGCCGCAGGCTGCCGGGGCGCGTGAACAACCACAGTTGCCCGGCCTCGAGGCGGTAGGCATGGCGTTGGCGAATACCGTCGATCTCCAGGGTGGCCCAGTGTTCGTCGCCTCCGATGACCCTCAGTTCGAGGGCGCGAGCGCCGATCTGAACACGGTAGGGTTTACCAGGTTCAGCGTTCAATTCCACCGGCCAGTCCTGGTCCTGCCGGCCGATTCGGTAGTGCAAAGGCACGCTGGCGTTGTTGCGCCAACCGGCCAGCGGGGCGCGGTGAGCCTGCGCTGAAGCCTGGTAAAACAGCGCTGCGGCGATGGCCAGTTGTTCGGCGCTCGGCACCTGGGGATGCAGGCAAGGATGATCGGCGAAGTACATAGGGATGAACCCGGTGCTGAACTCGCCGCTGATGAAGTGCGGATGTTGCAGCAGGCTTGCGAGCAAGCGCTGATTGCTTTGCACGCCCAGCAGCACGCTGTCCTGCACTGACCGCAACAACTTGCGCCGGGCTTCTTCGCGGGTGGCGCCGTGGGCGATGAGCTTGCCCAGCATCGGGTCATAAAACGCACTGACAGACTGATTTTCGATCAGGCCATGGTCGATCCGCACACCGCCCGGCAACGCAGGTTCCCAGGCCACGATTCGCCCGGTTTGCGGCAGAAATCCCTGGGCCGGGTCTTCGGCATACAGGCGCACTTCCATGGCATGGCCATTGAGCTGCACCTGCTCCTGTTGCAGCGGCAGTGGCAGTCCTTCGGCCACGTGAAACTGCCAGGCCACCAGATCGAGGCCGGTGATCAGCTCTGTCACCGGATGTTCCACTTGCAGCCGGGTGTTCATCTCCAGAAAGTAGAACTGCCCGCGAGCATCCAGCAGAAACTCCACAGTGCCGGCGCCGACGTAATTCACCGCGCGCCCCGCCTTGAGTGCCGCTTCGCCCATGGCCTGGCGCAACTCGGCAGTCATGACCGGGCAGGGCGCTTCCTCGATGATTTTCTGGTGACGGCGCTGGATCGAACAATCGCGCTCACCGAGGTAGATCAGGTTGCCGTGTTGATCGCCGAACAGCTGGACTTCGACGTGGCGCGGGTCGATCAGGGCTTGTTCGAGGATCAGTTCGTCGCTGCCAAACCCATGCTGCGCTTCGGAACGCGCGGTACGGAGTTGTTCCAGCAATTCTCCAGCGTTGTGCACCAGGCGCATGCCACGACCGCCGCCGCCGGCACTGGCCTTGATCATCAGCGGATAGCCGATGCGTTCGGCTTCACGGCCGAGGGTCGCGTCGTCCTGTTCGCTGCCCTGATAGCCTTCGATGCAGGGCACACCCGCCTGGATCATGGCGAGTTTCGACAGGCGTTTGCTGCCCATCAGTTCGATGGCTTCGGGGCTGGGGCCGATGAAGATGATGCCGGCCTGTTGGCAGGCGCGGGCGAATGCTGCGTTTTCCGAAAGGAAGCCGTAACCGGGGTGAGTCGCATCGGCACCGGTACGCCGGGCGGCGTCGAGGATTGCCGGGATGTTCAGGTAAGACTGTTGTACCGTGGCCGGGCCGATGTTCACGGCTTCATCGGCCATCTGCACATGCAAGGCATCGGCGTCGACATCGCTGAACACGGCGACGGTGCGGTAGCCCAGCGCTTGCGCGGTGCGCTGGATGCGGCAGGCGATTTCACCGCGGTTGGCGATCAGGATTTTGCTGAAGGCGGGCATGGGTTGTTCCCTTGGTTTTTGCGGTGAAGGTGAGGGCCTCTTCGCGGGCAAGCCTCGCTCCTACGGACTGCGTGATACCAGGAGCGAGGCTTGCCCGCGAAGCTCTTAAATTGCCCAACCCGGTTTTCGCTTTTGCACAAAAGCCATCGTCCCCTCGACCCCTTCATCCCCGGTCACCGCTTCGCTGAACCACTCGGCCGCCTGATCCAGCAGGCCCTCCGAGGGTTGTCCGGCACTCGCCAGCAAGAGTTTTTTGGTCGCTGCATTCGCCCCCGGGGCGCAGCACATCACATGAACCAGCACTTCATCGAGGCGTTCGGCCAAGGCTTGCGGGTCATGCTCGACAAAATGCACAAGTCCCATGCGCCGTGCCTGGGTGCCATCGAACCGTGCGGCGGTCAGGGCCAGTCGGCGGGCCTGGGTCAGGCCGATGCGCTGCACCACGAACGGTGCGATCTGCGCTGGCAACAGGCCGAGGCTGGTTTCCGGCAGGCCGAATTGCGCCTGATGATCGGCCATCGCGATATCGCTGACGCAGGCCAGACCGAAACCACCACCAAGCACCGCGCCTTGCAACACGGTGATGACCACTTGCGGCGCGTGCTGGGTTTCTTCCAGCAAGGCGCCGAACGCACGGTTCAAATCACGGTAGGCCGTCTGACCCTGAGCCCGGGCGTTGGTCATGTCCTTGATATCGGCACCGGCACAAAAATGCCCGCCGGCACCGCCGATCACCAACGCGCGAACCTGCCGGTCATCGCGCACCGCCGCCAGCACCGCGCGTAGCTCGGCGACCATTTGCAGGCTCATGGCGTTGCGACTGTCGGGGCGATTGAGGGTGATGTGCAGGACGCCGTTATGCTGTTCGAGCAACAGGGTCTGGCAAACGGGAAGGGTGTTCATTTGTTTTTCCCCGGCAGGATGCCCATGAGTTTGCAGATGATCCCCAGCATGATTTCGTCGGCACCGCCGCCGATCGACACCAATCGCACGTCGCGGTAAGCCCGCGCCACCGGGTTGTCCCACATGAAACCCATGCCGCCCCAATATTGCAGGCAACTGTCACTGACTTCCCGCCCCAGTCGCCCGGCCTTGAGTTTGGCCATGGACGCCAGGCGGGTGACGTCCTGGCCTTTGATGTATTGCTCGGTGGCTTGATAGACCAGCGCCCGCAGGCATTCGATTTCGGTTTGCAGCTCGGCCAGACGGAAATGAATGACCTGATTGTCGATCAGCGCATTGCCGAAGGTCTTGCGTGTCTTGCAGTACTCGATGGTGCTGTCGACGCAATACTCCAGGCCTTTGATCATGTTCGCCGCGCCAAACAATCGTTCTTCCTGGAACTGCAGCATTTGCATCATGAACCCCGCGCCTTCATGGCCGATGCGGTTGCGTTGCGGCACGCGCACGTTGTCGAAAAATACCTGGGCAGTTTCCGAGCTGCGCATGCCGAGTTTGTCCAGGTGCGGGCTGAGACTGATGCCGGGGCTGTTCATCGGCACCATGATCAGCGACTTGTTGATGTGGGGTTTATCGTCCGAGGTGTTGGCCAGCAGGCAGATGAAGTCGGCGCTCGGCGAGTTGGTGATCCACATCTTGCTGCCGTTGATCACGTAGTCGTCGCCGTCCTTGCGGGCGCTGGTTTTCAACCCTGCTACGTCGGAGCCGGCACCGACTTCGGACACACCGATACAGCCGACCTGCTCGCCGGTGATCGCGGGGCGGAGGAATTCTTCGCGCAGTTCATCGGAGCCGAATCGCGCCAGGGCCGGGGTGCACATGTCGGTCTGCACGCCGATGGACATCGGAATGCCGCCGCAATGAATGGTGCCGAATTCTTCGGCGGCCACAATCGAATAGCTGTAATCGAGCCCCATGCCGCCGAATTTTTCCGGTTTGGAAATCCCCAGCAGACCGAGGTCGCCCGCCTTGCGAAAGATCTCATGGATCGGAAAACGCCCGGCCTTTTCCCATTCATCGACGTGAGGATTGATCTCGTGATCGACGAATTGGCGGACGGTGCGGCGCAGTGCTTCGTGTTCCTGGGTGAAGATCATTTTTTATTGTTCTCCTGTGATCGTTCCCACGTTCTGCGTGGGAATGCAGCCTTAGACGCTCCGCGTCATCAAAAACGGGCTACGCCGAAACTGTTAGGTTGCAGCGAACGAACCTCGGCTTCATGGCAGATATCCAGCAAATACCCGAGCAACGTGCGGGTATCCCGCGGATCGATCAGCCCGTCGTCCCATAGATTGGCGCTGCCATACAACGCGGTGGCCTGGCTGTCGAGCTTCTGCGCAGTGACTTGTTCGAGCATGTCGAGCATTTTCGGGTCGGGCACCAACCCGTCCTTGAGCTGTTTGGCTTCGGTGACGATCCGCATCACTTTGCCGGCCTGAGCGCCGCCCATCACCGCGGTGCGGCTGTTGGGCCAGGCAAAGATGAAGCGCGGATCGAGGCCGCGACCGCACATTGCGTAGTTGCCAGCGCCGTAGGAACCGCCGACGACGATCGTCAGTTTGGGCACTCGGGCATTGGCCACCGCTTGAATCATTTTCGCGCCGTGCTTGATCACACCTTGTTGTTCCGACTCGGTGCCGACCATGAAACCGGTGGTGTTGTGGAAAAACAGCAGGGGCGTCTGGCTCTGGTCACAGAGCTGAATGAATTGCGCGGCCTTGCTCGCACCTTTGGGCGTAATCGGGCCGTTGTTGCCGATGAAGCCACAGGCTCGACCCTGAATCTGCAAATGCCCGCAGATTGTTTGCTGATCGAACTCGCCCTTGAATTCGAGGAAGTTCGACGCGTCGGCAACCCGGGCGATGATATCGCGCACGTCGTAGGGTTTTTTCGGATCATCCGGGATCAGACCCAGCAGTTCGTCGATGGGGTAGAGCGGTTCTTCCCATCGACGTTCGGGTAACCATGGCAACTGATCGTTCCACGGCAACAGGCTCATGATCTCGCGCACCTGGCGCACGCCATCGGCATCGTTCTCGGCCAGGTATTCGGCGGTGCCGGCGGTTTGCGCGTGCATCTGGGCGCCGCCCAGTTCTTCATCGGTAGCGATTTCACCGGTGGCGGCCTTGAGCAGCGGCGGTCCGGCAAGAAACAGCTTGGCCTTGCCGCGCACCACCACCACGTAATCCGACAACCCCGGCTGATAAGCACCGCCCGCCGTGGCCGAGCCATGGACGACGGTGATTTGCGGCAAGCCCATGGCCGACATTCGCGCCTGATTGGCAAAGCTGCGCGCGCCTTCGACGAAAATCTGCGCCGCGTAATTGAGGTTGGCGCCTCCGCTTTCCGCGAGGGTGATGACCGGCAATTTGTTTTCCATGGCGATCTGTTGCAGGCGCAAGGACTTTTTCAAACCGCTGGGGGAAATGGTTCCGCCCTTGATCGCGCTGTTGTTCGCCACCACCAATACCCGTGCGCCGGACACATAACCGATCCCGGCAATCAAACCGCCGCCGGCTGCGCTGCCGTCCTTGTCGTCGTGCAGCTTGTAGCCGGCCAGGCTCGCCAGTTCGAGGAACGGCGCGCCGGGGTCGAGCAGCAGGTTGAGCCGCTCCCTTGGCAGCAGTTGCCCGCGCTTGTCGAACCTGGGCTTGGCTTCGGCGGCTTTGCTCAGCAGGTTCTGTTCGAGCTGGCGGACCTGCTCGATGCCGGCCAGCATGGCCGCCCGGTTGCGAGCGAACGCTTCGCTGAACGGGTCTACCTGGGACTGGATGACCGGCATGGTTATTCCTTGTCCTTGGGTTCATCTGGTTTGGAGACGTCTGGTTTGGACGCGTCGGGTCTGAGTACTTCGGGTAAATAGGCGCGATGAAAGCCGTTGTACGAATGACTGTTCTGCGCCTTGTGCATTGGCCAGGCCCGCCCGCCGAGGCTGGCGGCGCCGTCGATGCGCAACGTGCTGCCGCTGACAAAAGCGGCTGCCGGGCTGAGCAGGAAAACAATCGCCGCGCTGATTTCCGATTCGGTGCCGATGCGCTTGAGCGGCACGTGTTCGCACAGGGTCGGGATGACGGCCCGGAACGCACCTTCGTAGGTGTCCATGCCGCTGGAGGCGACCCAGCCCGGCGCGACGGCGTTGACCCGCACGCCGGCATAGCCCCACTCAAACGCGGCGGTCTTGGTCAAGTTGTCCATGCCCGAGCGGGCTGCGCCTGAGTGCCCCATGCCGGGCATGCCGCCCCACATGTCGGCGAGCATGTTGACGATGGCGCCGCCGTGCTTGCTCATGGACTGATTGAACACCTCGCGGGCCATCAGAAAACCACCCACCAGGTTGGTGCGCAGGATGGTTTCGAAACCTTTCTGATTGATCGATGCCAGCGGCGCGGGGTACTGCCCGCCGGCATTGTTGACCAACCCATGAATCGGCCCGTGTTTGCGGATCAATTCGCTGACCAATTGCGTGACGGCATCTTCATCGCGGATATCGCAGACCTGCCAACTGGCTTTGCCCCCGTCTTCGGTGATTTCAGCGGCGACCTTTTTCAGTTTCTCGGCATTACGTCCCACCAGCAGCACCTGCGCGCCGAGGGCTGCGAGCTCGTGGGCGGTGCAACGGCCGATGCCGCTGCCGCCCCCGGTGACGATGATGTTCTGGCCGGCGAACAAGTCGGGTTTGAAAATCGAGTCATAAGCCATGGGCGACGGTCCTCTAGTTGACCTGATCAGCAATATGCTGCGGCACCGGAATCTGGATCTCCAGCAGTTGTTGAGCGAACGCCTTGCCTTGCGGATCGATCCGCAGGCTGGCCACGCCACCGCCGCCGAGCGCGTTCTCGAGAAGAAAATTAAAGCTTTGAGTGCCGGGTAAATACCAGCGTTCGACGCGCCCGTGGATCGGGTCGAGGACATGGCTCATCCAGTCGACCATCACCTCAGGTGTCAATGCTTCGGCGATCCATGGCAGGTAGTCGGGATGGCGGGCCATGACGCCGATATTGCTGTGATTGCCCTTGTCGCCGGAACGCGCCACGGCGAGTTTGATCAGGGCCACGCTCGCATCGGCGCGCTCGCTGGGTTGGGGCGGATCGAACGGTAGCGGCAAGTCAGCCGGGTCGAGTGCATCCAGGGCGGGCAGGGTGCACGGGTGGCGCTCACCGGCGAGGTCGATTTGCAGGGTGCAGGCGGTTTTGTCGATCAGGAATGAAAACAGCCGGATCAGCGGGTACACCGTCGGCCGCCCGCCGACGATCCCGGTCAACCCCGGCGCCATGCCGGTGGCGGCCTGGGCGATTTCCCGGGAAAACAGAATCAAGGCCTGTTTGGCTGGGTGGCGCACAGCGAGTTTGATCACCACTTCGCGGCTGTCCTGGCGCTGGCCGTGGGGGCCATACGTGGCTTCGCTGCCCAGCAGTTCGATGTTCACTTCGCTGTAGGGCGCCCAGCCGCGCTGGCTGAACATTTCCGAGGTCTTGTTGATGATCGCCTGGCTGACCCGTCGGGCCTTGGCCACGGCATCGATCCCGGCGATCAGGCAACTGGCGGTGCAGCGGAAACCGTCCGGATACGTGGCGCTGACCTTGTACTGATCGGTCGGCGGCAAACCTTTTGCGCCATGCACCTGCACCGCATTCTTGCCTTGCTGTACAAGTTTGACCTGACTGAAATCGCATACCACGTCGGGCAGCAAATAGGCTTGTGGGTCGCCGATTTCATAGAGCATCTGCTCGCCCACCGTCAGCGGCGTGACCAGACCGCCGGAACCATCGGGTTTGCTGACGATAAACTGGCCGTCGACGCCGACTTCGACGATCGGAAAACCGATGTGTTCGTAGTCGGGCACGTCGCGCCAATCGGTGAAATTGCCGCCGGTGCACTGGGCGCCACATTCAATCAGGTGCCCGGCCAATGCAGCCTGGGCGAGTTTGTCATAGTCGTGCCACGACCAGCCGAACTCGTGCACCAGCGCGGCGCTGACTACGGCGCTGTCGACCACGCGTCCGGTAATCACAATGTCGGCCCCCAGGCGCAGGGCTTCGACGATGCCCGGTGCGCCGAGGTAGGCGTTGGTCGATACGCACATCGGCGGCAGCGGCGCACCACTGAACATTTCATGCAGGCCAAGGTTGCTCAGGTGTTTGAACCGCGGTTGCAGATCATCACCCGACAACACGGCAATTTTCAGCGTTACCTGGGCCTTGTCGCACGCCGCTTGCAGGGCCGCGGCGCAAGCGTGTGGATTGATGCCGCCGGCATTGCTGATGACGCGGATCTTCTGTTCCGAGAGCTGGTTTAGGAGGGGGCTGAGCACTTCGATGAAGTCGCTGGCGTAGCCGGCCCCCGGATCTTTCATCCGTGCCCCGGCCATGATCGACATTGTGATCTCGGCCAGATAATCGAACACCAGGTAGTCCAGTCGCCCGCCTTCCACCAACTGCGCGGCGGCGGTCGAGGTGTCGCCCCAGAATGCGCTGGCGCAACCGATGCGGATTGTTTTGGGCGCAGCCAATTCCATAACCACCTCCGACAGAAGTGCTTGGAGACTACCAAGCAAGCGCTTGGTTTGTAAACGACTGAAATATCTTCTGCCCAAGCGCTTGCTTGGTTGCCCCCGCCAGCTTAAATTGCCCGCGCATCCCGCTGTATTAACGGGCAGCGGCGCACTTGATTGATCGACTGTAGGAGAGAACGGGTGGACGAGCAAAAAGCCCTGAGGGTGATGCGCGAATTGGTCGACAGCGGCCAATTGACCGACCCGGACAGTGCTCGCGGCAAATTGCTGCAAGTGGCTGCTCACCTGTTTCGTAATAAAGGTTATGAACGTACCACCGTGCGTGATCTGGCCGGTGCGGTAGGTATTCAGTCGGGCAGTATTTTTCATCACTTCAAAAGCAAGGATGAGATCCTGCGGGCGGTGATGGAGGAGACTATTCGCTACAACACCGCGTTGATGCGTGCGGCCCTGGCTGATGCCGGCAGTGTGCGCGAACGGGTTCTGGCGCTGATTCGCTGCGAATTGCAGTCGATCATGGGCGGCAGCGGCGAGGCCATGGCGGTGCTGGTGTATGAGTGGCGTTCGCTATCAGCGGAAGGCCAGGCGCAGGTTCTGGCGCTGCGTGATATCTATGAAGACATCTGGCTGCAAGTGCTGGGCGAAGCCAAGGAGGCCGGTTTTATCCGGGGCGATGTGTTCATCACCCGCCGTTTCCTGACGGGCGCGTTGTCCTGGACCACCACCTGGTTTCGTGCCGATGGCAGCATGAGCCTCGATCAATTGGCCGATGAGGCGTTGATTCTGGTACTTGAAGAACGGCAGTGAGCTGTCTATCTCGGCAAGAAACTGGCTAAGTTGGCGAAACCGCCTAGCTTGAATGCAGTGATGGGTATTTTTTTCGGGGAGTAGGCTGTTTTGATGTCTTCACCAATTCGGACCGCGTCTCGGCTTTTGCTGGCGGCGCTTGCAGTGTGCTGCGTGTTGCCATCTCAGGCCGCACAGTTGGTGCGGGTCGGTGCCGCGCATTTTCCACCCTACACTGTGCGTCCGGAGTCCGGTGCCGATACCGGTCTGTTGCCGCAACTGGTGGAAGCGCTGAATCAGGTGCAAACCGACTATCGGTTCGAGCTGGTGCCCACCTCCATTCCCCGGCGTTTTGGTGATTTCAAACAAGGCCGGGTGGACATGGCGATTTTCGAGAACCCGGATTGGGGCTGGAAGGACATCCCGCATACCCTCGTCGACATGGGCCTGGAAGATGCAGAAATCTTCGTCGCGCAAAAGAAACCCGATCGCGATGAGAGCTACTTCAAAGACCTGACGGGCAAGCGCCTGGCGCTGTACAGCGGCTACCACTACGAGTTTGCCAATTTTAATGCCGATCCCAAGTATCTGGCCGACACCTACAACGCCACGCTGACTTATTCCCATGACAGCAATCTGTTGATAGTGCTGCGCGGGCGTGCCGACATTGCCTTGGTGACGCGCTCCTACCTGAGCGATTATCTGCTGCGTAACGAGAAAGTCGGCGAGCAGTTGCTGGTGTCGCAACGCATCGATCAGGTCTATCACCATTACGCGCTGATTCGCCCGCAGGCGCCGATTACCGGGGAAGCATTTGGCAAGTTGCTGCAAGACCTGCGAAACAACGGCCAGATGTTGAAGATTTTCGACCCCTACAAAATTGCCCTAGTGCCGGTGGGCAAACCCTGAGTCGTGGCTCAGGTCGCGTATTTGGCGACGGCGCTTAAATTTCCTGCCCTGGCTCACGTCACCTCGTTGAACTGTCGACGATTACCGTGAGCCCCACCCATGTCCAATCCGAATGACCTGACCACCCTGGCCTTGCCGTCAGGCAACTGTCTTGTAGCCGATGAAACCGCCAGTCGCCTGAGCCTCAGCCTGCAAGGGCAACCGTTGATCGAGCTGCGGCTGACCCGCGGGCCGGAGTTGCATCTGCGGCTGGAGGAACGCTTCGCTCGTCCTGACGGTCAGGCATTCTGGGCGGCCTGTTATTGGCTGTTTGCCCGTGATGCGGCGTGTCAGCATCTGACCTGGCACCTCGATGACGTACCCACCGAAGCCTTGCTCAGCGGATTGCTGATCGCGACCGAAATCACTGGCCAGTATCGCTGCGAACGCACGCTGTTCTGGCAATTGCCCCAACCTTGGTTGGGTGAGTCGCGCACCGGCAGCTATCCGCAGCAAATGGTCATCAGCAGCGGCAAGCGCCATCCATTACGTGCGGTGAAACCCCGTGGTGAGGTCTATCGACGTTTCGATGCGCGGCTCGGTGCGTGGGTTTCCCTGCGCACGGTAGAAATCGAGCATGACCTGGCGCGTTTCAACCGCTGGCAGAACAGCCCGCGGGTGGCGAGTTTCTGGCAGGAGAAGGGCAGCATCGAAAAGCATCGCGAATACCTGAGCAAACTCGAAGCCGACCCGCACACCTTGACGCTGATCGGCTGCTTCGATGATCAGCCGTTTGCCTATTTCGAAGCCTACTGGGCCAAGGAGGATCGCATTGCGCCGTTCTATGATGCCGGTGATTACGACCGTGGCATTCACATGCTGGTCGGCGAAGAACATCACCGCGGCCCGCATAAGGTGGCGAGCTGGCTATCGGCGCTGGTGCATTACCTGTTTCTCGATGATCCACGCACGCAACGGGTGGTGGCCGAGCCTCGCGCCGATAACGCGAAGATGATCGGGCATCTGCACAATCAGTGTTTCCACTGCGAAAAAGAGTTCGACTTCCCGCACAAGCGCGCGGCGCTGATGGTGTTGGGGCGTGAGCGGTTTTTTGATCGGTGTTCGTTGGCTTGATGCGTAAGGCTCAAGGTCTGTTGCGGTCTTGAGTCAGTCTTCGCGGGCAAGCCTCGCTCCTACAGTGTTGTGTCGTTCACAAATAATGTAATCGACACAACACCGTAGGAGCGAGGCTTGCCCGCGAAGCTTTTAACGACGAGCAAAGGTATCCGCACGATTGCCCGACACCTTGCGGCAATGCACCAGCGCGTCACGAATCATGAAGTTCACCAGGGTTGGCGAGACGCCAAGTTCCTTGGCGATGTCTTTTTGCGGCACGCCGTGCAGGCGGTACATCTCGAAGGCGTAACGGGTGCGGCTGGGCAGCTCCGTCAGCGCATCGGCGATGTTTTCCAGGGTCGAGAAATTCATGTGCGAGGTTTCCGGCGAAGCGCCCTGAACCACCACGTTCAGACCTTCCTCTTCCGGGCCCGAATACTTCTGCTCCAGCGCCTGCTTGCGGTAATGATCGATCGCCAGGTTGCGCACGATCTGAAACAGATAACTGAGCTGCGCCTTGATTGACGACGTGATTTGCGGCGCCGATTGCAGCCGGAAGAACGCATCCTGCACCACGTCTTCGGCCCGTGATCGGCAACCGGTGATGCGGGCGGCAATCTTGACCAGAATCAGTCGATTGTCGACGAAGGCCTGAAGTAGCGGTGAATCGCACCTGCTTGTGGATACTTGTTCCGTCATTGGAAATCACCTTGCTGCAAATAGGGTCATGGGACGACAGGGGGCGGCGTCGTCCTGCATATCGAGCGACAAATTAGGTTGAATGATAATGATTGTCAATTGAGAAAGAGAATTAATGCCGCAGAAAAAAAGAAGAATGAGAACGGCGACACGCTGACTCACCTACTGACTAAACGCCTGCTGGCGCTCAAGCCTGGCGACTAATTATTTCAAGACCTCATCCGTTCTCATTGGTGAATGGCTGCGCACGCAAGCCCCGGCCAAACCAGCATTCCCAAGCCTTGCGCGGTCGGCGAAGACCGCGTCCCGCATACCCGATGAATGGGTGTGGCGTACGAAAACCGATTCCACTTGCAAGCCGAATTCAGGCAGGAAACCTCATGACCGACGCGTTCGAACTTCCCAGCACTCTGGTCCAAGCCCTTCAGCGCCGCGCGGCCCTGACGCCGGACCGGGTGGCCTTGCGTTTTCTCGCCCAAACCCAGGATCAGGCTGTGGTGCTCAGTTATCGTGAGCTCGATCAGCGGGCGCGAACCATTGCCGGCGCGTTGCAGGCCCAGACGTCGTTTGGTGATCGTGCGGTGTTGTTGTTTCCCAGTGGCCCGGATTACGTCGCGGCGTTTTTTGGCTGTCTGTACGCAGGCGTTATCGCGGTGCCTGCCTATCCACCTGAATCGACCCGTCGTCATCATCAGGAACGTCTGCTGTCGATCATCAGCGATGCCGAACCGCGCTTGCTGCTGACCTGCGCCGACCAGCGCGACGCCTTGCTGCAAATCAACGAGGCGCCGCCACTGCTGTGTGTCGACACCCTCGACAGCGCCCTGGCCGAACATTGGGTCGCGCCGGACTTGCACGGCGATCACATTGCCTTCCTGCAATACACCTCCGGCTCCACGGCGTTGCCTAAAGGCGTGCAAGTCAGCCACGGCAACCTGGTGGCCAACGAACTGTTGATTCGCCACGGATTCGGCATCGACCTGAACCCCGACGACGTGATCGTCAGTTGGTTGCCGCTGTACCACGACATGGGCTTGATCGGCGGCCTGTTGCAGCCGATTTTCAGTGGCGTGCCCTGCGTGTTGATGTCGCCGGCCTACTTCCTCGGCCGGCCATTGCGCTGGTTGGAGGCGATCAGCGAATACGGCGGTACCATCAGCGGCGGGCCGGACTTCGCCTATCGACTGTGCAGCGAGCGGGTCAGCGAATCGGCGCTGGAACGCCTCGACTTGAGTGGCTGGCGTGTGGCGTATTCCGGTTCCGAACCGATCCGCCTCGACACCCTGGAACGCTTCGCCGAGAAGTTCGCGGCCTGTGGCTTTACCTCGGACAGCTTCATGGCCTCTTACGGCCTGGCGGAAGCCACGTTGTTCGTGGCCGGCAGCCCGCGCGGCCAAGGCATCCCGGCGTTGCGCGTGGATGATCAAGCGCTGGCGCAGAACCGAGCCGAACCGGGCGATGGCAGTCCGATCATGAGCTGCGGCATCAGCCAGCCGGATCACGCGGTGCTGATTGTCGATTCCGTATCGCTCGAAGAACTCGCCGACAACGCGATCGGTGAAGTCTGGGCCACCGGGCCGAGCATTGCCCATGGCTACTGGCGCAACCCCGAAGCCACGGCCAAGACGTTCGTCCAGCATGCCGGTCGCACCTGGCTGCGCACCGGCGACCTCGGTTTTTTGCGTGACGGTGAGCTGTTCATCACTGGGCGCCTGAAAGACATGCTCATCGTGCATGGTCACAACCTCTATCCGCAGGACATCGAACAGACCATCGAGCGTGAAGTGGAGGTGGTGCGCAAAGGTCGCGTGGCCGCGTTCGCGGTCAACATCGACGGGCAGGAAGGCATTGGCATCGCCGCTGAAATCAGCCGCAGCGTGCAGAAAATCCTGCCGCCCGAGGCGTTGATCAAAGCTATCCGTCAAGCGGTGGCCGAGGCGTATCAGCAAGCGCCGAGTGTGGTGGTATTGCTCAACCCGGGGGCGCTGCCGAAGACGTCCAGCGGCAAGTTGCAACGCTCGGCCTGCCGCAATCGCCAGGCCGATGGCAGCCTCGACAGTTATGCACGATTCCCGTCGGCAGACATCGCAAGCACGTCTGAAACCCATACCGGCTCAGCGCTGCAAACCCTGATCGGCCAGCTCTGGTGTGAGCAACTGCAGGTCCAGCAGGTTAACGCCGATGACCATTTCTTCCTGCTCGGCGGCAACTCCATCGCCGCCACTCAAGTGGTCGCGCGCCTGCGTGAAGAGCTGGGGCTGGAGCTGAATCTGCGCCTGTTGTTCGAAGCGCCAACCCTTGGCGCATTCGCCGCCGCTGTCGCCCGGCAACAACAGGATGGCGGCGTGGCCCAAGGCGCGATCATGCCCTTGTCGCGCAGCGACGCCATGCCACAATCCCTGGCGCAAAACCGTCTGTGGATCACCTGGCAACTCGACCCCCAGAGCAGCGCCTACAACATTCCCGGTGGCTTGCACCTGCGCGGCGAACTGGACGAAGACGCCTTGCGTGCCAGTTTCCAGCAACTGATCGAACGTCACGAATCCCTGCGCACGCGGTTTTTCGAGCGCGATGGCGTCGCCTTGCAACAGGTCATTGCTGCCGGCGAATTCAACCTGCAAGTGATTGACATCAGTGACCTGCCAGCCACCGAGCGTGAAGCCCGCGCGCAGCAAATCCGCGAGGACGAAGCCCGCACCCGATTCGATCTGGAAAAAGGCCCGCTGCTGTCGGTGACGCTGGTGCGCCTTGGCGATGAAGACCATCAACTGCTGGTGACCATGCACCACATCATCGCCGACGGCTGGTCGTTGAACGTGCTGCTCGACGAATTCTCGCGGTTGTACGCGGCCACTTCTCAAGGCCTGAGTACCAGCCTTCCAGCGTTGCCAATTCAGTACGCCGATTACGGCAGTTGGCAGCGTCAGTGGCTGGCGCAAGGGGAGAGCGAACGCCAACTCGCTTACTGGAAAGACCAGTTGGGTGATGATCATCCGATCCTGAGCCTGGCCACCGA
Source organism: Pseudomonas sp. Tn43 (assembly GCF_014192635.1). Taxonomy (NCBI): domain Bacteria; kingdom Pseudomonadati; phylum Pseudomonadota; class Gammaproteobacteria; order Pseudomonadales; family Pseudomonadaceae; genus Pseudomonas; species Pseudomonas sp. Tn43. The sequence continues at coordinate 58,431 of NZ_JACHYG010000015.1, forward strand.
TCATCCGCGTTCGGCGCAACACATTCACAGCGCCGCCCGCCACACGCTGCGTTTGGATGCGAGCCTGAGCGATGCCATTCGCCAGACTGCCCAGGCCCATGAATCGACGCCATTCATGCTGTTGCTCGCAGCATTCCAGAGCCTGTTGCATCGCTACAGCGGCCAACGGGACATCCGCATCGGCGTGCCGAATGCCAACCGTCCGCGTCTGGAAACCCAAGGCCTGATCGGCTTCTTCATCAATACCCAGGTGTTGCGCGCCGAGGTGGATTCGCGACTGCCGTTCGTTGAGTTGCTGGCGCAAACCCGTCAAGCCGCATCGGATGCGCAAGCGCATCAGGACCTGCCGTTCGAACAACTGCTCGAAGCTTTCCCCCAGGCCCGGGAGCAGGGTCTGTTCCAGGTGATGTTCAACCATCAGCAACGGGACCTCACTGCGCTGCGTCGCTTGCCGGGACTGCTCGCCGAAGAGCTGCCGTGGCACAGTCGCGAAGCCAAGTTCGACCTGCAACTGCACAGCGAAGAAGACCGCAACGGGCGTCTGAGCCTGTCGTTCGATTACGCCAGCGAGTTGTTTGATGCGGCGACTATCGAGCGTCTGGCCGAGCATTTCAGCAACCTGCTGCGAGCCATTTGTGAGCAACCGAAAACCGCCATCGGCGACCTGCAATTGCTGACCCCGAGCGAGCACGATCAACAATCCCGCTGGAGCGCCGCATCCTGCACCCCGGCCAGCCACTGGCTGCCGGAGTTGCTCAACGAACAGGCGCGCCAGACTCCAAAACGCACCGCGCTGTTGTGGGATGGCGGCAGTCTGGATTTTGCCGAACTGCACGCCCAGGCCAATCGCCTGGCGCATTACCTGCGCGACAAAGGCGTCGGCCCGGACGTGTGCGTGGCCATCGCCGCCTCGCGTTCGCCGCAGTTGTTGATCGGCTTGCTGGCGATCATCAAGGCTGGCGGCGCTTATGTGCCGCTGGACCCGGATTATCCTGCCGAGCGCCTGGCCTACATGCTCAGTGACAGTGGCGTCGAATTGCTGCTGACCCAAACTGAATGGCTCGACCGCCTGCCGGCCACCGATGGCGTCAGCGTGATTGCCATGGACGCCCTGCATCTGGAGAACTGGCCAAGCCACGCGCCGGGTCTGCACCTGCATGGCGACAACCTGGCCTACGTGATTTACACCTCCGGTTCCACCGGTCAGCCGAAGGGCGTTGGTAATACGCATGCAGCCCTTGCCGAGCGCTTGCAATGGATGCAAAACACTTACCGCCTGAACGAAACCGATGTGCTAATGCAAAAAGCGCCAATCAGTTTCGACGTGTCGGTGTGGGAATGCTTCTGGCCGTTGATTACCGGATGTCGTCTGCTGCTCGCCGGCCCCGGCGAACACCGCGATCCGCACCGCATCGCACAGCTTGTTCAGCAGTACGGCGTGACCACGCTGCACTTCGTGCCACCGCTGCTTTCGTTGTTCATCGACGAACCGCTCAGCGCCGAATGCACCAGCCTGCGCCGATTGTTCTCCGGCGGCGAAGCCTTGCCCGCCGAATTGCGCAACCGGGTGTTGGCGCAACTGCCGGCGGTGCAACTGCACAACCGCTACGGCCCGACCGAAACGGCGATCAACGTCACCCACTGGCATTGCACAACGGCCGATGGCGAGCGCTCGCCGATTGGCCGGCCATTGGGCAACGTGGTGTGCCGCGTGCTCGACAGCGACCTCAATCCGGTACCGGTTGGTGTGCCGGGTGAACTGTGCATCAGCGGTATCGGGTTGGCCCGAGGTTACCTGGGGCGTCCAGGCTTGACCGCCGAACGCTTTGTGGTCGATCCGTTGGGCGAGCAGGGCGCTCGGCTGTATCGCACTGGCGACCGTGCGCGCTGGACCGCCGACGGCGTGATCGAATACCTCGGCCGTCTCGATCAGCAAGTCAAACTGCGTGGTTTTCGTGTCGAGCCGGAAGAAATCGAAGCGCGTCTGCTGGCGCAATCCGGCATCGCCCAAGCGGTGGTGCTGGTACGCGAAACGGCGGTGGGTGGGCAGTTGATCGGTTACTACACCGCCACTGAAACCCACGAAACCATCGAGGCTCAAACCACACGCCTGAAAGCCGCACTCGCCGCCGAGCTGCCGGAATACATGGTCCCGGCGCAACTCATGCGTCTGGATGAAATGCCCCTGGGCCCGAGCGGCAAACTCGACCGTCGCGCCCTGCCGGAACCTCAATGGCAAGTCCGCGAGCATGTCGAACCGGTCACCGCCCTCGAGCAACAGATCGCCGGCATCTGGCGCGAGGTGCTGGGCCAAACACAGATCGGCCTGCGCGACGACTTCTTCGCCCTCGGCGGCCACTCGCTGTTAGCCACGCAAATCATCTCCCGCACCCGCCAAGCTTGCGACGTCGAGTTACCGCTGCGGGCGCTGTTTGAGGCCAGTGAACTCGGTGCTTTTGCCGAACAGGTTCGCTTGATCCAGGCCAGCGGCAAAACCAACCAACAGCCGCCGATCGAGAAGGTCGACCGCAGCCAAGCGGTGCCACTGTCCTATTCTCAGCAACGCATGTGGTTCCTCTGGCAAATGGAGCCGGACAGCCCGGCCTACAATGTCGGCGGCATGGCGCGGTTGCGCGGCGTGCTGGATGTCGGGCGTTTCGAAGCGGCATTGCAAGCGCTGATCATGCGTCACGAAACCCTGCGTACGACCTTCCCGAGCGTCGACGGCGTGGCCCGGCAACAGGTGCATCCAGACACCCGCCTGCGCATGGACTGGAAGGATTTCACCACGCTGGATGCCGATAGCCGCGAATGGCAGGTCCAGCAACTGGCCGATGACGAAGCCCATAAACCTTTCGATCTGGAAACCGGGCCGCTGCTGCGTGCTTGCCTGGTCAAGACCGCCGAGCAGGAGCATTACTTCGTCCTGACCCTGCATCACATCGTCACCGAAGGCTGGGCGATGGACATCTTCGCCCGGGAACTGAGCGAGCTCTACGAAGCGTTCGTCGATGACCGCGATTCGCCGCTGCAACCGCTGCCGGTGCAGTACCTGGATTACAGCGTGTGGCAGCGGCAGTGGCTGGAGTCCGGCGAACGTCAGCGCCAGCTCGATTACTGGACCGCGCAACTGGGCCGCGAACATCCGCTGCTGGAGCTGCCGGCCGATCGTCCGCGTCCGCCGGTGCAAAGCCATCAGGGCGAACTGTTCCGCTTCGACCTCAGCGATGATCTTGCGGCGCGAGTCCGTGCCTTCAACGCACAAAACGGTCTGACCCTGTTCATGACCATGACGGCCGCGCTGGCGGTGCTGCTTTATCGCTACAGCGGCCAGACCGATTTGCGCATCGGGGCGCCGGTGGCTAACCGCATTCGCCCGGAAAGCGAAGGGCTGATCGGCGCGTTCCTCAATACTCAAGTGCTGCGTTGCCAGCTCGACGGGCAGATGTCTGTCGGCGAGTTGTTCGAGCAGGTTCGTCACACTGTGATCGAAGGCCAGTCCCATCAGGACCTGCCGTTCGATCATCTGGTGGAAGCCTTGCAGCCACCGCGCAGTGCGGCTTACAACCCGCTGTTCCAGGTGATGTGCAACGTGCAGCGCTGGGAATTCCAGCAGAGCCGAACCCTGGCCGGGATGACGGTCGAGTACCTGGCCAACGATGCGCGAGCGACCAAGTTCGACCTCAATCTGGAAGTCACCGACCTTGACCATCGCCTCGGTTGCTGCCTGACCTACAGCACCGATCTGTTCGACGAACCGCGCATTGCGCGCATGGCCGGGCACTGGCGCAACCTGCTGGAAGCGTTGCTCGCCGATCCGCAACAACGCTTGAGTGAACTGCCGTTGCTGGACGCCACCGAACAGCAAAACCTGCTCGACAGCCTCGGCATCGAACCGGGTGAACATCGCCTCGATCAATGCATTCATCATCTGTTCAGCCAACAGGCGCTGGTGCGCAAGGACGCGCCGGCCTTGACCTTCGCCGGGCAAACCCTGAGCTACGCCGAGCTCGACAGTCGCGCCAATCGTCTGGCCTGGATGCTGCGCGCGCGTGGAGTCGGCCCGCAGGTGCGGGTCGGTCTGGCGCTGGAGCGTTCGCTGGAGATGGTCGTCGGCCTGCTGGCGATTCTCAAGGCGGGCGGCGCCTATGTGCCGCTGGACCCGGAATACCCGCTGGATCGCTTGCACTACATGATCGAAGACAGCGGCATCGGTTTGCTGCTCAGCGATGCGGCGATGTTCGCGGCCCTCGGTGAATTGCCGGCCAGTGTCGGCCGTTGGTGCCTGGAAGACGATACCGTCGAATTGGCCAATTACCCGGCCACTGAATTGCCGTTTATCAACCTGCCGCAACATCAGGCGTACCTGATTTACACCTCCGGTTCCACCGGCAAACCGAAAGGTGTGGTGGTGTCCCACGGTGAAATCGCCATGCATTGCCGCGCGGTAATCGAGCGCTTCGGTATGCGCCCGGATGACTGCGAGTTGCACTTCTATTCGATCAACTTCGATGCCGCGACCGAGCGTCTGCTGGTACCGCTATTGAGCGGTGCGCAGGTGGTCCTGCGGGCGCAAGGCCAGTGGGACGCAGAAGCAATCTGCGGGCTGATTCGCCGGCACAACATCAACATTCTTGGTTTCACCCCAAGCTACGGCAGCCAGTTGGCGCAATGGCTGGCCACCCGGGGCGAGACCCTGCCGGTGCGCATGTGCATCACCGGCGGCGAAGCCCTGACCGGCGAACACTTGCAACGGATTCGTGCGGCATTCAAACCGAGCCTGTTTTTCAACGCTTACGGCCCGACTGAAACCGTGGTCATGCCGCTGGCCAGCCTCGCGCCGGAGCAACTGGAAGAAGGCCTGGGCAGCGTGCCGATCGGCAGCGTGATCGGCGCTCGGGTGGCGTACATCCTCGACGCCGATCTGGCGTTGGTGCCACAAGGCGCGACGGGCGAATTGTATGTCGGTGGTGCCGGCCTGGCGCAGGGTTATCACCAGCGTCCGGGCATGACCGCCGAACGGTTTGTTGCCGATCCTTTTGCAGTGAACGGCGGACGTTTGTACCGCACCGGCGACCTTGTCCGTCAGCGTGCCGATGGCTTGGTGGAGTACCTGGGACGCATTGACCATCAAGTGAAGATCCGTGGTTTCCGCATCGAACTGGGGGAAATCGAAACCCGTTTGCTGGAACACGAATCCGTGCGTGAAGCGGTGGTGTTGGCCCTCGACGCGCCGAGCGGCAAGCAATTGGTCGGCTACCTGGCCACCCACGTCGCCGAACAGGATGAAACGCAACAAACTGCATTGCGCGAAGCATTGAAGACGCACCTCAAAGCGCAATTGCCGGATTACATGGTGCCGACGCACTTGATCCTGCTGGCCAGCATGCCGCTGACTGCCAACGGCAAACTCGACCGCCGCGCACTGCCGGCCCCGGACCCGGCGTTGAACCGTCAGCAGTACGTGGCGCCGCGCAATGAACTTGAGCTGACCCTGGCCGGTATCTGGCGTGAAGTGCTGAACGTCCAGCAGGTCGGCCTCAACGACAACTTCTTCGAACTGGGCGGCGATTCGATTCTGTCGATCCAGGTGGTCAGCCGTGCGCGGCAGCAGGGCATTCACTTCAGCCCGCGTGAGCTGTTCCAGCACCAGACCGTGCAGACGCTGGCCGCCGTGGCGACCCGCACCGAGCAAGTCACTGCCGAGCAAGGTTCGCTCACCGGCGAATCGCGTCTGACGCCGATTCAGCATTGGTTCTTCGATACCGACATTCCACAGCGTCAACACTGGAACCAGGCGTTGCTGCTGGAGCCGACCGTGGCGCTGGAACCGCATCGTCTGGAGCAAGCGCTGCTGACAGTGATCGAACAGCACGACGCCTTGCGCCTGCGTTTCACCGAGGTTGGCGGCCATTGGCAGGCCCGGCACCAGGCGATCTCCGACGCTGCCGTGCTGTGGCAGGTACACGTGCCGGCCATGGACAACTGCGCGGCGTTGTTCGCCGATGCTCAACGCGGCCTCGACCTTGAGCACGGGCCGCTGATGCGGGCGCTGCTGGTGGATGATCCTGAGGGGCAACAACGGCTGTTCATTGCCATTCACCACTTGGTGGTGGATGGGGTGTCGTGGCGGGTGCTGCTGGACGATCTGCAAACGGTCTATCGTCAACTCGAGTCCCGGCAGTCGGTAAAACTGCCGGCGAAAACCAGCGGCTTCAAGGACTGGGCCGCACGGTTGCAGGCTTACGCCGGCAGCGAATCCCTGCGCGAAGAGTTGAGCTGGTGGCAGACGCAACTGGCCGGCCCAAGCGCTGAATTGCCCTGTGATCGTGCCCAAGGCAGTCAGCAAAATCGTCACGCGCAAACCGTCAGCGTGCGCCTCGACAGCGAGCGCACCCGGCAATTGCTGCAACAGGCGCCGACGGCCTATCGCACCCAGGTCAATGACTTGCTGCTGACCGCATTGGCCCGCGTGGTGTGCCGCTGGAGCGGTCATGAGTCGGCATTGATTCAACTCGAAGGCCATGGCCGCGAAACCCTGTTCGACGAGATCGACCTGACCCGCACTGTGGGCTGGTTCACCAGTGCCTACCCGCTGCGTCTCACACCCATGAATGAACAAGGTGCCTCAATCAAGGCGATCAAGGAGCAACTGCGCGCGGTGCCGCACAAAGGTTTGGGTTATGGCGTGCTGCGTTACCTGGCCGATGGCCTGTGCCGCCAGACCATGGCCGCGCTGCCGGTGGCGCCGATCACCTTCAACTACCTGGGGCAGTTCGACCAGAGCTTTGGCAGTGATGCGCTGTTCCGCCCGCTCGATGAACCGGTGGGCGCGGCACACGATCCACACGCTCCGCTGCCCAACGAGCTGAGCATCGACAGTCAGGTCTACGGTGGTGAATTGGTGCTGCGCTGGACCTTCAGCGCCGAACGTCATGATGTGCAAACCATCACCGATCTGGCAGAGGCGTATCTGGGCGAATTGCACAGCCTGATCCAGCATTGCCTGAGCGATGACGCAGGCGGATTGACGCCCTCGGACTTCCCGCTGGCCAGACTGACTCAGCCGCAACTCGACGCATTGCCCGTTCCGGCGGCGATGATCGAAGACGTCTACCCGCTGACCCCGATGCAGGAAGGCATGCTGCTGCACACCTTGCTCGAACCGGGCACTGGCCTCTATTACATGCAGGACCGCTACCGCATCAACAGCGAGCTCGACCCCGCGCGTTTCGCCCAGGCCTGGCAAGCGGTAATCGCCCGACACGAAGCCTTGCGCGCCTCCTTCTGCTGGAACGTCGGCGAAGACATGCTGCAAGTGATCCACAAACCGGGCAGCACACCGATCGACTATCTGGACTGGAGTGCGGTTGCCGAAACCGAGCAAGAGCCGAAGTTGCAGGCGCTGCTCAAAAGCGAGCGTGAGGCCGGGTTCGATCTGCTCAATCAGGCACCGTTCCACCTGCGCTTGATCCGCGTGGGCGCGGCGCGCTACTGGTTCATGATGAGCAACCACCACATCCTCATCGATGCCTGGTGCCGTTCGCTGCTGATGAACGATTTCTTTGAGATCTACACCGCCCTCGGCGAAGGCCGGGAAGCGCAACTCGCCGGGGCGCCGCGTTATCGCGATTACATCGGCTGGCTGCAACGCCAGAGCCTGGCCGAAGCGCGACAGTGGTGGCGGCAGAACCTGCAAGGATTCGAGCGCACCACGCCGATTCCGAGCGATCGGCCGTTCCTGCGTGAACATGCCGGCGACAGCGGCGGCATGATCGTCGGCGACCGCTATACCCGACTCGATGCCCGCGACGGTGCGCAATTGCGCGAACTGGCCCAGGCCCATCAGCTGACCATCAACACCTTCGCCCAGGCGGCATGGGCGCTGGTGCTGCGTCGCCTGAGCGGCGATCGCGACGTGCTGTTCGGCGTCACGGTGGCCGGGCGCCCGGTGGACATGCCGCAGATGCAGCGCACCGTCGGGCTGTTCATCAACAGCATCGCCCTGCGGGTGAAAATGCCCGAGGACGATCAGCGTTGCAGCGTTCGGCAGTGGCTCAGCGGTCTGCTCGACAGCAACATGCAGCTGCGTGAGTACGAATACCTGCCGCTGGTGAGCATTCAGGAAAACAGCGAGTTGCCTAAAGGCCAGCCGCTGTTCGACAGCCTGTTCGTGTTCGAAAACGCACCGGTGGAAGTCTCGGTACTGGACCGTGCGCAGAGCCTCAACGCGACCTCTGATTCGGGCCGCACCCACACCAACTTCCCGTTGACGGCGGTGTGTTATCCGGGCGATGACCTGGGTTTGCACCTGTCCTACGACCAGCGCTATTTCGATGAATCCACGGTCGAGCGCATGCTCGGCGAATTCAAGCGCCTGCTGCTGGCGCTGGTCGAAGGCTTCCATGGCGACATGGCCGATCTGCCGCTGCTGGCGCGCGAGGAACAGGACTTCCTGATCCATGGCTGCAACCAGAGCGAACACGACTATCCGCTGGAGCACAGCTATGTCTCGTTGTTCGAAGCGCAGGTTGCCGAGCATCCGCAGCGAATGGCCGCCAGTTGTCTGGAACAGCAACTCAGTTATGTGGAGTTGAACCAGCGCAGCAACCGCCTCGGTCATGCGCTGATTGCGGCTGGCGTCGGCCTGGATCAACCGGTGGCGTTGCTCGCCGAACGTAACCTTGATCTGTTGGGCATGATCATTGGCAGCTTCAAGGCCGGTGCCGGTTACTTGCCGCTGGACCCGGGCCTGCCGAGTCAGCGCTTGAGCCGAATCATCGACCTGAGCCGCACACCGTTGCTGGTTTGCTCTCAAGCCTGTCGTGACCAAGCCGTCGCGCTGCTGGAAGAATTCGGTTGTGCCAATCGACCTCGATTGCTGGTCTGGGAAGACGTGCAGGCGAGCGATGTATCGGCGGCCAATCCGGGCATTTACAGCGGCCCGGACAACCTCGCCTACGTGATTTACACCTCGGGCTCCACCGGCCTGCCGAAGGGCGTGATGGTCGAGCAGCGTGGCATGCTCAATAACCAGTTGAGCAAGGTGCCGTACCTGAAATTGAGCGAGACCGATGTGATCGCGCAGACCGCTTCGCAAAGCTTCGATATCTCGGTCTGGCAGTTCCTCGCGGCACCGCTGTTCGGCGCTCGGGTGGACATCGTGCCGAACAGCATTGCCCACGATCCGCAAGGCTTGTTGGCCCACGTTCAGAGCCAGGGCATCACCGTGCTGGAAAGCGTGCCGTCGCTGATTCAGGGCATGCTTGCCCAGGATCGCATGAGCCTCGATGGCCTGCGCTGGATGCTGCCGACCGGCGAAGCGATGCCGCCGGAACTGGCGCATCAATGGTTGCTGCATTACCCGCAGACTGGTTTGGTAAACGCCTATGGTCCGGCGGAATGCTCGGACGATGTGGCGTTCTTCCGCGTCGATCTGGCCTCGACTCGTGGCAGTTATCTGCCGATTGGCACGCCAACCGACAACAACCGTTTGTACCTGCTCGATGGCGCGCTGGAGCTGGTGCCATTGGGCGCCGTGGGAGAGTTGTGCGTGGCGGGCACCGGGGTGGGGCGCGGCTATGTGAGCGATCCGTTGCGTACTGCGCCAGTGTTTGTGCCAAACCCGTTCGGCGCGCCGGGGGATCGCCTGTATCGCACCGGCGACCTGGCCCGGCGGCGCAGCGACGGCGTGCTGGAATACGTCGGACGCATCGACCATCAAGTGAAGATTCGCGGTTACCGCATCGAACTGGGTGAAATCGAGGCCCGTCTGCACGAGCAGCCGCAAGTTCGCGATGCAGCGGTGGGGGTGCAGGACGGGGTCAACGGCAAGCATTTGGTCGGCTATCTGGTTGCTGCAGAGTCGGCGCTGGATCCGAACGAACAACTGGAGCGTATCAAGCAACGTTTGCGCGCTGAATTGCCGGAATACATGGTGCCGCTGCACTGGTTGTGGCTCGACAAGCTACCGCTCAACGCCAATGGCAAACTCGATCGCAAGGCCTTGCCGGCGCTGGAGATTGGCCAATTGCAGAGCCAGGCCTATCAGGCGCCGCGCAATGAGCTGGAGCAGACCCTGGCGGATATCTGGGCCGAGGTATTGAAGGTCGAAAAAGTCGGCGTGCGTGACAACTTCTTCGAGCTCGGCGGGCATTCGTTGCTGGCCACCCAGATCGCCTCACGGGTGCAAAAAGCCTTGCAACGCAACGTGCCGCTGCGGGCGATGTTCGAGTGCAGCACGGTGGCGGAGCTGGCCGAGTACATCGACGGGTTGGCGGCGAGCGACATGACCAAGAAGAAAGTGGATCGCTTGAATGACCTGATGGCGGAGTTGGAGGGGCTCTAAAGTCAAAAGATCGCAGCCTGCGGCAGCTCCTACAGGTGTACGCCGGGCCCGATTCGCGCGTGTGTACGCCGAGCCCATTTGGTTCGCGCGTGTGTGTACGCCGAGCCCATTTGGTTCGCGCGTGTGTGTACGCCGAGCCCATTTGGTTCGCGCGTGTGTGTACGCCGAGCCCCTGTAGGAGCTGGCGAAGCCTGCGATCTTTTGATCTTCAACCGGGTTGACTGTCGAGCCCACGCGGCTCAGTCTTCCTGTGCTTTTTAATGGATCCGATTTCACCGGGGAGACAGTCGATGCCCTTCGTAACGGTTGATGGACAAGCGCTTCACTACATGGATCAAGGCACAGGCCCAGCAGTTCTGCTGGCCGGCAGTTACCTGTGGGACCAAGCCATGTGGGCGCCACAGATTACGGCGCTGTCGCAGCGCCATCGAGTCATCGCCCTGGACCTGTGGGGCCATGGCCAATCCGGGCGGATGCCCGAGTGCACAACGTCGCTGGATGACGTGGCGCGCCAGGCATTGGCCTTGCTCGATCATCTGGGCATCGACCGCATTACGCTGGTCGGTCTTTCAGTGGGCGGCATGTGGGGCGTTCGCCTGGCGCTGTCAGCACCGCAACGGCTCAATGGGCTGGTGCTGATGGACACCTACGTCGGCGTCGAACCGGAACCGACCCGCCAATACTATTTCTCGTTGTTCAAACAGATTGAAGACAGCGGTGAGATCTCGCCGCAGTTGCTCGACATCGTGGTACCGATTTTCTTCCGTCCGGGCATCGATCCGCAGTCGGCGCTGTATCAGGATTTCCGCGCGAAACTGGCTGCGCTGCCGGCCGACCGCTTGCGTGAAAGCATCGTGCCGATGGGACGGATTACCTTTGGTCGTGATGATTTGCTGCCGCGCCTGGGTGAACTGAACCCTCAAACCACGCTGTTGATGTGCGGCGATCAGGACAAACCGCGACCGCCGTCGGAAACCCGAGAGATGGCTGAATTGATCGGTTGCCCGTATGTGCTGGTACCGCAGGCGGGGCATATCTCGAATCTGGAGAATCCGCAGTTTGTTACAGATGCGCTGTTGAAGTTTTTGGCTGAGAGAACTTAGTCGATCAGACGGACGCCTTCGCGGGCAAGCCTCGCTCCTACAGGATTTGTGTCGATCGCAATACTCGCGAATCACATAAATCCTGTAGGAGCGAGGCTTGCCCGCGAAGAGGCCGGTGGAGATTACTTCGGCCCTAGAATCTTCACCAATTTTTCCGGCGACGGCGCGCCTTGCTGTTGTTGCAGCTGGCCCTTGTCGTCCATGTAGAAAATCGCCGGGGTGGCGGCCAGTTCCAGCTCTTCCATCAACTGCATGTTCGCCGCGAGTTTCGCCTGAATCGCCGGCGGCACATCTTTCAGGGCCTTGAGCGAGCTGTCCTTGCCGGATTTCTCGTGGTCGGCCAACGCTTTCTGCGGATCCTTGGCCGCCAGCAGCGCGGCGGATTTGCCCGGGCTGTCTTCGCGGATGATGCCGACCATGATGTGCCGCAATTGCACCTTGCCGGCCTTGACCCACGGTCGCGCCTGTTCCCAGAACAGGTTGCAGTACGGGCAATTCGGGTCGCTGAACAGGTAGACGATTCGCGGTGCGTCCTTATTGCCGTCACCGATCCAGTTGCTCGCTTCCATCTTGCCCCAGATTTCCTTGGCCATCGGCGCATAGACCAGTTTCTGCAATGGCGCGCTGCTCAGGTCATTGCCTTCGGCGTCGTACAAATTGCCCAGCAGTACATGTTTGCCGTCCGGGGTCAGGTACAGCGCCATGCCACGATTCTGGTACTGCGCCGCATAACCGCGCAGGCCATCGGGCGCCTCGAAGGTGCCAACGATTTTGGCGCCCTTGGCTTCGATCTTTTTGATGGCTTCAGGCAATTCTTCGGCCTGAACCGACGGCAAGTGCAGCAGGGCGGCACCCAGGGTTAACGTCAGCAGGTGGCGGAGGCGGAGCATGGCAATTTCCTTGAAGGCGTGGCCGGGGTGGCCGGGTTCGGGGTGTCGAAGTTTTCCAGGGCACGGGCCAGGCTCGCTTCAGAGAGTTCGCCCAGATGGCTGCCCAGCAGGTGCCCGTCGGGGCTATAGAACAGCGTAGTCGGCAATGCCATGGAACCCACGGCCTGGCCCAATCGAGCGCTGCCATCGAACAGTACGTTCGTCAGGCTCAGGCCCTGGGTTTCAAGGAAGGTGCTGACGCTCTGCATGCTTTCGGCCTGGTTGACGAATAGAAAAGTCAGGTCCGGACGCTGTTGCTGGGCGTTTTCCAGCACCGGCATTTCCCGGCGGCACGGTGGGCACCAGGTGGCCCAAAGATTGATCACCAGCGGACCGCCCTGGTAGTCGCTGAGCTGTATGGTTTGGCCAGCGGCATTGCGCAGGGTGATCTGTGGCAGACGCGTGCCTTGTTCATAAAGATTCAAGGAAAACGTCGCCAGCAGCCAGAACGCCAGCCCACTGATCACGCCAAAGCCCAATGGCCGACGCATGTCCGGGCGACGCCAGCCTCGATACAACGCGGCAAGCAACAACACGACCACCCCCGGCCAGGCGAGGAAACCACCATCGCGCAGGTCAATGATCTGCCATGGATCGTTGCGATACTGCGCCCAGTAGGCAATCACGAAACCGACCCGGGCGGCCAGCAGGCCCAGCAGGAACAGGCTGAACAGCACCGACTCCGGGTTCTCGCCACCACGCTTGGCCACCCGCCAGCCGACAAAAGTCGCCAGCGCCAGGGCACTGATCAGCAGCAGGTGATTAAGCGCGATGGCAAAGGTGCCGAGGGTAAAGGTCAGCATTAACGAGCGTCTCGGGTGGTGATCCAACGTTGCAGGAAAGTGTCGGCATCGACCTCACCGGTGATGCGCTGGCTGCGGCGCTCGATGCCGTCGGTGCCGATCCACAACAGGCTTGGCGGCCCTGGCACTCTGTAACGGCCGAGCAATTCGCGGCTGGCGGCATTGTCGGCGGTGACGTCCAGCCGTAGCAAGCGCACATCGCTGAGCGCTTGCAGGACTTGCGGTTTGCCAAAGACCTGTTTTTCCATGACTTTGCACGACACACACCAGTCGGCGTAGTAGTCCAGCAGCACCCATTGCCCCCGGGCTTTGGCCGCATCGAGTTCGCGTTGCAGCACCGTGGGGTCCTTGATCGTCGTGAAAGCATCATGAATGTCGGGCACGGCGTCGGTACGGCCGGCGCTGTACACCTGCAATGGCTGATACGGATCATCACTGCCACCCGCCGCACCGACCACCAGCAGACTGCCCCATAGACCCAATAGCAGCGAACTGGCGCCGAACAGATGGGCAATCCGGCCAAACCCCTGCGACTGCTTCCAGGCGCTATAGGCCGCGAGCAGCAGCAAGGCGCCGCACAAACCGAGCCACAGCGATTCATCCAGTACCGGACGCAGCATCAGCAGCGCAGTGGCGAGGAACAGGAAACCGAACACGCCTTTGAGCAGGTTCATCCAGGCACCGGGCTTGGGCAGGAAACGATTACCGACAGTCACCAGCAACAGCAGCGGTATACCGATGCCGATGCCCATGGCGAACAGAATCAGCCCACCGTGCAATGCATTGCCGCTTTGGGCGATAAAGAGTAAGGCACCGGCCAGTGGCGCGGTCATGCATGGCCCCACCAGCAGGCCGGACAAGGCCCCCAGCACACCGGCACCGATCAGGTTGCCACCGCGCTGATTGCGCGAAACATGTTCCAGTCGATCCCGCACCGCCACCGGCAATTGCAGCTCGAAGAAACCGAACATCGGCAAGGCCAGCAGCACGAAAATCGCGGCAAAGCTGCCGAGCAACCAAGGGTTTTGCAGCAGCGCCTGAAGGTTCGCACCGAGCGATGCCGCCAGCACGCCCATCGCCGCATACACCAGTGCCATGCTCACAACGTAACTGGTCGCCAGGGCGAAACCGCGTTTAGGCGTGGCTCCACTGCCCACGATCAACCCCGCCAGAATCGGCAGCATCGGCAACGAGCAAGGCGTGAACGCCAGCAACAGCCCCAGGCCGAAGAACACTGCCAGGCTCCAGCCCAGCGCCCGTTGTTGCAGGTCGCTGGCCAAGGCCTGATCGGGCGCTTCTTCATTAAACGTCGCAAGGACATTACTGGCGCCAAGATCGATGACTTGAGTCTGCGGCGGATAGCACAAACCGGCATCGGCGCAGCCCTGGAAGCCCACCTTGACCTGACCCGTGGCCCCGGCCGGGATCTTCAACTCCAGGCCCTGGCGATAGACCTGCTGTTCGCCGAAAAACTCGTCGCTGTGAAACTCGCCTTGTGGCAGCGCCGGCAGTTGTTCCGGCGCCAGACCGTCGAATTTCAGGCGTTTCTGATACAGGTAGTAATTGTCGGCAATTTGCCAATAGAGCTGGGTTTCTCCGGATTCAAGGCGTTCAGACGTGAAGGTGAACGCTTTTTCCACAGGGAGAAAATCGGTTTTGGTCTCGAACGGATTCGTTCCGGCCTGAGCGACACCCCAGATCAATAGAACCAGCAATAAAAATAATCGACGCATGGGTAAGCCTTGTCCCTGTGCAAGTGAGGTGCACAATGGGTGGCGGCGATTAACCGATGATTAACCGCACTGGCCTTGTGGCAATGACGCTTGCGGCATAATGTCCGCTTAATCGGCCTAACGTCTTAATCACCTTTTTTCTACGGGACTCAGCATGCACGTACTGGTTTGCGAAGACGATGAGCTGATCGCTAGCGGCATCATTGCCGGCTTGACCGCTCAAGGCCTGACCGTCGAGCACGTTTGCACCGCATCAAAGGCACGGGCGATGCTGAAGGTCGCCGAATTCGACGTCATGGTGTTGGACCTTGGCCTGCCCGATGAAGACGGTTTGAAGCTGCTGCAACAGCTGCGCCATGGCGGTCTGGAAATACCTGTGCTGATTCTCACCGCCCGGGATTCGGTCACCGACCGCGTCGACGGCCTGCAAGCCGGCGCAGACGACTACTTGCTCAAACCGTTTGACCTGCGCGAACTGGCCGCGCGTTTGCACACTTTGTTGCGACGCGTGGCGGGGCGCAGCGTCAACCTGATTGAACACGGTCGTTTGACCTACGACCCGAGCAGCCGCGAAACCCTGCTCGGTGGCCAACCGGTGGATTTGTCGCGCCGAGAGCAATCGCTGTTGCAAGCCTTGCTGCACAATCGCGGCCGGGTGCTGTCCACCGAGCAGTTGAAGGACAGCGTCTACGGTTTCAACGACGAACTGGAAAGCAACGCCCTGAACGTCCATATCCATCACCTGCGGCGCAAACTCGGCAACGGCATTGTCGAGACGGTGCGCGGCCTGGGCTATCGCCTGGGGCCGGCCGATGGCGGAGAGCAATCGAAGTGATGAGTCTGCGTTTGCGCCTGAGCCTGACCCTCGGCGCCGCGTTTGCGCTGATCTGGGCCCTGGCCGCCGCCTGGATGCTCAGTGATCTGCGCAATCAGATGATGTTTTCCCTGGACCAGCGGTTGGTGGCGTCGGCGCGGATGGTGGCCGGGCTGCTGGAGCAACTGCCGGCGTTGCCGAGCAAGGGCGAAGGGACCCATTTCAGTGCTGAACAGCTGAGTATCCCTGGCGGCATGGCCTGTCAGGTCAGCTCGTTGCGTGGCGAAATCCTGGCCCGCAGCCACAGTAGCCCCGAACAAACCCTGGAAGCCGAAAAAATGGGCTTCCACGATCAAATGATCGACGGCGCACCATGGCGCAGCTTCACCCTGGCGCGCGGTGACGTGCGCATTACCACCGCCGACCGGCAAATCGAGCGCGAAGCGCTGAACATGTCCATCTTGCTGGCGGCCTCGGTACCGGTCGGTGTGGCGCTGCTGGGCTGTTTGTGTTTGTTGTGGCTCGGCATCGGTCAGGGACTGGCACCGCTCAATCGCATGCGCGATGCGTTGATGCGACGCAGCGCCGATTCCCTGGAACCGTTGCAGATCCAGCCGCTGCCCAGCGAACTGCAACCGCTGCTGGAAACCCAGAATCAGTTGTTCCTGCGCATCGGCAAGACCATCGAGCGCGAGCGGCGCCTGACCGGCGATGCCGCGCACGAGTTGCGCAGCCCGCTGACCGCGATCAAAACCCACCTGCAAGTGGCGCGCATGACCGAAGGCAGCGCTCGGGACCAGTCCCTGGCCCGGGCCGAGGAGGGCGCCGACCGTCTGCACCGCACGCTTGAACAATTGCTTCTGCTGGCGCGCGTCGAGGGTAGTCTGTCGTTCGATGACGGCGTGCAATGCAGCGCCGAGCAGGTGGCAAAACTGGCCATTCAGGATGCCGCCAGCGGTGATCGTCAGCGGATCAAGCTTCAATTGCCGAGCACATTCTCCGATGCACCGCTGCAAATGCCGGCAGTGCTGTCGATTGCCGCATTGCGTAACCTGCTCGACAACGCCCTGCGCCACACCCCGGCAAATGGGGCCGTGGAGCTGAGCCTGGAAACCACCAACAATCGCGTGCGCTTTCTGGTCCGCGACCACGGCCCGGGAATTGCCGAAGATGACCTGCACCACCTGACCCAACGTTTCTGGCGCAACGGCCAAAGCACCGGTTGTGGCCTCGGCCTGGCCATTGTCCAGGCCATCGTCCAGCGTTGCGGCTGCACCCTGCATTTCGACAGCCGCCCGGATGGCTTGCGGGTCGAACTGACCATGCCTCTGCAACCGGTCTAACAACACAAAACCCTGTGGGGCGGGCTTTTGTGGCGAGGGGGCTTGCCCCCGTTCGACTGCGAAGCAGTCGTAAACCATCTCATGCGGTGCATCTGATGCACTGCAATGGATTCAGGGCCGCTTCGCGCCCCAACGGGGGCAAGCCCCCTCCCCACAAAAGCACGCTCCCCTATTGTTTTTGTGTTGCACACCAAATGTAACGTCTCTCCATTAGCCACCCGGCCGCCACAGCGCTATCGTCCCTGGCAGCTTTGACTCAATGGATTGAGGTAACAGCGCCATGAATGCACCGATACACATCTGCAAGGCAACGCCCGCCGACGCCGGCATCATCAGCCGCATTGTCGAGCGCTCCATTCGCGTCGGCTGCGCGCTGGACCATCGCAACGATCCGCGAACCGTCGCCACCTGGACCCACAACAAAACCATCGAACACGTGCAGCCCTGGCTGGCCGACTCGCGGTTGTACCTGAACATCGCCTTGCTTCAGGACAAACCGATCGGCGTCGCGATGGCGGCGATCAGCGGCAAGGTCGCGTTCTGCTATGTACAGCCGGAATGGTTTCGGCGAGGCGCCGGACAAGCATTGGTGCAGGATCTTGAAACCTGGTTGATCGCTCAGGGTTTGCCTCAGGCGCGGCTCAACAGCACCCGTACCGGCGAGGCGTTTTACCAGCGCCTGGGTTACCGGGCTTGCGCTGAAAGTTTCACTGTGGCGGGGCTCCACGCCATTCCCATGCACAAGGTGCTGTCGCCATCTGCATAGAAAGCTGATCGAGGGGCTAAATCCTTGAGGCCCTGATGCGTTTCCAGAACAGGAAACCTGACAAGTGCGCCCCGTGACGGGAACGCGCACCTGCCCGGTGTGCAGTTTTGGTCACTATCAACAGCGTATTGAGGGATCGAGAGATGTCAGTCGCTATCAGCCTTGTCGAGAATCAGTCGGCCCGGATCGTTCCGACGCCTGCCGAGACGCTTTATCAGTTCAACGAATCGCCATTGCTGGCTCGTCAAAGCCAGCAGGAGTCGAACGCTCGCAGCTATCCGCGGCGCATTCCCCTGGCACTCAAGCGTGCCAAGGGCATTTATGTCGAGGACGTCGAAGGCCGCCGTTTCATTGATTGCCTGGCCGGTGCGGGGACGCTGGCGTTGGGACACAACCACCCGGTGGTGATCGAAGCGATCCAGCAAGTGCTGACCGATGAACTGCCGCTGCACACACTCGACCTGACCACGCCGGTGAAGGATCAGTTTGTTCAGGACCTGTTCGGTCTGTTGCCGCCGGCGTTGGCCGCTGAAGCCAAGATTCAATTCTGCGGCCCCACCGGTACCGATGCTGTTGAAGGCGCGCTGAAACTGGTGCGCACCGCCACCGGACGCAGCACGGTTTTGTCGTTCCAGGGCGGTTACCACGGCATGAGCCAGGGCGCGCTGAGCCTGATGGGCAGTCTGGGGCCGAAGAAGCCGTTGGGTGCGTTGCTCAGCAGTGGCGTGCAGTTCATGCCATATCCCTACGATTACCGTTGCCCGTTCGGGCTCGGCGGCGCGCAGGGGGTGCAGGTCAACTTGAGTTACCTGGAAAACCTGCTGAATGACCCAGAGGCCGGTGTGCAATTGCCTGCTGCGGTGATCGTCGAAGCGGTGCAGGGCGAAGGCGGGGTGATTCCGGCCGATCTCGATTGGCTGCGCGGCTTGCGACGTATCACCGAAAAAGCCGGCGTAGCGCTGATCGTCGATGAAATCCAGAGCGGTTTCGCCCGCACCGGCAAGATGTTCGCCTTCGAGCACGCCGGGATCATTCCGGATGTGGTGGTGATGTCCAAGGCTATTGGCGGCAGCCTGCCGCTGGCGGTGGTGGTCTATCGCGACTGGCTCGACACCTGGCTGCCGGGCGCCCATGCCGGGACCTTCCGCGGTAATCAAATGGCGATGGCCGCAGGCTCTGCGGTGATGCACTACCTGACAGAGTACAAGGTGTGCGAGCACGCCGCCGCCATGGGCGAACGCTTGAGTGAACACCTGCACATCCTGCAACGGGATTTCCCGCAACTGGGCGATATCCGCGGACGCGGCTTGATGCTGGGCGTTGAGCTGGTCGACCCGAGCGGCGCGCCGGACGCTCAAGGCCATCCACCGATATTCGCTCGTCTGGCGCCGTTGGTGCAGCGCGAATGCCTCAAACGCGGATTGATCCTCGAGCTGGGCGGGCGTCACGGCGGTGTCGTGCGTTTCCTGCCACCGTTGGTGATCACCGCCACAGAAGTCGATCGGGTGGCCGACATTTTCGGCAGGGCCATGGCCGCAGCCATCACCAGCCTTTAAATTTTTCGGTGCCTTGAACGTTCCTTCTACATAACGGCTGCGCACGGCGTGCAGCCCACCCTACAGCGATGGAGAGACAGCATGACGTCAGTATTCGACCGCGAGGACATCCTCTTTCAGGTCGTGGTCAACCACGAAGAGCAATACTCGATCTGGCCCGACTACAAAGCCGTGCCACAAGGCTGGCGCACCGTGGGCAAGAGCGGCCAGAAAAAGGAATGCCTGGCCTACATCGAAGAGGTCTGGACTGACATGCGTCCACTGAGCCTGCGCCTGAAAATGGAAGAACAGGCGGCTGTGGCTCACTGAGTCACCGCGCAAAAAAGAAGCCCGCTGAACCGGTAAGGTCAGCGGGCTTTTTTCATGGCTTGAAATTGCCTTCGCGGGCAAGCCTCGCTCCTACAGGGGTGGCTTGCCCGCGAAGAACGATAACGCGGTCTAACTGACGTTACACCCCGCTCAACCCCTTGATCACCTGATCCACATTCCCTTCCAATTCGGCCACCGGATCCGCCGCATCGACACTCAACACCACCAACCGACTGCCCGCCCCGGCAATCACCGCTTTTACCGCGTCCGACGGCTGGCGATGATGCAGCACCACCGCCACCTCATTGTTTTTGAGCGTTGCGCCCAATTGCGTCAGCGCCTGTGGCGTCCATTCGGCATCCGGCCGTGCATCCAGGCCAATCAGCTCCAGATTGAGGCCGCCGATCAGGTAGCCGAAATGATCGCTCAGGCTCATCACACTCAAATTGTCGGCATCGGCCAAGCGTGACTCGCTGTCTGCGCTGAGCTTGAGCAGGCGCTGTTTGAGTGCGGCCAGGTTGGCGTCTATCTTCGGTTTGGCCGCTGGCGCCAGGCGCACCAGGTCTGCCGCCATGACATCCACCATCCGGCCCATGTTGTTGCTGGCCAGCCAAGGCTGACTGTTCAGGCCGTCGATCTTGCTGCCAGGCTGTACGGCGATGCCGGGCAGGGCGCCGTCCACCGGGCGGGCGGCGTCGATTTCAATGATGCGGATATTGCTGCGACGTGCGTTCGGATACAGCGGATCATCCGGCCATAGCGAGCGTAAGCCGATGACTGCATCGGCGTCGATCGCCAGCGTATTGAGCGCTTGAGCGCCGCGACCGGTGAAATAAGCGCTCTGCCGACTGCCGGGCAGGTTGGCCGGCGCGGCGCGCTCAAGGCGGACATCGGTGCCCTCCAGCAGCAGGGCCCCCAGACCGTAGGTCACCGGTAACGCCGCCAGCACCAGCACTTTGTGCGTGGAAGTCGAGGCGAAGAGCGCGCTGTTACCGACACCATGATTGGCCAACAGACGCATTGGTTCGAAGGTATCGGTGGCGAATACGTTGAACGAGGCTGGCCCACACAAGGTCAGCGCCAGGGTCAATTGACGCAGAGAAAAAGACATTTATCCGAGATTCCCTTTCAGACTTGGGACGATGCCACGAGCAATCGCGGCCAGGGCGAAGGCGATACCGGCCACCAGAATGATCGCGGCACCGGAAGGAATAGGCAGGTCAAAGACAATCGGTGCGAGAATTCCGCACAGCGTGCTGACCGTGGCGATCAGTACCGAACACCAGAAAAAACCCTTCAGCGACTGGCTGAGCAATCGCGCGGCCGCCGCTGGAATCACCAACAGTGCACCGACCAGAATCGCCCCGATGACTTTCACCGCCGCCACCGTGATCAGGGTCACCAGAATCACGAACAGGTAATCCAGGGTCTTCACCGCCACACCACGTACCGCCGCCAGTTGCGGATTGAAACTGGCGAGCATGATGCGGTTGTACAGCGGCAGGGCCAGCGCCATCACCAGCGAACCGACAATGGTCAACACCAACAAGTCATTGCCGTTGACCGTCAGCACTGAACCGAACAGCACGTTTTCCAGGATGTGCACATTGATTTTGCCGGCCAGGATCAGCAGCAGGCTCGCACCAAGCGCCAGCGATACGGAGAGAAACACACCTATCAAAGTATCCGGCGCCAGACCCGTGCGGTTACGCAGGTAGTTGAGCAAAATGCCAAACAGCAGGCAGTAACCGAACAGGCTGCCATAAGGCCCGGTGTAGGGCTCGCCGAGCAAAATGCCGATGGCCACACCGGTCAGTGCCGCGTGGCCCACGGCTTCGGAGAAGAACGCGAAACGCTTGACCACCACCAGCGTACCCAAGCCGCCCAGCACCGGGCCGATCAATAGCCCCGCGAGGAGCGCGTTGACCACAAACCCATAGGCCAGCGCTTGCGGCAGGTAACCCGACGACGCCCAGCCCTGGACCATCAAACGAAAGGCTTCGTAACTCATCAGACAGCGCTCCGCGGATGGGTCGAGAACAAGGTCAGCAATCGCTCCGGGGTCAGTGCCTGTTTCGGCGTGGCATCGAACAGTACCCGGCGATTGAGTCCGGTGACCCGGTCCGCCAGTCGCCCGACCGCTTCCAGATCATGCTCGATCCACAGCACGGTGATGCCGCTTTGGCGCCAGTCACTCAATAGCCGTTCGAACACTTGAATACCGGCCTCATCGAGTGCCGACATCGGCTCATCGAGTACCAGCAATTGCGGCGCCGGAATCAGCCCTTGGGCCAGCAAAACACGCTGGCGCTCACCGCCGGACAACGCGCCCATGCGCCGCTTGCGTTTGTCCTGCATGCCGACCCGTTCCAGTGCTTCGCCGATGGCCGCCGCGTAGTGTTTGCTCAACCCGAGAAACGCCGGGCGCCGCTGACACATGGCGGCCATGAAGTCATCGACGGTCATCGGTAAACCGCGATCGAATTCCAGCGCCTGAGGCACGTAGCCGATGGTCCCCGGTTCGCCAGGCCATTGCAGGCTCAAGCGACCCTGATGTGGCATTTGCCCGAGCAGGGTCTTGATCAGCGAACTCTTGCCGCCACCGTTAGGGCCGACCAGTGCATGCACGCTGCCGGGCTGGACCTCGAAGGTCACCTTGTCGAGGATCGTCGTGCGGCCCAGCGTGAGGCTGACCTCGGCGAAATCAAGAGTCGGCCCCGAAACCTGAGGACGCGAGCCTGCCCGCGAATGCGCTGTGTCATTTAACGATGATGTTGACTGACTGGACGCCTTCGCGAGCAGGCTCGCTCCCACTGGGGGGGCGGTGACGGTCGGGCTCATGGTTTCCTGAGTCGTCATGCGCCGGACTCCTGAATCGCCCGGACCACCGTATTGAGGTTGCCGGTCATTTCTTTTTCGTATTTGTCGACGGTGTATTCGCCATAGGAGATGTGCGACAGCGGGTACAGCTTTACCCCGGATTCACGCTGAATGGTCTCGACGTAAGTGGACGGGAAATCCATCTCCGAGAAGATCACTTTGACGTCCAGTTCCCGCAGTTGATCGATGGTCTTTTTCAGCTGGCTGGGGCTCGGTTCGATACCGTGGGCCGGCTCGACCACAGCGGTCACTTCCAGGCCGAACTCGCGCAGCAGATAGTCGTAGGCAGCATGGACCGTGGCCACGCGCAACTCGGCGTTCGGCGCCTGGGTCAGTTTTGCCAGGGCGTCGGCGCGCATCTGCCGCAGACGTTTGCCGTAGGCGCGGGCGTTTTGTGTATAGGTTTTGGCATTTGCCGGATCGAGCTTGCCCAGTTCACGGGCGATGTTGTTGACCTGGGCAATGGAGGCACTGATCGACAGGAACGTGTGCGGGTTGACCACCTTGCCGGCGCCCCGGGCAGCGACGCCGGTGGCGGCCAGCAGGGGCACGTTTTCGTTGGCTTCGATCACCTTGATGTTCGGGCTTTCGCTGGCGGCGATCATGCGGTCGGCGAAGTCGTCATGGCCCACGCCGTTGAGTACGACCACATCCAGCCCGCTGATGCGTTTGATGTCCTCGGCCCGGGGCTCGTAGGCATGGGGATTGAAACCGGCCGGAATCAACGGCACCACTTCGGCTTTGTCACCGACGATGTTGGCCACGTAACTGTAATAAGGGTGCAGGGTGATGCCAATGCGCAGGCGCTTGGCTTCGTCGGCACTGGCCAGAGGTGTCAGCAAACAGGCAAACAGGCCGACCAGCACCAGGCGCAAAAAGGAATGACGTTGAGATGAACTAGGCATGGGAAAGCGGTCTTCTCTCGGGTGAAGGCGAGGTTCAATGCCGATGCTGGCGGGTAACGCCGGCATCGAATTGCGCGACGATCTGCTGCCAACCGGCGTCATTGAGCGCAGCGTCGGTGAGATCGTTCGGGGCGGTGAGGGCGCTGCCGCGGTTGAGCCAGATGTCTGGCGCCGAGTCGTCTTCAGCGGTCAAGCGCATCAAAAACGAACCGGCCACGGTTGGAACCTGGCTCTGGCCGAAGTAGGCCTTGGTGTCCAGCAATTGCCAGGCATGGCCGCCGCGGCTGACAGAACTGGCGTCCTGGGCAAACGGCGCAAAGCCTTCATCGGCGAGGGCGGCGGGTGTGGGCAGCGCCTGCTGTTCCTGACGCAATAGATGAATTTCATCCAGCGTGACCCGCAGGTCGGCGTAGATACCTTGCTCGGAGGCGCTCAAATCACGACGGGCATCCAGCTGATGGCTGCCCACGCTGCTCACTTCTTGAGCCTCGCCACGCCAGGTGACCACCGAGCAGGCAACCGCCAGGATCATCAGGCACAACAGCAGCACATAGAGCGTTTCATGGCCGGCACCCGCCGGGCGGACGACGTGCGTGGTTGGTGTCGTCATGGGGCCTGGATGTCCGCTTGGTCGATCTCGACGACATGGCCGGGACCGGCGTCGAACAGCACGTAGAACTCGGCGCCAGGCTTTTTGAACGTCAGGGTCGAATCGGCACCGAGCTTGCCCGGCACCAGAATGGTTTCGTCGTAACCAATCACATCCAGCGTCACGCCCGGTGCGCCGCTGCCGTCGGAAAAACCGCCGGTGCACTGGATCTGTTCGGCGTCGAGGGCCTTGCATTCGCACATCGGGTTATGGGCCAAGGCGCTGGTGCTAAAGGCGGCGCACAGCATCAATAAAACGGGGCGAAAAGCGTTGATCATGGTTTGCCTCCTTGTTTGTTCAGCCAGGCGAGGGTGGCCGGGGATGCCTGGCTTAGAGGGATGGACGCTTGATGCATGGCACCGTCCCAGCCTTCCATGGTGATCCACAGTTCGGCGTCGGTTTTGGTTTTTTCAGGTACCGGTAGCATGGCGCCCATGCGGTACGGCGTACCGAAGAAAATCGCACCGGCCGCGCGCAGGCTGCGGGGTTTGCCGATGCGCAGGTAAGTCGCCTTGACTTGGTCGCGGCAGCGTTCGCACAGCGCTGCGTTGAAACCTTTCATGTAACCGGCCGGGCCGGTCAATCGTGGCGCTTCGTTGCGCAGCTCGGCCAGTTGCAGGCTCCAGGGGCCGACCTGGATTTGGCCGATCTCCCGCTCCCCCAGTCCGCTGTCACCGCGAAACAACGAGGCGTCGGCCAAGTATTTGGGCATGAAGCCCAAAGGGATCAGCAGCAAGAGAATGTTGATGTGGAAGCGCCATTTGCGCCAGAACAGGCTCGCCCGCGAAGGCTGCGATGCAGTAATCATCTTGCTCACAGGTTGCCCTCCGAAGCCTGTTGGTTCATGACCGTTTGCGGTCTTGATACCGGGCGCGGCGCCTGGTTGCTGCGCTTGAACGCATTGGCGGTGGCCAGGGCGGTGCGCTTGGTCCAGATCAGCAACCCGCTGAGCACCATCATGCTCAGCAGCAAACCGAAGAAGAACCAGATCAGCTTGATCCAGATCCCGCCAAAGTCACCGGTGTGCAACGGACGCATCGACTCGGTCACGAACTCCAGGCCAGTGCGATCCGTCAGCAACCGTGTGCTGGCGATATCACCGTTGTACGGGTTGACCTCAGCCGTCTGATACATCAGCGGATACCAGCTGCGACCGCCCACGGACAGATGGCTGTAAGCGTTGCTCGGCAAGGTGACGAAACTGGCATCAAGCCCGGGAATTTGCTCCTGAGCGACCTTGATCGCCTGTTCCAGGCTGATCATCGGGGCCGGCTTGCCGGTGCGGGTCAACGGCACGCTTTCACGCGAGACGACCGACACCACCGGTTCCGTGGTAATCGAAATCTGGTTGTCGAACAGAATCGCCTTGATCAGGAACCAGACACCGGTGATCGAGATCACCGCAATGAACCAGATCGACCAGATGCCGCTGAGCCGGTGAAAATCGCCCCAGAAAATCCGCGCGCCATGGCGAATGCGCAGGGTCGGTCGCAAGAAGCTTTTCCAGAACCGTTTGTAGACCACCAGCCCGGTCACCAGCGACGCCAGCATCGGCAGCGCGAGGAACGACACCAGATACCAGCCCCAGCTGTAGCCATTGGTGAACGGCACCAGCCACCAGCCATGCAGTGCGCGAGTGAATGCCTTGAAATTGAATGGTGGGGCGGTGCCCTGAATCACCCCGCTGTAGGGGTTCACATAAACTGTCACTGAGCGGCCGTCGGGGTAACTGACGTCCACGTCCAGGGCGAAATGCGATTCGTCGGGGCGATTGATGCCCTGGACCAGCGTCTGGGGTTCGGCCTGTTTGATGGCGGCGACAATCTGGTCATAGTTGAGCCGCGGGGCGTCGTCCGAAGGCGCGCTGGCACGCATTTGCGGATTGGCCAACCAGACGATTTCCTGACTGACCACCGCCAGCGTGCCGGTCACACACACGATCAATACAAAGAACCAGATGGGCAGCGCCAGCCAGCTATGCACCAGAAACCAGAGTTTTGAGCGGGATTTCTTCGACATGATTAACGGTCTTGTTTCGATGAGAGGACTGCTGCTGCGGGCTTCCCAGCGGTGCGGTCCATGAAAAGTCCGGTCGTGGCTTTTGCCTACGCGACCGACTGCATCTAAATAAGACGTATGAGCATCGGAAATCCCGAAAGGGGATATGAAAGTAAATGTTTCGTGTTTCTGTCTTGGTAAGGTTTGCTCGTGAAAGGGGCCTGACGGTCGACATTGAAGGTGAATGTAGAGGCCCCCTCACGAGCAGGCTCGCTCCCACACCTGAATCGGCGGCGTACATATAATGTGCGTTCAACACCGATCAACTGTGGGAGCGAGCCTGCTCGCGATGAGGCCGGATCAGAAACTGAAGTCCTCAACCCTGCTTAAACATCTCTTTCGCCCGCTGTTCAATCTGCTCCTGGGTCAAATCCTCCTTGTGCGTGGCCAAAAACCACAGATGCCCATAGGGGTCTTTCAACGTCCCCGAACGGTCGCCATAAAACTGATCCTTGACCTCGGACACCTGCGTGGCACCGGCATCGATGGCCTGTTTAAAGGACTTGTCCACATCGTCCACATACAGATACAGCCCCACGGACGGTGACTTGTCCGGGTTGCTCAATGGGCCCTGGTCGCAGGGCGTGCCCAGCATGAACGGGCAGTCACCGATACGCAGCTCGGCGTGCCCGATGCCGCCATCAGGCATGGCCAGGCGCATGACTTCGGTGGCGCCAAAGGCTTTCTTGTAGAAGTCGATGGCTTCGGCAGCTTTCTGAATGCCCAGATACGGGGTGATGCTGTGATAACCCTCTGGAATAGGTTTGACGCTCATGACGGTTCTCCTTTTGTGGTGGGGTTAAGGTGTTCCTTCGCCGATTTCCGGTCGAATAACTATAGGTCAGCCCTTTTTCCGCAGCCGAGTGCCCGACGAGCAGTTGCCCAGACTGCGATCTTTTGATCCGATATCCACTATCGAGAGCGTTGATTTCTGCCCTTCGAGCGCCACGGGTAGCCTGTGTTCATTGCCCCAAACACAGATCTGCGGACGCCCGAAATGAAATCTCTGCTCGCCACTTTCTTGCTGCTTGCCATCTCCGTTCTCGCCGGATGTGCCAGTCATGTTTCACCGGAATTGCGGCCCTACACCGCTGAAGAAACCCGGGAACTGGCGTTGGAGGCCCTGAATCGCCGTGGCTTGTCCTTCGAGGAATACCATGCGAAGAAAGCCGAATTGCTCGGCCAGCCGACAAAATCGTTCAGTTTCGACAAACAAGGTGAGATGAACGCCGAACGCGCAGTACAGCTGCGCGGCCGTCAAAGCTGAGCGATAACTGTACTGCTCGAACTTTCACCCAACTGTCCATGGGTTTCCCGCAAGGCGTGCGATAGGGTCAATACCTGACTGACCCTGATGGACCGCCACCCATGACACTCTCGCTCGACCTGCTGCTGGGCTTTGCCCTGTTTGCTCTTGTCACCTCGATCACACCCGGTCCGAACAACACTATGTTGTTGGCTTCGGGCGTGAATTTCGGATTTCACCGCACCATCCCGCACATGCTGGGCATCACCTGCGGCTTCTTCGTCCTGGTGGTTGCCGTCGGTTTCGGTTTGGGTTCGGTGTTTCAAACCTACCCGATGCTTTACACCGTGTTGCGCTATACCGGTGCGGCGTATTTGCTGTACCTGGCATGGAAGATTGCTCGTTCCGGGCCGGTCGCCGACGGTGAGCAAGGGGAGGGCAAGCCCATCAGTTATTTGGGCGCGGCAGCGTTTCAATGGGTCAATCCCAAGGCCTGGATCATGGCCATCGGTGCCATCAGCACCTACACGCCGATGCAGGGCTATTTCACCAATGTGATTGTGATTGCCGCGGTCTTCGCTTTGATCAACCTGCCAAGTGTCAGTGTGTGGGCCGGTTGCGGCACGCTGTTGCGCAATGTTCTGCGCGATCGCCGCTGGTTGCGGCTGTTCAACTGGGGCATGGCCTTATTGTTGGTGGCTTCGCTATACCCGTTGTTGCTCGAAAGTTTTAGCTGACGCATTGCTTCATCCGGTGGCCCGATGCCTGTAAGCTCGACTTCAGGAGCGTTCCTACGCACTTTTAAACGAAGTTGTTCTTCTTTAATGGCCTGCGATCAGGTATTGCTGTCGTTCTGAAAATTCGGCGTCGCTCATGAGGCGGCGCTTGGATATTTCCAGGACGAGCTTCCTGATCCCGGAACACGCTCTGCGAGACTTCTATGAATAAACGTCCACTGTATTTCGACTATGCCGCCACCACGCCGGTGGATGAGCGGGTCATCAAGGTCATGGTCGAGTGTCTGGGTTTCACCGGTAACTTCGGCAATTCAGCGTCCAGTTCCCACGCCTTCGGCCAACAGGCCCGGCAATCGGTCGAGCAAGCACGGCGCCAGGTCGCCGAGTTGGTGGGCGCCCAGGCGGAACAGATCGTCTGGACCTCCGGTGCCACCGAGTCCAACAACCTTGCCCTCAAGGGCGTGGCCCAGGCCCGCGGTGTATCCGGCGGCCACATCATCACCAGCCAGATCGAACACAAAGCGATCCTCGACACGGCAAAACAGTTGCAGGACGCAGGTATTGCGGTGACGTATCTGGTGCCCGATGCCGAAGGCCTGATTACCCCGCAAGCGGTCAGCGAAGCGATGCGTGAGGACACCTTTCTGGTGTCACTGATGCTGGTCAATAACGAACTGGGCACTATCAACGACATCCCGGCCATCGGCCAAGTGGTGCGTGACCGCGATGCGTTGTTCCACGTTGATGCGGCCCAGGGCGCGGGTAAAGTGGCGATCGATCTGGCCCGGTGGCCGGTGGATTTGATGTCGTTCTCGGCGCACAAACTCTATGGTCCCAAAGGCATCGGCGCACTGTATGTCGGTTCTCGTGCTCAACAGCGTCTGCAGGCGCAGATCCACGGCGGTGGGCACGAGGGCGGCTTGCGTTCAGGCACGCTGGCGACACACCAGATTGCCGCAATGGGTGCCGCCTTCGCGTTGGCGGCCACCTCATTCGATGAAGAAAAAGCCACCATTGCGCGTCTGCGTGAACGCTTGCTCGAACCGCTGCTGAACATCCCCGGCGTGCGCCTCAATGGCAGCCCCACCCAACGCATTCCCCATACCCTGAGCCTGACTTTCAACGAAGGCGAATTCGGTTCCGCGGCGTTGAGCGCCTCGATCGCGTTTTCCGCGACCTCGGCCTGTAATTCCGCCAGCAATGCGCCCTCCCATGTATTGCTGGCCCTGGGGCATGACGCACGCTCGAGCAGTCGCACCATTCGCTTGAGCCTGGGACGTTTCACCACCGAGCAGGATATCGACCAGGCGGTACACCTGATTAAAGCGGCTTGCGCCAGTGCTCCGGCATTCTGGGCGACAGGTCAGTAAGCGCCGACTCCGATCGGCACCGAATAATAACGTTGAGTGGTTAGCAGGAGAAACGATGAGTACACAGCCTTTGACCAATGGATGGGTACCCCAGCGCCTTGCGCAAACCCGCGAGCTGATGAGCCGGGAGGGTATTCATGCGCTGCTGGTGCCGTCAGCCGATCCGCATCTATCGGAATACCTGCCGGGCTATTGGCAGGGGCGGCAGTGGCTCTCGGGTTTTCATGGCTCGGTGGGCACGCTGATCGTCACGCCGGATTTTGCCGGCGTCTGGGCCGACAGCCGCTATTGGGAACAAGCGAGCAAGGAGCTCAAGGGTAGCGGCATCGAGCTGGTCAAGCTGCAACCGGGTCAACCCGGACCGCTCGATTGGCTGGCCGAGCAAACCCCTGAAGGCGGTGTCGTCGCGGTCGATGGCGCGGTCATGGCCTTGGCCTCCGCACGTACGTTGAGCAGCAAGCTTGAAGAGCGCGGCGCGCGCCTGCGCACCGACATCGATCTGCTGAGTGAAGTGTGGATTGACCGTCCGAGCCTGCCGAACGAGCCGATCTATCAACACTTGCCGCCTCAGGCGACGGTCAGCCGTGGCGAAAAACTCGCCAAACTGCGTGACGTGCTGAAAGAACGCGGTGCCGACTGGCACTTCATCGCCACCCTCGATGACATCGCCTGGCTGTTCAACCTGCGCGGCGGCGATGTGTCGTTCAATCCGGTGTTCGTGTCCTTCGCCCTGATCAGCCAGCAGCAAGCCACCTTGTTCGTCGCCCTGAGCAAAGTGAGCGCCGAGCTGTGTGCCATTCTTGAACAGGACGGCGTGACCCTGCGCGATTACAGCGAAGTCGCCGCCGCCTTGCGCGCCGTGCCGAGCGGCGAGAGCTTGCAAGTAGATCCTGCGCGGGTCACGGCCGGTCTGCTGGATAACCTGAACAGCGGCGTGAAACTGCTCGAAGGCCTGAACCCGACCACCTTGGCCAAGTCGCAGAAAAGCCTGGCCGATGCCGAACACATTCGTCGGGCGATGGAGCAGGATGGCGCGGCCCTGTGCGAGTTCTTCGCCTGGCTGGAAGTGGCCTTGGGGCGTGAGCGCATCACCGAACTGACCATCGATGAACACCTGACCGCGGCGCGTACCCGGCGTCCGGATTATGTGTCGCTGAGCTTCAACACCATTGCCGCGTTTAACGCCAACGGTGCAATGCCGCACTACCACGCCACCGAAGAAGAACACGCGGTGATCGAGGGTGACGGCCTGTTGCTGATCGACTCCGGCGGCCAATACCTGGGCGGTACCACCGACATCACCCGAATGGTGCCGGTGGGTACGCCGACTGACGAGCAGAAGCGCGATTGCACTCGCGTGCTCAAAGGCGTGATTGCGCTCTCCCGTGCACAGTTCCCGCGAGGCATTCTGTCGCCGTTGCTGGACGCCATTGCCCGCGCACCGATCTGGGCTGAAAGTGTCGACTACGGCCACGGCACCGGTCACGGCGTCGGCTACTTCCTCAA
The DNA here is from genome assembly GCF_014192635.1 of Pseudomonas sp. Tn43. Taxonomy (NCBI): domain Bacteria; kingdom Pseudomonadati; phylum Pseudomonadota; class Gammaproteobacteria; order Pseudomonadales; family Pseudomonadaceae; genus Pseudomonas; species Pseudomonas sp. Tn43. The sequence goes on from NZ_JACHYG010000015.1 coordinate 89,486, forward strand.
TGTTCACGAGGGCCCGCAAGTCATCGCCTATCAGGCCGCGGCTGCACCGCAAACGGCGATGCAGCCGGGCATGATCACTTCCATCGAACCGGGCACTTACCGTCCAGGACGCTGGGGGGTGCGTATCGAGAATCTGGTATTGAATCGTGAAGCGGGCAAGAGCGAATTCGGGGAGTTCCTGAAATTCGAAACCCTGACCCTGTGCCCGATCGACACCCGTTGCCTGGAGCCATCGCTGCTGACTGAAGACGAAAAGCAGTGGTTCAACGGTTATCACGCCGAAGTGCGTGAGCGCTTGAGCCCATTGCTCGATGGCGCGGCCCTTGAGTGGTTGAACACCCGAACCGCAGCTATTTGAGCGGTTTGAGTCCTGGCGCTGTTTTCAGCGCCTGGCTCATTTCATAGGCAGGCGCTGGCTAGTGCGCGCGCAGGGCTTCAAGGATGAAGTCCAGCCGATCCTGGCCGAAGAACAGCTGATCACCGACAAACATGCTCGGCGCACCGAATACACCGCGTTGCACCGCTTCCTCGGTGTTTTCCTTGAGGGTTGCTTTGACGGCCTCGTCGGCGGTCAGCGCCAGCACCTCGTTGGGATCAAAACCATTTTGTGTCAGCACGGCGGCAACGGTCGCTGGATCATCGAGGCTGAGTCCTTGAACCCAAAGGGCGTGAAACAGGCAATCGATAAACGCCTGAAAGCGTTCGGGATGGTGCAGTTGCATTCCCGTGACAGCACGCATCAGCATCAGGGTATTGATCGGGAAGTTCGGGGTGAACTTCAGCGGTACGCCATAACGTTTGGCATAGCGCTCCAGGTCCTGAAACATGTAACGACCCTTGGCCGGTACGGTGACGGGGGAAGCATTGCCGGTAGCTTTGAACACGCCACCCAGCAGCATCGGCCTGAAGATCAGTTGACTATCGGTCTGTTTGCAGATCTTCGGCAACTGGGTATGGGCCAGGTACGTGGCGGGACTGCCGAGGTCGAAAAAGAACTCCACGGTTTTGCTCATGGTCGATGTGCTCTTCTTATTGTTGGAGGGGGAGGCTACCAGTGTTCGTTCCAGGGGCGCAGGTCCAGCTCGAAAGTCCAGGCATCCCGTGGCTGGCTGTGCAGGTACCAATAGTTGTCGGCGATATGCTCGGGATTGAGAATGCCGTCCTCATCCTTGGTCGCGTATTTTTCCGGAAAATTGTTGCGGATAAAGTCGGTGTCGATAGCGCCATCAACCACGACATGGGCGACATGGATGTTCATCGGCCCCAGTTCGCGGGCCATGCTTTGCGCCAAAGCGCGAATCCCGTGCTTGGCACCGGCGAAAGCAGCGAAACCCGCGGCACCGCGCAAGCCAGCAGTGGCGCCGGTGAACAATATTGTGCCCCGTTGACGGGTGACCATGCGCTTGGCCACTTCACGGGCGTTGAGAAACCCTGAGAAACAGGCCATTTCCCAGATCTTGAAATACTTGCGGGCGGTTTCCTCAAGGATGCTGCATGGCACATTGGCGCCGATATTGAAGACGAACGCTTCGATGGGGCCTAGCCCGGTTTCGATCTGCTCGATGAGCGCTATCACATCGTCTTCATTGCGCGCATCACAGGCAAAACCGTGCGCCTGGCCACCACTGGCGGTGATGGACTCTACCAATGGCTGGAGTTTGTCTGCACTGCGACGTGTGACGCAGGCGATATACCCTTCACGGGCAAAACGCTTGGCGATGGCGCCGCCGGTGGCATCACCCGCGCCGACGACCAGTATGATTTTCTTGTTATCGATAGCGGAGGTCATGGATATCGCCCTTTGCTGAACGGTCATTGACTGACAAACGTTAGCAGCATCGCAGCGAAGCGCCTATCGGACTGTGCAAGCCCGATAGAAGGAGAAAGTTACTTACAGATAACGATCATGCTGCGGCTGGTATAGCCGGCAGGGTTGAGGCCGAAGGGATAGTCGCCGGGTTCTTCCACCGCATCCCCTGATTTGGCGATGACTTTGTACCCCTTGGGCGCGCACGAATTGGTGGCGCTGGTGTAGCACTTGTCCCACGAGGACGAAAGCCCTGAGCAGTTGATATGCAGTCCTTTCTTGCCGTGTTTCGTCTGGGGTTTGGAAGTCGCAGCGCAGCCCGCAATTGCAAGTACGGCGATCAGTATCAAAATTTGTTTCATTGCTGTCCTTAATAGCGGCCCCCGGATCTGTGCCTGGGTCTGCCTGCATTCGCTTTTGCTTGAAGCGTTCTGATATCCCTATCTGAAAAAATCCATGTCTGACACTGAGTTACGTGGCCTAAACATGGCCTAATTGAGCGGCAAATACCAGACCTTCGTCAAATCTCGTTTCAATCCGCTGCGACCGCGGGCTTGGCGGTGCTGCCCATGGTCATGGTTGCGCCGATGGACGCCAGGATGATGCACAGGATAGCCATCCACTGTGACAGGGAAAGGTATTCCTGAAGAAACAACAAGCCGGACAGCGCGCCAATCGCGGGTTCGATGCTCATCAACGTACCGAAGGTTCGGGCGGGTATCCGTGTGAGGGCGACCATTTCCAGGGTGTAGGGCAGGGCGGTGGACAAAATGGCGACCCCAATGGCCACGGGAATCAACGAGGGTGTCAGTAGCGCGGCGCCAGCGTGGACGATACCAATGGGAGCTACGAACAGGGCCGCAATCATCACGCCCAACGCAGCGGTCTGCACTCCATTGTCAGCACCAGCCTTCTGGCCGAACAGAATGTACAGCGCCCAACAGACGCCCGCACCAAGGGCATAACCTGCGCCGACCAGATCAATGCCCGTGCTCGTGGCGCCTGTCGGAATCAATAGCAGCAACCCCAGGGCTGCCAGAGCGATCCACAGAAAGTCTATTGCTCGACGTGAGGCGTAAATAGCGACTGCCAAGGGGCCGGTGAACTCCAGGGCTACGGCGATACCCAGGGGGACAGTGCGCAAGGACATATAGAAGAGGAAATTCATCCCGCCCAATGCCATCCCGTAGACGATAACGGTGCGCAGGGATTTCGCAGTGAGCTTCGCTCGCCATGGACGCAATAGCAGCAGCATGATCACGCTGGCAAAGATCAATCGCAGGGTGGTCGTTCCTTGAGCACCGATGACCGGGAACATGCTTTTGGCCAGGGAAGCTCCGGACTGAATCGATGCCATGGCTATCAAGAGCAGGCCAACCGAGGACAGGGTCGAGACAAGGCTGCGGGGGTGATCATTCATTTGCGTGGCATCGTCCGAAGTGGCAAGCGAGGGTATTGTTTTATGTGTTGGGCAATATATTGCGCAACCGTTGTGGGCGCGTCTATATATAGCAGGGTTTTTGAGTATCCTGATAGAAAAACCAAATAAGAGGTTGACGGCAGATTTTGAAGGCCTATAATTCGCCCCACTTCCGGCGCAGTCGAAACGGAAAACTCCTTGATAAACAATGAGTTACGCGGTTTTCGGCAGCGGTTACGCTTCAGTCCATCGAAGCCAGAAGGAGTTGAAGGGGCGGTGATGTTAGGCTCTTTTAACGGTTCGATCTTCTCGGTCGAAAGCGGAGAAAAAGAGGTGTTGACAGCAGCGAGTAACGCTGTAGAATTCGC
>NZ_JACHYG010000016.1:0-71888 GCF_014192635.1 Pseudomonas sp. Tn43
GGGTTTCCCCATGTGAGAGTAGGTCATCGTCAAGATCAAATTCCGAAACCCCTATCTGCATCTGCAGGTAGGGGTTTTGTTTTGTCCGCAGGAAAAGAACCAACCCTTACGACACAGCACAAATTTGCACAGTTATTTTCGAGTCAGGACACTAGAATAGGTCCAACTTATTTGGAGCCAGAGTCTTTATGCCAGATCCGGTTGACACCCCAGGGCTGTCAGATTTACCGCTGGACGAGTTGGTTGCGTGTCATGAGTGCGACTTGCTGATGCGCAAGCCTGAGCTTGCTCATGGTGAGAAAGCCATCTGTGTACGCTGCGGATATGAGCTGTATGCCCATCGACACAATGTCGTGCAGCGCAGTCTCGCCTTGGTCATTGCCGCGCTGTTGTTGTTTATCCCGGCGAACTTTTTACCCATCATGCAGCTCCATCTACTCGGACAGTCGTCGCACGATACTGTCTGGAGTGGCGTTGTCGGTCTGTTCGATACCGGCATGCGAGGCGTAGCGGCAGTGGTATTCCTTTGCAGCATGGGGATTCCGCTGCTCAAACTACTTTGCCAGTTGTTCGTGTTGCTGAGTATTCGCTTCGATATTGGACGCAGTTATGGCCTGCTGCTCTACCGCATTTATCACCATCTACGGGACTGGGGGATGCTCGAGGTTTACCTCATGGGCGTACTGGTTGCGATCGTCAAATTGGCCGATATGGCGGCGATCACCATAGGTCTTGGTCTGGCATGCTTCATCAGCTTGTTGTTGGTTCAGGTCTGGCTGGAAGTGGTGATGTCACCGCATCAGATCTGGCAGGCGTTATCAGGAGAAGATGCCCATGCGGGCGATTGATGCAGGCATTCTTGTTTGTGCCGAATGCCACGAGTTGAATAAACAGGAAGCCGATACTGACGAGCAGGTATGCACTCGCTGCGGTGCGTTGGTTCACGCCCGCCGCCCAAACAGCCTGATGCGGACCTGGGCATTGCTAATCACGGGGGCGATTATTTACATACCGGCCAACGTGCTACCGATCATGACCATTAACTCCCTGGGGCAGGGCGATCCGAGCACCATTATGTCCGGTGTGATCCAGCTGGTTCAGCACGGCATGATTCCAATCGCCGCCGTGGTTTTTATCGCCAGTATTTTGGTCCCCACGTTCAAGCTGGTAGGCATCGCATTGCTGCTGTTTTCGGTGCAGCGCCGTCAGCCGCTCTCGGCACGCCAGCGCATTCTGATGTACCGCTTTATCGAGTTCATCGGCCGCTGGTCGATGCTGGATATCTTTGTAATCGCCATCCTGGTGGCGGTTGTGAATTTTGGACGGCTTGCCAGCATTGAAGCCAATCTTGGCGCCATCGCCTTCGCCAGTGTGGTGATTCTGACGATGCTTGCCGCAGTAACTTTCGATCCCCGACTGATTTGGGATAACACGGAGTCGGACGACGACCATGACTGATTTGCCTAAAGCTAAAACCCGACCGGCCTCAAACTGGTCAGCCATTTGGGTGTTGCCACTGATCGCCTTGATCATCGGCGGCTGGCTGGGCTGGCGTGCCTATACCGAGACGGGCATCGAGATCCAGGTGCGTTTCGAAAGCGGTGAAGGCATTCAGGCCAACAAGACCGAAGTTGTCTACAAAGGCATGTCGGTCGGAAAGGTGAAAGCTCTCAAGCTCGATGACGAAGGCAGCTCCAAGGGAGTGATTGCTACCATCGAAATGAATAAAGACGTGGAGCAATACCTGAGAACCAGCACGCGTTTCTGGCTGGTCAAGCCGAGCGTGAGCCTGGCTGGCATCACGGGGCTGGAGACGTTGGTTTCGGGTAATTACGTGGCCGTCAGCCCGGGCGAAGGCGAGCCGACCCGCAAGTTCAAAGCCCTGGCCCAGGAGCCTCCGCTATCAGATGCGCAACCAGGCCTGCACTTGACCATCAAGGCTGATCGCCTCGGCTCGCTGAATCGCGGCAGCCCGGTGTTCTATAAACAGATCCAGGTCGGTCAAATCAAAAGCTATGTGCTGTCCGCAGACCAAAGCACTGTCGAACTCAAAGTCTTCATCGAGCCGACCTACGCCAGCCTGGTGCGTAAACACACGCGTTTCTGGAATGCCAGCGGCATCAGTATCGATGCCAACCTTTCTGGCGTGAAAGTACGTAGCGAGTCCCTCGCCAGCATCGTCGCCGGTGGTATTGCATTTGCCACTCCGGAAAATCGCAAGGACAGCCCGCCTACCGATCCAAGCCTGCCGTTCCGTCTCTATGAGGATTTCGATGCCGCCGCAGCGGGTATTCGGGTCAAAGTCAAACTCAGCGATTTCGAAGGCCTGCAGTCTGGTCGTACGCCGGTAATGTACAAAGGCATCCAGGTCGGCAATTTGAAAACGCTCAAGGTGGATCCGGACCTGTCCAGCGCGACCGCCGAGTTGACGCTCGACCCGCTGGCCGAGGACTACCTGGTCACCGGCACTCAATTCTGGGTGGTAAAACCATCGATTTCGCTCGCCGGTATTACAGGCCTGGAAGCGCTGGTCAAAGGCAACTACATCGCCGTGCGCCCAGGCGACAAGGGCGGTGCGCCGCAGCGCGAGTTTGAAGCGCGGCCCAAGGCGCCGCCGCTGGATCTGCGTTCGCCAGGCCTGCATTTGGTGTTGTTCACCGAAAACCTGGGTTCTCTGGAAGTCGGCAGTCCGATTCTCTATAAACAGGTCAAGGTCGGTTCGGTTCAAAGCTATCAATTCTCCCGCACCAAAAAGCAGTTGGTGATCGGGGTGCATATCGAGAAGGAATACGAAGGACTGGTCAACGCCTCAACGCGTTTCTGGAATGCCAGTGGCATTACGCTCACCGGTGGGCTAACCGGCGGCATCCAGGTCAAAAGTGAGTCGTTGCAGAGCCTGATGGCTGGCGGCATCGCCTTCGAAACCCCGGAAGCCAAGGCGCCGTTGCAAAAGCGAATTCCACGTTTCCGCCTGCATGCCAATTACGATGAGGCAACGCAGAAAGGCACTATGGTCACGATCAAGGTCGATCGCGCCGATGGCCTGCGCAATGGCACGCCGGTTCGATTCAAAGGCCTGGACGTTGGCAAGATCGAGGACGTCGACCTCAGTGATGACCTGCAATCGGTACTGCTGACCGCACGAATCACCGAAGTGCCGGAGCGTATCGCTCGAGTCGGCAGTCAGTTCTGGGTGGTTAAACCTGAGCTCGGTCTGATTAAAACCTCGAACCTCGATACGTTGGTCACCGGGCAATACATCGAAGTACAACCGGCGCCGAAGAACCTCGGTCCACAGAAGACTTTCGTGGCCTTGACCAATCCTCCGGAAATTGCCAAGGAAGAGGCTGGTTTAAGCCTGGTGTTGAGCGCTGCTCGTCGGGGGTCTCTGAAGGCTGGCGTCCCCGTCACCTATCGCGAAATCACGGTAGGCAAGGTGACCGGCTATGAACTGGGCCAGACGGCTGATCGCGTGCTGGTGCACATTCTGATTGAACCGAAGTATGCGCCGCTGGTGCGCAGTGGCACGCGGTTCTGGAACACCAGTGGTTTTGGTTTTGATTATGGCTTGTTCAAAGGCGCGACAATACGCACCGAATCGCTGGAGACGCTGGTCCAGGGCGGTATTGCGTTTGCCACACCGGATGGCGACCGCATGGGTGTGCCGGCGAGGCCTGAGCAAACCTTCCCATTGTTCGACCAGTTCGAAGATGAATGGCTGACTTGGGCGCCGAAGATTTCTCTCGGAAAGTAATCCTGGTCGATTGAGAAGACGCCTTCGCGGGCAAGCCTCGCTCCTACAATGAAAAGATAAAAAAAGGCCGCGATCCCATGGGATCGCGGCCTTTTTTGTTGGATTCAAGTCAAATCAGACCGCATCCAGCTCGGGTTCATCAGTATGTACAACAACGGTTGCCTTCACTTCATCGTGGCGACGAATGTACTTCCAGTCTGCTTCGTCGATGTAGATGCCGTTCGGGCCGCTGCCGCCTTCCAGGTCGATGGCGACACTGGCGCAAACTTGCGGCTTCACACTCGCCAGAATCGGCACGAAGCCCAATTGCAGGCTGGTCTCCAGCAGTGCTGCCTGGTTCTTCTCGTCGATGTCCGCCGCCTCGTCGAGGTAGTACGGCAGGCGCACGCGACCGGCCTGGTCGCGGTCCATCAAGTGCAGCAACAAGTACATGTTGGTCAGCGCCTTGATGGTCATGGTGGTGCCGTTGGACGCCGCGCCATCGATGTCGGTGTGGATCACCGGCTGGCCGTTGACCTTGGTGATCTCGAAGGCCAGCTCGAAAAGATCCTTGAGGCCGAGCTGGTTGTGGTTCGCCGCCACCAGCCGCGCGAGGTATTCCTTGGCCTCTTCGTTCTTGTTGTCCTGATCGGCGCTTTGGCTCAGGTCAAAGACAGAAAGGGTTTCGCCTTCTTCGTACTGACCGGCGCTGTGGATGATCTGGTCAATGTGCTTGAGCGCTTCCTTGTTCGGCGCGAGCACGATGCGGAAGCTTTGCAGGTTGGAGACCTGGCGCTTGTTGATCTCGCGGTTGAACAGCGCCAGTTGATGTTCGAGGCTGTCATAGTCGCTGCGAATGTTACGCAGGGTCCGGGCGATGTCGGTGACGGCTGCACGACGGGCCTTGCCGAGGGTCAGCGCTTCATCGGTGCGGTGTGCGTACGCGTTGATCAGCAGTTGCAGGCGACGCTCCATATCGTCTTCGCTGTCGAACTTGGCCACCCCCTTGAGGCGAACCTGTGCGTAGAGCGCGTCGATTTGCCCGTCGCTGCGCAGCAAACCTTGCCAGCTGTCCTGATAGTCGTTGAGCAGCGGCAACAGGTTGTCCATGGAATCATCGACCGGGTCCATGAACGGCGTGCCGAATGGCAGGTCCGCCGGCAACAGCTGACGACGGCGCAGGGCGTCGTCGAGGGTGCGTTGCTTGGCTTCCATGTCGCCGATCTGCCGGCCGACCAGTTGCAGCTTGGCCGACAGTTGCTGGACCCGTTCGGTGAAGGCATCGCTGGAACGCTTCAATTCGTCCTGAGCCGCTTCCATCTGCGCCAGTTGCTCTAGCTTGTCGCCTTCCTCGGCGCTCAGGGTTTGCGTGCGGCGGAAGTCTTCCAGGGCTTTCTGCGCATCCAGCACTTGCTGGTACAGCGCTTCAGTCTGGGTTTTGCTGGCCGCGCGGTCGGCTGCCACCGCAGCTTGAGTTTTCAGCTGCTTGAGTTCTTTTTCCAGGCGGTCTTTCTGATCGCGCAGTGCCGCGCGGTCAGCCAGGGCTTGCAGGGCTGGAGGCTCGATGTGCGAGATGTCGATGGACAGGCCCGGCACTTCGAAGCGCTCGCCTTTGAAACCATCGAGGATCAGTTCCATGGATTTGACCCACTGACCGTCCTCGTCCAGCGTAATGCCGTGTTCACCCAACGGCAGGCTGAACAACGCACTGTTGAACAGGCGCATCAGGCGTTCGACATCCTGTTGCGAGAATTCTTCGCGCAGACGGGCGTAGCTGTTGTTGTCGGCGTGATCGAGTTGTTGCTTGACCGACTTCAGGCGTTTTTCCAGATCCCGCAGGCGTTCTTCCAGGTCTTCAGCACTGAATTGCCGCGACTGCGCCAGCGCACCAGCCAGTTCGTCGTGCGCGTCCTTGGCGGCGAGCAGCTGCTGCTCGAGGACTTTGACGTCATCGACCAGCGCGAAGCGATGCTTGAGTACCGACAACTCGCCGAGCCAGCGCTGGATTCCGGTGATTTCCCGCTCCAGACGCATCAGCTCCTGAGTGCCGCCGCGTTGATCGTTTTGCAGCGCGTCCTGCTCGTTGCGGTAGTGCTCGGCCTGAATCGTCAGTTCTTCCTTGCGCGCACTGGCGTAGTCCGACCAGGTGCCGAGCAGGGAGTCGAGCAGCGGCGACAGGCGATGCAGTTTGCCGCGCAGGATGTCCCGCTGTTTCACGCCGTTGGCCAACGCTTCAACCAATGGGCCGGCAGCGACCAGCGAGTTGTAGTCCTGCTCCATGCGGCGAACATCACGGAAGGCTTCTTCGCACGCGGCGATGTAATCGACACTGCCGGAACGCAGGCTGTGTTCGAAAGCATCGAGGAACAGCTGCTTGAGTTTGGCTGCAGTGATTTCGCGCATGTGCAGCAAGTTGATGAACAGTGCGCGGAAGGTCTTCAGACTCTGCTCGCTGGTGGAGCGCAGCGGGATCAACGTCAGGTCCAGCGGAATCGAGGTGTGGCCGCCCACCAGCAAACGACGCAGTTCATCCGGCTTGAGTTCATAGGCTTTCAGGCCTTCGCGCTCAAGGTTGGTGAACAGCTCTTTTTGCCGCAGGCAGGTGTCGTCTTTCTGGTAATGGGCCAGATCGAGTTTGCCGGCGTAGGCAAAGAACTGATGACCGAAACCGCCGCCCGGGCCGCGACCGACCACGCCAATCACGTGGGGGCCGTGGGGCAGGGAGACTTCCACCAGGATGTAACTGGTGTCCGAGGCGAAGTAGAAGCGTCGGGATTGCTCCAGGCTGTACTTGCCGAAACTCATGTCCGACATGCGCGCCAGAATCGGGAACTGCAAGGCGTTGATCGAGGCGGATTTACCGAGGTTGTTCGCTCCGTAAACCGACAGCGGCTCTTCCAGCGGGAACAGGCCGAGGCTGTAACCGGCGGTGTTCAAAAGGGCAAAGCGGCGGATGCCGTAGCGTTCCTTGCTCATGCGTCGGTCTCCTGTTCTTCGGCAATGGCACGGGCCAGGGCGTCTTCTTCGCTTTCTTCAGCGAAGTCACTCAGATCCAGCGGATCGTCTGTTTGCAGCAGTTTTTCATCGCTGTCGTCATCGATCAGCACGGGCACCGGCAACGGCAGGACGCTGTGCAGACTGGCTGCCAGATCACGGTCCTGCTGAACCGACAGGCACACGTCGAGGAAGCGGTGCATCGGTGGCAGGAAACGGTAAACGCCGTTTTCTTCACCGGCAAAACCGAGCTGAGTCATGCGGCGCATGATTTTTTCCTCGAGTTCTTCGACGGTTTGCACTTCAGCCTGAATGAACAGATCGCGGTACTTTTCCAGTAACGAGGGCAATTCATCGCGGCCGAGACTGCCGCCGTCGAGCACCGCGATCGGGTCGCGGCCCTGGTCGGCCAAGTGCTCGACGAGGATGAAAGTAAACAGTGCCAGGCGCTGTGCAGTCTTGTTCACCGCGGCAGCGGCAAGGTCCGGCACAAAGTAGTAAAAACCGCGGGTGTCGCAGATGAGTTCAAAGCCCAGCGCCTTGAACAGCGTGCGGTACTGGTCCTGGAAGTTCGACAGTTGGGCGTATAGCTCCGGGTCGCGGCGGCTGACGTGGTAACCCTTGAACAGCTCGCGAAAAATCGGCGCCAGCTGGGACAGTTCGGATAGATCAAGATGCATGTGGGATGCTCGCAGAATTCTCGGTGGCGGTGTCGCCGGCCGAGAGCAGGGCGAAGGAGCACAGGCTGACCTGATGCTCGTGAGTATGGTAATCGCGGCGTTCCAGACGCTCGCGCTTGAAGCGTTTCTCCCGCGACAGACGCGAGAACCAATAGAGCAATTCGTCGGTAGCGCCGTCCGGCTCCTGCTCCAGCAGCCAGGTCATCAGGTCCGGCATCGGCAGGGCGTCTTCGCAGCGCTCGAGCATCTCCCGAACGGTACGTGGCGCGCGCGGGGCTTCGCCTTTCTGAGTCTTGTGAGCCTTGGGAAAACGCGCAGGTTTGGGCTCGAAACGGGCCAAGGCGTATACGTAGGCTTCGACCTGACTGGCGTTACCGAGGAAGGTACTTTGCGGACGGGTGAACAGGGGCATCGCGGCTTGCGGTACCGCATCGATACCTTTGCGACGAATCGCCGACAAGGCCAGCGCCGCGCCACGAGTCACGGCGTTGTGCCGACGGGCTTCTTCACGCAGCGGCAGCAACAGTTCACGGGCATGACGCAGAGTCAGTTGGGCGCTGGTCTGCATTTCGAGGATGCGCGCGTGGGTACGCAACAGCATGTCATCGTCGACCAGATGGCCGAGGCGCTGCTGTTCAGTGAGCATCTTCAACAGAACGTTTTCGACCTTGCGCACGCCTTGTTCGAAGGCGCCGTCGGCGTTTACCAACTGAATCATCGGTTCGACGTATTCATCCCAGGTCGCCAGTACTTCAGCGTAGCGCTGACGCAGCGGGATCTGGCGGTCGCTGGTCTTGGCCCGCTCGGCGACGGCCACCAGGGCCTGTTCGTCGTTGGCGAGCTTTTTCAGGACATCCCGCACGCGCATGTCGAGCAAACGCAACTGACGTGCCAGATCGTTGCCGTCGCGAATGTCGAAGGCGTCCTGAATGTAACCGGCCAGGCGCTCGAGATGGCGCAAATAGGCTTCGATTTCCAGGCACAGGCCCAGACGGTGCTCACGGCGCAGGTAGGCGAGGAAGTCGTGGATCTGCGCATTGAGCTCGAAACGGTTCGGGCTTTTCGCCACGGGAACCAGAATGTCGAGGCGGATCCACACGTCCAGCAAACTGGTAATGTCCTGCGGCGTGCTATCCAGTTGCTGGGCGGCCAGTTGCGTGCGCAGTTCGTTGAGGCTCAGGGTGCCTTGGTCGAAGTGCTCGCACAGTGGCTCCAGAAGTGCCCAGTGTTCAGCGAGGGCGCGCAAGACGCGCTTGGGTTCGATCATCGGAATGGCCGGCTGGTTGGCAATTAAAAGCCGCGATTGTACTGCATCGCAGCCGTGTCGATTCACTCTCGGGACGGACAGTTGGCTTTCTATCGATCAAGCGCGGGCGATCTTGAGCGAAGGGCGGTAGAATCATTGCACTTTAGTTATCCACAAGTGGCCGACCTTTGCTTATCGAGTCCCGTCGCCGCGCTTATTTGACCGCCATGCAGGTGGTCAACTGGCTGCCGCGTACCGAATTGCCCTTTGCTGCGCCCTCGCGGCCCGAACTGCTGGAGATGCCCGAGCCGTTGGTCGTCGCCCCGATTGCGCCTGCTCCGGTGGCGCCGGCGCCCGTGGAACCTGCGGCCAAACCGGCTGAGCGGGTGAAAATCGAAGTGCCGCGGCCATCGTTGGCCAGCACCCGCACGAACGCCAAGGTCGAAGAGGAGCAGGCTCCGGTCGCGGTCAAGGCGCCGGTCGTTCCGCCACCGCGCTTCGCCCTTCAATTGCTGCGCGCAGGTCGTTGCCTGTTGCTGGTGGAGTTACCCACAGGCGAAAGCTTCCAGACCCGCGACCCGGCCTATCTTTTGCTCAAGGACATGCTGCGCGCCGCCGGTCTGCCAGACAGCCCGCAGATCGTCGGCGAGCCGGTGCGCTGGCCGCTGCTGGCTCGCGGCACTCTGGATCAAGGGCCGGAAGCGGCTCGGGATTTCGTACAAGGCTTTCTGTCAGCCCGTCTCGAAGATGCGCCGTGCGTCTGCCTGTGGCTGATCGGCTTGCCGGCGGTGCGTTTTGCCGGTGAAGCCAACGCCGAATCCTTCAACCGTGAACTGCAGGTCGAAGGCCTGGGTTCGGTCTGGGCCCTGCCGGGTCTGGAATTATTAATGGAAGAGCCACAGCGTAAGGCTGAAGTCTGGCAAGCCATGCGTCGGCTGATGGCGCGCTGGAAAGAATCGAATGAGTGACGCCGTATCGTTCCGCCCGATGACCGAGGCGGACCTGGACACTGTACTGAAGATTGAATACGCGGCTTACAGCCACCCCTGGACCCGCGGGATTTTTCTCGACGGCTTGGGCAAGTACCAGATCTGGCTGATGTTCGAGGGGCAGCAACAGGTCGGCCACGGCGTGGTGCAGATCATTCTCGACGAGGCGCATTTGCTGAACATCACCGTCAAACCGGAAAACCAGGGCCGAGGCTTGGGTCTGACGTTGCTGGAGCACTTGATGTCGGTTGCCTGCAAGGCCGAGGCACGGGAATGTTTTCTGGAAGTGCGCGACAGCAACCGGGCGGCATTTCGCTTGTATGAGCGGTATGGGTTCAACGAAATCGGACGTCGGCGCGATTACTACCCGGCAGTGGGTGGGCGTGAGGATGCGGTCGTCATGGCCTGTACCTTGGTTGACTGAAATGCAGGAGCTGCCTTCGGCAGCTCCTGCATTGGAACCTGGTCAGATCTTAGATCAACGCTTGCCATCCATTGGATCGTGCCGCGCCAATTCCGCTTCATCCAGCCCATCGCCTCCGCCGATGTCGTCTTCATCGACAATGCTCAAATCCCAATCCGCCTGGCCGCCTTCCCCTTCTTCATGGGCATCCCGCGCGCCATCTTCGCGGATCAAGGTTTCCGGGCTCATGTCATCGTCGGTGGACTCATGGTCATCGGTCGAGCCGCCGGTCATGCCAGCTTCACGGACGCGTTCCTCGGGCATCTTCTGCGCACGCTCGCGTTCGGGAATCAGGTCACCGATTCTGGAACCCGGTTCTTCCTCGTCGAAATCCAGCTCACGCACTGAGCCCATGCGGTCTTCGTTGTCGTCGATGGGCTCGGGTTGCGCCTTATCGAACGGACGTCGTGAGTCAGTCATGGCATTTCCTCATACTGTAGGCCTTGCTACAGTTGACCCGCTGGGCTGGCGAGAATTCCACCTGCATGAAGCATCGGATAGCCATTAACTGCAGCATGGGAGATATTCATCTTGCGCGTGACCCGGATAGACGGTTGTCTGTCAAAGCAGCGCATCATTATCGAGGCTTCATTGCATGAACGAATTACAAGATCTGATTGATAACAATGAGCGCTGGGCCGACGCGATCACCCAGGAAGATCCTGATTTCTTCGCTAAGCTGGCCCGTCAACAAACCCCGGAATACCTGTGGATCGGTTGCTCCGATGCCCGCGTGCCGGCCAATGAAATCGTCGGCATGCTGCCGGGCGATCTGTTTGTACACCGCAACGTGGCCAACGTTGTACTGCACACCGACCTCAATTGCCTGTCGGTGATTCAGTACGCGGTTGACGTACTCAAAGTCAAACACATCCTGGTCACCGGCCACTACGGTTGCGGCGGTGTGCGCGCCTCGATGCAGGACCGTCAATTCGGCTTGATCGACGGCTGGTTGCGTTCGATTCGTGACCTTTATTACGAAAAACGCGAAGAGCTGGCCAAGTTATCCACCGAAGAAGAGCGGGTCGACCGCCTCTGTGAACTCAATGTGATTCAGCAGGTAGCCAACGTCGGTCATACCAGCATTGTGCAAAACGCCTGGCACCGCGGTCAGAAACTATCGGTCCATGGATGCATCTATGGCATCAAGGATGGTCGCTGGAAAAGCCTGAACGCCACCATCAGCGGTTTCGAACAGTTGCCTGCGCAGTACCGTTTGCGTCCGGTCGAGGCGTTGTAAAAACCTCTCAGATGACGCTTCATCGACGCCAGTGTTGGAAAAACTGTTCGCCATTGGCATTCGGCGACTCGTCATAACCGATGATCCAGCCACGGCAGTACGGACAACCGCAGCGGCAGGCGAACTGCCGCAGCAGCTTGTCTTCTGTCGCGGCGAAATCCATCGTCAGCCGGTCACCTTTTTTGATGTCCTTGAGGGCCCATATCCACAGCTCGCTCATGTCGAGAAAGACGTTGGGGTCGCAGGAATGGCTCAGTAGACCGCAAAAACGCGGATCGTAAACGTGGATCCCTGGTGCCATCTGACGGGTGTGTCGGCAGCGATAGGGCAACAGATGTCCAGAAACCCTGCAGATTCGGCTGATGCGGGGGAATTCGCGCAAGGCCATGACAGCTATTGCTGATCCCTGGGCGTTGCAGATGATTTCAAAGTCATCTTTGGAGGGGAATCCAAGGCGAAGGGGCAACTCTACAAACGGATAGATGCCATTTGATGGCGGTGGGGGTATTGCCTGTTCTGCATGGGTTCTCATAACAATCCTTGTCAGTCGAGTGCTACGACCGCTGTCTACTGACATCCTGTCAGCCCTGCAGCACATTGGGTACGCTCCAAGCCTCTCGCAAATGAAACAAACGGTCTACTGTCAGATATGACAGCGAAAAAGGCTCTTCCCCGCGTCAGCCATGGCTCACGCGGGGAGGACTTTCTTCGTTTACAAGTGTGGGGCAGGGGCGGAGGTCGCAAGAGACGGGCTCTTCAGCTGTTTCAGCTGGGATTTGACGGCCGTTGTTGTGCATTTCGCCACGGCCTGTTCAGGCGTCAGGTTGCGGATTGAGGTGTAGAACAGTTCGCAGGTTTTTTCTTTCTGGGTCACTTGCCAGGTCTGAGTACAGCTTTTCAGCTGAACGTCAGGGTCAGTACCCGGCTTGCTGCCCATTCCAGCCTGCCAGCACGCTGCGCTCAAATCCTGCCCCATGACTTTCAGCCCCGCGGCATCGGCTTTGGCCTGTGCATCGTCGCCGCTATAAGCCTCTGGGTCGGCGGCATACCAGATGTAGCTCGGGTGATTGGAACCCAGTACCGGTACCGCTACACCCTTGCTTGGGATGATGGTTGCCAGGCCCAGCACGTCTACGGTCGGCCCATATTGTTGTTTGATCCAGTTACGTACGGGGGCGCCAAAGGCGACCATCGGCAATACAGCGCCGCTGGCGTTCTGGCTGACTTCCTTGACCATGGTGGTCTGGTAATCGTTGAAGTAGCCATAAACGCCTTCGAGGTCCTTACCGGCGCTGGATGGCGCGGCAATCGGCGCGATGTCGATGATGGTCTGATAGCCCGGCGTCTGGTCGGCGGGGATGCCGTTGGCTGTCAGCAGCGTGGCCCAACGGTCGGTGGTCTTGGATTCCAGGTAGTCCTGGGCTTGGGTCAGCGAATAATCCGGGGGGAAGTGCAGCAGTTCGATGCTTTTGCGATTTTCCAGCGCCATGCCCAGCGGCAGGAACAAGTACCAGTTATAGGTCCATTTGCCATCGGCACTCAATTTACTGGCGCCGTTGTAAGCCAGATCTCCGGCATTGAGCAACGCGGCCAGTGGCTTGTCATAGCCTTCGGGCACACCGCTGATAGCGGCGTAGAGTTGGTTGTTGTCGGTTTTGACCACTACTTTTGCGGTGTTGTAGCCATCGCGTTGTACGCTTTGGGTCAGGTAGTGCTCGACGGTCTGTTCCAGTGTCCAGTTGCGATAGCAGATGACGTTGCAGTTGTTGGGGTAGGCGAACAGCCGGGTAACACGTTCGGTGCTGCCCAGATTCAGATCGACATCGGCGTGAGCGGCGGCACTCAGGGTCAGTGCGGCCAGGGTGAGTCCTGTGAGTTTGAACATGCTCAGATCCTTTTCAGCGTGAGCCCTCGGAGGCGGGGCGGCTACATACTGAAACTAGTTGTGTCGAACGGTCCAGTACTCATGTGAAAGATCACCGCTTCATTGATCCCGATACCTCGCGACTATTTTTGTAGGACAACCCTGAAACACTCTTCAGAAAATATCTCCAAGGCCGATGGCTAGGCTGTATGCAGCTTTTTATCTCTGTCCATCGGTGCTTCCCATGTTCAACAAACGCTTGAAGCAGGAGCTGTCGGCTCTTCGCGAAGAACTCTCCAGCCTTCAGCAAGTCAAGGAGAGCCTGGACAGTGAAATGCTGGTCCTGACTCTTGATTCCGATGGCAGGATTCAATCGGCCAACCAGAACTTCATGGGTGAAATGCTCTACAAGGGCAACGAACTGATCGGCCGGCACCTCGAAGACATCGTCCCGGCTCATGTGAAGTCGGACGAGTTCCACCGCCGCTTCAAGGCTGCGCTGACCCGTGGCGAGCATTTTGCCGGCACGGTTCGTTTATTACGCGGCACTGGTACCGAAGCCTGGCTGCGGTCGATCATGCAGCCGGTGCGCTCCGGGGATGGCCGGATCAAAAATTTCTCGATTTATTCCAGCGACCTGACCCGCACCATCGAAGCGTCTCGTGAACATGAGAACCTGATCGGTGCGCTAGTGCGCTCGACGGCGGTCATCGAGTTCGACCTCAATGGCAACGTGCTGATGGCCAACGAGCGGTTTCTCAATGGCATGGGTTACAGTCTGGCGCAGGTCCAAGGCAAGCATCACCGCATTTTCTGTGAGCCTGAGGAATACAACAGCGCCGAGTATCAAAACTTCTGGCGCCGCTTGAACGCCGGCGAATTTGTGGCCGATCGTTTCAAGCGTATCGATAGCCACGGTCGCGTGGTCTGGCTGGAAGCGTCCTACAACCCGGTGGTCGATGCCAACAACAAACTCTACAAAGTGGTCAAGTTCGCGACGGTGATAACCGACCAGGTCAATCAGGAGCAGGCCGTCGCCGAAGCGGCCAACATCGCCTACAGCACCTCGTTGCAAACCGACAGCAGCGCCCAACGCGGTACCACCGTAGTGACTCAAGCGGTGGACGTCATGCGTGACTTGGCCAAACACATGCAAACCGCTGGCGAAGGCATCGAGGCGCTGAACGAGCAATCATTGGTGATCGGCACCATCGTCAAAACCATCAGTGGTATCGCCGAACAAACCAACCTGCTGGCGCTCAACGCGGCCATCGAAGCGGCTCGCGCCGGTGAGCAAGGCCGAGGTTTTGCCGTGGTGGCTGATGAAGTCCGGCAACTGGCCTCGCGAACCAGCCAGGCAACCGACGAAATTGTCGGCGTTGTGCGTCAGAACCAGGACATGGCGCGCAATGCCGTGGCCCTGATGACCGATGGCAGGCTCCAGGCCGAACAGGGGCTGGCGCTGGCAGCGGAGGCGGGCACAGTGATCGTCGAAATCCAGGACGGGGCGCAGAAAGTGGTGAACGCGGTTGGGCAGTTTGCCAATCAGTTATCGAGTTGATGTCCTGAATCCGGTGTCGGTAGCCCTAAAAAAAATCAGGCCTGCTTCACTGGTTTGATCAGGCTTTCGGCCGGTATCCCAAATAGATCATGAAGCTTCCAGATCATCGGAAGCGTCAACGCACGCTTACCGTTGAGCACTTCATAAACCCGGTTTGTCCGGCCAATGGCAGGTGCCAGATCAGCCGCTGACAGACCGGACTGCTCCATGCGAAATTTGATAGCGTCGATCGGTGTGGGCAGATCGACAGGAAACTGCTTCGATTCATAAGCCTCGATGAGGGTAATCATGATCTCGAAGTAATCGCCTTCGGGGGTACCCGGCTCAGGCTCATTGTTGAATAGTGCAGATATGCTTTTGAGGGCTGCACGGTAGTCCGCGTCAGTGTGAATCGGATGAATGTTCATGGGTTATTCCATTTCGATGGCATCAGCGTCGATCCCATCGTATTGCTTGTGGGTGCCGACAAATTTTATGTATACGGCGCCGAAACGATAGGCCACCGCGACTATTAGCCGAAAGTCATTGCCCTTGATGTTAAACACGACTCTGCGGCTTTTGAGAATGCTGGCGGTGGCAAAGTGCGCCTTGATGTCAGCAGGCGTCTTCCAGTCCGCTTTCCTCGCTTCGTCAATCCAGGCCAGGAAAGGTTGTTCTGAGTCCGGGTATTTCTCCCAAAAATTTTTCAGATGACTGATGGCGATAATTCTCATGGTGTGATCCTAGTCCCGCGGTGGGACTTGTGCAAGTTTGTGGCGAAGTAGCCGACATGTGGGGAGTAAATTCGCCTCCTGTAATCAGGCACTCCCGATAGCTGATCTGATGAGGTGGATGAGCAGACGAGATAAAAATGGTTTCCACACTCTATCCAAGGGATAGCAGTTTGAGGGTAGGAAAAGGCTACGCGAGAGACTTGATCAGGATTCTTCACCAATAAAAAAAGCCTACCTCCCGGTAAGCCTTTTCTTGTTCCTGCGTACGACTCAATCCCCCAACGCTTCTCCCTCACGTCGTGGATCGGCCCCGCCGGCCAACGCCGCTTTCCCTTGCGCATCCCTGACTCGAACAATCGCCTGAGTCCCGCTGGTCATGTCGATCTCGTTCACGTTGTGCCCTTTGTCCTTCAGTGCCTGAATCAGCTGTTCGCTGAACTGCTCCCGTTCCAGTTCGGTCGGGCCGTTGCGGCTGCCGAAATTGGGCAGGCTGATGGCCGCTTGCGGGTCGAGGTTCCAGTCGAGCAGGCCGATGGTGGATTTGGCCACGTACTCAATGATCTGCGAGCCGCCAGGGGAGCCTACGGTGGCCAGGAACTCGCCGTTCTGGCGGTCGAAGATCAGCGTGGGCGCCATTGACGAGCGCGGGCGTTTACCCGGTTCGACCCGGTTGGCGACTTTTTGTCCGTTTTCTTCGGGTATGAACGAGAAATCGGTCATCTGGTTGTTGAGCAGGAAACCCTGGACCATCAGGTGTGAGCCAAACGCTGCCTCCACGGTGGTGGTCATGGACACGGCGCCACCTGCATCATCGACCGCTACCACTTGCGAGGTTGAAATGCGCAGTGGCGAGCGGTCTGGCGCATAGGCAACGCGAATGCCCGGCGGGGTACCGGGTTTGGCCAGGCCCATGCTGCGGTCGCCAATCAAGGCGGCGCGGCGGGTCAGATAAGTCGGGTCGATCAGACCTTTTACCGGCACGGGTACGAAGTCGGTGTCGGCGACATACTGCGCTCGGTCGGCGTAAGCCAGACGCTCGGCTTCGGCGATCAGGTGCACAGCTTCCGGGGCAGGTTCGATGCCTGCCGGTTTGCTGGTCTTGAGCGGTTTGAGGGGGGCCAGGGCAAAACGCGGGTCGCGGGATTCCAGCGCCTGCAAGGTGCCGAGAATTTGCGCCACGGCGATCCCGCCCGACGACGGTGGCGGCATGCCGCAAACCTGCCAGCGTTTGTAGTCAGTGCATAACGGCGCGCGTTCCTTGGCCTTGTAGCCTTGGAGGTCGCTCAGCGACAAGCGGCCGGGGTTGGCGTTGCCCTGAACCTTGGCGATGATCTCGTTTGCGATGGGCCCTTTGTACAGGGCATCGGGCCCTTCCTTGGCGATGCGCTTGAACACGGCGGCCAGTGCCGGGTTTTTCAGCGGTGTACCGATGGCTTTCGGGCTGCCGTCGGCATTCAGAAAGTAGGCGGCCATGTCTGGGGAGCGTTGTATGAACGCGTCTGCCGCGACCAGCTGATGCAGGCGTGGCGAAATGGTGAAGCCTTGTTCCGCCAGTTCGATGGCCGGCTCGAACAACTTCGCCCACGGCAGGCGACCGTGCTTTTGATGGGCCAGCTCCAGCGCCCGCAATACACCCGGCGTTCCCACCGAGCGTCCGCCGATCTGTGCCTGCGTGAACGGCATCGGTTTGCCGTCGGCTTGCAGGAACAGTTTCTCGGTGGCACCGGCCGGAGCGGTTTCGCGCCCGTCATAGGTGCGTACAGCCTTGCCATCCCACAGCACAATCAAGGCGCCCCCGCCGATGCCCGATGATTGCGGTTCGACCAGCGTCAACACCGCTTGCATGGCAATGGCCGCATCAATCGCCGAACCGCCCTCACGCAGCATCTTGCGCCCGGCTTCGGCGGCCAGCGGGTTGGCGGCTGCGGCCATGTGTTTCGAGGCATACCGGGTCTGCAGATCGGTGCGATACCCGGAAGCGATTTCCGGCGCGACTGGCAGCGTAGAGACTGGCGGTGAAGAGGGCAGGGTATTACACGCGGCGAGGGTTAAAGCGGTGGCAATCAACGAAAAGGCTGACAGGCGATAGCGACTCAAGTGGAAGGCTGAGAACACGCGGGGCACTCCATCCATGGGATAAAAAGATCCGGGGACTTTATCGGCCGGGGGAGCGGTACGCAAATCAGGCCCATCGTCTTGAAGCGATGCCACTTTTCTCGAGGCATAAAAAAACGGCCTACCTTTCGGTAAGCCGTTTTTAGTACTTGGTGGCTACACAGGGACTTGAACCCCGGACCCCAGCATTATGAATGCTATGCTCTAACCAACTGAGCTATGTAGCCAAGTGGCGCGCATTATTCACCTGGAACGAAGATGCGTCAAGCGTAAATCTAAAATATTTCTCCACACTTTCAACCGCTTATCCCGCAGGCCCGAAAAATCGGGCGGCGAAGGGCGTCAACCGAGCTGAAATCTGCCGGTATTGGCACTCAGGGCTTTACTGCCTTGGCTCAAGGTGTCTGCCGCGAGGTTCACCGCCCGTGCGCCTTCAAGCAAGCGTACTGCCGCCTGATCGACTTGCTGGATGTTTGCGCTGACTTCATCGGCGGTGCTCGCTTGTTCTTCGACAGCGGTGGCGATTTGCGCCAGGGTGTCGGTGACACTCTGCACCGCGCTGGCGATTTCCCCCAGGCGCTCGCCGAGACCGGTGACGGCTTGCGCATCCGATTGTGCCTGGCCGCAGGCGGCTTCCATCAGGCTTACCGCTTCGTTGACAGTGCTGCGCAAGCTGTCGACGGTACCGGCGATTTGCGCGGTGGAGGACTGGGTGCGTTGCGACAGGCTGCGCACTTCATCGGCCACTACGGCAAAACCACGACCTTGTTCGCCGGCCCGTGCAGCCTCGATGGCAGCGTTCAGGGCCAGCAGGTTGGTCTGCTCGGCGACGCCGCGAATGGTATCGACCACCAATTGAATTTGCTGTCCTTGCTCGCTGACCCGGCCCAGTGCTGCCGCCGTGTCGTTCAAACGCTGATTGAGCTGCTGAATACTCGCGGTCGTGCGTTGGCTGTCACGGCTGCTGTCGGCGGCGATGCGCTGAGTGTGCTGAGCACTGCCTGAGGCCTGTTCGCAACTCTGGGCGACCCCTTGGGAGGTCGCCGCCAATTGCGTGGCCGCAGCGGCGATCTGGCTGATCTGCGACTGCTGAGCCTCGACTTCGCCCAGAGCGCCGCTGGAGTGATCGTTGAGCGTGCGCACCGCGTTGCTCAGTTGCAGGGTTTCGTGATCGACCCCCAGCAAGCTGTTGCGCAGTTGCACCACGGCGACATTCAAGGCGGTGCTGATCGCCGCCAGTTCGTCGCGGCCTTGCACCGGTACTTGCACGCTCAGGTTGCCGTCACGCAATGCTTCGGCCAGGAGCGTGATACCGCTGGCGCTATGACGGATCGAGGCCTGTAAGCAGATAAACAGGTACAGCGCGGCCAGTAGCAGGCAGCCAAAAATTATCGCCACCAAAATGAACTGGCGAATGGCCGAGCCGTGGTAATGATCCAGCCGTTGATCCAGGGAAACCAACGATTGCTGACGCAACTTGGCGAGATCGCCAAGAAGGGCGTCGAGACTGCGTTCAAAGTCTTCCGGCTTGAGGTTGATGCTGCCGCCGAATACGCCCTCGTCCAGCACTTTCAAACCGGCGTCCAGGTGCTTGAGGCTGTCGTGGTATTGCCCGGCCCAGGTTTGCAGGGCGCTGGGCAGGCGTGTTTCCAGCAGGCCTGCGGTTTTAACAAGCTGCTCCCGCGCATCGCCGATGCGACTGCGCAAGTCCCGCAGTTGCAAGCGGCTTTGCAGGGTGAATTGCCCGGACACCACTGAGGCTTGACCGACTGCGGCGAGACGACCGACCCGTTCGATCAGGTCCGGTGCGTGTTGCGTGGAAATCTGCGTCAGCAACCAGGTTTCCAGCCACGGAGCGAGGGTCAGGCGAGTGTCCATGGCGATTTGTTCGCGCAAGGCTTGCAGAGCACCCAAGGCATGGGTGAAGCGATCATAACCGTCTGGCCACCAACCGACGCCGCTCAGGCTTTTCGAGTCCAGGCCGGTGAGGGCCGATTGCAGAGCCTGATAGCGGGTGAGGGTTTGACCTTCTGCGCCTTCGGTTTTCAGGGCATTGCCCAAGTCCGTGGTGGCTTGAGCAACAGCCGGCTGAACCGCGTCGAACGCTGCCATGGCCGCGATGGTTGCGGGTGTCGGTTGGCGATTGGTTTCGGTGGCGCGCCAACGAGCGGCACGATCACGCTGGGCGGCGAGCAGGTTGTCGAGCGCATCCAGGGCGAGCAATTGACGAACCCCGGCGCGTTCGCCGGAGATCAGGTTCAATTTGTCACGATAGTCTTGGCCGATCATCCACAAGCTGCCCGCCAGCGGCAAAATAAACAGCAGAAACAGCAGCTGAAATTTGCGCGCGAAGCCGAACCGCCCCAGCAGTCCGATCCCCGGTGATAAAAAAGCCTGCATGCCCCATGACTCCTCTGGACACCACGCACCATTGGCGTGCGTCGGGGTCGTTGCGACCGCGACTGGTGCCCTTCTAAAAGGCCTCGAAAGTTCACCCTTGGTCCGCTCTGTAGGCCGACTCTGTAGCGAAACTTCCCATTCTCGGTCCCCTTTGTAAGGGGCCGCGTTGAAGCGAATGAACAAGGCAAGATTCAGACCATGGCGTTGCGCTATCACTTTTTATTAAGGTCGTTAGCAGGCTAAGGGGATGGCGCAACCGCACCGAAAAATGGCACATTGGCCGACCTGCCTGTGCGCACCCATCCGCAGTACGGAAACTCTCATGGCCATCAGCAACGTTCAGTCCGCCACGACGTCGGCGCCCGCGACATCACAAAGCAGTCCGCTGGTCATGCGCATCATCGGCGCGGTGGCGCTGGCGCACTTGATCAACGACCTGATTCAGGCGGTATTGCCGTCGATCTATCCGATGCTCAAGGCCAGCTATGGCCTGACCTTCACCCAGATCGGCCTGATCACCCTGACGTTTCAACTGACAGCGTCGCTGTTGCAGCCATGGGTCGGTTACCACACGGATCGTCATCCCAAACCCTGGCTGTTGCCGGCCGGTACCGTGTGCACTTTGATCGGCATTCTGATGATGTCCGTGGTCGGAAGTTTTCCGATGATTCTGCTGGCGGCGGGGTTGATCGGTGTCGGCTCATCGACCTTTCACCCGGAAGCTTCTCGGGTGGCGCGATTGGCATCGGGCGGACGTTTTGGCTTGGCACAGTCGACATTTCAGGTCGGCGGTAATGCGGGCTCGGCCTTCGGGCCGTTGCTGGCGGCGGCGATCATCATTCCCTACGGTCAGGGTCATGTGGCCTGGTTCGGCTTGTTCGCGTTGTTTGCGCTGTTCGTGTTGTATCGAATCAGTCGCTGGTACGCCAACCATCTGAGTCTGTTCAAGCTCAAACAAGGTCAGGCAGCGACTCACGGCTTGTCGAAACGACGGGTGATCAGCGCACTGGTAGTGCTCGGGCTTCTGGTGTTTTCCAAGTATTTCTACATGGCCAGCCTCACCAGTTACTTCACCTTCTACCTGATTGAAAAATTCGACCTGTCGGTGGCCAGCTCACAGTTGCACCTGTTTCTGTTTCTCGGGGCGGTAGCGGCGGGGACCTTCTTCGGCGGGCCGATCGGCGACAAGATCGGGCGCAAGGCGGTGATCTGGTTCTCGATCCTTGGCGTCGCACCGTTCACGCTGCTGCTGCCCCATGTGGACCTGTTCTGGACCAGCGTCCTGAGCGTGGTGATCGGTTTCATCCTCGCCTCGGCCTTCTCGGCCATTGTGGTGTATGCACAAGAATTGGTGCCGGGGAATGTCGGGATGATTGCCGGCGTGTTCTTCGGCCTGATGTTCGGCTTCGGCGGGATTGGTGCGGCGTTACTCGGGCATCTGGCGGACGTCCACGGCATCGAGTACGTGTACTTCCTGTGTTCGTTCCTGCCGTTGCTTGGGGTATTGGCGATCTTTCTGCCCAGAACCCAAAAAGCCTGAACCGACACTATTCGAATGTGGGAGCGACGAGGCGGCGATCCCACTGAGGTCGCCAGTGGCCGATGATTCTGTTCGGTATGAAAAGCCCATTTCAAAAAAGCCACACCGGCAAATTCGCCACCAGGCGGACCTCGTCGTAGCTACCGTCAATCTGCCCGCCCGTGGCCCGATGGTTGTAGACGATAGTGCGAAACACCGCGTTTTTCAGTGCGCCAGATTGCACCACATACGCCACCATTAAACCGTTTTCATCGTGTTTGGCGTTGTCCAGGCCGCGCACGTTGTAACCGGTATTGCGCCCGTTACGATCGCCGCTGTACCGGGTGCCATCGATGTCCCAGCCCTTGGCGTGCCACAGGCTGGTCGTCAGGCCTGGCACACCGAAGGACGCCAGGTCCAGGTCGTAGCGCAGTTGCCAGGACTTCTCGTTCGGCCCGTTGTAATCCGAATACAACGAATTGGCCATGTAATTGCCCGTGGACTCCCAGACGTAATCGAAGTATTCGTCGCCGAACACTCGTTGCCAGGCCAGGGTCAGGCTGTGGGCCAGATGTGACGCCGTGAATGCCAGGCTGAAGGCGTCGTTGTCGATATAGCCCAGGCGCTGCTCGCCCTGGTCCTCGGTGTGGTAGTAATTCAGTGCGGTCTTGAGCGCTATCTGCCGCCGATCCCCGATCAATTGGGTCAATCCCAGATAGGTCTGCTGCCACATGTCCTCGAAGCGTGAAGCGTAGAGGCTGATGTCCAGGTCGTAAGGGGTTTTGGCCATCCCGCCGAGATAGGAAATACGCGACCCCGAATACGCCCGGTTGCCGAAGGTGGTAGTGAGTTTCTCGCTGCCGGTACCGGTGCGTGGAATCGCCCGTTCGAAGCTGCCAGCCTGTAATGACAGCCAATCGAGTTCATTGCTGAACAGTCCCACGCCCTGAAAGCTCGAGGGCAGGGCGCGATTGTCCTTGTAGCGCAGAATCGGGTTGTCGGTAAGCAGGCGACCAGCCTTGATTTCAGTGCTGGAATAACGCAGCCGCAGATCACCGACACCCAATCGGCTCCAGGTCGGCACCGCATCGCCATCGCTGTCCACCAGCACCCGATCACCACCATTGGCGACACGCCCATGCCCGCGCTCCAGATTGACAGCGCTGAACAACGAGGCGTCCAGCCCGAAGCCGATCGGCCCTTGGGTATATCCGGAGCTGTAGTTGAGCATCGCGGTCTGTACCCAGGTTTCACGGAGGCGGGTGCGCTCCAGGCCATCGGCTTTCTTGATCGCCAGGTAGGTAGAACGTCGGGTGTGCTGGTTGGCATAGTAATGGCGCAAGTTCAGCCCCAAATGGCTGCCTTCGACAAAACCCGGCGCTTGGGCTTGCGTGGCCATCGCTTCGTCCGCGGTGGCAATCAAAGGGCTGCCGATGGCTACGCCGGCCATCAGAAATACACGAAAATCCATTTCGATGAGTCTCTAGAGGAAAAAAAACAGGCACGCTGCCAGTCCCAGGCACCGTTTATCGCGAGGACCAAAACGCTTCAGAGAGATGGCGGTTTGGGCCAGTGTCGAATCGTTCCGCGCCAGTTTTCATAAGCCTTGCCGAGCTGAAGCAACCACTGGTCAGCGAAGCGCGGGGCGATCATCTGCAGGCCGATTGGCATGCCTTGGTCGGTAAAGCCGCAGTTGATCGACAGTGCCGGTTGCTCACCCATGTTCCACGGCACGGTAAAGACGATGTGCTCGAACGGCATTCGCGGGTCATTGGTGGGCGAAGCCCATTCAGCCGCAAAGGCACTGACCTGGTTGGTCGGTGACAACACCAGGTCGACTTCATGAAAGACCTCGGCTGCCCGGCGCCGGATTTCGAACGTCTGGTTGAACCCTTCAACTGCCTGCACGGCGCTCAGGTTCTGGGCCGCTGCCGCCCAGTCGCGAATGTAGGGCAAGACCTGGTCGAGCCGCTCGGCGCTCAGGGCCTGCAATTGACTCCACTGTCGCGCCTGCCAGAAATGATCCAGACCCTGAAGCACAGCGCGATCCATCAGTGGCTTGATCTGACGGACCTGGGCGCCCTGGCTTTCGAACAGGCGAGCCGCTTCCAGAACCGCTGAGCACACCTGTTCGTCCGGTTGAATGCCACAGCCGGGATCGAGCATCAGACCAATTTTCAGCCCTTGGACCGACAACCGTCCCAGTGCCCAATCGCCTTGTTCCGGTGGCAGGCTGGTGGCATCCCGCGCATCGGGGCGGGACAGGTAGCGCATCATCAGTGCGCAGTCGTCCATGGTGCGGGTCATGGGCCCGGCACAACGGCCGGTGTAATACGGGTCGATGGGGATGCGCCCGAGTGTCGGTTTGAACCCCACCAGAGCGCACCAGGCGGCGGGCAAACGGACCGACCCGCCGATGTCGGTGCCGACATGCAGCGGACCATAGCCGGCCGCTGCTGCCGCCGCCGCGCCGGCACTGGAGCCACCGGGATTGTTCGCCAGGTTCCACGGATTGCGGGTCACACCGTGAAAACTCGACAACCCTGAGGACAACATGCCGTAGTCCGGCACCGTTGTCTTGCCCAGGACAATCGCCCCGGCCTCTCGCATCCGCGCCGCCGGTGGCGCGTCGACTGTGGCCGGGATCAACTCGGTCGCGGCGCAACCCAGAGGAATGCTGTCGCCTTGCGTCGCTATCAATTCCTTGAGTGTCACGGGCAAGCCATCGAGCAGGCCACGGGGCTGGCCACGGCGCCAGCGCTCACTGGCGGCGGCGGCCCGTTCCCGGACCCGTTGCGGGTCAAAGGCGTACAACGCATTAATGTGAGGTTCCCAGCGCTCGATGTGGGCCAGCAAATGGTCGTAGTACTCCTGCGGTGACAGTTCCTTGCTGGCAAACAAGACCAACAGTTGCACCGCCGATAGATCATGCAAATCGTTGACGCAGCTCATGCCGATAGCCGTCCTTTGATATTCATGGGCAAGCGCCGCGGCGGCGCGAAAGGGCCAGGCTCAGGCGCCCGTCACCACGCAAACCTCTGCCGATGACGATGAGCGCAAACCGTAGAACCCTGCCATGAGGGCCCCGACGGTACCCATGATTATGCAATAGCCTACGCAGACCCAAGGGCTCCATGGCATCAGCCCGATCAGCAGCAACGGTGTGGTACTGGCCCAGAGTGCATAGGCAATATTGTAGGTAAAGGAGATGCCGGACACCCGGATCCGGGCCGGAAACAATCCCACCATTACCGAAGGCACCGCGCCCACCACGCCACAGGTCAGGCCGGCCACCGCATAGGCCACGCTGATCCAGTAGCCACCATTGATCAGGCTGGCGTAAAGCACCGCAGTCCCCACCGGCAGCAGCAGGCTATAAACCAGCACCGCACGCCAGGCGCCAATCCGGTCCACCAGTAATCCCGCCAGCACACAGCCGATATTCAGGAACACAATACCCAGGCTACTCAGGGCGAAGGTATGACCGGCGCTCATGCCAAAGCTTTTCTGCATGACGGTCGGGGTGATCACTACCAGCACCACCACCGCCGACGTCAGCACACAGGTCAAAAGCATCGCTGGCAGGATGGACTTGCGGTGATCGCGAAACACCGTGCGCAACGGCAACTCCGCATCCCGCTCACGTCGGGCCTGCAAGGCCATGAACACTGGGGTTTCGCTCAGCCAGCGCCGCAGCCAGACCCCGATCACCCCGAATACACCGCCGAGCAGGAAAGGGAAGCGCCAGGCGAAGTCGAGGATCTCGGCGGGGCTGTAGAGCCGAGCCAGGAGGGTCGCAGTCAATGCCCCCAGCAAATAGCCGAACGTCAACCCGGCCTGCAACACACCCAAGGCATAGCCCTGATGCCCGACCGGAGCATGTTCGGCCACGAACACCCAGGCGCTAGGCACTTCGCCGCCCACCGCGGCACCTTGCAGCACCCGCAACAGCAGCAGGATCAAGGGGGCCCAGTAACCAATCTGTTCATAGGTTGGCATGATCCCGATCAACAGGCAGGGCAAAGCCATCATCAGGATGCTCAGGCTGAACACCCGTTTGCGTCCCACCCGATCAGCGAAGTGCGCCATCAGGATGCCGCCCAGCGGGCGTGCCAGATAGCCGGTGACGAAAATCCCGAAGCTTTGCAGCAAGCGCAGCCACTCAGGCATTTCTGGCGGAAAGAACAATTGACTGAGAGTCAGAGCAAAGAACACAAAGATGATGAAGTCGTAGATTTCCAGTGCGCCACCCAGCGCCGCCAGACCCAGGGTCTTGTAGTCAGACCGGGAAAAGCGACCGGGTTGCGAATTAATTTGGGCCGTCATAGAGGGACTCGAAACAGGTATTCATGGACGCTTGCGACTGAAACAACATTCGAAAACTGGCTCTTGAGCAGGCCATGTCGTCCGAATGATGCCATCAGGCATCTGGCCGGCAATGGTCCATCCAATTTCCGGGCGGGACAACCAGACAATGCATCTGGGTTGCTTTTTAGGGCAAATCTGTACATTGAGTTTTCCTGGGTTTAACCAATAATCGGGCACTTCCTCACCCTGGACATTGAGCGCAACATGGAAGAAATTCAGCGTAGTTTCGACGATTTTAATCACCCGGACGTTGAAGCGATTGCGATTATCCGCGGTCGTGTGCTGCAGGCATTGCAACAGTATTTGCTGGAGCGCGACTTCAAACAGTTGATGCCTATTCTCATGTCGCCCATCACCGACCCCTTGAACCATGCGGTCTACCCCGCTGAACTCCAATATGAAGCGCGGCGCCTGAAACTGACCGCCAGCATGATCTTCCATAAACAATTGGCGTTGACCGCCAAAGGTCATGACAAGATCTTTATCGTGGCGCCGAACATTCGCCTGGAGAAAGCCGAAATCAAGGATTCGGAAAACCACCTGCTGGAATTCTCCCAATTCGACTTCGAAATACGCGATGGCAACATGCAACAGGTCATGGCGCTGATCGAAGGCTTGATCAAACACACCTTCGCCGAGGTCAGGCAACACTGCTCGGCCCAGTTGGCCCACCTCGACCGCCAGCTGCCGCACTACGACACGCACTTTCCGATCTACAGCTCGGACGAGTTGCGCGCCGAATATGGCGACGACTTCGAGAAGATCATGTCGGCCAAGGCCCACACGCCGTTTTTCGTCACCAACTACCGCCGGGAATTCTATGACCGTGAAACCCCCGGCAAGCGCGGCCAGTACAACAACTACGATCTGATCTATCCCGACAGCTATGGCGAAGCGCTGTCGGGTGCCGAACGTGAGTTCGAGTACGAGCAGATCCTCTACCGCATGGAAGAGTTGTCGATGGACCTTGCGCCCTTCGCCAATTACCTCGAAGTCGCCAAACGCGGCCTGCTTCACCCAAGCGCCGGCGGCGGGCTGGGGATCGAGCGACTGCTGAAGTTTATCTGCGGCAAACGTCGCATCCGCGATGTCGCGCTGTTCGACCGCACCGTCGGTACCAGCTTCCTGTTCTGACCCATCGTCATTTTTTGCGCTGCCCCGCCTTTCAGGCGGCGGCAGGCGCTGCTCTGGAGAAAAACCATGCCCGCGTTGCGTATCCACTGGTGCTCACCGCTCGACAGCGGTCAACAAAAGGCTTCCGAGAAATACAACACCGGTGCCCTGGACTTTGCCGGTATCGTCGACTTCGCCCAGGAAGCCGATGAGTTGGGGATTGACTCGTTGCTGATGGGCATCAGCTACCACATGCCCGACCCACTGCCCATGATCGGCGCCCTGGTCCGAGAGACCAGCCGAGTCAAATTCATCCTGGCGTATCGCCCAGGCCTGCTGCCGCCAACGCTGTTCACGCAGATCGTCAATACTGTTTCGTGGATGTCCGACAAGCGCATC
The DNA here is from genome assembly GCF_014192635.1 of Pseudomonas sp. Tn43. Lineage (NCBI taxonomy): Bacteria > Pseudomonadati > Pseudomonadota > Gammaproteobacteria > Pseudomonadales > Pseudomonadaceae > Pseudomonas > Pseudomonas sp. Tn43. Next base: position 27,398 of record NZ_JACHYG010000016.1, read on the forward strand.
GCATTGAACCTGGTCGCCGGTATTTCCCCTGATGAGCAAGCCTTTTATGGCGACTTCGTGGCCCATGACGGACGTTATGAACGCACCAGCGAATTTCTCGAGATCCTGCATCGTTTCTGGAAAGGCGAAACGCCCCTGACCCATCACGGCGCTCATTACCGTATCGAGCAGGCGCAACTGGGATTGCCTTACAAGGACAACGAACGCCCACACATCTATTTGAGCGGCGCTTCGCAGATCGCCCAGCAGATCGCCGTGAAACACAGTGATTGCTGGTTACGCTACGGCGACACGCCGCAGGGTATTGCCGAGGCCAGTCGGGCAGTGCTCCAGGCCGGTTGTTCGGTGGGGATTCGTATGCACGTACTGGCTCGCGAAACCCGCGAGGAAGCTCTGTCGGCTGTGGAAAGCATGATGGAAAATCCCGATGAGCAGCATCGCGAATGGGTTCGTCAATTCGTCGGGCGTTGCGACTCCGAAGCCGTCAAGACCTCGTTCCGCCTGGCCGACAAGGCCGAGCATGATTGGCTGTCGCCAATGCTCTGGTCTGGTGCCGTGGCCTACCGTGGCGGCCCGGCGCTGTGCGTGGTCGGCAGCTATCAGGAAGTGGCCGAGTATCTGCTGGAATACAAGAAAGTCGGGGTCAGCGAGTTCATTTTTTCCGGCTGGCCTACCCGTGACGAAATGCGCGGTTTCTGCCGTCATGTATTGCCACGCCTGCGCAAGCTCGAGGCAGAGCTGGAAAGCCAGCATGCATGAAACCGTCCGGCTGCGTCGTTTCGGTGCCGGCCTGCTGTTCGCCTTGCTGGCGGAGCAAACGGTGCTGTTCGCCGTGCCATTGCTGATCTTCCAGCTCACCGGCAATGTCCGTTACTCCGGTGTGGCGTTCGCACTGGAGTGGCTACCGGCACTGCTGGCTTATCCGTTCGCCGGATTGCTGGCGGATCGCTTCGGCGGGCGCTTGCTGTTCCGCCACGCCAATACAGCGCGGGCGCTGAGCCTGGGATTGACCGTCGGGGTCTGCTGGTATGCGCCAACGCTCACTGTCTGGGCCCTGATCGGCAACGGTATCGTGCTCTCGCTGCTGATGGCTCCAGTGCGCATGGCGGTGGAAAAGAGCGTACCGCTGATCGCCGGCCCCGAACGCCTGGCCCATTGTCAGTCTCTGGTGCAAAACATGGAGCTGCTGGCCATGGCGTTGGGTCCGGCGCTGGCGGCATTGCTGGCGATGTACGCCGACAAGCGCCTGCTTCTGGGGCTGGCGGCGCTGGCATTCGCCGTCGCCGGTGTGTGCTGGAAAGGCCTGCCCAATACCCAGTCAGCCAGCCCGCCAAAAAGCATTCGCAAGGACCTGGCTCTGGGCTGGAGCCTGTTATTGAACAATCCGCCAGTCTTGTCCCTGGCGCTGCTCAACTTCACCATCAACCTGGCGTTCGCCTGCGTCCTGAGCGCCAACGCCTTTGTCATCAGTGGTGTGTTTGGTGCCGCCGACGGGGTCTTCGGTCTGATGAACGCTGGCGCCGGTGCACTGGGCCTGCTCAATTTCATTCTGGTGCCAAGGCTGTTGGCGCGGATGTCGATCTACCGCCTCGGCACACTGGGTTTTGCCTTGCTGTGCCTGGGCCTGATCTGCATGGGCATGGCCAGTGGCGTGGTGCTCTATGCCATCAGTTTTCTCTTGGCGATGGCCGGCTGCGCCTTGTTCAACGTGTTCAACCGAACCCAGCGCATCAAGGCGATCGCCGCCGACCACTTGGGCAAGGTGATGGGCCCGTTCTACCTGGTCAACTTGCTGTCCTACCCATTGGGGGGCCTGCTGACCGCCAGCATCGGCCATGAATATGGGGTCCAGACGTTGATTCTGGCCATAGCGCTGCTGCTCACTCTTCCCGGTGCCTTGCTGTTCCACCTGACTACCCGGCGTTTTCGCGCCGCCCTGGACTTTCCCCCCTCAGCCATGGAGGCAACGCAATGAAAGGATCTCAACACTGCCTGATTGCAACCGTCGAATCGGATTCGCATATGTGGAACCTGGTTTATCTGCAGCTGTGGCTGGCGGAGCACGGTTTCAACGTCAAGAACCTCGGCAGTTGCACCCCGGTGGAGGTGGTCCTCGCCACCCTGGAACTGCGGCGCACGCAATTGCTGGTGGTCAGCAGCGTCAACGGCCATGGCCATTTCCAGGGGCTGGAACTGATTCGCCAAGTGCGTCAGCAACATCCGGATCTGCCTTGTGTCATCGGCGGCAAGTTGACCACCTCGGAAGACCAGACGCGGGCCGCTCGCCAGGAGCTGCTGGCTGCCGGTTTCAATGACGTGTTCATCGGCCCCGACGCCATCGAAGACTTCGAAAACTACCTCAACACCCTCGAGCGCTCGAAACCTGCACTCGTCCTGGGTACCGGCACCGCGCCGTGCTGGACCTGAGTCCAGCCCTCTTTTTCTTTTTCACAGGATCGAATCGATGCATATCGTTATCGTCAATCGCTGGCCGCGTTTCCAGGACCCAAGTCGCTGGGACAATGAGCTGACCCGCTACGAAGAATTCTTCGATCATCAGCGGCACCGGATCAGCTATGTGGTCGACGGCCCTGGCGCCGAGGGCGTACTGGCCCCCCGGGAGCACATCGCCCACCTGGTACAGGTCGATGACGTCAATCAATACCCTCAGTTGTTGGCAGGCGTTCAGGACATCATCGAACGCGTCGGCCCTGTGGACCAATTGATCGCGCTGTCGGAGTTCACTCTGGAAATTGCGGCGCGGGTACGCCAGGCCCTGCACATTCCCGGCCACGGCCCGGAACAGGTGGCGGTCTATCGCGACAAGGCGCGGATGAAAGAAGTCCTGCAGGAACACGGGCTGGCGGTGCCACCGTTCATTCGCTGCACTGACGTGGAGCAGGCGCTGCACTTCGCCGATGCCGTCGGCTATCCGGTGATCGTCAAACCGGTGGATGGCGCCGCCAGCATCGGCGTGGCCAGGGTCGAAGACGCCCAGGCCCTGCGCGCGATACTCAGCGAAGTGGACCTGGGACGCTATGAAGTCGAGGCTTTCATCCGGGGCCAGACCTATCACATCGACGGTTTCACCGATGACAGCGGCACGGTGCCTTTCCAGGTGGTGTCACGCTATATCAACAGCTGCCTGGACTTCGCCAGTGCCAAACCGTTGGGATCGGTGATTCTCCAGTCTTCGGCGCTGCGTGCCCGGATCGAAGTCTTCAGCGAGTCGTGCCTGCGGGCATTGAACCTGCGCAACAGTGCCTTCCACCTGGAGATATTCGTCGAGGCGGATGGCTCGCTAGTGTTCCTTGAAGTGGGAGCCCGGGTGGGCGGCAGTGAAGTGCCACACCTGATCAATAAAGTCTTCGGCGTGAACCTCTATGAGCATTGGCTCAAAGGCCTGGCCGGTGAACACATACCTTTGCCGACAATCGAGGCTGATCCCAGCGGCGGCTGGCTGGTCGTCCCCAAACCGGCACAACTGCCATGCCGAGTGATCGAGGCACAATCGCTGCGACCGCACCTGAACTCGCTCTGGCGAGAGCTGCTGCCCCGGCCCGGACAGATCCTCGAAGCCGGCGGCAGCTACGACGCCCTGCACAGCGGTCGCTTCATATTCATCGACGCGAGCGAAACGGATATCGAGAGCGACATCCACCATGCGATCAAGAACTTTCACTTCCAGGCCGAACCCGTATGAACATTGCCATTACCTCTGAGATGGCCGACGTCCCCTTGCTCGGCGAGTTGAATCGCTACCTCAGTGCGGTAGACCGGCGTGCCGTTGCCATAATGGGGGACCGGTTGATCGATGCCGCCGGCGGTCTTGAGGGGCTCGCGGACTATAAGTTGATGGTGGCTTACGGTGGCGGCAAGGACAGTTCCTACACCGTGTCGCTGATCCGCGCCGTCCAATTGCACCTGAACGTATTGCACGGTCGCACCTTTTTCCTGCGCATTGCCAACATGCGCCACGCTGGGGTCCCGGATGCGGTCATGGCGAACATTGACCGGGTATACCGGGCCCTGCACCTGTATGACGATCCTCGGGTCGAGATGCTGGTGGTCGATCATCAGCAGATCCGCCCGTTCGAACGCCACTTGCCATTCCCCGAGCAGGTGCGTGCGATGAACCGCTTCGATGTGCTGATGAACGGCCATCGTACCGCTGGCGACGGCCGCCCGACATTCTGTAACAGCTGCAATCTGGCAGTCGCCGATTTCTATGGACGCGCGGCCTGGTGGCAAGGCGGCGTCGATGCCGTGGTAACCGGCGATTCGCGCAAGGAACAGAAACACTACTTCACCTGGATCATGCGTCTGGCCCAGCGTTTGGGGCTGAACGTCGATGAGTGTCGGCGCCAGGGATTTCGCGGCCTGCTCCAGGCCCTCGATGGCGTGGCCCAAGTGTATTTCGTCGAACTGTTCGGCGAGGGCTTCGACGAGCAGCGAGCTGAGCGTCGGGTGGCCAGCGGCAGCGAAAGCGCCGACCCGGACTTCATCAGTATCTATGACCTGGTGAGCTACCGGGTGGAAGACCACTGGGAGCTGATTACCGAGTTTCTCGATTTTCGTTTCGAAGAGCTGGCGTTCAGCTTCACCGAATCGGATTGTGCCAACCCCATGCTGATGGCGCACTTTCGCGGGCTCAAGGCGCAGTACGTGCAGGGCCGTCACTACCATGACGGTATCAGCGAATACCTGGAACTGGCCCAGGGCCTGATGCGTAAGAAGGAAATGCCCCAGCGCCTGATCGACCTGGCACTGTCGGCCTACGCCGGTGCCGAAGGCAAAGACGCTCGCCGGGCGCTGGCGAATCGCTTCGCCAGCGAGGCGTTCGGGCTCGATGAGACACAGATGACCTGCCTGCAGTTCGCGCCCTTCGTTGAGCGTGGCCGCGAACTGTCAAGCTTCATCACGACCTGTCACCCTGAGCGCCTGGCAGATCTGGAGGACCTTCATCGGGTTCTGGCCGGTAGTCGTCAGGACAGCGTCCTGAGCCTGTGGCTGAATCAGGTCAGCGGCCTGCCATTGCCGGCGCTGCGCAGCCTGTACGCCCATCAGCAGATCGATTTCGATAGCGACAGCAGCCTGATCGCCCGGGTTCGTGCCGGTGATCCGCATAAGGGCCGGATCACCCGCTTCGACCCGGCCACGGGTGAAAACGTGGTCGAACTGGTGTCGGGACGCTGAGTGATGAACATGACAGGAGGTCATTTCCAGCGCTTTATCGAGCAGGCCCGGGAACGGCGCGAACTGGTGGTGCAACCCCGCATGGGCTTCGGCGGATTGGCGCCGATGCGCGCCGGGTTGGCCGCGGTGGCCGGGTTGCCCTGCGCCACCCTCGGGACCATCACCCTGGACAGCTACACCCGGGTCGGTGATTACCAGAGCGCGCTGCAGTGCCTGAACAGCGACAGCCCGTTGAACGGTTTCCCGATCATCAGTCATCCGCTGGAAGCGGTGCGTGGCATGCTCGATGGGCTCTACGGCCCGTCGTTCCCGATCCAGGTCCGCCATGGCACTGCCCAACCGCAGAATGTTTTCAAGCGCTTGGCGGCCCTCGGGCTGGATGCCACCGAAGGCGGCCCGGTGTCCTATTGCATGCCCTACAGTCGCTTGCCATTGGCACGAGCGGTCGAGGCCTGGGCAGAAAGTTGCCAGTTGCTGGCCGATGCCACCGCCCATGGCCATATCGAGAGCTTCGGCGGTTGTTTGCTGGGCCAACTGTGCCCGCCGTCGATGCTGATCGCGATGACGTTGCTCGAGGCCCTGTTCTTTCGCCAGCAGGGCATTCGCAGCGTCTCGCTAAGCTACGCCCAAGGCACGTCCATGGCCCAGGACTTCGGAGCTTTGCAAGCCCTGCGCGAACTGGCCGCCGACTACCTGGACGGCGCCCACTGGCATGTCGTGGTGTATTCCTACATGGGCGTCTTTCCCACCACCGGTCATGGTGCTCGCCGCCTGATCTATGACAGTGCGCGTCTGACCCAGGCTGCCGGCTGTGAGCGATTGATCGTCAAGACCGTTGCCGAATCCCGGCAGATTCCATCGGTTGCGGACAACCTCGAAGCCTTGGCGATGGCGGCCGAAGCCGCCGCTGGCGATGCACTGATGGTGGACCCGGCCAGTGAAGGCTATCGCCAGGAAGTGTTGTTCGAGGCGCGACAACTGGTGGAAAGCGTGCTGGACCTGCACCCCGATATTGGCATCGCGTTACTCCAGGCTTTCGCCCGTGGGCGGCTCGACATTCCTTACTGCCTGCACCCCGACAACCCCGGCCGCGCCACCACCCGAATTGACGAGCACGGCGCCTTGCGCTGGGCCAATGTCGGTGGCCTGCCGCTGCCGCAGAGCTGCGGCCTTTCTTCGATCGGACCGGGTATCAGCTCGTCCGAGCTATTCCAGATGTTGCATTACACGGTGAGCCGTTATGATCAACCTTTGCACTGACTCCTCTTTGGCGCCGCTGATCCTGGTAGACGCCTATTCCACTGGTGCTCTGCTAGCCCAGGCTTTGGCCGAGCATCGCCCACTGTTGCATGTGCGTTCGCGTAACGACATGCCATCAGCCTTTGCCGCGAGTTGCCCGCAGACACTGTTCCGCGAGCACTATGGCGTGCATGAAGAAGGCCTTGAGCCGTTGCTGGAAAAGCTCGCGGCCCAGGCGCCGGCGGCGGTGCTGACTGGCAGCGAATTCGGTGTCGAACTGGCGGATTTGCTGGCTGCCCGACTCGGCCTGCCTGGCAACGATCCTGAATACTCTAATGCCCGTCGTGACAAATCGCTGATGGCCGAACAGGTTGCCGCTGCCGGTTTACCGGTGGCGGCGCAGTTGCGCACTGCGTCCCGCACAGAGGCTCTGGCCTGGTTCAAGGCGCGAGGCGAGTCGACGGTAGTAGCCAAGCCACTGGACAGCGCAGGCTCCGATAATGTGTTCATCTGCCACGATGCCGGGCAACTGCATGGAGCCATCGGCTGCATTCTCGGCGCGACCAACCTGATGATGCGCAGTAACCGGGCGCTGTTATTGCAGGAATACCTGGAAGGCGACGAGTACGTTATCAACAGTGTCAGTCATCAGGGCGAGCACTGGATCACTGATGTCTGGAAATGCACCAAGACGTTGAGCGCCGACGGTCGCAAGATCTATGACCGTGAAGACCTGCTGCCCGCCGATGCGCCGCAGCTTGATGGGCTGATCGATTACGTCGAAGGCGTGCTCGATGCCTTGGCCATTACCCACGGCCCGGCCCATACCGAAGTCATCCTCACGGCTTGCGGCCCACGCCTGCTGGAAACCGGTGCCCGTCTCTCCGGGCTGGCCAATCCGCCAGCGCTGCAAGCGGCCACCGGCAACGACCAGGTGGCGTTGACCTGCACCAGTTACCTGGAGCCGGCCCGACTGGCGTCATTTCCCAAGCGCTATCGCCTGCAGCAGCACGCCCGCGGAATGAACCTGATCGCGCGCCACAGCGGGGCCTTCGCCCAGCTCGATGTACGCAAGCATCTGGAAGCCCTGCCGAGCTTTCACAGCGCACGTTTTCGTTTCACCGAAGGTCGGCAAAAGACACCGACCATCGACCTCAACAGCTCGCCGGGTGCCGTATTCCTGGTGCACCCGAGCGCCGACAGAATCCGCCAGGACCATGAGGCCTGGCGTGAATGGGAGAAAGACTGGTTGTAATGACAGACGCCCCATCCATGGGGTTTTCAATCATCACAGGAAGACACTTATGAGCGCTCATACCCGTACTAAACGATTGACGGTTCCGCAACTGGTCGCAATGAAGGGCCAACAGAAAATCGTATCCCTGACGGCGTACTCCAGCTCTATTGCCAGGCTGATCGACCCTATCGTCGACTTCATTCTGGTCGGTGACTCTACTGCAATGGTGGGCTATGGTCGGGCCTCGACGCTGAGCATGCAGCTCGAAGAAATCATCGGCCACACCCGGGCCGTGGTCGACAGTACACGTCTGTCCTGTGTCATCGCCGACATGCCTTTTGGCAGCTATCAGGAATCCAGCGAGCAGGCTTTTCGCAATTGCGCCCAGGTACTGGCGCGCACCGGTTGTGATGCCGTCAAGCTGGAAGCCAACAAGGCTCTGGCGGGTACCGTCGAGTTTCTGGTGGCGCGCGGTATTCCGGTCATGGCCCACGTCGGGCTGATGCCGCAGTTCGTCAATGTCATGGGGGGATTCAAGGCCCAGGGCCTGACCGCCGAAACCGGCGCGGCAATTGCCGAAGATGCTCGGGCCAATCTCGAAGCCGGAGCTTTCAGTCTGTTGCTCGAGGGTGTGGCCGAAGGCGTAGCCCGGCAAATTACGCTGGATTCGAAAATGCCCACCATCGGCATTGGCGCCTCACCGGCCTGCGACGGCCAAGTGCTGGTGACCGAAGACGTGCTGGGCCTGGGCGGCGAGCAGGTACCTCGATTCGTCAAACAATACGCCGATGTCGGCGCGGTAATTCGCGACGCTTGTGCGCGTTATGCCGAAGAAGTACGCGATGGCCGATTCCCTGAGCCACGGCATTGCTATGGGCTTCAGGCATAACTAGGACTCATCATTGATAGCCTGGGCCAGTTTCTTCAGGGCCAAGGGAATGTCCTTGCTCCAGTCGAGGGTGTAACTCAGGCGCACATGATGCCGCCAGGCCCCTTGCTGGCTGAAGATTTCCCCGGGGGCGATAACGATGCGCTGGGCCAGCAAGCGCTCGAACACCCGCCGCATGTCCACTGAGTGTCTGGCCTCGAGCCAGAAAGTCGCGCCGCCTTGCGGGGCGACAATTCGTAACTGGCCATCGCCGTGTTCCTCCAGCAAGGCCTTCATCCGTTTCATCCGGTCCAGCAGCATGGCCCGCAGTACCATCAGATGCTGATCGATGCGCTTGGAGCTGAAGAGTTTGGCGATCGCTTTCTGACGGATCGGTGACAGACGAAATGCCCGTTCCAGGAATAGCCGATGCAACTGAAGCCCATGTCGGCGACACAGCACATAACCGTAGGGGGCTTCCGAGCCGATGATCTTGTCGAAGGTCGAGAACACCAGCAGCTTTTCCGGATCGGCAAAGTCACGATAGCGGGCAGGCTGGGGAGAAAAATAGAATTCGCCGTAGCTGTCGTTTTCGAACAACCAGATATCCCGCTCTGCCAGCCAGCGACAGATTTGCTGTTTATCCTGCGCCGGCATCAAGTTGCCTTGGGGAATGTTGATGGTCGACGACAGCACCGCCAGCCGGATGGGCTCACGCCTGAGCAGCTCATTGAGTGCGGGCAGGTTGAAACGTCCATCCTCGCCGAGAGGTACTTCGATCACACGAATCTTTGCCGCCTGCAACTGGCGCAGGATTGCCCACGAACACGGCGACTCCACCAGTGCCACAGTGCCCCCCAGATTCAGGGCGCTGAGGGACAACTCCAGCACACTGCGCAGGTCCGAGCCGATATATACGTGCTCGGCTTGCCAATAACAGTGAGTGGAACTGGTATAGCGGTCGGCCAGAGCGCTGCGCAACTCGGGCTCGCCGAACGGCTGATAGAGTGGTGCATGGGAGCGTGGGTATTGCCGGGCCAGTTCGCGCTCCATCATCAACAATGGGTTTTCCAGCGACAACAGCATCGCCGGTGCGTCGCTGCTGAGGGCCAGCATCCCCGGCTGGCGCGCGTTGGAGAATACGTTGTCCAGCAAATTGGGCGAGCCCTCGTTCAATAAGGGGGCCGGCATCGCCTTGGTGAAATAACCGAACTTGGGTTTGGCATAGATCCGCCCCTCGTCCTCGAGAAGCGAATAGGCATACTTGGTCGTGGACACCGACACATTCAGGCGTCGGGCCAGTTGCCGCAAGGACGGTAATTTCTGTTCGCGTTCCGAGTTGGCGGTTTCGATCAACTCGACCAGATAGCGGTACACCGCCTGATAGGCGAAAGAGGCGTCTTTACTTGTATCCAGGCTCACTTGCTGAAGTTCCTGTGTACTGCCCATTGCGCGAAAGCGCTGGCAACCTGGAGCGGCAAGGCTGAGGTTTGTCTTTCCAGGTGTTCAAGTCCAGCGATGATCTGGGACCTGGCGGCAATGACATCCAGCAGAACCGGATGACGTTCGACAGTAAATGGCATGCTCTTCATCCCTGTAGTGATTGCCAATAAAACTATTCTTGCATAACCGGGCAGCCTTCCCGCGTTGCCGGACAGGCTGCGGATGGAGGAGGGTGGTGCTCCCAATATGCAAAATCCCCGTATCAGCGAATGATTACGGGGATTTTGTGTCTATCGAGTTCCGTGTAAATCCACGGTCACCGTTACACGTTAAAACGGAAGTGCATCACGTCGCCGTCTTTAACGATGTAATCCTTGCCTTCCAGACGCCATTTACCGGCTTCCTTGGCGCCGGCTTCGCCCTTGTACTGAATGAAGTCGTCGTAAGCGATGACTTCGGCACGGATGAAGCCTTTTTCGAAGTCGGTGTGGATCACGCCGGCGGCTTGTGGTGCGGTAGCGCCAACACGGACGGTCCAGGCGCGGACTTCTTCGACACCGGCGGTGAAGTAGGTCTGCAGGTGCAGCATTTCGTAGCCAGCGCGGATTACGCGGTTCAGGCCAGGCTCTTCGAGGCCCAGGGCTTCGAGGAACATGTCTTTCTCTTCACCGTCTTCCAGTTCGGCGATTTCGGCTTCGATCTTGTTGCAGACCGGCACCACCATGGCGCCTTCTTCTTCGGCGATGGCTTTGACGATGTCCAGCAGCGGGTTGTTCTCGAAACCGTCTTCAGCGACGTTGGCGATGTACATGACCGGCTTGGTGGTCAGCAGGTGGAAACCACGAATCACTGCCTTGTCGTCGGCACCCATGTTCTTCATCAGCGTGCGCGCTGGTTTGCCCAGGGTGAAGTGAGCGATCAATTGCTCCAGCAGGCCTTTCTGGACCACGGCGTCCTTGTCACCCCCTTTGGCGTTACGGGTGACTTTCTGCAGTTGCTTCTCGCAGCTGTCGAGGTCGGCGAAGATCAGTTCCAGGTCGATGATCTCGATGTCGCGTTTCGGGTCGACGCTGTTGGAGACGTGAATCACGTTCTCGTCTTCGAAGCAGCGGACCACGTGAGCAATGGCATCGGTTTCACGGATGTTGGCGAGGAACTTGTTGCCCAGGCCTTCACCTTTCGAGGCACCGGCAACCAGACCGGCGATGTCGACGAATTCCATGGTGGTCGGCAGGATGCGCTTTGGATTGACGATGGCTGCCAGGGCTTCCAGACGCGGATCCGGCATCGGCACGATACCGGTGTTCGGCTCGATAGTGCAGAAGGGGAAGTTCTCGGCCGCGATCCCGGATTTGGTCAGGGCGTTGAACAGGGTGGACTTGCCGACGTTAGGCAGGCCGACGATGCCGCAATTGAATCCCATGGTGGTTCCCCGAGGAGTTAGAGTCAGGCCTTCTGGCTGTGCAGGTTTTTCATCGCGCGGTTCCATTCACCGGCGAGGATATCCGGCAGCACGCCGAGGGCAAAGTCGATGCTGGCATCGAGTTTTTCCTGTTCGGCGCGTGGCGCACGACCCAGGACGAAATTTGAAACCATACTGGCAACGCCTGGGTGGCCAATGCCAAGCCGCAAGCGGTGAAAGGTATTCTGATTGCCCAGTTGCGCGATGATGTCGCGCAACCCGTTGTGACCGCCATGGCCGCCGCCTTGCTTGAGCTTGGCAACGCCCGGAGGCAGATCGAGTTCGTCATGCGCCACCAGGATTTCTTCAGGCTTGATGCGGAAGAAGCCGGCAAGTGCCGCGACGGCCTGGCCGCTGCGGTTCATATAGGTGGTGGGAATCAGTAGACGAACATCCTGACCCTGATGCGAATAGCGCCCGGTCAGGCCGAAATATTTGCGATCGGCCACAAGGCTGACGCCCTGTGCTTGCGCGATGCGCTCAACAAAAAGGGCCCCTGCGTTATGCCGGGTCTGTTCGTATTCGGCACCTGGATTTCCCAGGCCAACGATCAGTTTGATGGCAGTCACGATAGGGGCCCTTCCTTGAAGTGATGGATAACATCGCCGCGATCAGGGTGTGCGGCGTAAGTGGACGACAAGTGCTCATTTACCATGATGTAAACTCCGCGTTCTCGCCCGCTTTCTCGCTACGTTCTAGTCCGCGATGTTCCGGTCACTCCGGCGTACAGAGTGAAATTACTCTGCAGCGCCTTCTGCAGCTTCTGGAGCAACACGTGGAGCGTGAACGTTGGCAACAGCCAGGTCGTTACCGTGAGCCAGAGCAACAAACTCAACGCCTTTAGGGGCTTTGAGGTCGGACAAGTGAATGATCGAGCCGACTTCGGCGTTAGCCAGGTCAACTTCGATGAATTCAGGCAGGTCTTTCGGCAGGCACGAAACTTCGATTTCAGAAACAACGTGCGAAATTTCGCCGCCTTTCTTGACCGGCGCAGCTTCGTTGATGAAGTGCACTGGAACGATAGCGGTCAGTTTCTGGCCAGCTACTACGCGTACGAAGTCAGCATGCAACACGTGGCCTTTAGCCGGATGACGCTGCAGAGCTTTGATGATTACGTTTTGCTTGGTGCCACCAACGTTCAGCTCGATGATGTGGCTGTAAGCCGCTTCGTTTTCGAGCAGTTTGGCAACTTCTTTAGCCAGCATGCTGATGGATTCAGGGGCTTTGTCGCCACCGTAAACTACAGCTGGAACCAGGCTTGCGAGACGACGCAGGCGGCGGCTCGCACCTTTCCCCAGGTCGGAACGCACTTCAGCATTCAGAGTAAAATCGTTCATGTTGTATCTCCAAAATAACCACATTCGCCCCAGCGTTTGCGACCAGCGCTAAAGGCGATATGGGCAAAAAAGCCCCGCCCCGACAGGAATGCCGGGGCGGGGCGCTTTTCGTCAACGAGATGTAATGAAAAGGGCAGGGCCCTTAACGGAACATCGCACTGATCGATTCTTCATTGCTGATGCGGCGGACCGCCTCGGCAACTACCGGTGCGATATCCAGTTGACGGATACGCGCACAGGCTTGTGCTGCAGCGGACAGCGGGATGGTGTTTGTCACCACCAGCTCGTCCAGCACGGAATTTTCAATGTTTTCGATCGCCCGACCCGACAGCACAGGGTGCGTGCAGTAGGCGAAAACCTTGGCCGCGCCATGCTCTTTCAGGGCCTTTGCCGCGTGGCACAGAGTGCCGGCGGTATCGACCATGTCATCGACCAGGATACAGGTGCGCCCTTCGACATCACCGATGATATGCATCACTTCAGAGTGATTGGCTTTCTCACGGCGTTTGTCGATGATCCCGAGATCCACGCCCAGGGATTTGGCAACAGCCCGTGCACGCACGACGCCGCCAATGTCCGGGGACACGATCATCAGGTTTTCGAAGCGCTGATCTTCAATGTCATCCACCAATACCGGGGAGCCGTAGATGTTATCTACCGGAATATCGAAGAAGCCCTGAATCTGGTCAGCATGCAAATCAACCGTGAGAACACGGTCGATGCCGACTACGGTAAGCATGTCAGCAACGACTTTCGCGCTGATAGCCACACGTGCGGAACGCGGACGGCGATCCTGACGGGCATAACCAAAGTAAGGAATAACAGCAGTGATACGAGTAGCCGAGGAGCGGCGGAAGGCATCAGCCATCACTACCAGTTCCATCAGGTTATCGTTGGTCGGAGCGCAAGTCGGCTGAATAATGAAAACGTCTTTACCGCGAACGTTTTCATTGATCTCGGCAGTAATTTCGCCGTCGGAGAACTTACCGACAGAGATGTCACCGAGAGGGATATGCAGCTGACGTACAACACGCCGAGCCAGATCGGGGTTAGCGTTCCCCGTAAAGACCATCATCTTGGACACGCGCAGTACCTGAAGGCTGAGGGTAACCTGGATGAGTATAGGAAAATGGCAGGGGCGGCTGGATTCGAACCAACGCATGGCAGGATCAAAACCTGCTGCCTTACCGCTTGGCGACGCCCCTGTATCTGTTGCAACGAGTACCCAGTACCCGATTCCTTTTAGAGCAGATTTTGCAGCTTGCGATGCAACATCGAAACGTTGCTTCCTTTTGCTACAAACCCTGTAAGGGTCTCTGTCAGAAGGGCCGAGACTTTATCAGCTTCAGCTTTGCTTGGGAAGCCCCCAAACACACAACTTCCAGTTCCGGTGAGTTTTGCTTCGGTAAATTTACCTAGCAAATTCAATGCGTTACGTACCTCTGGGTAACGCATTGCTACCACCGACAAGCAGTCATTTCGACTGTTTCCCTTGGGAACGGGGCGCACTTTAATGGGAGGAGTGTTACGTGTCAACAGTGGATCTGAAAAAATTTCTGCTGTACTTACAGATACTTGCGGCACCAGTACGAGATACCACGGTTCTTCGGGTTCTACAGGGGTGAGTTTTTCCCCCACGCCCTCGGCGAAAGCTGCGTGGCCACGCACGAAAACCGGCACGTCGGCGCCAAGCGTAAGTCCCAGCGCGGCCAATCGATCCTCATCCCAACCCAGTTGCCAAAGATGATTGAGGCCCAGCAACGTGGTCGCAGCATTCGAACTGCCGCCACCGATTCCACCGCCCATGGGCAGGATTTTTTCGATCCAGATGTCGACACCTTGTGAACAACCGGATTGTGCCTGAAGTTTTTTTGCGGCTTTGACGATCAGGTTACTGTCGTGAGGTACGTCGGCGAACTCGGTGTGTAACCGAATCACGCCATCGTCGCGAACAGCGAAACTGATTTCATCACCGTAATCGAGGAACTGAAAAATCGTCTGCAACTCGTGGTAACCGTCTTCGCGACGACCGAGGATGTGCAGCATCAAGTTGAGCTTGGCGGGCGAGGGCAACGTCAGGCGTGGTGCAGTCATGTTCACTGCCCCAGCTTGCGTGGTTGCCAGTCCTTGATCACCAGCGTGACATCAAGGTCGGTGCCATGCAGTTTGATCCGCTCGGGCAGCCAATAGCCATTTTGCTCGGCATAACTGAGGTACTCGACCTGCCAGCCATCCTGCTCGAGATTGGCCAGGCGGCTGTCGATGTCGAGGGTCAGGCGACTTTTGCTGTCCGGGGCCGGAAGGCCGCGAACCCACCATGCCAGATGAGATACCGGCAATTTCCAGCCCAGTTGTTCTTCAACCAGGGCTTCCGGGGTCGGTGCGTCATAGCGGCCCTGATTGGCTACCTCCAGCGAAACTTTACCCGGACGACCGGTCAAACGGGCCGCGCCTCGACCCAGCGGGCCCGAAAGGCGGATGTCGTAGTAATCCTGGCGTTGCAGCCAGAACAACGTACCGCTGCCGGAGTCTTTTGGCGCGCGGATGCCGATTTTGCCATTGATCTGCCAGCCGTCGAGGCCGGTCAGTTGCTGTTTGTGCTCGCGCCATTGGGCCTTGTTGCCTTGACCCTGTACCGATTCGCGGGCAACGAAGCCCGCGCAACCGGCGAGCAGGGCGATGAAGCTGAAAATAATGAGGTGGCGCAAAAACATAATCTTAAAGAGTCTCTGATCCGGTCAAGCGCTTGATGGTGCCGCGCAGGGTAGGGCTGTCGGGCTGTTCCTTGAGGAACTTGCTCCAGATTTTTCTGGCTTCGCGCTGTTTGCCGTTGGCCCACAGGACTTCGCCCAGGTGCGCGGCAACTTCCTGATCGGGGAAGCGTTCCAGCGCCTGGCGCAAATAGCGCTCGGCTTCATCGAGGTTGCCCAGGCGGAAATTCACCCAGCCGAGGCTGTCGAGGACTGCCGGGTCTTCTGGAGTGATCTGGTGCGCCTGTTCGATCAAGGCCTTGGCTTCGGCGTAGCGTGTGGTGCGGTCGGACAGGGTATAGCCGAGGGCGTTCAACGCCATCGCGTTGTTTGGATCGCGCTCGATGATCAGTCGCAGATCTTTTTCCATCTGCGCCAGGTCATTGCGTTTTTCTGCCAGCATGGCCCGGGTATACAGCAGATTCAGATCGTCCGGGTATTGCTGCAGGGCTTGCTGCAAGACCGCCCAGGCCTTGTCGCCCTGTTTGTTGGCGGACAAGGTTTCGGCTTCGATCAGATACAACTGGATCGCGTAATCGGGTTGCTCGCCGCGCTCCGCTGCCAGACGACTTTGGGCTTCGGCGGTTTTGCCGTTGTTCATCAGGATATCGGCCTGACGCAATTGCGCCGGCAGGTAATCGTTGCCCGGCCCGACCTGGGCGTATTCGATCAATGCGCCCTGCGGATCGTTACGCTCTTCGGCAATGCGCCCCAGGTTCAAGTGTGCCGAGTCGACATGGCTGTCCCGGGCGATCAAATCTTCCAGGTAGCCTTTGGCCTCGTCCCAGGCTTTGGCTTCCAGGCAGACCAGCGCCAGGGAATAACGCAAATCATCGTCTTCGGGGTATTGCTGCACCAGGCTCGAGAACTCGACCTTGGCGTCGTCCATGCGGTCCTGCTCAACCAGCATGCGTGCGTAAGTCAGGCGCAGGCGTTTGTCTTCCGGGTATTTCTTGATGCTTTTTTGTAACAGCGGCAAAGCTTCATCGCCACGGTTGAGCCCCTGCAGCAAGCGCGCGCGCAGCAGGATCGGCGCTATTTCGCCCTCGTCCGGCGGATTGTCTTCGAGCAGGGTCAGGGCACCCTTGGCATCGCCGTCCTGCTGCAGCAACAAGGCCTTGCCAAAAATCAGCTGGTTATTGTGCGGATAGCGCTGCAGCAAGCGGTCAAAGCCTTTCATCAGACCGTTGCGCGTTTCCTGGTCGGTATCGGCTGCGGACAGGGCGAGAAAATCGAAATGCGTGTCGCCTTTGCCTTGCAGGACTTTCTCCATATAGACCATGGAGTCGTCGTAACGCCCGGCGCGGGCCAGTTGCACAGCGGCCGCCCGTTGCGCTTCGAGATCGTCCGGGGCGTTTTTCGCCCAGACCAATGCGGTGTCGAGGGCGGCCTGATCGGCACCCAGATACTCGGCAATGCGAAATGCCCGCTCGGAGATGCCCGGATCCTGTGTATTGATGGCCTGGGTCACGTAGTTGTCCAGAGCAATGTCGTAACGATTGCGCTGGCCAGCCAGTTCGGCGCTCAACAGGCTGAAGATGGTTTCTTCGCTGAACGAGCTGTAAACCTTGGGCTTTTCAGGGGCCGGAGTGCTGTCTTCGACCGGCGGCGTACCGTCCGACGAAACGGGCGCCAAGGCCTGGCAGCCGCTGAGGAAGACAAAAGCGAGAAGCAACGCGGAAGATCTATTCATATAGGAAAAGGACGACTAACCTGCGGTCGGATCATCATGACACAAGCCTTGGGCCAAACATAACCGCCCGGCCAATTTACCCGCACGGGCAATCCCCGCAGGCCCGGCGCCCTGGTAAACGAGAACGGATCGCAGCTTCGGCAGCTCCTACATAAGCGATAGAGATCGAATGGTTGTTCTGGCTCTGTCGAAGTAGGACAATTGTCGGCTTCACGTCACCATCAGCGACCTTGAATGGCCTTCCTTGCACTCGGTATTAACCACAAGACTGCTTCAGTAGACGTCCGCGAGCGCGTGGCCTTTACTCCTGAGCAGCTGGTTGAGGCCTTGCAGCAGCTCTGCCGACTCACCGACAGCCGCGAAGCTGCGATCCTCTCCACCTGCAATCGCAGTGAATTGTATATAGAACAGGATCACCTTTCGGCTGACATCGTGTTGCGCTGGCTGGCTGATTACCATCATTTGAGCCTCGATGAGCTGCGCGCGAGCGCTTATGTGCATGAAGATGATGCGGCAGTTCGTCACATGATGCGGGTTGCCTCCGGGCTCGACTCGCTGGTGTTGGGTGAACCGCAGATTCTCGGTCAGATGAAATCGGCCTACGCTGTCGCTCGCGAGGCCGGCACCATCGGACCGCTGCTAGGGCGGCTGTTCCAGGCCACCTTCAATGCGGCCAAACAGGTGCGAACCGACACCGCCATCGGTGAGAACCCGGTGTCGGTGGCGTTTGCCGCGGTCAGCCTGGCGAAACAGATTTTCAGTGATTTGCAACGCAGCCAGGCTTTGCTGATCGGCGCCGGCGAGACCATTACCCTGGTCGCCCGCCATCTGCATGACCTGGGGGTCAAGCGAATCGTGGTCGCCAACCGCACCCTGGAGCGCGCGAGCATCCTGGCCGAGCAGTTTGGTGCCCACGCCGTGCTGCTTTCGGATATCCCGGCAGAGCTGGTGCGCAGTGACATTGTCATCAGTTCCACCGCCAGCCAGCTGCCGATTCTCGGTAAAGGTGCGGTGGAAAGTGCCTTGAAATTGCGCAAGCACAAACCGATTTTCATGGTGGATATCGCTGTTCCTCGGGATATCGAGCCGGAAGTCGGCGAGTTGGACGACGTTTACCTGTACAGCGTCGACGATCTCCACGAGGTGGTCGCCGAAAACCTCAAGAGCCGTCAGGGCGCTGCCCAGGCCGCCGAAGAGATGGTGTCGGTCGGTGCCGAAGATTTCATGGTTCGCCTGCGCGAACTGGCGGCGGTGGATGTGCTCAAGGCCTATCGTCAACAAAGCGAGCGTCTGCGCGACGAAGAGTTGCAAAAAGCCCAGCGCATGCTTGCCAATGGCAGCAGCGCCGAAGACGTGCTGGTGCAGTTGGCCCGCGGCTTGACCAATAAACTGTTGCATGCCCCGAGCGTGCAATTGAAAAAGCTCTCTGCCGAAGGCCGCCTCGATGCGCTGGCCATGGCCCAGGAACTCTTTGCCCTCGGTGAGGGCTCATCGGATAGCTTTTCGGATAAGAAACCGCAATGAAAGCGTCACTGCTCAATAAGCTGGACATCCTCCAGGACCGCTTCGAGGAACTGACCGCCCTGCTTGGCGACGGCGAAGTCATTTCTGATCAAAACAAGTTCCGCACCTACTCCAAGGAATATGCGGAAGTCGAGCCGATCGTTGGCACCTATAAACAGCTGCTTAAAGTGCAGAGCGATCTCGAAGGCGCGCAGGCACTGCTCAAGGACAGCGACCCGGACATGCGCGAAATGGCGGTGGAAGAAGTCCGCGAAGCCAAAGAGCAACTGATCGAGATCGAAGCCAGCCTGCAACGCATGCTGCTGCCCAAGGATCCGAATGACGGGCGCAACGTGTTCCTCGAAATCCGTGCCGGCACCGGCGGTGACGAAGCGGCGATTTTCTCCGGCGATCTGTTCCGCATGTATTCGCGTTATGCCGAACGGCGTGGTTGGCGGGTAGAAATCCTGTCGGAGAACGAGGGCGAACACGGTGGCTATAAAGAAGTCATTGCCCGTGTCGAAGGCGAGAACGTCTACGGCAAGCTGAAATTCGAATCCGGCGCCCATCGCGTACAGCGGGTTCCGGCCACTGAATCCCAAGGCCGCATCCACACCTCGGCCTGCACCGTGGCCGTGTTGCCCGAGCCGGACGAGCAGGAAGCGATCGAGATCAACCCGGCAGACCTGCGGATCGACACCTATCGCTCCTCCGGCGCCGGTGGTCAGCACGTCAACAAGACCGACTCGGCAATCCGCATCACGCACTTGCCGTCCGGTATTGTCGTCGAGTGCCAGGAAGAGCGTTCCCAGCACAAGAACCGCGCCCGGGCGATGTCCTGGCTGTCGGCCAAACTCAACGACCAGCAGACCAGCGCCGCCGCGAACGCTATCGCGAGCGAGCGTAAATTGCTGGTAGGTTCCGGTGACCGTTCCGAACGGATTCGCACCTATAACTTTGCCCAGGGCCGGGTCACCGACCACCGGGTCAACCTGACGCTGTATTCGCTCGACGAAATTCTCGCCGGTGGCGTGGAGGCGGTGATTGAACCGCTGCTGGCTGAATATCAGGCCGACCAATTGGCAGCGATAGGTGAGTAAATGACGATCATTGCCAGTTTGTTGCGCGCCGCTGATTTGCCCGACTCGCCTACCGCGCGTCTGGATGCCGAATTGCTGCTGGCGGCTGCCTTGGGTAAATCCCGCAGCTTTCTGCACACCTGGCCTGAGCGTATCGTTCCGAGCGAAGCGGCACTGAAATTTGCCGAGTACCTGCAACGCCGCCGTAGTGGTGAGCCAGTGGCTTACATTCTGGGGCAGCAGGGCTTCTGGAAGCTCGACCTGGAGGTCGCGCCCCACACGCTGATTCCGCGTCCCGACACCGAACTGCTGGTAGAAACCGCGTTGCAGTTGTTGCCGGCGACCCCGGCCAGGGTTCTTGATCTGGGCACCGGCAGCGGGGCCATTGCCCTGGCGTTGGCCAGCGAGCGTCCGGCCTGGAAAGTTACCGCCGTGGATCGCGTACTGGAAGCCGTAGCCCTGGCCGAGCGCAATCGTCAACGGTTGCATCTGAACAACGCCACGGTGCTGAGCAGTCATTGGTTCAGCGCTTTGGACGGCCAACGCTTTGAATTGATCATCAGCAACCCGCCTTACATTGCTTCGACCGATCCGCATCTGGCGCAGGGCGACGTGCGCTTCGAGCCAGCCAGTGCCCTGGTGGCTGGCGTCGATGGGCTCGACGATTTGCGTCTGATCGTCGATCAGGCACCGGATCATCTTGAGGCGGGTGGCTGGTTGATGCTCGAGCATGGTTACGATCAAGCCGAAGCCGTGCGCGATTTGCTGCTGACCCGTGGCTTTGAAGAGGTCCACAGCCGCACCGATCTGGGCGGTCACGAACGTATCAGTCTGGGGCGCTTGCCGTGCTGAATGATCAGGAATTACTGCGCTATAGCCGGCAGATTCTGCTGCAACACGTCGACATCGACGGCCAGTTACGGCTCAAGGAAAGCCGTGTCCTGATTATCGGTCTTGGCGGTCTTGGCTCTCCGGTGGCGCTGTACCTGGCGGCGGCCGGTGTCGGTGAGTTGCATCTGGCGGATTTCGATACGGTCGACCTGACCAACCTGCAACGCCAGATCATTCACGACACCGACAGCGTCGGCTTGAGCAAAGTCGATTCGGCGATCCGACGCCTGACTGCGATCAATCCAGAGATTCAGCTGATCGCCCATCGCATCGCCCTCGATGAAGATTCCCTGGCGGCAGCCGTGGCGGCGGTGGATCTGGTGCTGGACTGTTCCGATAACTTTTCCACCCGTGAAGCAGTCAATGCCGCGTGTGTGGCGGCGCGCAAACCGCTGGTCAGCGGCGCGGCGATTCGGCTGGAAGGGCAATTGTCGGTCTTCGACCCCCGTCGTCCGGAAAGCCCGTGCTACCACTGTTTATATGGGCACGGCAGCGAAGCCGAGCTGACTTGCAGCGAGGCCGGCGTCCTTGGCCCGCTGGTGGGCCTGGTCGGTAGCCTGCAAGCCCTCGAAGCGCTGAAATTGCTGGCAGGGTTTGGCGAGCCACTGGTGGGGCGTCTGTTGTTGATCGATGCCTTGGGCTCGCGCTTCCGTGAATTGCGGGTCAAGCGTGATCCGGGCTGCAGTGTCTGCGGGTCAAGCCATGCGTGAAGCGCCGATTGCTGTATTCGATTCCGGCGTCGGTGGGCTCTCCGTACTGGCCGAGATCCAGCAGTTGTTGCCCAACGAATCTCTGTTGTACCTCGGTGATTGCGGGAATATTCCCTACGGCGAGAAAACCCCGGCATTCATCCGTCAGCGTTGCAGTGTCATGGCGCAGTTCTTTCAGCAGCAGGGCGCCAAGGCACTGGTGCTCGCTTGCAATACCGCGACCGTTGCGGGGGTTACGGACTTGCGGCGTGATTTCCCCGAGTGGCCCATCGTCGGCATGGAGCCTGCGGTCAAGCCGGCGGCTGCGGCGACGCGCAGTGGCGTAGTGGGTGTACTCGCCACCACTGGCACGTTACAGAGCGCGAAGTTTGCCGCCTTGCTCGACCGTTTCGCCGCCGATGTGCGAGTCATCACCCAGCCATGCCCCGGGCTGGTGGAGCTGATTGAAAATGGCGATTTGCACAGCGATACATTGCGTCAGTTGCTGCAAGGGTATGTCGATCCGCTGCTAGCTGAAGGTGCAGATACGATCATTCTTGGCTGCACGCATTATCCTTTCCTAAAGCCTCTGCTTAAGCAGCTGCTCCCCCAGAACATCAGCCTGATCGATACCGGTGCCGCTGTGGCGCGGCAGCTTCAACGATTGTTGGCCGAGCGTGAGTTGCTGGCCGAGGGACCTGCTCGCGCTGCCCGGTTCTGGTCGAGTGCGGATCCGGAACATTTCAGAAATATCTTGCCGGTTTTGTGGCATTCGACGGGTGTTGTGCAAAGCTTCGACTTGTAGACAAAAAAGTGATGACACGAATAATTGAGCTGAACTTCCGATCAAGCTTCAACTTCTATAGCTTTGTCTGTTGGACAGCCTGAAAAACCATACGAAATTGTTTCGGAAAAGGATGTTTCTAATGAAGCGACTATTCTGCTTGGCCGCGATTGCGACCGCATTGATGGGGCACAGTTTTACCGCACAGGCAGCAGGGGTGGAATTCGCGGTCGGCCAGACCAGCGATTCGACCATGACTTACCGACTGGGCATGCAATTCGACTGGGACAAGAGTTGGCTGCAAAGCGATATAGGTCGCTTGACCGGTTATTGGAGCGGCGCTTACACCTACTGGGAGGGGGATGAAACGTCGAGCAATCACAGTGTGTCGTTCTCGCCGGTGCTGGTGTACGAGTTTGCCGGTCAGACCATCAAACCCTACATTGAAGCGGGTATCGGTATCGCAGTGTTCGCCAACACTGAGGTCGAAGACAACAAGCTGGGCAGTGCCTTTCAGTTCGAAGACCGTTTCGGGTTTGGTCTGCGCTTTACCGGTGGACATGAGGTCGGGGTTCGCGCCACGCACTATTCCAATGCAGGGATCAGCAGCCCGAACGATGGCGTAGAGAGTTACTCGCTGCATTACACGATGCCGTTGTAAGCCCGCGATGTTTTAAATGTTGGGACAACCTGTGGCGAGGGGGCTTGCCCCCGTTGGGTTGCGAAGCGACCCCGGCATTTCAAAGTTAAACCGCATGTAAAGGATTTACGACTGCTTCGCAGCCGAACGGGGGCAAGCCCCCTCGCCACAGGTCGCTTCCACATAGGTATCGGGTGATTTGGTCGTCACCGATACGCCGTCGCAATCCCCTGGCGTTCGGTGATGCATTCCGGTGCGCCCATTTCGAATTCCCGGCAGATCAGCGGACGTTTTTCGTAGATGGTGCACATCATGCTGTCGCGATCCAGCGCGGCGCACCAACCGTCATCCAGTCGCAGCATGACTTCCCCACCCCAGTCGTCGGTATCGATGTAACGCTCGGGCACGCCGGTGTCGGTGATCAACATGACCTCAAGCTGACAGCAGCAGGCCGCGCAAGTCGAACAGGTGACCACCGGTTCGGCGATTTGCTTGTGGGGAATGGTTTTCATGGCGCGCAGTGTAAGCCAGTGGGGTCACACTGTGTGAAAGCCCTGACGGACGCTCAGGCTTTACGGCAGATCTTCGCTTGGCGGATTGCTTCGCTCCCTGCGTTTGCCGATTTCCAGCCCCCTCTGGCCGGGATTTGGCGGCAGAGGCCAGAGGACAGGCATGAGCAGCTCCGGTAAAGGGAGTTCCTGTGGACGATCCTTGAGCAGGTCGAACAGACGCCGCGCAGCTTTGTTCGCCGACCAGTCGAGGTATTGTGGAACGTCAGTTTTCAGGGGGGTATCCATAAAGCCTGGGCTGACGATGGTCATTTCGATGTTTTCCGACGCCATGTCATTGCGCAAGGATTCGAAAAGCTGACGCAATCCGGGTTTTGAATCGCCATAGGCCTCGGCCTGGGGCAAGGGCAGGTAGGTCACTGAACTGGCCAGGGCCACCAGATGCGGCGCAGTGCCTGCTCGCAATAGAGGGCGAGCGACTTCGCTGCAATAGCTGCTGGCAAGCAGGTTGGTGCGCACGATGTGCTCGATGATTGATGAGTCGAGCTGATTGACGTCGACGTATTCGCAGGTCCCCGCGTTGAGGATCATGGTATCCAGAGAGCCCCATTGCCTGGCAATCTGCTCGCCGATTTCGCGCACCTGTTGGCTGTTGGTCAAATCGCCGGCAACCACCAGCACTTGGCCTGGATAACGCTGAGACAAGGCTTTCAAGGGCGCCAATGAGCGGGAGCTGACGGCCAGGTGGGCACCGGTTTTGAGTATTTCTTCGGCCAGCGCGGTCCCGATACCGTTGCTGGCGCCGGTCAACCAGTATCGCCTTGGAGGTGTACGGCTCATCTCAATCTCCCTATCTTCCTGATTCAATTCCGTGTTCATACGTAAAACTGCGGTATCAAAGTGATTCCGGCGGCGATAAACCCTGTCGCGACGGCAGGTTCTTGAAAGCGGCCAAGGCCCGTTCGCGGGAAGTGCTCAGGTTGACAATCGGCGATGGATAATCCGTCACGTCGAATAATCCGTGTTGTCTCGCGCGATTGTGCAGGTCTTTTTTGTTCATTCCATTGATCTGTGGCAACCAATGCTTGATGAAAACCCCTTCGGCGTCGAACTTTTCCGACTGGCTCAGTGGGTTGAAAATGCGGAAGTAGGGCACCGAATCGGTGCCGGTGGACGAACTCCACTGCCAGCCACCGTTGTTCGCCGCCAGATCGCCGTCAATCAGATGCCGCATGAAGAATCGCTCGCCTTCACGCCAGTCGATCAGCAGGTTTTTGGTGAGGAACATTGCCACTACCATGCGCAAGCGGTTGTGCATCCAGCCGGTTTCCAGCAATTGGCGCATGGCTGCATCAATGATCGGCAGGCCGGTACGGCCTTGCTGCCAGGCCTGCAGGTCTTGCGGAGCATCACGCCAGGCCAGGGCTTCGGTTTCCGGGCGAAAGGCGCGGTGCCGGGAAACGCGTGGGTAGCCCACCAGAATGTGTTTATAGAATTCGCGCCACAGCAACTCGTTGATCCAGGTGACGACACCGACTTTGCCGCTTTCGAACTCGCCCTGATTGCTTTGCAGTGCGGCGTGCAAACACTGACGAGGGGAGATGACCCCGGCGGTGAGATAGGCCGAGAGCTGGCTGGTGCCGGGTTTGGCCGGGAAATCCCGCTCGTTGTGGTAATCGTCGATCCGTGTGTCGACAAAAGTCTCGAGACGGCGTCGGGCTTCGGTTTCGCCGGCTGGCCAGAGCGCACGCAAGCTGTCGCTGGGCGTGTCGAAACCATCGACGCGCGAGGGCGCTTCGTCGCTGGCGATTCCCAGCGGAGCCTGCATGGAAGGGGCCGAAATCAACGGTGGCAATGAAGCATGCAAACGTTCGTAACAGACCTTGCGGAATTGGCTGAAGACCTGGAAATACGTGCCGGTTCTGGTCAGCACCGTGCCGGGCTTGAGCAGCAATTGATCAAGATAGCTGTAAAAGTCGATGCCTTGGGCTTTCAGCGCTTGGGCCACCGCCGCATCGCGACGGGTTTCATGAACGCCGTATTCCTCGTTGGCGTGCACTGCGTCGATTTTCAATTGCTGGCACAGCTCGAGCAACACCTTGGGTGCGTCATCCCAGCGGGATGCCTTGCGAATCAGCAGCGGGATGTTCAGGGCGTCCAGCGCATGACGTAACTCGCCAAGGTTACGCAGCCAGAAATCCACTTTGCACGGCGCGTCGTCATGGGCCAGCCATTGCTGCGGACTCAGCAAATACACCGCCACGCTTGGGCCGCGGGCTGCGGCGGCCGCGAGGGCGGTGTTGTCGTGTAGACGCAAGTCACTG
This sequence comes from Pseudomonas sp. Tn43, assembly GCF_014192635.1. Lineage (NCBI taxonomy): Bacteria > Pseudomonadati > Pseudomonadota > Gammaproteobacteria > Pseudomonadales > Pseudomonadaceae > Pseudomonas > Pseudomonas sp. Tn43. Next base: position 53,042 of record NZ_JACHYG010000016.1, read on the forward strand.
CGCAGCCAGATCAATTGCATGGTGGTACCCGCACGATCACTGAAAAATACGCCATTAAATGAGCCCGCGCTGAATCAGGCCCTGATGGGCCGACAATGGATCTTCGGCCAGGGACAAGTCAGCAATGGCGGCAGTTCTTGCGGATAACTCGGCGTGGTGAATGCACACCGTTGATCCGGCAATCATTTTTGGGCAGCTGACGCCACTCAATAGTTTCATCAAATGCGCAAGGTTCATGGCTTTGCTGGAATACAGCAGTACACCACGGGCTTGCAGGTGATCGACCGCCAGTGCCAGTTCGCCAGCGGGGAGCGGCCAGTCGAAGACTTCCACCGGGCAATCGACGCTGCTGATCAGCCAGGCGGTGAGCCACAGATAAGGCTCAAGCGGCAGATCCGACTGATTGATCAGCAACAGCGGCGCGGTGCGCAACTGACGATTGTTATGGTAGATCCTTGCGCCGAATTTGCTGCGCAACCAGGAGTAAACAAACACCCGCTCCATTTGCGCGCCGAACTGGCCTTGCCAGCGTTGCTCCAGATCCGCCAGCAATGGCATCAACAATTGTTCACACAAGGTGCGTGGCGGATACAACGCCATCGCTTGATTTACCGTGTCATCGAGGGTGCGTTCGGCCAGCTGAGTGACCGCTTGCAGCAATGACTGGCGCAGCATCAGCCAATCGTTGCCGATGGGGTCGGTAAGCCCCTGAGGCGTGTCGAGCAATTGTTTGACCTGGCTGACCGCCACGCCGCGATTGAGCCAGGTAAGTATCGTCAGGATTCGTTGCACATGTTCGGGGCAGAACAGACGGTGCCCCTTGGGCGTACGTTGAGGCACGATCAGCCCATAGCGCCGTTCCCAGGCGCGCAAGGTCACAGCATTGACGCCGGTCTGCCGGGACACTTCACGAATGGGCAGCCAACCGGCGTCCAGGGCCTTCTTGAAGTCGCTGCCCAGGTCTTCTTTAGCGCTGGTGTCCGGTGGATTTTTCATTAAATCGCGTTTCGCAGGCTGAGGTTTTCCGGGTGCGGTTGCAGGTAAACCTGTTGCGCAATGTACGGATCCGGGTATTGGCGAAAGTAGTGTTTGAGCAACATCAATGGCACCACCAGCGGCACGATACCCCGGCGATATTGGCCGATGACGTGCTGCACTTCCTGTTTGTCTTCAGGGCTGATGGCCTGTTTGAGATAACCGCTGAGGTGTTGCAGTACGTTAGTGTGGGTGCGGCGCGTGGCGCACTTTTTCAGGGCTTTCATCAGCTCGCTGAAATAGCGCGGGCCGATCACTTGCGGGTCGGTTTGTCCCATGTTGCCCAGCAAGTTGCCCAGGGTTTTGTATTGCACCGGGTTGTGGGCCATCAGCAGGTATTTGTAGCGTGAGTGAAAGTCAATGAGGTCGCGCCGGGTCAGGCCCGTCTGCAGCAATTGTTGCCAGGCGCTGTAAGCGAACACGCGGGTGAGAAAGTTTTCCCGCAGCACCGGGTCGTTGAGGCGGCCGTCTTCTTCCACCGGTAAATCAGAATGTGATGCGCAGAAGGCTTGTGCGTAGATACCACGGCTACCGCCGTCCACTGGCGCGCCGTTGGCGTGGTAGACCTTGACCCGCTCCAGCCCGCACGAAGGGGATTTCTGCATGAAGATATAGCCGCAGATGTCATCCAGTTCCAGTGCCATTTTTTGACCGTACTCGGCCAGAGGTCGGGTGACGTTGATCTCAGGGTGGACGGTGCCGACAGCCTCCGGCTGCTCGGGGTTGCCGACCAGGCGGATCGGTTCGCGAGGGATACCCAGGCCAATGGCGACTTCCGGGCACAACGGGACGAAATCGAAATAGTCAGAGAGGATGCGGCTACACAGAGGTGACGCCTTGTGCCCGCCGTTGTAACGCACTTCGGCCCCCATCAGGCAGGCGCTGATGGCGATTTTGGGTTTCATGGCTGCAGGGGACATGGGAGCGCCTCGAATCCAGACCTGTACAGATTATTGGATCTGTACAACATGACTTCATCATAGATTCAAAGGTGTACAAGTCAAAGTTTTTGTATAAGTTTTTTTGTGAGGCTGCTGCCCGCGTCGACAGCAGCGATTCAAGTCATTGCAGGTGTTCATGCAGCCGGCGAGCTGCTTCCTGACCACTGAGCCAGGCACCTTCGACACGGCCGGACAGGCACCAGTCACCGCATACATACAAGCCCAAATTGGCATCGGCCAACGCCCCCCATTCATGGCTGCTGGCAGGCCGGGCGTACAGCCAGCGGTGAGCGAGGCTGAAGGTGGGAGCAGGCATGGCGTCGTTCAGCAATTCGGCGAAGGCACCGTGCAATTGCTCGATCACGGCATCCTTGGGCAGGTCGATATGTTGCCGGCTCCAGGCACTGGTGGCATGCAGCACCCAAGTATCAAGGGTGGTGTCGCGTCCCGGTTTGCTGCGGTTGCGCGCGAGCCAGTCCAGTGGGCTGTCCTGCACGAAGCAACCTTCGATGGAGGTTTCCAGTGGGGTGTCAAACGCCAGGGCGACAGCCCAGGTGGGTTCCATTTTCACCCCGGCGGCGGCACCGGCGAGTTTCGGTGCGGTGGCCAGCAGCGCGGTTGCCTGAGGGGCTGGCGTGGCAATGACGACATGGCTGAACGGGCCGTGAGTGAAGCCGTCGGCGTCTTGCAGATGCCAGTGTTCTTCACCGCGATAGACCTCGGTGATGCGGCAAGCGAACTGCACATCCAGTTTGCCCAGCAGGCCGCGTGTGATCGCGCTCATGCGTGGCGTGCCCACCCAGCGTGTCTGTTCGTCTGGCGAAGGTCTGAGCTGGCCGCCGTGAAAGGTATAGAGCTGCGGCGTCCATACGGCGACCCAGCCGTTGGTTTGCCAGCGCTGGACTTCGGTGACGAAGCGGCGATCGCGAGCAGTGAAATATTGCGCACCCAAGTCCAGAGCACCCGCATCGCTGCGCTTGCTCGACATGCGTCCGCCACTGCCGCGGCTCTTATCGAAAAGCTGAACGACATGCCCGGCCTCCGTCAGGGCCTGGGCGGCTGAGAGTCCGGCGATGCCGGTGCCGATGATTGCGATAGGTACAGTCATAGGGGCCTCGTTTACCTGTCTGTACAGACTACGCCGTGGTTCAAACCTGTACAATATTGTTTTTTGGTATAACTTTTAGCGTTCTCGTTCTGGCAGCTTGGCCTATTGTTAAGCACAGAGCCTGTCCGATTCAAAAGATCCCTGCTTATAAAAATAGACTAGTGATCCGGGTAAAACGCCACGCGAGGAAGAAGTCATGCACATATTGCTGACCGGCGGTACTGGTTTGATAGGACGTCAACTCTGCCGACACTGGTTGAGTCAGGGGCATCACCTGACGGTGTGGAGTCGCACGCCTGCCAAAGTCGCTCAAGTCTGTGGCGCTCAAGTACGTGGAATCGCACGGCTTGAGGACGTGGGTCAAGAGCCGGTGGATGCCATTATCAACCTTGCGGGGGCACCGATTGCCGATCGGCTCTGGACGCACAAACGCAAGGCGTTGTTGTGGAGCAGCCGAATCACCCTGACTGAAACTTTACTGGCCTGGCTCGAAAGTCGCGAGCAGAAACCGCAGATATTGATTTCTGGTTCCGCGATCGGTTGGTACGGCGACGGTGGTGAGCGGGAGTTGACCGAAGAATCGCCACCGGTCATTGATGATTTCGCCAGCCAGTTGTGCGTTGCCTGGGAGGAAACCGCACAGCGCGCCGAAGCCTTGGGCATTCGCGTGATCCTCATTCGTACCGGGTTGGTGCTGTCCGCCGAGGGCGGCTTTTTGTCGCGGCTGCTGTTGCCGTTCAAACTGGGACTGGGCGGGCCTCTGGGCAGTGGTCGGCAGTGGATGTCGTGGATTCATATCAAGGATCAAATCGCCCTGATCGATTTTCTTCTGCACCGCAACGAGGCCAGCGGTCCATATAATGCCTGCGCGCCCAAGCCGGTGCGCAATCGCGAATTCGCCCAAACGTTGGGCAGCGTGTTGCATCGTCCGGCGTTCATGCCGATGCCGACTCTGGTGTTGAAGGTGGGCCTGGGCGAGTTGTCATTGTTGTTGCTGGGTGGCCAGAAGGCCATGCCGGCTCGCTTGCTGGAAGCGGGCTTCACTTTCCAGTTCACCGATTTGCGCGCGGCGTTGGACGATCTGTCCAGCCGCCTTAAACAATAGGACGTTGCATGACCGATCACGCGTTGCTTCTGGTCAATCTGGGTTCACCCGCTTCTACCTCGGTGGCGGATGTGCGCAGCTACCTCAATCAATTTCTGATGGACCCGTACGTGATCGACCTGTCATGGCCGGTGCGGCGTTTGCTGGTGTCGTTGATCCTGATCAAACGCCCCGAGCAATCGGCCCACGCTTATGCGTCGATCTGGTGGGCGGACGGCTCGCCACTGGTGGTACTCAGCCGTCGTCTGCAACGGGCCATGACCGCGCAGTGGACTCACGGGCCGGTAGAACTGGCGATGCGCTATGGCGAGCCATCCATTGAATCGATGCTGGTTCGTCTGGCGGCTCAGGGCCACAAAAAAATCACCCTGGCGCCGCTCTATCCGCAGTTCGCCGACAGCACCGTGACCACGGTGATCGAAGAAGCCAAGCGGGTGGTGCGAGAGAAGAAACTCGACGTGCAGTTCTCGATTCTCCAGCCGTTCTACGATCAGCCGGAATATCTCGATGCGTTGGTGGCCAGTGCCGAGCCTTATTTGCAGCAGGACTACGATCACCTGCTGCTGAGCTTCCATGGCTTGCCGGAACGGCACCTGACCAAAATCGACCCCACCGGACATCATTGCTTCCAGAGCGAAAATTGCTGTCAGAACGCTTCGCCGGAAGTATTAGCCACCTGCTACCGTGCCCAATGCCTGCGCACCGCTTCCGAATTTGCCCGGCGTCTGGGTTTGCCGGATGGCAAGTGGTCGGTGTCGTTCCAGTCGCGTCTGGGGCGAGCCAAGTGGATCGAACCCTATACCGAAGCGCGCCTTGACGAGTTGGCCAAAAGCGGCGTGAAAAAAGTTCTGGTGATGTGCCCGGCGTTCGTTGCCGATTGCATCGAAACCCTGGAAGAGATCGGTGATCGCGGGAAGGAGCAATTCCGCGAAGCGGGAGGGGAGGAGTTGGTGCTGGTGCCGTGCCTCAATGATGACCCGCAATGGGCCAAGGCGTTGAACGCCTTGTGTGAGCGGGCGCCGTTGGCGCTTTAAAAGCATCGCGGGCAAGCCTCGCTCCTACAGGATTGCGTCGTTTTAAAAGTCGACACACATCCTGTAGGAGCGAGGCTTGCCCGCGAAGGCATTCTTAAGGCTGGCTTACAACAGCGGCTCTTGCGCCTTCTTGTGCTTCCAGCTGTGGCCCGGCAGCAACAGGTTCAGCGCAATCGCCACCACCGCACACAGCGCGATGCCTTTGAGACCGAAATCGTCCGGGCCAGTACCGGTGCCGATCAGCACACCGCCAATCCCGAACACCAGCGTCACCGAGACAATCACCAGATTGCGTGCTTCGCCCAGGTCGATCTTGTGGCGAATCATTGTGTTCATCCCCACCGCAGCAATCGAACCGAACAACAGGCAGAGAATCCCGCCCATCACCGGCACCGGAATGCTTTGCAGCAGGGCGCCGAATTTGCCGATGAAGGCCAGGCTGATGGCAAAGATCGCCGCCCAGGTCATGATTTTCGGGTTGTAGTTTTTGGTCAGCATCACCGCGCCAGTCACTTCGGCGTAGGTGGTATTGGGCGGGCCGCCAAACAGACCGGCCGCGGTGGTGGCAATGCCGTCACCGAGCAGGGTGCGGTGCAGGCCGGGGTTCTTCAGGTAATCGCGACCGGTCACGCTACCGACCGCGATCACGCCACCGATGTGCTCGATCGCTGGCGCCAGGGCTACCGGAACGATGAACAGAATCGCCTGCCAGTTGAATTCCGGTGCCGTGAACTGTGGAATCGCAAACCACGGTGCAGCCGCAATCTTCGCGGTGTCGACCACGCCGAAAAAGAACGCCATGGCAAAACCCACCAACACACCGGAGATGATTGGCACCAAGCGAAAAATACCTTTGCCGAACACCGCGACAATCAGCGTGGTCAACAGTGCCGGCATCGAGATCAACATCGCCGTCTGGTAAGCAATCAGCTCGGTACCGTCGCCGGCCTTGCCCATCGCCATGTTGGCGGCGATCGGCGCCATGGCCAGGCCGATGGAAATGATCACCGGGCCAATCACCACCGGTGGTAGCAGGCGGTCGATGAACCCGGTGCCTTTGATCTTCACGGCAAGGCCGAGGAAGGTGTAGACGAAACCCGCCGCCATCACACCGCCCATGGTCGCCGCCAGGCCGAACTGGCCCTTGGCGAGAATGATCGGCGTGATGAAGGCGAAGCTCGAAGCGAGAAACACCGGCACCTGACGCCCGGTGACGATCTGGAACAGAATCGTCCCCAGACCTGCGGTGAACAGCGCCACGTTGGGGTCCAGACCGGTAATCAACGGCATCAACACCAGGGCGCCGAAGGCCACGAACAGCATCTGCGCGCCAGACAGCACCGTGCGCCAGAGCGGATCGTTGAACGCTTGCTGCATGCTCAAGCGTCCTTCTGCTTGGTGCCGAAGATCTTGTCACCGGCATCGCCCAGGCCTGGGATGATGTAACCGTGTTCGTTCAGTTTCTCGTCGATGGAGGCGGTGTAAATGGTCACATCCGGGTGAGCCTTCTCCACGGCGGCGATGCCTTCAGGGGCCGCCACCAGGACCATCGCGCGGATGTCCTTGCAACCGGCCTTTTTCAGCAGGTCGATCGTGGCGACCATCGAGCCACCGGTGGCGAGCATCGGGTCGATGATCATCGCCAGCCGCTCGTCGATTTCCGGCACCAGTTTCTCAAGGTAGGTGTGGGCTTCGAGGGTTTCCTCGTTGCGGGCCACGCCCACGGCGCTGACTTTGGCGCCCGGAATCAGGCTCAGCACGCCTTCGAGCATGCCGATACCGGCGCGCAGGATCGGTACCACGGTAATCTTCTTGCCGGCGATTTTCTCGACCGACACCGTGCCGCACCAGCCTTCGATGTCGTAGCTTTCCAGCGGCAAGTCTTTGGTGGCTTCATAGGTCAGCAGGGCGCCGACTTCCTGAGCGAGCTCACGGAAATTCTTCGTGCTGATGTCAGCGCGGCGCATAAGGCCGAGTTTATGACGGATCAGCGGATGGCGGATCTCGAGGATGGGCATGGGAAAGGCTCCGGCGGCGGGCAAAAAAACCGGTCTAGATTAATCTATCCGAGGGTGTTGTCCTATAGACATACAGAACGTTAGTCCACAAACGCTTGATCTGGCCTCGCTTGATGCGTACCTTTGCCCGCTTTTCCTGAACCGTCCCTCCCCCTCAAATCCCACTGGAGAGCGCCATGTCCGCTGATCTCGAGCATATCCGTCAAATCATGCGAGAGGCTGACTGCCTGTACACCGAAGCTGAAGTCGAGGCGGCCATCGCCCGCGTCGGTGCACAAATCAATGATCAGCTGGCGGAACGCAATCCGGTGGTGTTCTGCGTAATGAACGGCGGGCTGATTTTCTCCGGCAAGCTGCTCACGTACCTGAACTTCCCGCTGGAAGCGTCCTATCTGCACGCTACCCGTTATCGCAATGAAACCAGCGGCGGTGAGCTGTTCTGGAAAGCCAAGCCGGAAGTCTCGTTCATCGACCGTGACGTGCTGATCATCGACGACATCCTCGACGAAGGTCATACCCTGGGCGCGATCATCGACTTCTGCAAACACGCCGGCGCCCGCGCCGTGCACACTGCCGTGCTGATCGACAAGGATCACGACCGCAAGGCTCGCCCGGACCTGAAAGCCGATTTCGTCGGCCTGCCGTGCATCGACCGTTATATCTTCGGTTACGGCATGGACTACAAAGGTTACTGGCGTAACGCCAACGGGATTTTTGCTGTTAAAGGCCTGTAAACCTGATGTGTCTGGGGGCGCGATTTGCCACCAGGCACGTTGTAGCCTGAATGCAAGGCCTCATACCTGTGGCGTGCGCAGTTCGCTCGACCTGCGCGTTCAATCCTGCCCGGCGAGCCAATGTTCGCTTTTGCGTCGAGCCTGCTCCAGATTGTTCACGTAGGCCAACTGGCGCTGTTCCCGATGGATGCCCGCGCGCCTGAATTTCAGGCGCACCCGTGGAGTGGTGCCGACCAGAATCAGGCCGATGCCGTCGGTGCGGTAATCCCTGAGGATATTGTCGAAGGCAGCCAGCGCTGTCATGTCCAGCATGGGCACGGCACTCATTTCGACGATCACCACTTTGACCTGCGGGCTGAATTTGCGCAGTACGCCCAAGGCTTTTTCCGCCGCACCGAAAAACAGCGGCCCGCGTATCGCATAGCAGCGAACATGGTCCGGCATATCCTGTAAGGCTTGATGGAACTCGCGAGGCAGCTCGGCGGTGTCCGTGAGGTCGCTCATGCGTTTGATGAACAACCCGGCGGCCAGCAGCAGGCCGACGGCGACGGCCAGCACCATGTCAAACAACACCGTCAGGCTCAGGCAGGTCAGCAAGACCAGCACATCGCTGCGCGGTGCGATGCGCAAGGTGTGCACGACGTGCCGGGCCTCGCTCATGTTCCACGCCACCATCACCAACAGGGCTGCCAGTGCTGCCATGGGCAAATAGCTGAATACCGGGGCCAGACTCAGGATCGCCACCAGCACCACGGCACTGTGAATAATCGCTGCCAGCGGGGAAAAGGCCCCGGTCCGCACGTTGGTGGCGCTACGGGCAATCGCGGCGGTGGCGGTGATGCCCCCGAACAACGGAGCGATCAAATTGCCCAGGCCCTGGCCCAGCAGTTCGGCATTGGGGTCATGCTTGCTGCCGGTCATGCCATCGGCCACCACCGCACACAGCAGCGATTCAATGGCACCGAGCATCGCAATGGCAAACGCCGGAGCCATCAATTGCCGGATCAGGTCGTAGGACAGTTGCACAGGTTGGCCATTGGCTGCCGGCAGGTTCCACGGCCAATCGAAGCCTGGCAGAAACGGTGGAATACCGGGATGGCTGACGCCGTCGATCACATAGCTGAAGCGCTCGCCCAGCGTTGCCACCGGCAGGCCGACGCGCTCGAGCAATAGACCCAGGATGGCGCCTATTGCCAAGGCCACCAGATGCCCGGGAATTCTGGGTAACAGCCGTGGCCAGAGGATCAATACCGCCAGGCAAACGACGCCGACCAGTGCGTCACCCCACTGTGCGCTGGGCAACGCCTGGATCAGGCCAAGCAGTTGTTCGATGTAATGTTCCGGACGCCCTTCAATGCTCAAACCCAGCAAGTCTTTCAATTGCAGGGTAGCGATGACAATGCCGATTCCGGCGGTAAAACCCAGGGTCACCGGATAGGGGATGTATTGAATCAGCCGTCCGGCCCGAATCAGCCCCAACGCAATCAGGATCAGTCCGGCGAGCATGGTGCAGAGCAATAAACCGCCCAAGCCGTATTGCTGGGTGATGGGCAGCAGAATCACCACGAAGGCAGCCGTCGGCCCACTCACGTTAAACCGTGAACCGCCGGTCAAGGCAATCAGTGGTGCGGCGATCAGTACGGTGTACAAGCCTTGCTGAGGTGGTACACCGACGGCAATTGCCAAGGCCATGGCCAACGGAATGGCAATGATTCCTACGGTTACACCGGCGCTGATATCGCCGCGCAGGCTTTTCAGGCTGTAGCCGGCACGCCAGGTCTGGCGCCAGGCTGCGAACAAGGGCGGTAAGGAAAACGACATGGGCACTCCGCAAAATCATTGATACTGCGCCGAAACATGGCTGAGGGCTCTGGAAGTATGCCCAACCGGATGCTTGAGAGTATTGATCCAGGTCGTTTATTGGTGTGGTCGATCCTCATGCTAGAGTGCGCGGCTACATGATATGGAGTCCGTCATGCGCTTTTTGATTCGATTGAGTGGCAGTTGCCTGCTGGCGTTGAGCTTGGCATTCACCGCTGTTGCAGCCCCTCTGCACGCACAATTCCTGCCGCCGGATGATCTGACCCTGCGCGATGGGCAACCCGAGCAGCAACAACTGCTGCAGGTCAGCGAATATTCGGTGGTGATTGGCAGTCAGCGCCAGTCCAACCAACAGCCGATCCCGGTCACCTCGCCATTACTGATCCGCCTCAAGGGCAAATCCTTGAACAAGGGCGCGACCATCAGCCAGGTGCTGGTCAACTTCGATGGCGAAAGCAAAAGCCTGAAAAAGCCGATCTATGACGAAAAAAGCAAAACATTGACCCTCTATTACCCGCTTGCCCAATACCGGGTGGTGATCGATTTGTTGCGCAATGACACGGTGTATTGCCAGTTCCTCAGCTACGCCAACGGCCATGTCTGGGCCGATCTGCACACGGGCAGCATTCGTCCGCGTTGAGCCCGGCATCAAGGCAGGGGTAAACTGCCCGCCCTGTGAAATGTCTGCGAGCTGGAGTCGGCAATGCGTAAAGATAAGAAGCAAGTGATTGGTGACGAGATCGGCGATGCGCAGATCAAACTGTTCCTCGATTTCGAGCCGGTCGACGCCACTTCGCCATCGCTGCACAAATTGATCAAGGCGTACCGCGGCCTGCGTATCGATGACTTCGAGCGTTTTCTGACGTTCTTTGTCGAAGCCGGCTACGATCTGGACGGCAAGGATGAGCACGGCAATGACTTCGTTGCCCTGATTCAGGATCAGCGCAATGTGGCCGAATACATCGAGCTGATCAACAAGGCTCGCAGTTAAGATCAAAAGATCAGGATCAAAAGATCGCAGCCTCGTTTCACTCGACAGCTCCTACAGGTGGATGCGATCCAATGTAGGAGCTGTCGAGCGAAGCGAGGCTGCGATCTTTTCAGCGGCACAAAAAAACGCCCCGCTCTCAGGGAGGACGGGGCGTTTTTTATGGGGCTGAATCAAGCGTAGCTTGGGGTTTCGCTGCTTTCTTCAACCAGTTCCAGCGCGATGTTGTTCTGCGCATTGATCTTGCGATACAACGCAGCATCGGTTTCCAGCACCTTTTCCCGAGCCGGGAAGATTTCCGCCAGCTTGGCGGCCCATTCACCAGAGGCTTTGTTCGGGAAGCATTTTTCGATCAGCTCAAGCATGATCGAAACAGTCACCGAGGCGCCTGGTGACGCACCGAGCAGGGCCGCAAGCGAACCGTCCTTGGCTGCGACCAGTTCGGTACCGAACTGCAGAACGCCGCCTTTCTTCGGGTCTTTCTTGATGATCTGCACCCGTTGGCCGGCCACTTCCAGGCGCCAGTCTTCGGCTTTTGCCAATGGATAGAAACGACGCAGCGATTCCAGACGCTGTTCCATCGACTGCATGACTTCGCTGACCAGGTATTTGGTCAGGTCCATGTTGTTTTTGGCCACGGCCAGCATCGGACCAATGTTGCCGAGTCGGACCGACATTGGCAGGTCCATGAACGAGCCGTGCTTGAGGAACTTGGTGGTGAAACCGGCATAAGGTCCGAACAGCAGAGACTTCTTGCCATCGACTACTCGGGTGTCCAGGTGCGGCACGGACATCGGTGGAGAACCGACGGCGGCCTGGCTGTAGACCTTGGCCTGGTGCTGCTTGACCACTTCCGGGTTGTCGCAACGCAGCCATTGGCCGCTGATCGGGAAGCCGCCGAAGCCTTTGCTTTCTTCGATGCCCGAAGCTTGCAGCAGTGGCAGCGCCGCACCGCCAGCGCCGAGGAAGACGAATTTGGCGTCGACGTCACGGGTGTTGCCGGTATTGACGTCCTTGATGCTGACAGTCCAGCCGCCGTTATTGCGCTTCAGGTCGGTGACACGCTTGCAGTACTTGACCTGGGCATCGGGCGCGCTGGTCAGGTGTTGGAGCAATTGATTGGTCAGGGCGCCGAAGTTGACGTCGGTACCGTTCATCACGCGGGTGGCGGCGAGGACTTCGTCGGGCGCGCGGCCCGGCATCATCAACGGCATCCACTCGGCCATTTTGGCCTTGTCTTCGGTGTATTCCATGTCCGAGAAGGCATGGTGTTTGATCAGCGTCTTGAAACGTTCCTTGAGGAAGGAAACGCCGTCGTCGCCCTGCACGAAGCTCAGGTGCGGCACAGGGCTGATGAACGACTTGCACGAGCCGAATGTGCCTTTCTTGGTCAGGTAGGACCAGAACTGCTTCGACACCTCGAACTGGGTGTTGATATGCACGGCTTTCTTGATGTCGACGGTGCCGTCGGCGGCCTGCGGCGTGTAGTTCAGCTCACACAGCCCGGCGTGACCGGTACCGGCGTTGTTCCACGGATTGGAACTCTCCGCGGCACCGGAATCCATCAGCTCGACCACTTCCAGCTTGATCGCGGGGTCGAGCTCTTTGAGCAGTACCGCAAGGGTGGCACTCATGATGCCGGCCCCAACCAGTACTACGTCGACTGCTTCGTTATGCGCCATTTAACGCGTCTCCAAAATCTGCAGCACCAAATTGTCGGCATAGCTGCCAGGCGTTCCGGGGCAATGTCAGTGATGCCCCAGGTACCCATGGCCAGGATCGCCATGTCCGAATCTTCGCAATTTTTCGCAACTTCGACGGATGCATGCGGCCTGGCTTCAAGAGTCACATGAACTCATTTCGGCACGCGGCTGGCAATTCGACTTATGGTCGAGACATCCGTTTGTGCAACCAAATCCGTAGCGGACAGGCTTCAGGCCCCGGTGCTCGAGGAATACTCGGTCCTGTGTCGTTGGGCTGTTGTAGACGCTAATGGTGCATGTTCAGACGCAAAACTATTCATTTGCTCGCCACACTCTTGTGAAGTTGTGAAAACCCGTTTTTTTCACGCTCTTTTGAAGACGTGAACCTCAAAAAGGGCTGTCCCAGCCTGGCACCGTGCCCGGATGGATTGCCGCCATGGGATACATGACAGGCAAAACGGGCAAACAGCTCAGTGACCGAGCGTAATGACAGCTCTGCAGATTCGCGAAAAGTGGTGTTTTGCTAAAGGAACAGCAAGCGCGCCAGCTTCACTCGATCTGTGTGGGCGGCTCTCTGTGGGCGGTGCGGGGGTGTCAATACCGAGGCATTGACGATGCTGCGAGGCCCGATCAGGAGACGTCCTTATAATCGGGGGGAGATTGTAACGAAGAAACGCAGGGAAATGGTCGTGTTTAATGACTTTTATTAGGCGTCCGGTCAGGTGGTCAACAGTTGTTGTGCCCGTGCACGTGGCTGGCGCTGGCAGACACGGGCACTGGCGGGCAGGGGATGGTGCAGCCAGTTGAGGCGGATTTCTTCGATTTCGACCCAGCCATCGCCCATGGGCTGGAGGCTGCACTGCTTGAACGCCTGGCAGTGGCCATCGCGGTCGAGCAGGGCAAAGCAGCGATGCAGTGGGCGTGGCGCGAACAGAGAGACAAGAAAACGCATGGCAAAGTACCTTGTGGGTGACTGCTGTAAAGCGTGCCAGTGAGCCATGACGTCCATGTGTAAGGCCGGTGACAGGTGTGTGACAGGAACCGTGCCGGGCCGGGTTTGTCAGAGATTTCAGTAATCGTTGTGCGAAGCTAGTTCGCCGCAGTGGCGCACCGCTATACTGCGGGCCTGTTTGTGCCTGATTCTGGAGAGAAGAGCATGTTGCAACGCTTGTTGTTCGGTTTGATCACTGTGACCAGTTTGACCCTCGTCGGCTGCGCCCACAGCCCGCAACAACTGAACCCGGAACCCAAGCTGACAGCTCAGCTGGCACCGGTCGGCCGTGGTCAGCCGGTGGTGGTGCGTGTGGTGGACGGTCGTCCGTCGCCAACCTTGGGAACGCGTGGTGGCCTGTACCCGGAAACCAGCGCGATCACCGTGCAGGGCGCGCAGATTCTGCCGAAGCTGCAGGCGCAGGCTGAAGCGGCCGTGCGCTTGCTGGGCTTTACCCCGACGGCCAATGCGCTGAATGCACCGCAATTGACCGTGACCCTGGCCGAGCTGAAGTATCAGTCGCCCAAGGAAGGTTTGTATGTGACTGAAGCAACGATTGGCGCGACGTTCCGTTCGGACGTCCAGAATGCCAACCGCCGTTACAGCGGTCGCTACGGTGCGTCGCTCGATCAGCGTTTCGGCATGGCGCCGAATCAGGAAACCAATACCAAACTGGTCAGTGATGTGTTGAGTGATGCGTTGACCCGCTTGTTCAGGGACCCGACGATTGGTCAGGTGCTTGCCGAGTAACGAATTGCGGCTTGTTTAAAGAACCCGGTGTCAGTGATGGCGCCGGGTTTTTTTGTGCCCGAAGATTCATTGTGGAAGCAGGCTTGCCCGCGATTCACCCTCCTGTAGGAGCGAGGCTTGCCCGCGAAAGCGGCCTGACAGCCAACCAATCCCTCGCAGATGCACACGATTCAATTGTGGGAGCGAGCCTGCTCGCGATGGCGGTGTGTATCAGGCTACATCCATGTTGAATGTAAGAAAGCCTTCGCGGGCAAGCCTCGCTCCCACAGGGCGCGACGCTCAAGCCGCCTGCGAATAAAAATCCAGAACACTCACCCCCGTCAGCAAATCCGTCTCCGGCAAGTCTGCATGTTGATGCCCGCCCAGCGCGCAATACACCAGCCAATGCCGGTCCTGTACGTTGAAGGCAAGGCTGCCGACTAAGGTTTGTTGTTCGTCGCTTTGGGCAATGAGGTAGAGGCGGTCCTGGTTTTCGGCGTGGAGCATGACGCAATCCGTGTCAGTTTCGAGGGACGGTAGCGTGACGGATTCAGATGACGGTGCCGTGACACAGGACAGTCATCGGCTAAATGATTTCGTTATTTGTCGGAAAGCGGGGGGCAGGTTGGGGCGGTTTCGGTAGAATCCGCGCCGTGGTCGTCGGTCCGGCGTCTGCTACACCGGTTTGCCTTGAGGTTTGTGATGTCGCTGCAATTGATTTCGCTTCTTACTGCTCATCCCGCCAAATTGATCAATTTGCTGGCCTTATTATTCGCCTTCCCGGGCGGCTGGTTGCTGCACGCCACCCGTCGCCGCGAACAGCGCGCCCTGGCCAGTATCGAGGCGCAGCGCCAACGTCGTCCCAACGTAGAGCCAACGCTGGATTGGGCAACCCTGCGCATGAACCGGTTCTTCTACCGCTTCGGTTTCGCCTGCCTCGGGATGGCGTTGCTGGTGTCGTGGATCAGCACGCGGGTCTGAAGAACTGACACAAGACCCTGTGGCGAGGGAGCTTGCTGTGGCGAGGGGGCTTGCCCCCGTTGGAGTGCGCAGCACTCCCATCCCCGTACATGAACCTGAAATGGGGCCGCTTCGCAGCCCAACGGGGGCAAGCCCCCTCGCCACAGGGCGCCGTTGTCGTATCCAGCCAAAATCGCTTAAAGCGGCAACCCGGCCTTGACCCGATACTGATTGCGCACCGGTGTCGCATATTGCAGCACCAGGAACGGACGATGCTCCTCAGGGCAAGCCTCCAGCCGGCGTTGCCATTCTTCCTGTGCCTTGGCCAGTTCGTCCGCCGCAAATACCTCGGCCGCTTTCGGCACCTGTAGTTGCGGGTCGGCGTCTTTCCACTGCGCATACGCCAGGTAATGCACCGGGAACAACCGATAACCGCCAAGAATCTGCTTGTCTATTTCGGTCGCCAATTGCTTGGTGTCTTCGAACAATTCGGTGATCGGCGCGGCAAAATTCACATGGACCCGGCCTTTGTAACCGGTGATACCTTTGGCGATGCTCACGTCATCCTCGCCCGGCACCTTGGTGTAGCTGCCGGTGGTGGCTCGGATGTACAGCTCGCGCGCTTTGGCCTGGTCGCACGGGTCGTATTCATAGCTGATCGACACCGGAGTGAGGTTCAACGAGCGGATGACTTCGCCGAACGGTTCGTCCTTGCGGCTCATGTGAAACATCTTGAGGATCGCCGACTCGGTGCGGTCGTCGCCGTCCTTGGCCCGGCCTTCAGCCTGGGCGATCCAGATCGAGGCGCAGTCGTTACGGATCGAGTGATTGATGTACGCCGACAGTAACTGATACGCCGCCATTTTTTCCCGGCGACCGGTGATCGAACGGTGCACGATGAAACTCTTGTTCAGGCGCATCAAATCGCTGACAAAAGGCTTTTGCAGCAAGTTGTCACCAATGGCGATGCGCGGGGTCGGCAGGCCGGCGTGGTACACGGCGTAGTTGACGAAGGCCGGGTCCATCACGATGTCGCGGTGGTTGGCGATGAACAGGTAGGCGCTGCCGGACTTGAACTGCTCGACGCCGGTGTATGTCACGCCGTCGGTTGCACGTTCGATGGTGTGGTCGACATAGAACTCGACTTTGTCTTGCAGCGTAGCCACCGAATTGACCCCGGCGAACTCACGGCGCAGCCGATGCGATATAAGAGGTTTGAGCATCCAGCCGAAGGCACCGGCATAGCGCGGGAAGCGGAAGTGGATGAGGATATCTAGAAACGCCTTGTCGCCCAGCAGCCGGTTCAGTACTGCCGGGACTTCGCTGTCGTCGTAAGGTCGGATGGCATCGAATTCGCCCATCATGCTCTCTTGTTAGAAACGGCTAGTGTAAGTAAAGGTTTTGATCGAAAACCAACGGGGCACGGTCTGAAAAGTTAGCCAGACGAAAATAGCCCTGCAAATAGACCGGCGATTATACGCACAAGTCACTTGGGAGACCGCGATGCTGGAAACCGAGCGCTATGAATGCCCCTATTGCGGTGAAGAGTCTGAGGCTGTTCTGGACTTGTCCGGCGGCGATCAGACCTATATCGAAGATTGCCCTGTGTGTTGCCGCCCCATCACTTTTGTTTTGCAGACTGACGGTCACGAATGGTTGCTCGAAGTTCATAGCGAAAACGAGTGAGGGTCTATGCAGCGCATCTACGAACCGGAAAACCTGATGGAAGGCGAACTGCTGCAAAGCATGCTCGCCAGCGAAGGCATCGAGGCGCATCTGGTAGGCCGCCATTTGATCGGCGGCACCGGGGAATTGCCGATGTTCGGCTTGCTGGGCTTATCGGTCGAAAACGATCAGGCCGAATACGCCCGGGAGCTGATCACCGCGTACAATGCCGCGCTGCCGCTGTCGGGTGATGAACCGGAGAGTTTTCCCGGCACGCTGGTCTGTTAGGCTGACGTTCGTTTGATCAAGAGTCGTATTGCCCCATGTGTGGACGTTATGCCCTGTTTCGCTGGAACCCCGCCTTCGCGGCCCTGCCCGGATTCCCCGCCGATCAGCAGGCCCAGTGGAATATTTCCCCCAACGATTCGGTGTTGATGCTGCGTGCCGGCGCAGACGGGCAACGTGAGTTGGCCCGCGCCCGCTGGGGCCTGACGCCGCCGTGGCTGACCGACCTTTCCCGCACTCCGGCCCATGCTCGCGCCGAAACCGTGGCCGAACAGCCGATGTTTCGCGAAGCCTTGCGCTTGCGCCGCTGCCTGTTGCCGGCCAATGGTTTTTACGAATGGCGCGGCACTACCCGCAAGCGTCCGTACTGGTTAACTCCGGGGGAGGGTTCGGCGCTGTTCTTCGCGGCGATCTGGGAGGCGTATCCGGTGCAGGAACAGGTGTGGTTGAGTACGG
This sequence comes from Pseudomonas sp. Tn43, assembly GCF_014192635.1. Taxonomy (NCBI): domain Bacteria; kingdom Pseudomonadati; phylum Pseudomonadota; class Gammaproteobacteria; order Pseudomonadales; family Pseudomonadaceae; genus Pseudomonas; species Pseudomonas sp. Tn43. The sequence goes on from NZ_JACHYG010000016.1 coordinate 70,615, forward strand.
CGGTGATCACCCAGCCGGCTTCGAGTCAGCGTCGCCCGTTGATTCTCGATGCGGCGGGGCAACAAGCCTGGCTCGACCCCGAAACGCCGTTGCATGCCTTGCAGGCGCTGTTGGCCAGCGAACCTGCAGCGTTGCGCGAGCGGGTGCTGGCGAACCTGGTGAATGATCCGAAGCTTAATGGCCCGGAGTGTTTGACCCCGGGTTAAATGGGTTATGTGAAATTTTTCCTACGGTGATGAGGGCTTTGTCTGAAATGTCGGTGCTGCACGTCCGTTGTATCTGGCGCCGATACAAATCCCCACCTAGGATACGCGGCATGTTTCCAGGGAGTTTCTTGATGAATAAGACATTGGTTTTGTGTGCACTGAGCGCGGGTCTGCTGCTCGCCGGTTGTCAGTCGGTCAACACCACTAGCGGTGGGGCCGTGGGCGTTGAGCGCAAGCAATACATGTTCAGCATGTTGTCGACCGCCGAGGTTAACCAGATGTACGCCCAGTCTTATCAAAAGACCGTCGGAGAGGCGAACAGCAAAGGCGTGCTGGACAAAACCAGTAACAATGCCAAGCGCGTCCAGGCGATCTCCAATCGCCTGATTGCCCAGGCGCCAGTGTTCCGTCCGGATTCGGCGCAGTGGCAATGGGAAGTGAACCTGATCAAGAGCGACGAGCTGAACGCTTCCTGCGGGCCTGGCGGCAAGATCATTTTTTACTCCGGGCTGATCGACACCCTGCAACTCACCGACGATGAAATCGCCGCCATTATCGGCCATGAAATCGCCCACGCCCTGCGCGAGCACGGCCGGGAAGCGATGTCCAGGGCTTACGGTATCGAAATGGCCAAGCAGGGTGCTGGTGCGTTGTTCGGCCTGGGCGAGGGTGGCCTGATGATGGCGGACACCGTGGCGAAATATGGCATGACCTTGCCCAACAGTCGCGGCAATGAAAACGAGGCTGACCTGATCGGCCTCGAATTGGCCGCCCGCGCCGGGTACAACCCGAACGCCGCGATCACGCTGTGGAACAAGATGAGCAAAGCCTCCAATGGTGCACCACCAGAGTTCCTGAGCACTCACCCGGCGTCGGCCAGTCGGATTTCTGCCTTGCAGGCGGCGATTCCGAAGGTGATGCCGTTGTATGAGAAAGCATCGAAACCCTGATAGATAGGTATTGATGCCGCTGACGCCTTCGCGGGCAAGCCTCGCTCCTACATCTATGGTTACCCCCTTTTCTGCAATACTGTTTTTGATGCGTGTTTGGCTTGCTTTCATCTATCCG
>NZ_JACHYG010000017.1:0-60259 GCF_014192635.1 Pseudomonas sp. Tn43
CGCCGGATAGATGAAAGCAAGCCAAACACGCATCAAAAACAGTATTGCAGAAAAGGGGGTAACCATAGATGTAGGAGCGAGGCTTGCCCGCGAAGCTTTTCAGGGCAAGGTCGGTGCATTTGGCACCACCTGTTCCCCAACACAAGCCCCCCGCAACTGCCCCTCGAACTGCTCGATAATCGCCGCCCAACCCTGACGACTCGCATGCTGGCGCGCATTAAGGCGCACGCAACGCAAGGTTTCGCGCTCATCCAGCAGCCAGCGTGCCGCATCGCAAAACGCCTCTTCATCCCCGGGCATGGCCAGAACGCCGTTGTAGCCATGGCGAATATGCTGGGCCGCCGCAGCCTGATCGTACGCCACCACCCCCAGCCCCGCGGCCAATGCTTCAAGCACCACATTGCCGAAGGTTTCGGTCAGGCTTGGAAACAGAAACACATCCCCCGACGCATAATAACTGGCCAACGCTTCGCCACGTTGTGAGCCGCAGAAGATCGCCTCGGGCAGTTCCTTCTCCAGTACCGGTCTTTGCGGTCCATCACCGACCACAATCAATTTCATGTTTCGCTGTGGATAAGTCGTTCTCAGCGTGTCGAAACACCGTCTGAGCAAGCCAAGATTCTTCTCTGGCGCCAGGCGTCCTACATGGATCAAGGCAATATCTTCCTCGGCCAGTCCCCATTGCTCACGCAGCGGTTTCAGCCGTTTGGCCGGATGGAACAACTGGCTGTCGACACCTCGAGAGAGCAGCGCCAGGCGCTCGAAACGGCGGCGTTCCAGTTCCAGTCGCTGACTGGCGCTGGGCACCAGGGTCAGGGTCGAGCGATTGTGAAACCAGCGCAGGTAGTGGGTCAGCAAGCGGGTCAGCAGCCCGAAGCCGTATTGGCTGGAGTACTGCTGAAAATTGGTATGAAAGCCGCTGACCACCGAAATCCCCAGGCGCCGTGCCGCGCGCAATGCCGACAACCCCAGCGGTCCTTCAGTGGCGATGTACAACACATCCGGGCGATGGCGTTTCCAGCGCCGCAGCAATTTGTGCATCGACGACTGACCCCATTGCAGCCCGGGATAACCCGGCAGCGGCCAGCCTCGACACAACAGCAATTCATCGTCGCTGCCGATGAGCGGGTCGCCACCCTGGCGTGGCCGCACCAGCTCGACCTGATGCCCGCGCGCGCGCAAACCGTCGAACAAGCGGCCAAGGGTATTGGCCACGCCGTTGATTTCCGGTGGGAACGTTTCGGTGATCAGGGTGATATGCAGAGTTGTCGTCATGACCTCAGTGTCGACTGAGGCCATGTCGTCATTGTGACGGTTGGATGATGGATTTGTGACGCGATCAGCGGCGTTCTGCCAGCAGATTTTCCGCGCCACGCTCACGCACCCAGAACAGCGTTGCTCCAGCCACTGCTGCCGGCATCATCAGAATGTTGACCACCGGAATCAGCAACACCAGATACACGCTCCCGCCGAAGCCGAGACTCTGCCAGCGTTTCTGCCGCAGCCAGGCGAGCATTTCGTTCCAGCCCAGTTTGTGGTTGTCCGCCGGGTAGTCGATGTACTGGATCGCCATCATCCACACCCCGAACAGCAGCCACAGCGGCGCGGCGATGATGTTGACCACCGGGATCAACGACAGGATGAACAGCCCGATGGCCCTGGGCAGGAAGTAGCCAAGTTTGCGCATTTCCCGGGACAGGGTGCGCGGGATCATGGCGATCAGTTCGCTCCAGCTGAAGGCCGGGAAGTCGTCGGTACCGCGCACCACCACTTCGACTTTCTCCGCGAGGAAGCCATTGAACGGCGCGGCAATGATGTTGGCGAGCATGGTGAAGGTAAAAAACACCATTAACACCACCAACACGACAAAAATTGGCCAGAGGATGTAACTCAGAAAACTCAGCCATTCGGGCAAGGACGGCATCAAGGTATCGACCCACAAACTGAACTGATGGCCGGCCAGATAGATTAATCCGACGAACAGCACCAGGTTGATCGCCAGCGGCAACAACACAAACAAGCGCAGGCCAGGGCTCAGGACCAGCTTGAGGCCCTCGCGCAAGTATTGCGGGCCAGACAGAACGGGGGCGGGCATAACGTGCTCCGAGCAAAGGGTAAACGCGCCGACCTTACCGGCTTTGCCTGACAGGCGAAAGCGCGGCAGCGGCATCGACATTAACTGTAACAAAGGCGTCTATAAATTCACTGCGACGGGATAGAGACCGCCTATGAGCTGGATTGTTAAACCGTATTTCCTTAATCTTCGCCCCCTCGATACGCTGCACCCATTCTTTTACAGGACTGTCGAGCCCAAGCCTTCCCCAAGTGCTTTCAACGGTCCTTTTTTATTCCCGCCGGCAATCCGGCGTTCCGCGCCCGATATGTCGGGCCCGGTCAACAGGAGCAGGTCATGTCTGAAGTTCGTCATTCGCGGGTGATTATTCTTGGTTCCGGCCCTGCCGGTTACAGCGCCGCGGTCTATGCCGCCCGTGCCAACCTCAAGCCACTGCTGATCACTGGGATGCAGGCTGGCGGGCAACTGACCACCACCACCGAAGTCGACAACTGGCCGGGCGACGTCCATGGCCTGACCGGCCCGGCGCTGATGGAGCGGATGAAAGAGCACGCCGAACGCTTTGAAACCGAGATCGTGTTCGACCACATCAATGCCGTGGACTTCGCCGCCAAGCCGTACACCCTGATTGGCGACAGCGCGACTTACACCTGCGACGCACTCATCATCGCCACCGGCGCCAGCGCCCGTTACCTGGGCCTGCCGTCGGAAGAAACGTTCATGGGCAAAGGCGTTTCGGCCTGCGCCACCTGCGACGGTTTCTTCTATCGCAACAAGCCGGTGGCTGTGGTCGGTGGTGGTAATACGGCTGTGGAAGAAGCCCTGTACCTGGCCAACATCGCCAGCACCGTAACCCTGATCCACCGTCGCGAAACGTTCCGCGCCGAGAAGATCCTGATCGACAAACTCAATGCCCGGGTTGCCGAAGGCAAGATTGTCCTGAAGCTGAACTCGACCCTGGATGAAGTGCTGGGCGACAACATGGGCGTGACCGGTGCTCGCCTGAAGAACAACGACGGCAGCTACGACGAACTGAAAGTCGACGGCGTGTTCATCGCCATCGGCCACACCCCGAACACTTCGCTGTTCGAAGGTCAGCTGACATTGAAAGACGGCTACCTGGTTGTGCAGGGCGGCCGTGACGGCAACGCCACGGCAACCAACCTCGAAGGCATCTTCGCCGCCGGTGACGTGGCTGACCACGTTTACCGTCAAGCCATCACCTCGGCCGGCGCCGGTTGCATGGCGGCACTGGACGCCGAGCGTTACCTCGACGATCTGCAGAACGCTTGATTCTGATTCTGTAGAAGGCAAAAAACCGGCTTCGGCCGGTTTTTTTGTGCCCACGATTGGGTGGTCGATCAAAAAACCTGTGGGAGCGGGCTTGCCCGCGATGGCGGTAAGTCAGTCGACACAAAGGTTGAATGATAAATCGCTATCGCGGGCAAGCCCGCTCCCACAGGGATCGTGGGGATTTTTACTTCAGGTCAGCTTCGCCAGGCACGCCTCAAGAATATCCAGCCCTTCCTCCAGCACCACGGCTTCAGTGGTCAACGGCGCCAGCAGCCGAACGATGTGGCGCGACTTGCCGCTGGGCATCAACAGCAAGCCCGAGTTGCGCGCCAGGGCCAGCAATTGTGTCAGCTGCGCCGAAGCCGGTGTGCCATCGGTATTGATCAACTCGATGCCGCGCATGGCACCGACGCCGGTCAAGCGGCCCAGATACGGTGACAGTTCGCGGGTTCGCCAGGATTGGTAGCGGCTGACAATCGCTTCTTCCTGTTGCGCACCCCAGGCGTGCAGATGCGCGTCAGTCATTTCGTCCAGGGTCGCCAGCGCGGCAGCACAAGCGATGGGATTACCTGAATAGGTGCCGCCCAATCCGCCCTTGGGCAAGTGATCGAGTAGCGACTTACGCCCGACAACCGCCCCCAGCGGCACGCCGCCGGCAATGCTTTTGCCCAGCAGGATCAGGTCCGGCTCGATGCCCAGTCGCGAGAACGCAAACCGCTGGCCGGTGCGGCCGAAGCCGGACTGGATTTCGTCGGCGATCAGCAGGATGCCTTTGTCATCACAGAACTGCCGCAGCGCTTGGGCAAATTCCACGTCCATCGCCAGGAAACCCGCTTCGCCCTGTACCGGTTCGACGATAAAACAGGCCACGTCGTCAACATCGATCTCAACGCTGAATAGCCGCTCCATTGCCTTCAGTGCCTCGGCGCAGGTCACGCCGTTGTCTTTGCTGGGGAAGGGCAGGTGGAACACCGGCCCAGGCAGCACACCGACTTTCTGCTTGTACGGCGCGACTTTGCCGTTGAGGTTGAGCGTGGCGAGTGTGCGACCGTGAAAGGCGCCATCGAAGGCGATGACTGCCGTGCGAGCGGTGGCGCCACGGACGATCTTCAGGGCGTTTTCCGCCGCTTCCGCACCACTGTTGGTAAGCATGCCGCTGACCGGGTAATCCACCGGGATAAACGCCGTCAGGCGATCCATCAGTTCGAGGTAAGGCGCATGCGGGGCGGCATTGAAGGCATAGTGGGTCAGCCGGGTGGCTTGTTCACGAATGGCCTCGACGATGCGCGGGTGGCAATGGCCGAGATTCAGTACGCCGATACCACCGACGAAATCGATGTAGCGTTTGCCATCGGTGTCCCAGACTTCGGCATTTTTGCCGTGGCTGAGCGTAACGGGATGAACGATATTGATGGACCGACTGATGTTTTCGCTGCTCATGGATTACCGGGCTCAGAAGAAGGGATGCTTCTTTTTATCTAAGCCGCGAGCAGCGGTGCCCGGCAAACGAAATAAAGTCGCCGGGTCAATATTAAAAGTCGGGATGTGCGGTAAGAGATGAATGGCAAAAGGTCAAAAGATCGCAGCCGCAGGCTGCGATCTTTTGATTTTGATCTTCCGCGAATCAGCGCCGAGTCAGCGGCTGCTGAGTGAACTTCACACCGGCCAGGCCATGGGCGATCAACGCGCGGATATTGCCGTGATCGCTGCCTTGCGGCGTGGCCACTACCGAGCGGTAATGTTCGCCAAACGCCAACAGCGCTTCTTCATCGCTCAAACCTTCCAGCAATGCCAGACCCAGGGTCTTGCACGAACCTTCGTTTTGCCCGGCGGCATTTTCCACGCCGCCGTTATTGAACGCCTGGGGCTGATAGTCGTAACCGGCGGCGATGAACGCCAAGGTATCGGCGAAAGCGTGTTCGCCGCTCTTGAGGCTGGCGCGCAGGGTGTTCAGATCACTCATTGGGTTTTCCTTTGGCGAACGCCGCTTGTTGATCGGCGCTGGCTTCTTTCTGGTATTGGGCTTTCCACTCGGCGTACGGCATGCCGTAAATCACTTCGCGGGCTTCATCGAGGCTGACCTCGATCTGGCGTTCGTCGGCGGCGGCCTTGTACCACTTGGACAGGCAGTTTCGGCAGAAACCCGAGAGGTTCATCAGGTCGATGTTCTGCACGTCCTTGCGGCTGTCCAGGTGGGCGACCAGCCGACGAAAGGCGGCGGCTTCTAGTTCCAGGCGTTGTTGATCGTTCATGGGGGTCTCTGCGAGACAGCTTTGAGCAGCAAGCTTCAAGCTGCAAGATGGGTTGCGGTGCCCTTAGCTTACCGCTTGAAGCTTGAAGCTTGAAGCTTGAAGCTTAGCGACTTGCCGCGAGCGTGATCGACACTGATTCGGCAAAGCGCAAGGCATGAGGCTTGTCGACTTCGACTTCGGCGTACAGCACCGACTCATTGACCATGATCAGGTCCAGCAATTCCTGGGTCAGGCGTTCGAGCAGGGCAAAGCGATTGCCCTCGACGTGGGCGATGATTGCCTTGGTGATGGTGCGGTAATTCAATGCGTGATCGATATCGTTGTCACGCACGGCATCTTGAGCGGCGTACAGGATGGTCAGGTTGATCAGCACATCCTGCTTGTTGAGGATTTCGTCCTCGTTGATCCCTATGAAGGTTCGCAAACACAGGTCCTTGACCCGGATACGTGCCATTCCTGGTTGAAGTTGTGGCATTGCTACTTGCTCCGTCCAATCAATTGCAGGAACTCCTGGCGGGTGTTGCTCGACTCGCGAAAGGCGCCAAGCATCACCGAGGTGTTCATGGTCGAATTCTGTTTTTCCACGCCGCGCATCATCATGCACATGTGCTGGGCTTCGATGACCACAGCGACACCGGCGGCGTCGGTCACTTGCTGCACGGCGTCGGCGATTTGCCGGGTGAGGTTTTCCTGGATTTGCAGGCGGCGGGCGAACATATCCACAAGCCGCGCAATCTTCGACAGGCCCAGCACCTTGCCCGTTGGAATATAAGCCACATGAGCCTTGCCGATGAAGGGCAGCATGTGATGTTCACAGAGCGAGTACAGCTCAATATTGTCGACGATCACCATTTCATCGTTGTCGGAGGCAAACAGCGCGCCGTTGACGATTTCTTCGACACTTTGTTCGTAACCATGACACAGGTATTGCATCGCCTTGGCGGCGCGCACCGGGGTGTCTTGCAGTCCTTCGCGGTCGGGGTTCTCACCCAGGCCGATCAGGATCTCGCGATAGCTCTGGGACAAGGAGTTGTGTGGCGGGAATAACGTCATGGGACATCCTCGCGGGAGCGGCTTATTTGACGTGCCGTCCGCCGTTGACGGTCAGTGTCGTGCCGGTGACATAAGGGTTGTCGAGCAAATAGCGCAGGCTCTGGTAGATCACTTCGCTGCCTGGCTCGATGCCCAGTGCCGATTTGGCCAGGACTTTGGCGCGGTACGCTGCGTCGTCATCCGGATTGAACAGTAGCAGGGCTGGCGCGATACCGTTGACCTTGATGCCGGGCGCGTACTTCGCGGCAAAGGACAGCGTCAGGCTGTCGAGCCCGGCTTTGCTGGCGCAGTAGCCGATGTGCTTGCTGCTGCCCCGGCGGGTCACATCATCGCTGATGTGCACGATGTCGGCGGGGCTTGAACGCCGTAGCAGGTCGGCACAGTGCAGGTTGATCAGGTAGGGCGCCAGCATATGCACGTTGAACATGCGGGAGAACGCCGCGGCTTCGGTGCCCGGGGTTTCGGCCAGCCATTCGGAAGCGTTATGGACAATCGCCCGCAAACTGTCGGTGCGGTTTTTCAGTTCGCCGATGAACGCAAGGATCCCGGCCTCGCTGGAAAAATCCGCAAACACCGCGCTCGCGCCCAGATCGCGCAGGGCTTGCACACCAGGACGTTCGCTGCGATAGCTGAAAATGACGGCATGGCCATCTTCGAGCAAACGCTGCGCACAGTGCAGGCCGACACGCTGGCCGGCACCGGTGATGAGGATTGGGGCTGCGGTAGAGGTCATGAACGGCTCGCATCGCGGTAAGAGCAAAACTATACCAGCGACGGGAGGCGTACACCTATCGTGGATCAGCGATGCTGAGTTGAGGGGCCGGCGGGCAATGGACGTGCAGATGGGGTATGCAGCCGCCTAGCCAGCAGACGCGTCGACAGCGGAATGAAGCAATACACCATCAGCATGACGGGTGAGGTATCTCCGTAGGGCAAACGCGTCGCTCCGGATAAGCGCTTCGCCAGACACAGCGCCGGATAGTGGGCTGCGTCTCAAGCAAGCTGATTCTGCCGCAGGACGTCGGTGCCAATTAGTTCAACAACGTGTTGATCGATAATGGGGCTGTGGAGTTAAATGGATCCAATTTTTTCCATGGATACACATTTCAAAATGCCTGTGCTGACCGACCTTGCGCCTGGTTTGACCCTCAGCACCTCGCTGGTTCGAGAAGAGCTGTTTCCGATTCGCGAGGTAGCACGCCTGACAGGGGTCAACCCGGTTACGCTACGCGCATGGGAGCGGCGGTACGGTCTGATACAACCCGTGCGCACCGACAGCGGGCACCGTTTGTATTCGATGACCGATATAGAGCGTATTCGTAGCATCCTTGGCTGGATCGAACGCGGCGTCGCAGTCAGCAAGGTCGGCAAGATACTGGCCAAGACCGAACCGCTCAAGGCACTGGCTCAGATCATTCCCAACGAACTCGTTCAAGCCGATTACAACCAATGGCAGCAGCAGGTCAGGGCTGCGGTGAGTGCTTTCGACGAAGTTCAACTGGAGCATGTCTACGGTCAGGTTTTTTCCAGTTACCCGTTGACCGTAGTATTCCAGGACATTCTCATTCCGGTCTGGAAGCTATTGCTACAACGCCATGAAGCATTCGGCCAGGTCAGCGAGTGGCTTTTTCTGGATGGTTTTCTGCGCGCTCGAGTGTTGCAACGTCTGTTGCTGGTGCGAGTCATGCAACCGCGACGAGTGATTGTTTGCGCCTTGGCCGATCAATGCCGGGAACTCGAAGTGTTGGTCACGGCGCTGTATCTGAGCAGCGTCGATTCGGCTATTCAATTATTGGCGATTGGCCAGCCTTTCGAAGAATTGGTTTTGATCTGCGAAAAGATCAGGCCCAAGGCACTGATACTGGTTTCCAACCATGCGCCAGCGGGCGAACTGCCTAGACGTTTGAATCGTTTGGCGATGAGCCTGGATTGTCAGGTATTGCTGGCCGGAGATGCATCGGATCTGGCGCAGGAGAGCCTGGCTGGATCGTCGATCGGTTGTCTGGGAAACGAGGGCCTGTTGATGCGCCAGCGTTTGAAGCAGTTCCTGGCGGGAAACCTGGATACCTGAGCGTAGAAAAAACAGGAAAATCAGATATGCAGTGCGGGATGGGTCAGGCGATGTTGTTGAAGGATGTACTGACGCAGACGTTCGGTTTCATCCTTGTCACTCTGGCTCAATTCGTAGGCGTAATAACCCTGCTCGGTTTCACGCTCGAAGGTACCGCGTAACGCAATCCGCTCATAACCTGACGGGCTGAACCACAGCGCGAAATGCTTTGGCGCCTTGGTCTTGTTGCGAACCTCCAGCAAAACCCCTTTAAACGATATTTCATGCACCCACATGGTGCCGGGTTGGCCCTTGGCATTTTCCAGTGCCACGGGCTCTTCGAGCACCAGGCGCCATGGCCGAATCATCGGCCCGTCTTCATAGATGCTGGGGACGCCAAGACGTAGATGCATGGCGTGAAATTCATCTTCCACCAAATGCAGCGGGAAGGTTATTTGCTGATTTTCGAAATTGGCCTGGATGGTGACTTGTTCATGCGCCGCCAGACGTGTGAGCAAGTCACGAATCTGCGAACCACCGTTGACGAGCAGACTCGACGTGGCATCCCGCACATTGAGTTGCGGGTTGTGCTGCATGTTCTGGATAAAATCCAGCTCATCCTGAGTCAAGAGTGCGTCGCGCTGCATGATTTGCTCGAAAGAAATAATTACAAAGTCATCGGTGATTGTAGTTAATGACCATTAATTCGCAGATTGGTTTGAGCCGTTCGTCGTTTTGAGGGCGGTGATTTCTGCCTGTGCCTCGGCCAATTGCGCTTCCAGCTGCGCGACTCGCTGCTGCGCCTTGACCTGAACCGTGACGTCTTTCTGAACCCCGACGAAATAGGTCCGACCGTCGTGCGGGTTTTCTATCGTGGAAAGCGACAGTTCGTTCCAGAACGGCGTGCCGTCCTTGCGGTAATTCCTGAGGATTTCCCGGCAGGAGCCGCCACTGTCCAATGCTTGGCGAATCAAGGCAAGGGCGGCCTGATCCCGGTCTCCTGCCTGCAAAAAACGGCAATCCTGATAGAGGATTTCTTCGCTGCTGTAACCCGTCAGGCGTTCGAATGCCTGGTTTACATAGATCAGGATGTTGTCCTGCTCGCCTTCCTTTTCAGCAATCACGATGCCATCGTTGGACGCATCGATGGCCATTTTCAGCAGAGAGGCATTGATCATTGCAGAGCCCTTTGCGTATCGATTGATACGCTGCATTCTAAAAGATCAACGAGGTCGGTGCTGTTAATATCTCCTACTTTTATTTAGATTCAGGATCAGATTGATGAAAGTCGCCATCCTTTCCGGCTCGGTGTACGGCACGGCTGAAGAAGTCGCCCGTCACGCTGCAAGTATTTTGAACGCCGCCGGTTTTGAAACATTCCACAACCCGCGTGCGACCCTCGCCGATGTTCAGGCGTTTGGCCCCGAAGCATTTCTGGCGGTGACCTCGACCACCGGCATGGGCGAGTTGCCAGACAATCTGCAGCCGTTGTATTTCGCCATCCGCGATCAGTTGCCGGCGGCTTGGCGTGGTTTGCCAGGCGCGGTGATCGGTTTGGGCGATTCGAGTTATGGCGACACGTTCTGCGGCGGCGGCGAACAAATGCGCGAATTGTTCAGCGAATTGGGTGTGCGCGAAATACTGGACATGCTACGCCTGGACGCCAGCGAAACCGTAACGCCGGAAACCGACGCCGAGCCTTGGCTGGCGGAACTGGTCAGCGCACTGCGAGGCTGACGTGTGGGGGGATTCTGACAATGGATCCAGGCTCCCCCGTGTACTGACTCGCTCGGCCATCAAGCTGGCTGCCAATGCAACTACCCGAAGTCCGAGGGCTGACTAGACTGCTGTAACGCAGTAAAAACAATAAAAAACCAGAAAAATAAAAAAGAGAATTCTTGCCGTGAGCGTAGCCCCCGTCCAATCGCCACACAGCATTAAAGACAAGGTCAGTGCCGCCGAATGGCAGGCTCGCGTCGATCTGGCGGCCTGTTACCGCCTGGTCGCCTTGCATGGCTGGGACGATCTGATTTTCACCCATATTTCCGCCAAGGTGCCGGGCACTGAAGACTTCCTGATCAACCCGTTCGGGCTGATGTTCCATGAGATGACGGCGTCGAGCCTGGTCAAGGTCGATCAGGCCGGCAACAAGTTGATGGACAGCCCTTACGAAATCAACCCGGCGGGTTACACCATCCATAGCGCCGTGCATGAAGTCCGTCATGACGTCGTGTGTGTCCTGCACACCCACACCGCGGCGGGGGTGGCGGTATCGGCGCAGAAGCAGGGCATCTTGCCGATCAGTCAGCAGTCTTTGTTCGTTCTTTCAAGCCTGGCTTATCACGCCTACGAAGGCGTTGCGCTGAACCATGAAGAGAAGGCGCGACTGCAAGCCGATCTTGGCGAAAACAATTTCCTGATGCTGCACAACCACGGTCTGCTGACCTGTGGCAGTACCATCGCCGACACGTTCCTGATGATGTTCACCTTTCAGCGCGCCTGCGAGATTCAAGTGCTGGCGCAGAACGGTGGCGCAGAGCTGATCGCCATCGAACCGCAGATTCTGGCAGGCGCCAAGGCGATGATCGCCGGTGTCACCAAAAGTGCCCAAGGGATGGGTGGCGCGCTGGCCTGGCCGGCGCTGCTGCGCAAACTCGATAAACAAGACCCGGGTTATAAACTCTAAATGGCACTCGCCGAGATTCCGCTGTGTGTCTGGCGCAAGCGCGGCCAGACGTTCGTATTCCGCGGTCAGACCCTGCGCTACTGGGCCGCGGGGCAAGGCGAGCCGCTGTTGCTGATCCATGGTTTCCCGACCGCCAGCTGGGACTGGCATTACCTGTGGCAGCCGCTGGCGCAGCGTTATCGGGTGATTGCCTGCGACATGCTCGGCTTCGGCGATTCGGCCAAACCGGTGAACCACGACTACAGCCTGCTGGAACAGGCCGATTTGCAACAGGCCTTACTGGCGCATTTGAACGTAGACCAACCCGTTCACGTATTGGCACACGATTATGGCGACAGCGTGGCCCAGGAACTGTTGGCCCGGCATTATGAAACACGTGCTGATATCGCCAGTTGTGTGTTCCTCAATGGCGGGCTGTTTCCTGAAGCCCATCACCCGGTGTTGATGCAAAAGCTCCTGCTCAGCCCTTTGGGCTGGATGATCGGGCGAGCCTTTACCCGAGACGCGTTAGTGAAGAGTTTCCAGCAGGTCTTCGGCCCGCAGACACGGCCCACCGAAAGTGAACTGGATGATTTCTGGAGCCTGGTCGACAGCAATCGCGGGCAACGGATCATGCACAAATTGATCAGTTATATCCCGCAGCGCCGGGTCCAGCGTGAGCGTTGGGTCAGCGCCATGCAGCGTGGCGAGGTGCCGTTGCGGTTCATCGATGGCGAGGTCGATCCGGTTTCCGGCGCGCACATGGTGACGCGCTATCGGCAACTGATTCGCGACCCGGACACCATTCTGCTAGCCGGGGTCGGCCATTACCCGCAGATCGAAGCGCCAGCGCAGGTGCTCAAGCACTATCTGGAGTTTCGCGACCGGCTGGTTTCACCGCCGCGCAAGGTGGCCTGTTCCTGATTATCCCGCTGCCTTATTGCCCACCATTCAGCCGCCCCCGTGTTCATTGTGACCGGCAGCTTCGTCGCTGACACTCGCACTCATTGTCCCCTGGCCTGCTGGAGTTTCCCCATGAATGAGTCTGTGCGCTTCGAAGATAAAGTGGTGATCGTCACCGGTGCGGGCGGTGGTTTGGGGCGGGCGCACGCGCTGTTGTTCGCAAAGCAGGGCGCCAAGGTGCTGGTCAATGATCTCGGTGGCTCGGCTCAAGGCGAAGGCGCCAATGCATCGGCGGCCGATCGTGTGGTGATGGAGATTCGCGAAGGGGGCGGCATCGCCGAGGCCAACCACGATTCCGTCACTGATGGCGACAAAATCGTCCAGCATGCACTCGACACATTCGGCCGTGTCGATGTCGTGGTGAACAACGCCGGCATCCTGCGAGACAAGACCTTTCACAAAATGGACGACAGCGACTGGGACCTGGTTTACCGCGTCCACGTCGAAGGCGCCTACAAAGTCACCCGCGCCGCCTGGCCGCACCTGCGCGAGCAAAACTATGGCCGCGTGATCTTCACCGCATCGACTTCGGGCATCTACGGCAATTTCGGTCAGTCCAACTACGGCATGGCCAAACTCGGGCTCTACGGCCTGACCCGTACCTTGGCCATCGAAGGCCGCAAAAACAACATCCTGGTCAACGCCATCGCCCCGACCGGCGGCACCCGCATGACCGAAGGCCTGATCCCGCCGCAAGTATTCGAACAACTCAAACCGGAACTGGTCAGCCCGCTGGTGGTGTACCTGGCCAGCGAGCATTGCCAGGAAACGTCCGGGCTGTTCGAAGTGGGTGGCGGCTGGATGGGCAAGGTGCGCTGGGAGCGCAGCCTTGGGGCCGGGTTTGATCCGCGGGTGGGATTTTCACCGGAAGATGTGGCGGCGCATTGGGAGCAGATTTGCGATTTTGAGGGGGCAGCGCATCCGAAGGACACTATTGAGGCGCTGAAGGAAATGATGGGGAATTTGCAGAGATATACGGTTTAAGTGGAGCAGGCCACCAAGCTGAGGCTTGGTGGCCGAGTTGCTTGTTAAGAATATTTATTTTCGGTAATAAACTGAGGGGCTTTCCAGTTCGGTCCCTTTACGGTTTTTCCATGTTCATCGCTAGCCAGTACGCCATCGCTGAAGAGCGAGTTGTAAGTGTTTACCAGTTCACCATTTAAAATTATCTCCTGGCGGTGTCGCCCATACATTCTGTCGACCGCTTGGGCAGACCTGAAAAGCGCGAAATACGAAACGACATCTTCTACCGATTCGTTTTTGATGATTTGTTCGATAGGGCTCATTGTTCGAAGCTCCTCATGTCTTTTTCGTACTCTCTTTGGTCTTGTGCATTCATTGCGCTGATTGCTTCTTCGCTATACAAAAGTGTCAATTCGCTTCCTAGCTTGTAGTCCTCAAGAGTAGCCGTATGTGCATTGTTCCATATTTGAGACTCGTCGGAAGGAGATGCGGTGTCGCTATAGCCGAACGCCCTGTAACGCTCTAGTTCTCGTATCTCATGAGTGTAGTAGCGTAAATCTGTGTCAGTTACTTTTCCGTGTTGGCTCAGAATTTTTTCTAGGCGTCGAACCATTATGTCGTTGGCGTCCGATTGATCGAGCCGTGCGATGTGTAATTTCACTGCATCAATTCCGGTTTGGGTAATGACAGCCGTGCGCCAGTCCAGATCGAGTATCGGTCCACCCGCCAGCTCCGGATTGAAAAGACGCCCGCTGTATTTACCTTTGACGTAAGCCCCTTGATAGGGACTGCTGATAACGACATACAGCGGCGCAATACCCGAATCATCTGGAAAGACGATGATGGACCAGTCCCAACCCTCCACCAGTATGGGATGCAAATCCAGACGCCCTTCGAGCGGCACGATTGGGATTCCGGGATACGTCGGCGTATCAGCCTGAACAATCGGCCGTTCGGTCGAGCTGTTACCCGGCGTGACGGCGGGCGTCCAGGTCAGGGTATTGGTTGGCGAGTCAGGCAGGCTTAGCCGATAAACGTTGTTCTGCGCATCGAATGTGGCGTGCCTCACCGGAACGCTGGGGCGAATATCGAACCCGTCGGCGGTGATGACAAACACCTCTGCGCCTGAGCCGATGGGTCTGTAGCCAATTCCGACCGGCAGATCCAGTGTTCCTTGCCGGTCTGCAATCGCTCGCAGTGACGGTGCGCTTTCTGACGTCAGTTCCGCGAGCGGTACGCTCATCGTAAAGCGTTCGCCGTTTCCCAGGCGCGAAGGCGTCAGCAAAGCGGCGAAACCGATCAATACCGAGCCCAGTGTCGCGGCGCCTGCCGCAGTTGCCACCTGCAATGCCGAACGCAGTGCGGTGATTATCGCGGCCGACGTTTCGGGAGCGAGGATGACGGCGGTCGAGGCGAAGGAAAATACCGGGCTGGAAGAGGCGGTCGCTCCCACAGCGGGATATACACGCAGGGTTGCTGAAGCCGCCTGCTGTTTCTCATGCTCCTGCCGTTCAGCTTCAACGCGAAGCTGTTCTGCCTGGCGCTGAGCCTCGGCCAATGCTGCAAGCTGTGCCTGTTCAGCAGCGACTTGTCGCGCGGCGGCTTCGGCGGCAACCCGTGCTTGTTCGACAGCCAGTCGTTGGGCTTCGGCCAGCATCGCAAGCCGTGTCTGCTCCCGGGCACGGATGGCGGCTTGCTCGTTGATTTGGGCCAATTCGGCCGCGACCCGACGGGCTTCCTGTTCAGCCGCCAATCGCGCCTGATCATTGGCTTGCACGGCAGCCAGCCAGTTGAGTACGTTGACGTGTTGCTGATTCAGCATCTGGATGGTTTGCGACAGCAGCCTTGCCTCGTATGCTGCCTTGTACGAGGTCATCCAAGCTTGTATCGCGATACCATTCGCGGGAACTGGCTTCTCCAGGGTCAAGGCTTTTGGATAGAACGCCTGCAAAGGCTTGCCGATGGGGTCTACGCCATAAAAACTATTGGCGATCGCCGTTTTGTGGTGAAAGTCGGCGGTCTTGCGCGCCAGAAGCGTGTTGCGCACGCCCAGTTCGCGAATGATTGCCTCGGCAGGGGGAAGCGGGTGAGTCGATCCCTCGAGTCTTGTGGCTGCCAGTTCTTGCTCGATAGTTTGCGGTAGTTGACTGGATCGGACTTGAAACTCCTGTTCTGAAGTCTTGGTGGTGCTCCGCAATTTGTTCAAGATTGTCCCGACTGCCGGCTGGAAGCCGAAATGTCCGCTATTAGGGTAGTGTGGTGAAGTGGCGGGTACGGGGTGTACGCCCGGAGGCGCTATTGCTGTGGTATGCACAGCTTGAGTTAACACCAATGGTGGAGGTTTTTGCATATTCATATCCTTTTGAATGTGCGCTGTATTCAAGAAAGTATTTTTAGTAAGCGATTGTTTTGCGCCATTTAACGTTACAGCAGAAGCCGCAGGGACGAGTCTGAGAGTGTTGTAAGGAGTTACATATAGAAGAAGCGGAAGTTTCGATGGGGTAGAAATGAAGGCAGGATGTTCCTTCGCATAAAAAGACGTTTCCCATGCTGTTGCAGGAAAGATCTTTCAAAGCTGTCTTCAGAAGCAATGGGAGACGCTATCACCACAAAACCATCCCCCATAAAAAAGGCCGCTGCAAACGCAGCGGCCAAAGTAAGACGTAGATCAAGGAGCAATAAATCAACGTCAATGAACACGGGGCGATGAGTCGAAAGTAACGCTTCAAATCATCTGGATTCTGTTGGAGGCCATCATCCCCAACGCTTCATGCTTTCAGGCCGTTTGCCGTGAAAGCCCGGCAAGAATAAGGGCTTGAGCGCAAAGGAAAAATAGCGATTCCAGACATGCTCTGTTGCAGTCTGAGCAACAGTCGCAGGCCGGCTTTTTGTAGCAGCTGCCGAAGGCTGCGTTCGGCTGCGAAGCAGTCGCAAAATCAGGTACTGCGTTCTGTCAGAGGCACACTGTGGGTTCAGGGTTTACGCCTGCTGCGCAGCCGAACGCAGCCTCGCGAGCTCGGCAGCTGCTACAGGCGAATGCGGTCTTCGGCAGCGGCTACGCGCCCGATTCAACCGCGTCCCATGCGCTGCGCTGATAATCCTCCATCCAGCCCATCCATACCTCGCGCAAACCCTCGTCCCAGGCGGACATTCATCCTTTGGAGGTACAACGCGAATACCTCCTTGGTGCGCTTATCGCTATCGGCGCACGGCAGTAGGGTGGGGCCTTCTGTCACTCACTGGGGAAGACGCATGACAAAAATAACAATGCGCGCCATCTTCAAACCGCAAGCGCTGGCCGCTGCGGTGGCCTTGGGCTGTTGTGCCCAGGCGCAGGCTGTTTCATTCAACATCGGCGAAATCGAGGGGCAGTTCGATTCCTCGTTGTCGGTCGGCGCGAGCTGGGGCATGCGTGATGCCGACAAGTCGCTGGTGGGCAGCGTCAACGGCGGTACGGGCCAGTCTTCGACCGGTGATGACGGGCGCCTGAACTTCAAGAAAGGCGAGACCTTCTCCAAGATTTTCAAAGGTATCCACGACCTCGAATTGAAGTACGGCGACACCGGCGTGTTCGTCCGTGGCAAGTATTGGTACGACTTCGAGCTGAAGGACGAAGACCGCGAGTTCAAGCAGATCAGCGACAGCGGTCGCAAAGAAGGCGCCAAGTCTTCGGGCGCACAGATTCTCGATGCATTCGTCTATCACAACTATTCCATTGCCGATCTGCCGGGCACCGTGCGCGCCGGCAAGCAGGTGGTCAGTTGGGGTGAAAGTACCTTCATCGGCAACTCTATCAACAGCATCAACCCGGTCGACGTTTCCGCGTTCCGTCGTCCGGGGGCGGAGATCAAGGAAGGCCTGATTCCGGTGAACATGCTGTTCGCTTCCCAAGGCCTGACCGATCAGCTCACGGTGGAAGGTTTCTACCAACTGGAGTGGGACCAGACGGTGCTCGACAACTGCGGCACTTTCTTCGGCGTCGACGTGGCGGCGGACGGCTGCAACAACGGTTACACCGTCGGCAGCCCGGCGATTGCCCCGTTGGCGCCGCTGGCGTCAGCCTTTGGCCAACCTATTCAGGTCACCGGCGAGGGCGTCATCGTGCCCCGTGGCGGCGACCGCGATGCCCGGGATTCAGGGCAGTGGGGCACCGCCTTGCGCTGGCTCGGTGACGACACCGAGTACGGCCTCTACTTCATGAACTACCACAGTCGCACACCCAGCGTCGGCACTACCACCGCGGGGCTGTCGACACTGGCCAGCCTGCCGGGCATGGTCAGCATTGCCAACCGTCTGGCTCCGGGCAGCGGTTCGGGGCTGGCACAAAGCGTAATGCTCGGGCGCGGCCAGTATTACCTCGAATACCCCGAGGACATTCGTCTGTACGGCGCAAGCTTCTCCACCACGTTGCCCACCGGCACTGCCTGGACCGGCGAAATCAGCTACCGGCCCAACGCTCCGGTGCAGGTCAATACCAACGACCTGACCCTGGCGTTGCTAAACCCGATCGCCGGCGGCGCCGCATCGCCTGTCGCGACCCGGCCAGGTGCCGACAACACGGGTTATCGGCGCAAGGAAGTGACCCAGGTCCAAAGCACCCTGACGCACTTTTTCGACCAGGTTCTGGGTGCTGAACGCCTGACACTGGTCGGTGAAGCCGCCGTGGTACGAGTGGGGGGCCTGGAGTCGCGCGACACGCTGCGTTATGGCCGGGATTCGGTCTACGGCCAATACGGCTTTGGCGGCGACACGGAAGGCTTTGTCACGTCCACCTCCTGGGGTTACCGCGGTCGGGCGATTCTCGATTACGCCAACGCCATCGGCGGGGTCAACCTCAAACCGAATCTGTCCTGGTCCCACGACGTCGCCGGCTACGGCCCCAATGGGCTGTTCAACGAAGGCGCCAAGGCGGTGAGCGTCGGTGTCGATGCCGATTACCGCAACACCTATACCGCGAGCCTCAGTTACACCGACTTCTTCGGCGGTGACTACAACGTCCTGGAAGACCGTGACTTCCTGGCGCTGAGCTTCGGTGTGAACTTCTGATCTGGCTGAGAAGGATAATGTTAATGCGCAAGATGATTCTGCAATGTGGCGCCTTGGCCCTGAGCCTGCTGGCCGCCAACGTGATGGCGGCGGTCTCGCCGGAAGAAGCCAACAAGCTGGGCAGCACGCTCACGCCGCTGGGCGCCGAGAAAGCCGGCAACGCCGACGGCTCGATTCCGGCGTGGACCGGTGGCATCCCGAAAAACGCCGGCGCTGTCGACAGCAAAGGCTTCCTGGCTGACCCATTCGCCAATGAAAAACCGCTGTTCACCATCACCGCCGCGACGGTTGCCAAGTACAAGGACAAGCTCTCGGATGGCCAGGTGGCGATGTTCAAACGCTACCCGGAAACCTACAAGATCCCGGTCTACCCGACCCATCGCACCGTGGGGCTGCCGGCGGAAATCTACGAGTCGGCCAAGCGCAGCGCGCTGAATGTGAACAGCATCAACGACGGTAACGGCCTGGCCAATTTCACCGGCAACCGCTACTACGCGTTCCCGATTCCGAAGAATGGCGTCGAGGTGCTGTGGAACCACATCACCCGTTATCACGGCGGTAACCTGCGACGCATCATTACTCAGGT
Organism: Pseudomonas sp. Tn43; assembly: GCF_014192635.1. Classification (NCBI taxonomy): domain Bacteria; kingdom Pseudomonadati; phylum Pseudomonadota; class Gammaproteobacteria; order Pseudomonadales; family Pseudomonadaceae; genus Pseudomonas; species Pseudomonas sp. Tn43. The sequence continues at coordinate 18,946 of NZ_JACHYG010000017.1, forward strand.
GACCCCACAGACCAACGGCAGCTACACGCCGATCCGCTTCGAAGAAGAGATTGCCGTACCGCAATTGATGAAGGACCTGGACCCGGAAAAAGGCGCCAACGTGCTGACTTTCTTCAAGCAGTCGGTGACCGCGCCAGCGCGGTTGGCGGGTAACGTGCTGCTGGTGCATGAAACCCTCGACCAGGTGAAAGAGCCGCGCCTGGCGTGGATCTACAACGCTGGTCAGCGTCGGGTACGTCGCGCGCCGCAAGTGGCCTACGACGGGCCGGGCACCGCCGCTGACGGCCTGCGCACGTCGGATAACTTCGATATGTTTTCCGGTGCACCTGATCGCTACGACTGGAAACTGATCGGCAAAAAGGAAATGTACATTCCTTACAACAGCTACAAACTCGACTCGCCGAGCCTCAAGTACGATGACGTGGTGAAGGCCGGGCACATCAATCAGGACCTGACCCGTTATGAATTGCACCGGGTCTGGGAAGTGGTCGGCACGGTCAAGTCGAGCGAGCGGCACATCTACGCCAAACGCCACATGTACATCGACGAAGACAGCTGGCAAGTAGCGCTGGCGGATCATTACGACGGTCGCGGTCAACTGTGGCGAGTGGCCGAAGGTCACGCCCAGTATTACTACAATCACCAGACCCCGGCCTACACGCTGGAGGCGCTCTACGACATCATTGCCGGCCGATACATTGCCCTGGGCATGAAGAACGAAGAGAAGCACAGCTTCGAATTCGGCTTCAACGCCAAGTCTGCGGACTACACTCCGTCGGCCCTGCGCGCCGAGGGTGTTCGGTAGAGACACATTCAAGCCGTAATGCGATCCGTAGCAGCTGCCGAGCCCGCGAGGCTGCGTTCGGCTGCGAAGCAGTCGTGAGTCTGGCTGATGCAATCTGCCTGACGTACCGCAATTTCTCATTTTACGACTGCTGCGCAGCCGAACGCAGCCTCGCGGGCTCGGCAGCTGCTACGACGAGTAGTGGCTGAAATTGCTTAACTGGCTCGCTTTTTTATGGGCGCCAATCAGCGTCCTGAATACTTCTCAACAAGCGGGTTACAGAGGACTACGGTGGCCGGACAATTATAAAAAGGCACGCCGCAATGACCGCCATGACTCCGTGTCTGGACCGTTCTGGATTCCTGCCCCGTCTGTCCTCTCATCACCTGTTGCGGGCTCGTTTGAGCGAGCCGTTATTGGCTTCGACGGCCCGGGTGAAATTACTCTGTGCACCCGCCGGCAGTGGCAAGAGCGCATTGCTCGCTGAATGCCTGTTGCAGGCGCCAACCCAATGCCGGGTGCATTGGTTGCCCATGTCTGGCGTGGCGTGGAGCGCGGCGGATTTTCGTCAGCGTCTGGCAGAAACGTTGGGGCTGGCCTCATCGGATGAAACCGGGTTGCTGGACGGTCTGGCGCGATTGCAGACACCCGCCTGGCTGTTTCTGGATGACTATTGCCGTCTGCCGAATCCGGAGCTGGACCCGTTACTCGATCGCATGCTGGCGATCAGCAGCCCGATGCTGACCTGGTGGCTGGGTACCCGACGCCGGCCGCAATGCAACTGGCCAAGGTTGCTGCTCGACGCTGAGTTATACGAGTGCGAGAGCGCTTCGCTGGCGTTCACCCAAGGTGAAGTCGAGCAGATATTGCAGCCTTGGGTACCCGAGCAAGCCGCCAAGGTGGCGGGTCGGATCATCCAGCGCACCGGCGGCTGGTGTGCCGGGGTGCGGATTGCATTGCTGCACAAGTGCGACTGGTCACGTCAGGACAATTCCCTGGGACGGGCCGCCACCTTGCTCGATTATCTGGAGCATGAGTTATTCACCTCACTGACGCCTGAATTGAGTGAGGCCTGGCGCGTACTGGCCCACTTGCCCCGCTTCAATGCCCGATTGTGCGATCACCTGTTCGGGGCCGGGGAGGGCGCTCAATACTTGCGGTCCTTGCAAGCGCTGGGTTGCTTTATCGAGCCTTGGCAAGACTCCAGCGACTGGCTGCAGATTTTTACCCCTTTCACCCAGTTATTGCGCAACGAACAATGGCCGGCGGGACGCTCTTGGCATCGGCGCGCCTGCCAGTGGTTCTGTGCTGAACAGGACTGGAGATCGGCTTTCGAACAGGCCTTGCTCGCCGAGGAATACGAAGTGGCGGTCAGCCTGTTGCAGCATTTCAGTTTCGAGCACTTGTTCGAAGAGCAAACGGTCGTGCTGTTGCTGCGTTTGCATGAGCAGCAAGGCGAAGAACTGACGCTAGGGAGCCCGCAGTTGGTGGGCTTGATTACCGCAGCGTTGTTGTTCGCCGGGCGTTTCGAACAGGCGACTGCCTGCATTGCTCATTTGGCGTATTTCACGCCTCAACCCTCGGCGGTGCTGCAGCGTCAATTGATTGCACGCTGGCAGGCCCTGCAGGGTTGGTTACTGCATTTGCAGGGACGAATGCAGTCTTCGCGCGCCCACTTTCTTGATGCATTGAGCGCGCTCGATCCCGACTGCTGGACGGCGCGTCTGATGTGCTTGTCCGGTCTGACCCAACAAGCGCTGCTGAGGGGCGAACTCGATGTGGCGCAAGCCCATAACCGCGAGGCGCTGTGCCTGGCGCGGGCGCAGGGTTCGCTGGTGTTCGAGGGCTTGATGGAACTCGATCATGCGCAATTGCTGGAGCAGCGGGGGGCTCCCGGGCGCGCTGAAAATCTGCTCGCCAATATGCATGAACTGCTTTGCCTGCAATCAGACCGAGCAGTGCCTCTACTGGGACGAATTGCCTTGCGTCGAGGGCGCTTGGCCTTGTGTCAGGGGCTGGATGAACAGGCCGCGGATTTTTTTCAGGCCGGGCTGGAGGACTGCGTTCGCAACCATGACAAACGTGCGCTGTACGGTTTTCTCGGGCAGGCACAACTGGCGGCCAATCAGGACGACTACGCCCAAGCCTTCGTTCGCCTGCGCGATGCCGAGCGATTGATGCAGCAGCGGCAGATTCCCGACACGGTCTACCGCAGTGCCTTGTTGCAGGTCAGCAGTCAGTGCTGGTTGCAACAGGGGCGTCCCGAATTGGCGCATGAGGCGTTGAGCCGGGTGCTCAAACACTATCGGGGGCCACAGGCCCGGCAGGCCCCCCCGGCGACACTGGAGTTGATTCCACGGATTGAGTGTTTGTTGATTCTGGCCGAGATCAAACTGCAACGGGTGGCGGATCCCTTGGCTCGACTCGCCACGCTGCTTGAGGACACACAAGCGAACGGGATGGCCAGCCTGGAAGCCGAGCTTCTGTTGGCGATGGCCGAAGCGGCCTTCATGCTGGGCGAACAGGGGAATGCCCGGCAGTTCTTCGAAAAAGGTCTAGCGAAGGCGAACCGTTGTAACGTGCAGTCGTTGTTGGCGCAGTTGAACAGGCGCTGCCCCGGTCTCTTGTCGGAACTGCACCGGATCGATAATAACGAGCCATTGCCTGACAAAGATATTAATGAAAGTCCACTGAGCCTTAGGGAAGTGGAAGTGCTTGAGTTGATTGCGTCAGGAAATTCGAATCGACAAATAGCTGATAAGTTGTTCATCTCATTACATACCGTTAAAACACATGTCCGACGGATTCATGGAAAGTTAGGTGTTGAGCGCAGGACGCATGCAGTGGCAAGGGCAAGAACGCTGGGGTTGTGCGGTTAATTGTTTTTTAATCTTGTTGTGCGTCTGTTTTGATATCTGGGTTGTTTAATATTTTGCAAAGAGTGGTGGATATTATTATTGGTTTTGACTGCGGTAAGTTAATTGCACTGGCTTCAGGCAATGTTTCGTTGTCTGATTTTTTAAGGTGCATTAATGGAAGTGTATATGAGTATTCAGGAAACACCGTTGATACAAGAAAGTCTTGCAAAGGTGGTTGAAAGTTTTACCGCGTTGGAAGCAGTGGTGAACAAAGCCCCATCGTTTAAATCAATCGTGCAGGACGTTTTGTTAAAGGAACTTCAGCAACTGTTGCCGGAGGTCTACATCAGCAAGACTTACATCAATGCCCGACGTTCAGGCATTGCGAATCAGGAGCCGACCGGTCTGTTCATGGACGTGTTCATGGAATGCCTGAGTCGTGGGCGCGCTCCTGTTTACGACGCGAGTCAGTACGGCGTCTATGACTGGCCCGACTCCATGGATGAGCTGGACCGGGTCGACGGTCTGGACGTGGTTGCCCTGGGGGCGCTGATCGGCGATGTGCTGGGTGCGCTGGGACAAAAATACACGCAGGTTCTGGAGCAATACTGGGCGGCACCTCTGGGCAGGGATGCCCAAGGTCGTGAATCGGTCTCTCGCAGCAGGGATTTGCGGGACGTGTATGCGGCGCTTTTCTGGCAAGAGTTGAAAGCAACGGTACAAATGCAAGGGGTGGGGGCGGACCTGGGAAAGAGCTACGAAGTTTACATCAGGGATAACCCCCAGACGCCGGCTTACAGTCTTTCTCTGGAGCTGGAAAACGGACGATTTGCAACGCTGGCTTGTTGTTTTGTCATGTATTCAAGTGGCCGGTCCATGGATGAGCTTGTACCTGCCAATGATGATTGGGTCATCCTTTACACCCCCCCAAACGGGCTGGAAACTTTCCAGACGTCGGCAATAATGCACCGCTCGCTGGAACAGCGCCTGAGCGATCCGAACAGCCGGGCGCAGTTGCTCAAGGATATTTCACTGGAGGATGCTGAACAGGTCATCAGTGTGCCTGATATCCGCTATTTAAAAACCCATGGCGAAATTTTCCAGAATGTCATCGACAACCTGCTGGATAAACAACGGCGTGATGTTGCTTATGGCATTCGCCGTTTGCTGGAGCCCGCGGCAGATCTGCCAGGCATCATCCTATCCATTGAGCAGACTCAACGCCTGTATGAGTTGAACAGTGATGCCAAGAGCCGCACCGCACGTCTGCTCGCATTGATGACGATGAACGCCAGGCCGCAATGGCTGAAGGACGCGTCCACCCCCCATCAGCAAACATTTGCCGCTTTGGAACGGGCGTTACTCAGCAGTCAGGTGACATTGCATGAGGCAATGGGGGGGCTGTCCTCCTTTCAGGACTATGTGCGGCGTATCGTCGAAGAACATATCTCCCAGGGCGATACCAATCGCGTTGACCCCGATACCGTTTGGGTGTCGGTAAAGCATTCGGTGCGTATGGGCGCCAGGAACATCGAGCATGTTCAGCGTAAAACCCTGACACAGCTATTCATGTACGGTGTGCATGATGTTGCAGGGCGATACACGATTCAGTTTGAAGAGTTCCATTACAACCCACGACTGTCAGTGTCCCATATCGAAAAGGCCATCCGGGAATTTGATCTTCGTTTGAGGTACGCCACTGAACGAAGTAATCACCTTAACGATCCGCAAGTTAAGGACGCCCTGCGAGAAGTACTAAGTCAACAGATTGCACTGAGCAACTTCGCCGCGTTGCTTCAAAAACATATCGGCCCGCAAGCACAGGACATCGCCCAGCGCTATCTGTTTGGCGATCCGGCAGTGGAGGCATGCGGCGTTGCTTTTCGCAGCTATTACCGACCGTTCAAAGACATGATCGTTTACCGTGCCAGAGGTGCAATGCCCGATCTTTCGATGCATGTGCTCTATGCACCTGGCGCACCGACGGGGCAGCTATGGTATGAGTTCCCCGATCTGATGGCGTTGAAGCGACAGTTCATTGCGTGGGGTTTCGAGCAGCGCGATCGCGACTTCCTGATCAGGCAGGCTTTCAGTACGGATCGTGAGCAGTTCGTGAAGGATTATCTTTCCTACGTCGAACCGGGGCCGGTGTTCCAGCCCTGGTGGTGGGGCGGTGTCACTTTGGTGAAATGGGCCAGCCGGATGGAAGATGGACCGTTGATGGGCGCCATCCACACTATTGTCGGCTGGGAAATTGCCGAAGAACAGGTGGCCACACCCGATTGGTACAGGAAAGCCGTGCCACAAGATCGCGAACTTTTCACCAGGCTGAACACAGATTTTAAAGCCATCTACCAGGTGTCAAAAGAACTACTGCACATTGAAACGCTTGCCGCCTTCTCGCGAAAACTGGTCATGAAAGCGTTGAACGATTATCTGCGTCGATCCGGCCCACACCCGGAAATCGACCCGGATCGGGTGAGCGTCAAGTTGCGTGGACACGATTGGATGACACTCACCAATGTGTTCATACAGTGGCAGATTTGGCGGGCTGATGAACCGGTGGCGTTCAGTTCCCTGGATAACTCATCGCTGGGGCGCTTGAATGAGGCCGCTGTCACGGCGCTGATCAACTTAATGCCGGGTGAGAAATATGAGCAGTACCTACGGCAGGGTTTTCTGACAACGCCTTCTTATGATCTGAAAGCAAAGCTTTACTGCAAGACCGTGCAGAACGAAATGCTCAGGGCGGCATTGACACAAAAGATTCAGGGCTCTCTTTCCGGTGAACGCTTCAATTGGCTCAAGGGGCTGATCGAGGATCTGGATCATGATCGTACGGTTCCGTTGCCGACGGGGGGCGCCCCAGGCGAAGGCGTTTATACGCTGGCGCTGGAGGGGCTACGGTTGGAGGGTGCCTATACGTTCGGGCGCAACGTGGCTGGTAGGTTGGAATACCTGATCTACATTCCGAAAGCACCGGATGGCCTGGCATTTCGTCCCATTGAGTCATTGACCCAGGACTTGAAGGGATACGCACTGGGCGATCAGGTTGTCGGCCTTGTCAGGTTGGAAGACAGAGGCGTAGTGCAACGTTTTGTCGACAGTTGCCGCAACGCTTCAGATGCCTTGCCGACGCCAAGGTTGCGAGACAGTTACCTTGTGTCCCACTTCAGGTTCGAATACGACAGTATGGTGTCGCGGCTTATCTACGACGTCGACTATCAGACGAGCACGCGTGGGGAAATCTTCTGGCGTAACGTGATGATCGGCGCAGAACTGGTCGTAGATGTCATCTCGCTGTTTATCCCACCGGTGGCTCTGGTGGCCAGCGTCCTGCGTATCACGCGTTCGATCGTTCAGGGTGTGATTGCCTACAGCCTGGGAGATGAAGATGCCGGCAAAGCCTACCTCGCCTCGGCGTGGAGAGGCACCATCCTCTTGTATGTGGGCATCGTCGCGGGAATTGGCACGTCGACTTCGGCGGTGGGCCTGTTGTCGCGGATCAAGGACATCTCCGAAATTGTGTCGACCGCGACTGGCGTTCCGGTGGGCGTTGGTTATGTCACTGCGGTGACATCCGCGTACCTCATTCAGGACAGTGAAACCCGAATCACAGAGTGATCCTGCCAGGTCTTGCCGTTACTCAGGCTGATACCCCATCCGCCAACTCACGGCCCGCGTCGCCGCCAACAACCGCTGCGCCGCCGGGCCGTTTTCATCGGCATGGAACAACGAGGCCGGGCCGACAATGGTCATCACCGCCGCTACCTGTCCGACTGCATTGAACACCGGCGCCGACAACGCATCCACGCCGGGCATCAGCAAGCCGTGAACATGGTGCAAGCCGCGTTCGCGGATCTGCTCGCACAATGAGGTGTAAGCCCGCTCATCGGCCAGCGGATGAATGTCGACAGCGCGAACTTCGAGATCGCGCAACTCATCGGTTTCGCGGTGTGGCAAATAGGCGCTGAACACCAACCCGGTCGAGGAGCTGAGCAACGGCAGGACCGAGCCCAATTGCGTGACCACCGTCACTGCCCGCACTGCCGGTTCGATATGCACCACCGTCGCGCCCTGATTGCCCCACACCGCCAAAAAACAGGTCTCATTCAAATCGTCGCGCAGTTCAGCCAGGGGCAGGGCGGCGACTTTCAGCACGTCCATACTGTTCAGGGCAGCCAGACCGACCCGAAGCGCCTCACGACCCAGGCCGTAATGGTTGGTGGCGGGGTTCTGCTCGGCAAAACCGCTGGCGATCAGCGCCTGTAAATAGCGATGAACCTTGCTCGCCGGCATTTGCACGTGTTCGGCCAGACGCGACAACGAGGTCGATGGCGACAGCTCGGCAAGCGCCTTGAGGATATCGGTGCCGACCTCGGCCGAGCGGACTTTCTGTTTACCGTTGCTTTCGCTGGTCATGAGGCGGTGTGATCCCGGGACGAATGGGCGTCTTTATAGCTTGACGGTCAATACCAATCAAATTACGTTATGCGTAATCGAATTACGATAAAAATAACCCAGGCGTGCCAATCCCTCTCCCGCAGAGTGACAGGCCATTGCCAACTCCCGTTCAGGAGGCTCCATGAACCTCGATTCAACGGCGCCAGCGCTGGCTTATCAGTCAGGTTTTGGCAACGAATTCAGCAGCGAAGCGTTGCCCGGCGCATTGCCTGTCGGCCAGAATTCCCCGCAAAAAGCCCCTTACGGCCTGTACACCGAACTGTTCTCCGGCACGGCGTTCACCATGGCTCGCAGCGAAGCGCGGCGGACCTGGATGTACCGTATTCAGCCGTCGGCCAATCACCCGGCATTCGTCAAACTGGATCGGCAACTGGCCGGTGGCCCGTTGGGCGAGGTAACGCCCAATCGCCTGCGCTGGAACCCGTTGGACATTCCGACCGAGCCCACTGATTTCATCGATGGGCTGGTGAGCATGGCCGCCAACTCGGGCGCGGAAAAGCCGTCCGGGATCAGCATTTATAACTACTGCGCCAACCGTTCCATGGAACGCGTGTTCTTCAATGCCGATGGTGAATTGTTGCTGGTACCGCAACTGGGCCGCTTGCGCATCGCCACCGAACTGGGCGTGCTGGAGCTGGAACCGCTGGAAATCGCTGTTCTACCTCGCGGGTTGAAATTCCGCGTCGAACTGCTCGATCCGCAAGCCCGTGGCTATATCGCCGAAAACCATGGCGCCCCTCTGCGCCTGCCGGATCTGGGGCCGATCGGCAGCAACGGTCTGGCTAATCCGCGAGACTTCCTGACGCCGGTGGCTCATTACGAAAATCTCAAGCAACCGACCACGCTGGTGCAGAAATTCCTCGGTCAGTTGTGGGGCTGCGAGCTCGATCATTCGCCGCTGAACGTGGTCGCCTGGCACGGCAATAACGTGCCGTACAAATATGACCTGCGCCGTTTCAATACCATTGGCACGGTCAGTTTCGATCATCCGGATCCGTCGATTTTCACCGTCCTGACTTCGCCGACCAGCGTGCACGGTCTGGCTAACCTCGACTTTGTGATCTTCCCGCCGCGCTGGATGGTCGCCGAGAACACATTCCGTCCGCCGTGGTTCCACCGCAACCTGATGAACGAATTCATGGGCCTGATCCAGGGTGAATACGATGCCAAGGCCGAAGGCTTCGTGCCTGGCGGTGCTTCGCTGCACAGCTGCATGAGCGCCCACGGCCCCGACGGCGAGACCTGCACCAAAGCGATCAACGCACAACTGGCACCGGCTAAAATCGACAACACGATGGCCTTCATGTTCGAGACCAGCCAAGTGTTGCGCCCGAGCCGATTCGCCCTGGATTGCCCACAACTGCAAAACAATTACGACGCCTGCTGGGCCACGCTGCCCGCGACTTTCGACCCGACCCGGAGATAACCATGACTCAGACTTCCATCACTCGTAGTTGGGTTGCTTCCGCCAACGGCCACGCGGACTTCCCGCTGCAAAACCTGCCGTTGGGCGTGTTCAGCGTGAAGGGCTCCGCGCCGCGCAGTGGCGTGGCCATTGGCGACCACATCTTTGATCTGGAAGCGGCACTGGAGGCCGGGCTGTTCGAGGGCGCTGCGCGCGCCGCAGTCGAAGCCACCCGTGGCGGTCAGCTGAATGCGTTTTTCGAACAGGGTCGCGAGGCACGCGTGGCCTTGCGTGAACGCTTGATCGAGCTGTTCAAGGAAGGCAGCACCCTGCACGGCAAAATCGAAGCCCAAGGTGCCAAACTGCTGCCACTGGCGGCGAATTGCGAAATGCACTTGCCAGCGAAGATCAACGACTACACCGACTTCTACGTTGGCATCGAGCATGCGCAGAATGTCGGCAAACTGTTCCGCCCGGACAACCCGTTGCTGCCGAACTACAAGTACGTGCCCATCGGTTATCACGGCCGCGCCTCGACCATTCGCCCGTCCGGCACCGATGTTCGCCGTCCGAAAGGTCAGACCCTGCCGGCCGGCCAGACCGAGCCGACGTTTGGCCCGTGCGCACGTCTGGACTATGAACTGGAACTGGGTATCTGGATCGGTCCGGGCAATGAGATGGGCGACCCGATCGCCATCGGTGACGCCGCCGACCACATCGCCGGTTTCTGCCTGCTCAACGATTGGTCGGCGCGCGACATCCAGGCTTGGGAATATCAGCCGCTGGGGCCGTTCCTGTCCAAGAGCTTCATCACCAGCATTTCACCGTGGGTGGTGACGGCCGAAGCGCTGGAGCCGTTCCGTCGTGCGCAGCCTGCACGCCCTGAAGGCGATCCGCAGCCGTTGCCGTACCTGTTCGACAAACGCGATCAGGCCGCCGGTGCCTTCGACATCGAACTCGAAGTGCTGCTGCTGACCGAGTCGATGCGCGAGCAAAATATACCCGCCCATCGCTTGACCCTCAGCAACACCCAACACATGTACTGGACCGTTGCCCAACTGGTTGCGCACCACAGCGTCAACGGCTGCCAGTTGCAGGCTGGTGACCTGTTCGGTTCGGGTACGCTGTCCGGTCCTGAAAACGGGCAGTTCGGCAGCCTGCTGGAAATCACCGAGGGCGGTAAAAAGCCGATCGAACTGGCCTCGGGCGAGGTGCGTAAATTCCTTGAGGACGGCGACGAAATCATTTTGCGCGCGCGTTGCCGCCGCGAGGGTTTTGCTTCGATCGGTTTCGGCGAATGCCGTGGCAAAGTGCTGCCAGCGCGCTAAGAGGATCGGGTCATGGAACTCTATACCTACTACCGTTCGACCTCGTCTTACCGGGTGCGGATTGCGCTGGCGTTGAAGGGGCTGGATTACCAGGCGCTGCCCATCAACCTGATCGCGCCGCAAGGGGGCGAACATCGGCAGCCGACCTATCTGGGCATCAACCCGCAAGGCCGGGTGCCGGTCTTGCGCACCGATGAAGGCGAGTTGCTGATCCAGTCACCGGCGATCATCGAGTACCTGGAGGAACGTTATCCACAGGTGCCATTGCTGTCCAAAGACCTCGTCGCCCGCGCTCATGAGCGTGGCGTGGCGGCGGTGATCGGTTGCGATGTTCACCCTCTGCACAACGTCAGCGTGCTCAACAAGCTTCGGCAGCTGGGGCACGATGAGCCGCAGGTAGTGGAGTGGATCGGTCACTGGATCAGGCAAGGATTGGCGACGGTGGAGCAATTGATCGGTGACACCGGTTACTGCTTTGGCGATCAGCCGGGGCTGGCGGACGTTTATTTGATCCCGCAGTTGTATGCGGCCGAGCGCTTCAATATTTCCCTTGAGGCCTATCCGCGAATTCGTCGAGTGGCGGCATTGGCGGCGACCCATCCGGCCTTCTTCCTGGCCCATCCGGCGAATCAGCCCGATACCCCTTAATGGCTCACATAGACCTAATGTGGGAGCGGGCTTGCCCGCGAAGAACGATAACGCGGTATTCCTGATAGACCGAGGCGCCTGGTTCGCCGGCAAGCCTGGCGCCTACTGGGAGCGGTGATTAATGCACGACCGACTTCGGCGGCAAATGCCCGAGCCGTTCGGTCAGGCGAATCCGCTGAATCGGGTCGTCACAGAGCAGCAGCGCGTGTTCCAGGTCAAAACGCTCGGCATTCGGGCAGTCCAGCCGTTGATAGAGACTGGCCCGGGCCAGGTAGTCGGAGGCGCAGGCGTTGCCCAATTCAAGCACGCGCTCGGCGTCGATCAGGGCGTCGATGTAGTCATCATTCGTGAGGTACAACTGGCGCAAATTGCGTGACAGCCGCTGCAGCATCTGCACCGGTTCAGCCGTCAGTAAATGCTCGGCGCTGAGTTGCATGTTCGGGCCGTACTGGCGTTGCAGTAACTCCCGGCAGTCGTTGGGGTACAGCCGTCGCCCACCGCACGGGTCGAGCAAGTGATCGGCGCCTTGTACCCGTAGCAGGAAATGCCCGGGAAAGTTGACGCCGACCATGGGAATCTCCAGCCTTCTGGCCAGTTCCAGTGCAATCAGGCCCAGCGCCAGCGGTTGGCCTCGCCGGCGTTCCAGCACCTTATTGAGTAACGCCACTTGCGGGCGCAAGGGCGTGGAATCGTCCTGAGCGAACCCCAGGTCATTCATTCGGCGCAACAACGGTTGGGCCAGCTCACTCACCGACAGCATCGGCAACCCGTAGCTGACCCGTTGCTGCAGGTCCTTGAAATCCGCCAGCACCACCTCGGGATTCAGTTCCTTATCGTGTTCGACGGCCATCCACAGCGCCGCCTCGAACAGCGCGGGCGGTGATCGTTGCAGACAGTCGAAAAAACGTTGGCGCGGGGTCATCAAAATCTCCGGAGAATGCCTCGTTTTAGCCCCGTCGCGGGCTTTCGTCCAGTGTCGGGCGCAGGCGGTAGCAGGTTATGTCCGAAAGCCTGAAAAGCGACGCCGCTTATTCCGGGGCGTTTCTGCAATTTTTGTGCACAAGCCTATACTGGCGACTACAAGAAGTGATTCGGGAGCCCTACGATGTTCGCTCTCATGCAAAGCACTCGCCTTGAATCGCTGCACCTGAGCGTCGATCCGGTCACCGGGTTGAAGGCGGTGATTGCCATCCACAACAGCCGTCTGGGACCTGCCCTGGGCGGGTGTCGTTACCTTGCTTACCCCACCGATGAATCCGCGATCGAGGATGCCGTGCGCCTTGCTCAAGGCATGAGTTACAAGGCGGCCCTGGCCGGCCTGGCTCAGGGCGGTGGTGTTGCGGTGATTGTTCGCCCGGCCCATGTGGAAAATCGCGCCGCGGTATTCGAAGCGTTCGGGCGCTGGATCAATCAGCTCGATGGTCGCTACATCACCGCCATCGACGCCGGAACCTCCGTGGCGGACATGGATTGCATCGCCCAACAGACCCAATTCGTCACCAGCACCACCGCCGCGGGCGACCCGGCCCCGCACGCCGCCATGGGCGTATTCGCTGGTATTCGCAGCACTGCCATGGCCCGTCTGGGCAGCGATAATCTCGAAGGCTTGCGCATCGCCATTCAAGGCCTGGGCAATGTCGGTTTTGCCTTGGCCGAACAGCTGCATGCGGCCGGTGCCGAACTGTTGGTCAGCGACATTGACCAAGGCAAAGTGCAATTGGCCATGGAGCAATTGGGCGCTCATCCAATCGCCAACGATGCGCTGCTCAGCACACCGTGCGACATACTCGCCCCGTGCGGTCTGGGCGGTGTGCTTAACAGCAACAGCGTGGCGCAACTGCGCTGCGCGGCGGTCGCAGGTTCGGCAAACAACCAGTTGATCCATATCGGCATCGCCGATCAGCTGGAACGTCGGGGCATTTTGTATGCACCCGATTACGTGATTAATGCTGGCGGGCTGATCTACGTGTCGCTCAAACACCGCGGGGAAGAGCTGACGACCATCACCGCGCACCTGTCGAAAATCAGTTCACGGTTGACCGAAGTCTTCGCCCATGCCCAGGCGGAAAAACGCTCTCCGGCCCGGGTGGCAGATGAGTTGGCGGAGAAAGTGCTATACCGCTGATGTTGTACTGATCAAGTTTGAACCAATGAAGGAGTGAGGGCCTATCCGGCCGACTTGCTCTTCAAGCCCCGCGTCACAAGCGTCGGGCTGAACAATGCACGCCGACTCCCGCGTGCCAGGAGCCCTGTGATGCTTCACAAGGTTGAGCTGCCGTACACCCGTTTTTTATCCCCTGATGGCCAGCCACTTGGCGATCTTCCTGCCTGGTCCGACGATTTCAATTTGTTGACGCGTCTGTATCGGCAAATGGTCCTCACCCGCCTTTTCGATCAGAAAGCTGTCGCCTTGCAACGCACCGGGCGCATCGGCACCTACGCGCCGACTCTGGGCCAGGAAGCCATAGGCGTTGCGATCGGCAGCCTGATGCATGCCGAAGACGTACTGATCCCGTATTACCGCGACACTGCCGTGCAATTGATGCGCGGTGTGCGCATGGAAGAAATCCTGCTGTATTGGGGCGGCGACGAGCGTGGCAGCGACTTTGCCGACCCGGCGGTGGCCCAGGATTTCCCGATCTGTGTGCCGATCGCCACCCAGGCCCTGCACGCCTGCGGCGTCGCCAGCGCCTTCAAGATCCGTGGCGAGCATCGGGTCGCTGTCACTACGTGCGGCGACGGCGGAACCAGCAAAGGTGATTTCCTCGAAGCCCTCAACGTCGCTGGCGCCTGGCAGTTGCCGGTGGTGTTTGTGATCAACAACAACCAATGGGCAATCTCGGTGCCGCGACGAATCCAGTGCGGCGCCCCGACCCTGGCGCAGAAAGCCATGGGCGCCGGCTTCCACGGCGAGCAAGTCGATGGCAATGACATACTCGCCGTTTACGACCGCGTGCAAGCGGCCCTTGAACGGGCGCGCCACGGGAAAGGCCCGGTGTTGCTCGAATGCTTGAGCTATCGCCTTGGCGATCACACCACCGCCGACGATGCCACGCGCTACCGGTCGGCGGACGAGGTCAAGCAGGCCTGGCTCGAAGAACCGATCAAACGCCTGCAACGTTTCATGGCCGGGCAGGGCGTGTGGAACGAAGGCCGTGAGCAGGCGCTGGTCAGCGAATGCCAGGGCTTGGTGCAGCAGGCGGTGGATAACTTCGAAGCGGCGGGAATGCAGGCACCGGAATCGGTCATCGATTACGTCTACGCGCAATGGCCACAAGCCCTGGCCGAACAGCGCGAAGAGTTTTTGGAACGGGTGGCGCGCCGGACAGGAGGTTCGAGCGATGAGTAACGGCAAAGTGACGCTGCTGGAAGCGGTGAATCTGGCGTTGCATCGAGCCATGAGCGAAGACGAGAACGTCATCGTCCTCGGTGAGGATGTCGGGGTGAATGGTGGCGTGTTCCGCGCCACGCTGGGCCTGCGCGACAGCTTCGGTTTCAAGCGGGTGATCGACTCGCCGCTGGCCGAAACCATGCTCGGCGGGCTGGCGGTGGGCATGGCGGCCCAAGGCCTGAAACCGGTGGTGGAAATCCAGTTCATGGGTTTCATCTACGCCACCATGGAGCACCTGGTGTCCCACGCCAGCCGCATGCGCAATCGCACGCGCGGGCGGATCACCTGCCCGATGGTGATGCGCTCGCCCATGGGCGCAGGGATTCGCGCGCCGGAGCATCACAGCGAAAGCACTGAAGCACTGTTCGCGCACATTCCGGGGCTGCGGGTGGTGGTCCCGTCCTCGCCGGCCCGGGCTTATGGCTTGTTGCTCGCGGCCATCGACGACCCGGATCCAGTGATCTTTCTCGAACCCACCCGACTCTATCGAATGAACCCGCAACCGCTGCTCGATGATGGCAAGCGCCTGCCGCTGGACAGCTGTTTCACTTTGCGTGAAGGCAGCGACATTACCTTGATCAGTTGGGGCGCCAGTGTGATGGAAACCCTGCAAGCCGCCACACAACTGGCCGAGCAGGGCGTCTCGGCGGAAGTGATCGATATCGCCAGTATCAAACCGCTGGACCTCGACACGATGGAAGCCTCGGTGCGCAAGACTGGTCGCTGCGTGATCGTGCATGAAGCACCGCGCTCCTGCGGGGTCGGCGCGGAAATCGCCGCCAGTCTCTACGAACGGGTATTTCTGGAATTGCAGGCACCGATCCAGCGAGTCACCGCGCCAGACATTCCGCCGCCGCTGTATCGACGGGAATCGCTGTACATGCCCGGCGTCGAAGACATTCTTCATGCCTGCGACACCGTCATGCAGCACTACCCCTGAACACACGCCTGAGGCCGAGGAGGTTGCGATGAAATATTTCAAACTGCCGGATCTGGGCGAAGGCTTGCAGGAAGCGGAGATCGTCCGTTGGCACGTCAAGGTCGGCGATACCGTCAAGGCCGACCAACTGCTGGTGTCGGTGGAAACCGCCAAGGCGCTGGTGGACATTCCCGCGCCCTACGATGGTGTGGTGGCGAAAACCTTTGGTGGCGAGGGCGACATCCTTCATGTTGGCGAACCTCTGCTCGGTTACGAAGGCGAAGCCGATGCGGGCACTGTGGTCGGGCGGCTGGAGGGCGGCGGCACGGATCAGGAAGATGCATTTTTTATCGGCGCCGCGCCTTCGACTCGTGAGCATCTGGCGAGCCGTGCCACGCCGGCGGTGCGTCAATTGGCGCGGCAGCTCGGCGTTGAACTGAGCGGCTTGACGGGTTCCGGCCAGGAAGGTCAGATCACCCGCAGCGACGTGGAAAACGCAGCCCAGACGGAACGCGAACGCTTCGGCGGCGAAAAACTGCGCGGGGTGCGACGCAGCATGGCGCTGAACATGGCCAGGTCCCATGCCGAAGTGGTGCCGGTGACGATCTTCGGCGATGCCGATCTGCATCGCTGGGGGCAGGCGCGAGAACCATTGATTCGTCTGGCCAAGGCGATGGCGGCGGCCTGCGCCGTAGAGCCCGTGCTCAACAGCGCCTTCGATGGCAAAACCCAGGCGCTCAAACAACATGAACGACTCGACCTGGGCATTGCCGTGGACACGCCGGACGGCTTGTTCGTGCCGGTGCTGCGCGATGTAGGCCATCGCACGGCGGCGGATCTGAAAGAAGGTGTGATGCGTCTGCGGGCCGACGTGCAGGCGCGCTCGATCCCGCCCCAGGAAATGATGGGGGCGACCCTGACCCTGTCGAATTTCGGCACCTTGTTCGGCCGCTACGCCAACCCGGTGGTGGTGCCGCCGCAAGTGGCGATCCTCGCCGCCGGGGCGATCCGCGATGAACCGGTGGCGGTCGAAGGCGCGGTGGTGGTGCATCCGATCCTGCCGCTGTCCCTGACCTTCGATCACCGTGTGGTCACCGGCGGCGAGGCGGCGCGGTTCTTCAAGGCGTTGGTCGAGGCGCTGGAACAACCCGAGGTCTAGGTTCCCGCCGGCATGAAAAAGGCCCTGAGGCATTTGACTCAGGGCCTATTCAATTCGGGCATTGCTTACTTGGGTGTCTTGGCGGCTTTGGCTGGCTTGGTCGGCTCAGCGCTCGCTGCTTCAACTGGTGCAGCTGCTTCAACAGGTTCAGTGGCTTTAGCAGGTTCAATGGCTTCGGCGGGTACATTCAACAGTTCGGACAATGCGTCCGGCTGGCTCTTGAATGCCTTGGCGAATACATCGCGGTTCTTCGCCATGTAGATCCCGGCTTCTTCCACTTGCTGTTCGGTCAGGGACGGAACGGCTTTTTGCAACACTTCAGCCAGCAATTCGGCCAGTTCGAGCATTTTGTCATGACGGTCAGCTTCGGCTTTATCCATGAACAAGCGCTCCAGATCTCGGCTGCTGCGGTATACCACTTCGACGGCCATTCACCACCTCACATGCCTTTACATTAGTTGTCTGTTTCGACCACTGTATTTATATACAGCGAAAAGGATAAGCGAATCCCTACGCTTTGGGTAGTGGCTTTTTAATGTAGACCGAATTCAGGGTTTGTCAGGTGAACCGTGTCCGCTCCCATCGCGAGCACCGCTGAACCCTGTGGGAGCGGGCTTGCCCGCGATGGCGTCCGTCCAACCACCACCAACGTGTCTCATGTCACGCAGCCACCATCTCACCCACACTATCTGGCCTTTTTTCTGCATGCAGAACAACCGTCACGTCCATCCCGCATCATCCGCTCGAACCGAGCTAAGGAACAATCAAAGTGAAAATCAACTGGGCCGAGAACCTGCGGCAGAGCGTGCACCAACTGGCCGAGTCCCTGGGCAACCTGTTCGTCGAAACCTTCCACTACCTGGCACTATTTGCCATCGGAGCAGTGACCGCGTGGGCGGCGGTGATGGAATTCCTCGGAATGCTCGAAAAGGGGCATATCAAGATCGATGACATCTTGCTGCTGTTCATCTACCTGGAACTGGGGGCGATGGTCGGGATTTACTTCAAGACCAACCACATGCCGGTGCGCTTCCTGATTTATGTGGCGATCACTGCGCTGACACGCCTGCTCATCTCCAACGTCTCGCACCACAATCCACCGGACCTGGGAATCATCTACCTGTGCGGCGGGATTCTGCTGCTGGCGTTTGCGATTCTGGTGGTGCGTTACGCCTCCTCGCAGTTTCCTTCGGTGAAGATCGAACACCCGCAACGCAAGATCGGTGCGGGTTCCGGTGAACATCCCGAAGTGGAGAAGGGCGAGATTTAAAGCCCCATTGAAGGTCGTGGCCGGGATTTGACCAAGGGCGGCGGGGTGCGACTGTCGCCGTCGGTCATGGCTTCAAGGATGGCCACGGCGCTGTGGCCTTGTTCGATGGCGATGCCGAATTGAATGCTTTGCACCAGGCGTTTGAGGCGCTTGGGATCATTGCGCTGTTCGGTGCTGATCATCCGTTTGGCCACCACGCGACCATTTTTGGAGAGGGTCAGCATGATGCTGCCGTCCAGACCCTGAATACTCAGGTTGACTTGATAATCCGGTGCAAAGGCATCGGTAATGAGTTGAAAGGGGTTGTCCATGATGCGTCACCGCCTGATTGAACGTGCAGTTGTTGACCGGCCATGATCGGGATTAGTTCGCCACACCAGACCATCGGCCTTCCATGTTCATGTACTTTCATCCGTGCCGCGTAGGAGACATAGCAAGGGACATGCCGGAAAAATGGTCGAACAATGAACACGGCAAAAAAGTGGCGCGCACTCTGGCTAATGCCAGTCAGTCAAGGACAAATCGGACCTGTAGGAGCCAGGCTGGCCGGCGAAAGCGCACTTAAGAACGCCTTCGCCGGCCAGCCTGGCTCCTACGAAAAGCGGTTTGCTCGCTTGACTGACCGGCATTAGGCACTCTGGCCCGCCTTCTTTTTGCCTGCCCGTTTCAGGGCATGAATGAGTAAATGATCGCAGACAGTGCAATCAAACCGATCAACACCACGAACACGTTCGAGGCCAGGCCCGAATACTGGCGCAAGGCCGGCACGCGGCGGATGGCGTACATCGGCATCAGGAACAACAGGCACGCGATGATCGGCCCGCCGAGGGTTTCGATCATGCCCAGGATGCTCGGATTGAAGGTCGCCACGGCCCAGCAACTGAGGATCATGAACAGCGCTGTGATGCGGTTCAGCCAACTGGCGGACATGACGCGCCCACGGCCACGCAGGCTTTTCACGATCAGGCCCTGAAAGCCTTCGCTGGCGCCGATGTAATGGCCGAGAAAGGATTTGGTGATCGCCACCAACGCAATCAACGGCGCGGCGTAAGCGATGACCGGTGTCTGGAAGTGGTTGGCCAGGTACGACAGGATCGAAATGTTCTGCGCCTTCGCAGCGGCCAAATCAGCCGGGGACAAGGCCAGCACACAGCTGAAGCAGAAGAACATCACCGTCACGACCATCATGATGTGGGCGATTGCGAGAATGCCGCTGCTTTTGCGTTCGGCTTGCTCGCCGTAACGCTGTTTCTGATCAACGGCGAACGCGGAAATGATCGGCGAATGGTTGAACGAAAACACCATCACCGGAATCGCCAGCCACAAGGTCTGGAAGAACAGCGGCAGCGGCATGCCTTCGCTGGCGGTGGCGAAGAACGCGCCGTTCCAGTTCGGAATCAGGCTGATGCCGAGCAGCAGCAACGCCGCGACGAACGGGTAAACCAGCACGCTCATGCATTTGACGATGACGCCCTGGCCGCAACGCACAATCGCCATCAAGCCGAGAATCAGCCCCAGCGACAGGATTGCCCGAGGCGGCGGGGTCATGTGCAACTGATGCTCCATGAGGCTGCTCAGGGTGTTGGTCAGCGCCACGCTGTATACCAGCAAAATCGGGAATATCGCGAAGAAATACAGGAGCGTGATCACTTTGCCGGCACCGATGCCGAAGTGTTCTTCCACCACTTCGGTAATGTCCCCGGAACGCCCGGACAACACGAAGCGCGTCAGGCCGCGGTGGGCGAAGAAGGTCATCGGAAAGGCCAGTACCGCCAGGAGCAGCAGCGGCCAGAAACCGCCGACGCCGGCGTTGATCGGCAGGAACAATGTGCCGGCGCCAATCGCCGTGCCATAGAGGCCAAGCATCCAGGTGGTGTCGTGTTTACTCCAGCCTTTGTAGGTTGTTTCGCTATTGCGGGTCAGATCTACAGCAGGATTATCGGCAGCAGGTGTACGTACATCGGTCATCGTTTTTGCCTCGTTATTATTCTTGCTCGGGCTCACGTTTTGCGGACGGTCAGGCAGGCACCTGCTTCGGAGTGCTCCTCAGCACTCCACCCAGCTGACAGCCAGGCCGCCCCGTGAAGTTTCTTTGTATTTGTCGTGCATGTCGGCACCGGTATCGCGCATGGTGCGGATCACCCGGTCCAGGGAAATGAAGTGTTTGCCGTCACCGCGCAGGGCCATTTGCGTGGCGTTGATCGCCTTTACGGCAGCGATTGCATTGCGCTCGATACACGGTACCTGCACCAGGCCGCCGACCGGATCGCAGGTCAGGCCGAGGTTGTGTTCCAGGCCGATTTCGGCGGCATTTTCCAGTTGCTCGGGAGTTGCTCCGAGTATGTCGGCCAGGCCGGCGGCGGCCATGGCGCAGGCGGAACCGACTTCGCCCTGGCAGCCGACTTCGGCGCCGGAAATCGAGGCGTTTTTCTTGCACAGGATGCCTACAGCGGCAGCCCCCAAAAAGAACGCCACCACATCATCGTCCGACGCGTCCGGGTTGAATTTCATGTAGTAGTGCAACACGGCGGGAATGATCCCCGCCGCCCCGTTTGTAGGCGCGGTCACCATGCGTCCGCCAGCCGCGTTCTCTTCGTTCACGGCGAGGGCGAACAGGTTGACCCACTCCATGGCTGACAGGGTGGAACTGATGACATTCGGTTTGCTGATTTCCAACAGGCTGCGGTGCAATTTCGCGGCGCGGCGCGGAACATTCAGACCGCCGGGCAGGATGCCTTCGTGACGTAAACCTTGCTCGACGCACTCGCGCATCACCGACCAGATATGCAGCAAGCCCTGGCGAATCTCGGCGTCGCTGCGCCAGGCCCGTTCGTTGGCCATCATCAATTCGGAAACCCGTAGACCGTGCTGGTTGCAGAGTTTGAGCAATTCGGCGGCGCTGGAAAAATCGTAAGGCAGCACCACATCGCTGGCCGGTGCAATGCCGGACTCGGCTTCCGCGGCTTCGATGATGAAACCACCGCCTACCGAGTAGTACGTCTGCTCGAACAGTTCACCGGTTTCGCCAAAGGCTGTCAGCGACATCGCGTTGGGGTGGTAGGGCAAGCTCTCGTCCAGCAGCAGGAGATCGCGCTGCCAGTTGAAGGCAATGGTCGATTTGCCGGCCAGACTCAGTTCACCGGTTTCATGCAACGCCTGGATTCGGTTGTCGATCGAATTCGGATCAATGCTGTCTGGCCATTCGCCCATCAGGCCCATGACACAGGCACGGTCGGTGGCGTGACCGACGCCAGTGGCCGAAAGCGAACCGTAGAGGCGGATTTCTACCCGCCGTACATCGGCCAGTAAATGCTGGTCAATCAGTGCCTGGGCGAAGGTTGCTGCGGCGCGCATCGGGCCGACGGTATGGGAGCTGGACGGACCGATGCCAACTTTGAAGAGATCGAAAACACTGATAGCCATGCTAAAGCCTATACAAGCAATGGAAGAGAAATCGCCGCCATTTTTGTAGGCCAAGCGCAAGGTGGGCGATACTGCCAACCTCGGTCCTACGTGACCAACGAAACTTCCTAAGACAGCCTTTAGCAGGACTAAACAATGAGTCGCCAATTGCATGCCCAGACCTACGTCTGGCTGCACGTGTTTTCGTGTGCCGCGCGGCACTTGTCCTTCACCCGTTGCGCCGAGGAATTGCACATCACGCCGGGTGCGGTCAGTCAGCAAATTCGCCAACTGGAAGAGCGGTTGGGTTTTCGCCTGTTTCATCGTCGCGCCCGGGGTGTGGAGTTGAGCGCCAAAGGCCAGCGATTGGCTATCACCGTCAATGAAGCCTACGGCAGCATCGATGCGGAATTGCGACGACTGGACGCGGGAATGATCAGCGGGATATTGCGGCTGCGCTCGATTCCCTCCTTCCTGAGCAAATGGCTGACCCCGCGCCTGCCGCGTTTGCAACAGCGTTTTCCGGACATTCAGCTGCGGCTGGTGGCCGAGGACAGCAGCGTGCCATTGCATGAGGGCGACTTCGATTTGGCCATTGACCTCAATGACGGCAGTTATCCGGGATTGTTATCCACAACCTTGCTGGATGAGCAGATCTTTCCGGTGTGCGCCCCTGGCCTGTTGCGCGCAAGGCCGCCTCTGCATGGCCCGGCGGACCTGGTGCATTTTCCGTTGCTGCACGACATCACCGCCTGGCGCGGCAGTTACGAATACGCGGAATGGGAGTTCTACCTCAACGCCATCGGCTTCGAGGGCGCGGATGTGCGGCGCGGGCATACTTTCAATCGCAATCACCTGACCATTGAAGCGGCGATTGCCGGGATGGGCGTGGCGATTGCGCGGCGAACGCTGCTCAACGATGAACTGGAGCGCGGGACGCTGATCGTGCCGTTTGGCCTGGCGGTGCCCAATCACAAGCGTTACGTGCTGCTTTATGCGCCGGGTGCGCTAAGCCATCCGGGCGTGCGCGCGGTGCATGACTGGCTGGTGGAAGAAGCGGGGGTATTTCGTAGCCTGCACCCGCTGGCGGAGCGGCAGATGTGACAGCAGCCTGGAACATCAGCCAGGGGCGACCGAACTCCCGACATTAACAGCGCTTTTACCCGTTGTCCGGCTTTTTTTGCGAATGAATATTTATCTTTTTTTAGGGGTTGAAATGTTCTGCGCGCACACCGATTGTGTAACCAAGAGGTCACGGTGATGAAGCCCAAGGGCCAGCCGAAGGGGCCTCTCGCGAGCTAGCTGAAATAAGGGATGAACTATGCAAATCCAAGTCAATAGCGATAACCATATTCAAAGCAGCATCCGACTGGAGGAGTGGGTACGTACTACCATTGAGAGCACGCTCGAACGTTATGAAGAGGACCTGACCCGCGTCGAGGTCCACCTGCGGGATGAGAACGGCGACAAGCCCGGTCCCCACGACATACGCTGTCAGCTGGAAGCGCGGCCAAAAGGCCATCAACCGATTTCTGTAACCCATAAAGCCGCTAACCTGGAAATGGCGATCGACGGTGCGGCTGAAAAACTCGAACATGCGCTTGAACATCTGTTCGGCAAACTGCGGGGCAAACCACGTGCCGCTGTGGTGCCGTTCGAAAGGCCTACGGCCGATGCGCTGCTGGAAGACGAGTTTCTGGAGAACGAACAGGCTGCACAAAACGGCTGAGGCTTGATTCACTTTTTACCTTTCCACTTTCTATCCACCTGAAAAACGGGCCTGCTTATGCAGGCCCGTTCTTGTTTGTGGTATTCGCTGGCTCCTGTGGAAACCTGCGGCGAGGGGCTTCTGTGGTGAGGGGGCTTACTGTGGTAAAGGGGCTTACTGTGGCGAGGGGGCTTGCCCCCGTTCGGCTGCGTAGCAGTCGCAAAACCTGCTATCCGGTTTTGCCTGACACAACTCATTGGATTGTTTTGGGACTGCTACGCAGTCCAACGGGGGCAAGCCCCCTCGCCACAAGGGTGTGCTCTAGCCGCTATTGAATCAAAACGCGACGGAAGTCTGCATATACACCGTGCGCGGTTCTCCCACGTACTTGCCTTTGTTGTTGTCATCGAACGAGCGAGTGAAGTACTGGTGGTTGAAAATGTTCTTCACCCCCACCGCTATATTCAAGTCCGCCAACTTTGGCCCGAAGTCATACGCCGCACGGCTGCTGAGCAACATGTACCCCGGAATCTTGCCGGTGCTGCCATCGGCGCTTTCGGCCGAGGTGTTGGCGTTGTCAGCGAACTGGTCGCTCTGGTAGCTGCTGTCCAGGTTCAGTTTCCAGGCGCCTTCGGTATAGCCGACGCCGATTGTGCCTTTGTGTTTCGAAGAGAATGGCACGCGATTGCCCTTGTTCGGACCGTCTTCGCGGATAGTTGCGTCGACATAGGCGTAAGTCGCGTACACATCGAAACCGGCCAGCGCCGGGCTCAAATCGTCGAGGGCGTAGTTGATGCTGGTTTCAATGCCTTGATGACGGGTTTCGCCACGGGCGATCACCGAATCAGTGGTTTGATTGCTTTCATACTGATTGTCGAAATTGATCAGGAACGCGCCAATCTCGGCACGCAACGCGCCATTGTCGTAGCGGGTGCCCAGTTCCCAGGTGCGCGCCTTCTCCGGTTTGACTTCGCCGCTGGTCACCCGGTTAGGCATCTGGCTGTACTGCACGCTGCCAAATGAACCTTCGGTATTGGCGTAGAGGTTCCAGCTGTCGGTCAGGTGATAGAGCACGTTCAACGCCGGCAGGGCGGTGTTGTAGTCGCCTTTGTATTTCACGTTGGTCAGGTTGTTGGTCTGCTGCGACTCGATCATTTCGTAGCGGATGCCCGGGGTGATCGTCCACTTGCCGATGTCGATCCGGTCATCGACGAAGAACGCATTGGCCTCGGTGCCACCCCGCGTATCGCGGTCGTTGCGGCTGTTGGTGGTCGGAAGTTCGTTGCTGGCGATCGGCGTGCGGTAGCGCAGTTCGTGGCTGGCTTCGTTGATGTAGCGATAGCCGACGCCGACTTCATGGCTGGTTTGGCCGAGGTCGAAGCCTTGGGCGAAACGGGTTTCCAGGCCACGTACCCAATACTCGCGTGGCGACAGCGAGAGGAACGTGCTCTGGTCCAGATAACCGCTGCGCAGGGTTTTGGTAAAGAAGGTATTGGCGGTGAACTCCCGGCGATCTTGCTGATAGCGATAGCCGAAATTGAACATCGTGCGGCGGCCCCAGAACTGGTCTTTCGGGCGGGTCGACTGGTACGGGTCGGCATCGTAATCGGCGACGTTCAGCCCGCCGGGCATGTCCGCCTTGCCTTCGTAATACTGGGCCATGGCGTTGAAGCTGTTGGCCTCGTCGAGCTGGTACTTGCCCTTGAGAATCAGGTCATCGATTTCGGTGTCGCTGTGTTCGCGCCAGTCGCCACCACGGGTGCCCGAGTACAGAATCGCGCCGCCCAGACCGTTATCGGCCGTGCCACCGGCCAGCAAATTGCCGGTGGTTTTGAAGCCGTCATGGCTGGACGATGGACTGGTTTCGGTCTGGAAGCCGCCCTTGACCGTCGGTTCATCGGGAATGGCGCGAGTCACGAAGTTGACCACACCGCCGACGTTCTGCGGCCCGTAGCGCACTGCACCGCCGCCGCGCACCACGTCGACCGCGTCCATGTTGCCCATGCTGATCGGCGCGAACGAAAGCTGCGGCTGACCATAAGGTGCGAAGGGCACCGGAATGCCGTCCATCAATACCGTGGAGCGCGAAGCCAGTCGAGGGTTGAGCCCGCGAATGCCGAAGTTCAGCGCCATGTCATGGCTGCCGGTGCCGTTGTTGTCCGGCGCATTGACCCCCGGAATGCGATTGAGCACATCCTTGGCCTGAGTCGCGCCCTGGCGTTCGAATTCTTCGCGGCGGATCACATCGCGAGCGCCAGGATGTTCGAAGACGTTGGTTTGCGCCGCATCGCCGAGCCAGTCGCCGACCACTTTCGAGGTGTCCAGCTCCAGCGCCGTATCACCCGCCGGTTGCAGGCTGAAAGCATTGTCGCCCTCGGCGCGAGCTTGCAGGCCGGTGCCTTCGAGCAACGCGTTCAAACCCTGGGAGGGGATGTAGTGGCCTTCCAGGCCGCGACTTTGCACACCGCTGGTGACTTGCGAGCCAAAGGAGATCAGCACGCCGGCTTCGCGACCAAACTGGTTGAGGGCGTTTTCCAGCGAGGACGGCGCGATGTGGTACGGCTTGGTGTCGGCGGCATGCACCAGCGGCAGTGCGCCGAAGCTCAGGCTGGCGCCCAGCAAGAGTTGGCGCAAGGTGCGGGTTAGCGGTGTGACGCGGATGGGTTGCATGAAAGGCGATCCTGAGAAGGTTGAATCAAGGGGCTTTCCTTCTCTGTCACGCCAGATCTGAAAAACGGCTCACTTTTTTTGAGATTGAAGATCGTTCCCATGCTCTGCGTGGGAATGCCTCAACGGACGCTCCGCGTTCGGCTCTGGAAGTAACGCGGAGCGTCACGGGCTGCATTCCCACGCAGAGCATGGGAACGATCATTTACGCGCGCGCCTCGACCGTCACCCAATACCGGGTAAAACGCCTCACCTTCACCGGCAAACTGATTTCCAGCAGATCAAGAATCCGCTCGCTGTCGTCCAGTGGATAAGTCCCGGAGATCAGCAGGTCGGCAACATTCGCCGCGCACTTGAGTTGCCCCCGGCGATAGCGACCGAGTTCATCGAGAAAATCCTCCAGACGCATATGCGCGGCCACCAGCATGCCGTCGGCCCAGGCGCCGCTGTTGGCGTCCAGTGGCCGGGGAGCGCCGATGCCGCGTGCGTCGAAGCTCAACTGCCGGGCGGTTTGCAGCATCAGCGGTGTACCGCCATCGGGCGTCAATTCGACGCTGCCTTCGAACACTGCCACCTGAGTGTGATCGGCAAACTGCCGCACATTCAGGTGCCCACCTTGGGTTTTCAACAGGCCTTGTGCGGTCTGTACTTGAAATGCTTGGGCGGCGGTCAGCAGCATCTCGCCTTCTAGCAAGCGGATCAGCCGTTGCTGACCGTCGATTCGCACATCGACCGAACTGGCAGTATTGAGCTGCACCTGGCTACCATCGCCGAGCGGCACTTTACGTCGCTGGCCGATCGGGCTGCGGTAGTCGGCCAACAACGGCGTCAGCGCAATGTGCTCGCGCATGCCCCAGGTGACTGCGGAACCCGCGCCGAGAATCAGCAACAGCTTCAATGCCTGACGGCGCCCGGCGGATTTCGGTGCGTTGAGGACCGCATGGGCCAGCGGTGAAGACACATCGCGCAAGCGCTGGTTGACCCGTTGAATATGTTCCCAGGCCCGGCGATGCTCACTGTGAGCATCGAGCCATTGCTGCCAGGCGATTTGCTGACGCGGATTCAACGGCCCTTGCTGGACTTGCATCCACCAGTGCACGGCCTGCTCGGCCACTTGAGAGGAGAAATCCGCAGGGCTGTTCATAGTGCGAAGTAGCAGCGCATCGCCGCTTTGTTCAGGTGCCGTTTGACCGTGGCAATGGAAATGCCCAGTTCGGCGGCGATCTGTGGATAC
This sequence comes from Pseudomonas sp. Tn43, assembly GCF_014192635.1. Taxonomy (NCBI): domain Bacteria; kingdom Pseudomonadati; phylum Pseudomonadota; class Gammaproteobacteria; order Pseudomonadales; family Pseudomonadaceae; genus Pseudomonas; species Pseudomonas sp. Tn43. The sequence goes on from NZ_JACHYG010000017.1 coordinate 46,183, forward strand.
GTCAAGCCATCGAGCTGAGCCAGCAAAAAGGCGCGTTTGACCAGGCGTGGCAAACCGTCGAGCAACTGGTCGAGTTCCATCAGCGTTTGCAGGATGATCGCCCGATCCTCCTCCGATGGCGCGACGATTTCCGGCCTCTGCGCCAGCGCGTCGAGATAGGCGCGCTCTATATCCTGACGGCGGTAATGATTGAACAGTACGCGCTTGGCGATGGTGGTGAGGAACGCCCGTGGCTCGATGATCCGGGGCGTTTCCCGTGCCGTCAGCACTCGAATGAACGTGTCCTGGGCCAGGTCCGCGGCGCTGTCAGGGCAGCCGAGTTTGCGCCGCAGCCAACCGGTGAGCCAGTTGTGATGGGCGTGATAAAGGACTTCGACGGTAGTGGCTGACGACAACGGAACCGCTCCGGACGCATTTGGATACGTTAGAGAACAAGAATTGTTCGCATTGTAGTGGCGAGGGCGGCATCCGGCAATCGGCTCCTGGCTGCTATCTCTTCAGACTCGTTAAAAAAGCTGCGACGGCTCCATCAACGTTCGCCTCCCGTGTAGGAGCTGCCGAAGGCTGCATCTTTTGATCTTGCTTTACCGCAAAAACGCCTGCCGATACTCCCCAGGCGTGCCACCCAACGCCTGGCGAAACCGGTTAGTGAAATGGCTCGCACTGGCAAACCCACAGGCCAACGCAATATCCCCCAACGGCTGCGACGTTGTGCGCAACAAGTCCCGCGCGCGCTTCAGTCGCCGAGCCAGCACATATTGATGCGGCGGCAAACCGAAGCTCACACGAAACATTCGCGCAAAGTGGTATTCCGACAACGCACACAATGCAGCCAACTGCCCAAGGCTGATCGCTTCCGCCAATTGATGGTCGATGAACGCCATCAACTGCCGCCGTTGATGTGCCGCCAACCCGCCTTTGAGTCGCAAGCCCTCACGTAAACCAACCTGGCTGAGCAGGGCATGGCTGAGCATTTCGTGGGCCAGGCTGCTGGTGAGCAGACGTTCGCCCGGTTCATCCCAGTTGAGGGTGATCAACTGCCGAAAGCGTCGGGCTTGCTGCGGGTCTTCGAGGAACGTGCGCTCGCGCAATTGCAATTCCCGAGGTTCGCGATCCAGCAGCGTGACGCAACCAAGGGCAAATTGTTCGGGGCTGAAATACAGGTGGGCCAGGCGAATATCGCCGTTGATCACCCAGCCTGACTGATGGTCGGCCGGCAGAATGCACAGCTTGTCCGGGCCGCCCTTGGTACCGGGCTGGTCGCGGCGAAAGGTGCCGGTGCCGCCGGCGATGTAGCAAGACAAGGTGTGATGGCTCGGCGCTTCATAATCCTGGGCATCGTGGTGATTGTTCCACAAAGCCGCAGCCATGCCGTCACCGAGCTCGGCGCTGTGCTCCAGGCGAGCATTGGGCGAGCGGTTAAGCGCTTGAAAGACTTGCATTGATTCCAGTGCGGCCATGATCGGTTCTCTCCAACGCCTTGCATCCTACTCCGTAGATGTTGGCCTGCCAGCCCGGCCGCCGACAAAACCGCAAGTTTATGCAAGTGTAAAAAGGTTTCGCGCCAGACACTGAAGGCCTATTCAGGAGTCTTCACCATGAACCTTTCGTTGTATCTACTGACCGTGCTGATCTGGGGCACCACCTGGATCGCCTTGAAATGGCAACTGGGCGTGGTGGCGATTCCGGTGTCGATCGTCTATCGCTTCGGCCTTGCCGCGCTGGTGCTGTTCGTGATGTTGCTGCTCAGCCGCCGTCTGCAAGTGATGAACCGTCGCGGACATCTGATTTGCCTGGCGCAGGGCTTGTGCCTGTTCTGCATCAATTTCATGTGCTTTCTTACCGCCAGCCAATGGATTCCCAGTGGTCTGATCGCCGTGGTGTTTTCCACCGCCACCCTCTGGAATGCCTTCAACGCACGGGTGTTTTTCGGTCAGAAAATCGCTCGCAATGTACTGATGGGCGGTGCACTGGGTTTGCTCGGATTGGGCCTGTTGTTCTGGCCAGAGCTGGCCGGTCATACCGCCAGTCCTGACACCCTGCTCGGGTTGGGCTTGGCGCTGCTCGGAACCTTATGCTTTTCGGCCGGCAACATGCTGTCGAGCCTGCAACAGAAGGCCGGCCTGAAGCCCCTGACCACCAATGCCTGGGGCATGGCTTACGGCGCGGCGATGTTGACGGTGTGGTGTCTGGTCAAAGGTATTCCGTTCGATATGGAATGGAATGCCCGCTATATCGGGTCGTTGCTGTACCTGGTGATTCCGGGCTCGGTGATCGGTTTCACCGCCTACCTGACGCTGGTGGGGCGCATGGGGCCGGAGCGGGCAGCGTATTGCACCGTACTCTTTCCGGTGGTGGCGCTGAATGTGTCGGCGTTTTTCGAAGGTTATCAATGGACCGCGCCGGCACTGGTCGGGTTGGTATTGGTGATGCTGGGCAATGTGCTGGTGTTCCGTAAAGCCAAGGTGTCGATGGTGCAAAGAAGCGGTACCGAACAACTCAGCGCTCGATCCTGATGGCCACATAAATCAGCACCGGCACTATGAAATCGACAATATTTCGAGCCCAGTCCTTGGCGTTCCAGGTGAGTGACTCATCCATGTTGAACCATTCGATGCCAATGACTTGTAGAACGACGTAATAGACAAAAATGGCAACCAATAGCCCAATGATCGCAAACTTTTTTGCTTCGTGAAAAACCTCGGAAGAAGCATTGATGTTTTGGTAAAGATGGAACGTGCCCAGCAGGCAGAAAGTGGTAGAAATTACTTCAAGGGTAATAATGACCCAATAAATTCGGTGGTGAAGTATGGGTGAGGTAATTGCCCGGTAACTCAATTTTGAATTTTCCCGGGTGGTGTCCATGCTCAGGATGTGGCCGACATACTCATAATTGGCTGTGTAGTCGGTAAAGTTGCTGAACATCACCATCAGGCCAAAGAAACTGATATAGGCCATCAATATTATTTTGCTGTATCTGATGAGATGGTCAGTTGTCGACGAGTTCAAGTTTTTGCTCTCCATGGCTAAGTCCCGTAAGGGTACGGGTCAGTAATGGAGAGTCTATCGTGGGTGTCTGTTTTATGACGGCGGACTGAATTGCAAATTATGTAATGAGCGGGCAGGCGTTTGAAACGTCTGCCCTTATTTAATCAGCCTTTCCACACTTGTGGGTTCACCAGATCTTGCGGCCGTTCACCCGACAAGGCACTGCGCAAGTTGGCCAAGGCACGGTTGGCCATGGCTTCACGGGTTTCATGAGTCGCCGAGCCAATGTGCGGCAAGGTCACGGCGTTTTTCAGTTGGAACAATGGCGACTCGGCCAGCGGTTCTTTCTCGTAGACGTCCAGCCCGGCGCCGCGAATCCGGTTGTTCTGCAGCGCTTCGATCAGCGCCGCTTCGTCCACTACGGGGCCGCGGGCGATGTTCACCAGGATGGCGCTCGGTTTCATCAGCGCCAGCTCACGGTGGCTGATCAGGTGCCTGGTTTTTTCGCTGAGCGGCACCACCAGGCAGACAAAATCGGCTTCGGCCAGCAACTGGTCGAGGCTGCGCAACTGCGCGCCGAGTTCTTGTTCCAGTGCAGCCTTGCGGCTGTTGCCGCTGTAGATAATCGGCATGTTGAAACCCAACCGGCCGCGACGGGCGATGGCCGCGCCGATGTTACCCATGCCGACAATCCCTAAGGTTTTGCCATGCACATCACTACCGAACAACGGCGCGCCGACGGTGGCTTGCCATTGGCCGGCCTTGGTCCAGGCGTCCAGTTCAGCGACGCGGCGGGCGCTGCTCATGAGCAAGGCGAAGGCCAGGTCGGCGGTGCTTTCGGTGAGGACGTCGGGGGTGTTGGTGAGCATGATCCCGCGTTCATTGAAGTAGGCGAGGTCGTAGTTGTCGTAGCCGACCGAGACGCTGGAGACCACTTCAAGTTTTTCCGCATTCTCCAGTTGTGCGCGACCGAGTTTGCGGCCGACGCCGATCAGGCCGTGGGCGTGGGGCAGGGCTTCGTTGAATTGGGCGTGGATGTCGCCGTTTTTCGGGTTCGGCACGATCACGTCGAAGTCTTGTTGCAGACGTTCGATCATCGGTGGGGTGATACGGCTGAAGGCGAGGACGGTTTTTTTCATTGGAGGCGGCTCGTCGGGCTTGGAGAATGCCAAGCACGCTAACATTCTTCCCGGACATTATGCGAGCGCTCGGATTGCCGGGTGTACACCATCCAAAACTGTAGGAGCGAACTTGTGGCGAGGGGGCTTGCCCCCGTTTGAGTGCGTAGCACTCACAAGATATTTGGTACATCAGCGATTTGGGGGCTACTTCGCAGCCCAACGGGGGCAAGCCCCCTCGCCACAGTTCGCTCCTACAGGGGTCAGCTGTGTGGCGCGGGTTTGGGTACGTTGAGGTTATCCAGCATCCGGTTCACCGCCAGCTCGGCCAGCATGACGATTTGCTGAATCGCCATCGCCGTGTGCCGATGCGGTCCTTCCAGATACCCCGCAAAATCAGTCGCCATCACACTGGCCTGGGCCAACGATTCACAGGTGTGAGCCAACAGGTCTTCATCTTTCATATCCGGCGCAACCATGTACATCGTGCTTGGCTTGCGAGCCACGGGGGATTTGAGAGCGGCTGGATTGAGGTAGTGATCGAGCGCGCGGTTAGCGGCATCGTGGAGCTTTTTTGAATCGAGGGATTCGTAGGGGGAAACGTCGTCGGTTTCAGGAGGATTCGGTGTTTCTTTGATCATGCGGAAGTTACTCATTGGCAGATGAAGTGGAACTGCCATCTTTCGTTTTCCAGACGAAAGGGTGGCAGCTGCGCGCGGACTGGAAAAACCGGAACATCCACCAAACCCGGCAGACCCGAAGGTCTCCCGCGCACAGCCGCCATAACAAGGAATTGCGTGCAGAAAAAAGCGCCGCAGTATGCCATGGGGTTTGGTAAGTGTTCGCCAGGTTTTCCAGACCTGATCGCTGATTTGGTAGCGCCCCCCAAAGCCTACCCATTTCGTTTCCGAAGCAACAACCGTCAAAACCTGTGGGAAACATCCTCAAAAATCACCCCGTCTGTAGGAGCTGCCGAAGGCTGCGATCTTTCGATCTTCCGGCGCTATCAATGACGTAAAGATCGAAAGATTGCAGCCCTTCGGCAGCACCCACAATGTCGCCATCAAAAAACTCGGACTTCCCCTACACGCAAAAACGATTCGCCCGGCATCCCCCCTTGAGCCCACTCGCCAAAGTCTCCCATTTCCAAGGAACGGGACACGAGCGTGACCAGACTCATCCCCCAAAACCAACTCGCCGGCCAAAGCGGCCAGGTGCTAGACAGCCATCAAGCCGTCGCCGACCTGCGCCAAGCCCTGAGCTATCCCTACGACCTGCAAGGCTTCGACGATCTGTTTGGCGCGATCGGCGCCAACCGCTCCAACTACATGCAGGCCGCCAATCAGCAGAAACTCATCAACGCCGTTAGCAACGGTGATTGGGTCATGGTGACGCCTCGCATCGATCCCGATAACGGCGGTGCTTCATGGAATGCCTTCAAACCCAAACCCGAACCTCCACCGGCGCAACATCTGGTCGAAGAACACGCCTTCGCTCTGCCCAAACCCGTGGAGTCGGGCTTCTACATCATTCAGCAGCCCATGACCCTCGAAGCCCTTGAGCGCTCACTGTACGAAAACCCGCCAAGCGATGCACTGCGCCGGGAATTCCGCTCGCTCAATCGCCATCTCGATGAGCGGGTGAAACCGGGGCAAATGGTGATTTTCAGCGATTCACGGCATTACATGTGCCGCCGCGAAGAGGCGCAAATGATGATCGCGGCGCAGAAGGTCAACGAAGCATTGAAGGATCTGAGTGATGAAGAGGCATCGTTTTTAGTCGAGCATCATGAAGTGATCGAGCCTTTTTTGGAGGTGTCGGCGGGGTCGTTAGGCGTAGCGTCGTTCATGATCGGTCAGCATTTGGAGAGTCTGAAAACGACCCTGAAAGAACTTGATGGGCTGCATCAGCAGCAATTCCGTAAACACGGCCATTTGCACTCCCCTGAGTTTTTTTCCCAGCGCAAGCGGTTGATGGCCAAACTCGATGCCGGCCTAGGGGGGCTTGTACGAAAAGGCACCGGTATTCCGGATCATCCCAAGCTCAAGCGTGCCTTGGGCCTTTCTACTCGTAGAACGATTCATCATTGGAACAAGGCTGGGGCACCAACACAGTTACCTGGCTACGCCTCTAATATTGATGGTGTGGCGAAGGCCGCCAAGTTTATGAAGGCGGGAGGCTATGTAGGAATAGGACTTGCAGCAGGTGCAGCCACCATGCGCATCAACGAGGTTTGCCGAACAGGAAGCACCGAAGACTGCAGGCAGGTGCAATTTTCCGAGGGCGGTAAACTGTCTGGCAACGTAATTGGCGGGGTTACCGCAGGCGTTGTGACGGGAAAAGTCACCTTAAAGTACTGCGCCGGTATTGCTTTGAAGACCCGCGGCTTAGGCGGTATCGTTTGCGCGTTAATTCTCAGCGGGGGCACAGCATCGGTCGGAGGAAATATCGGGGCGAAGTTGGGAGAGGCAAGTGGAGAATTGATCCACGAGGCAACCACTCCATGAGCCAAGAAAAAATCCTATATGGAGCATGCGCCCTACTTTTATTGGTATGTATGCTAATAAATTTGGTCGTAATTTTATATGTGGCTTTTTTCAAGCTTGACGAAATTGAAAAGTATCTTAAGAAGTCCTCTGTTTTAGAAGAAGATCAGTTGATGGGCAGCGGAGCCATTAGCAGATTAATGCGTTTGAGCCGAATTAGCGGATTGCTTTGCGCCAGCAAGTCATTTCTGCAGCGAACTGAGCCTCTGACAATCTCGGATCTAGCGCAACTCCCTGCGACGCTTAAGTTGTGGGTCAATATTCCATTTCATATTGCAACGTTTTTCATTGTTTGCATGGTGGCTTTATGGGCTTGGGGCAAATACACCGGTCTACTGAATTAAGACTTCTCAGACATTCAGGGTTTTCCTGACGCAGTGATTGTCTGTTTGTTCGTTCTTCGCAGTGATAGCGCTTTGGGGATTGGGAGAGGCCACTGGACTGCTGGGCTAACCCGCAGTCCACACACCTCAATTCGCCAACCGCGCCCCACCCAAACTCCCACTCAACTCATACGCCGCCAATTCCGCCTGATGCGCCGCCAATATCTCCGGCAACGACCCGCGCAAGTACTCGACCCAGGTTTTGATCTTCGCATCCAGATATTGCCGCGACGGGTAGATCGCATACAGATTCAATTCCTGTGAACGATAGTTCGGCATCACCCGCACCAGCGTGCCGTTGCGCAGCCCTTCAATCGCCGCGTACACCGGTAAAACGCCAACCCCCATGCCGCTGGTGATCGCCGTTTTCATCGCATCAGCGGAGTTCACCAAAAACGGTGAGCTGTTGATGGTGACCATTTCCTGGCCGTCAGGGCCGTCGAAGGCCCATTTCTCCAGCGGGATGACCGGGCTCACCAGGCGCAGGCAGGCGTGGTTGAGCAAATCGCTGGGTTTGTGCGCGCAGCCATTGGCTTTTACATAGGCGGGCGATGCGCAAACGATGCTGTAGGTGATGCCCAAACGCTGGGAGACGAAGCCTGAGTCGGGCAGTTCGCTGGCGAGCACGATGGACACGTCGTAGCCCTCGTCGAGCAGATCCGGCACGCGGTTGGCCATGGTCAGGTCGAAGGTCACGTCCGGGTGGGTTTTGCGGTAGCGGGCGATGGCGTCGATCACGAAGTGCTGACCGATGCCGGTCATGGTGTGCACCTTGAGTTGCCCGGCCGGGCGCGCGTGGGCGTCGCTGGCCTCGGCCTCGGCTTCTTCGACGTAGGCCAGGATCTGCTCGCAGCGCAATAGATAGCGCTTGCCGGCCTCGGTCAGGGCAATGCGGCGGGTGGTGCGGTTGAGCAGACGGGTTTGCAGGTGGGCTTCCAGGTTGGAGACCGCACGCGAGACGTTGGCCGTGGTGGTGTCGAGTTGCACGGCGGCGGCGGTGAAGCTGCCGGCCTCGGCCACGTAACTGAAGGCGCGCATGTTTTGCAAAGTGTCCATGGGGTGCTCTCTTGGCGAATGGCAAATTGTGACACGAAGTTGCTGGCTCTTTACAGACGACTAAAGACGCGACCGAGGGATTATCGCGTTAACGGTAACAAAGATTCACAAGAATCCCGGCTTATCGCCAACAAGGCCCACCCCTAGAATTGCGCCCTGTAGGCATGGGCTTGTGTGGCGAGGGGGCTTGCCCCCGTTGGGTTGCGAAGCGACCCTGAAATCGGTCACCGCGATCTTCAATCAGAATTGCAGTAACCGGTTTACGACTGCTGCGCAGCCGAACGGGGGCAAGCCCCCTCGCCACAAAAAAACCGTCCCCAGAAGTTCTCTGTATCTCTCCCACCTCAGGAAATCGCAGCAGTGCCGCGTCGCATCAACAGAGCGCTCAAGACGCTCAGTGTTCTGGCTTTAACCCTGGCAATCAGCGGCTGCATCGGCACCGCAGGGATCGCCCCGCAAGACAAGGCACTGGAGGCCAATTCACTGGCCACCGACGATGCCATCCAGAGCGCCGAACAAGACGCTCATTGGCCCACCGCTCAATGGTGGCAAGCCTACGGCGACCCGCAATTGAACCGCTGGATCGACCTCGCCCTGCAAGGCAGCCCGAGCATGGCCATGGCCGCCGCGCGCGTGCGGCAGGCGCGGTCGATGGCCGGCCTTGCCGAGTCCGCCGAGTCGTTGCAGATCAATGGCCAATCCACCCTCAAGCGCCACAACTGGCCGACCGATCAGTTCTACGGCCCCGGCGAACTGGCCAACACCACCACCTGGGACAACAACGCCGCGCTGGGTTTCAGTTATGCCCTCGACCTCTGGGGTCGAGAAAGCAACGCCACCGAACGCGCCGTGGACATGGCGCACATGAGCGTCGCCGAAGCGCGGCAGGCCCGGCTCGAATTGCAGAACAACATCGTGCGCGCCTACATCGAGCTCTCGTTGCATTACGCGCAACGGGACATCGTCACCGCGACTTTGAAGCAGCAACAGCAAATTCTCGACCTGGCACAGAAACGTCTGGACGGCGGCATCGGCACCCATTTCGACGTTAGCCAGGCCGAAACACCCTTGCCGGAAACCCATCGGCAAATCGATGCCCTGGACGAGGAAATTGCCCTCAGCCGCAACCAACTCGCTGCGCTGGCCGGTAAGGGACCGGGGGAGGGCGCGCAGTTGCAACGGCCGACGCTGTCGTTGGGTGCGGCATTAAAACTGCCGTCCTCGTTGCCGGCTCAGCTGCTCGGTCAACGCCCGGACGTGGTTGCCAGTCGCTGGCAAGTGGCGGCGCAGGCGCGGGGGATCGATGTCGCTCACGCGGGCTTCTACCCCAACGTCGATCTGGTCGGCAGCCTCGGCTACATGGCCACCGGCGGTGGGGCGCTGGAGTTTTTGACCGGCAAGAAACTCAACTACAGCGTCGGCCCGGCGATCTCGTTGCCGATCTTCGACGGTGGCCGCTTGCGTTCGGAGCTGGGGGAAGCCTCGGCCGGATATGACATCGCTGTGGCGAAGTACAACCAGACGCTGATCAATGCGCTGAAAAACATCTCTGACCAGTTGATTCGCCGCGAGTCGATGGACAAGCAACAAGCCTTCGCCGCCGAGTCGGTAGCCACGGCCCGCAAAACCTACGACATCGCGATGATCGCGTATCAGCGCGGGCTCACCGATTACCTCAATGTGCTTAATGCGCAGACGTTGTTGTTCAAGCAGCAGCAAGTGCAGCAGCAGGTTCAGGCCGCACGCTTGAGTGCTCATGCCGAGCTAGTGACGGCGCTTGGCGGGGGACTCGGGGCGGGCAACGATGTGCCGGAAGACAGCCAGACCGATGCACCGAGGACCCCGGCCCTTCTTAACAGCCTCTCGAATTGAACACACAACCTGTGGGAGCGGGCTTGCCCGCGATGGCGTCATCACATCCGACATTGATGGCGCCTGACACACCGCTATCGCGGGCAAGCCCGCTCCCACAGGTTCTGCGTCTTAACCGAATATCAATGAGCAAAATCCCATGACTCCCTTGCCCGCACCGTTGCGCTGGCTGTATTCCCTTGAATGGCGCCGGGGGTTCTTCGACTGGGCACGCAGCGACGGCGTGACCTGGGTGTACATTTTCAAGGTGCTGTTCGCGGCATTCCTGACCCTGTGGCTGGCCATGCGCCTGGAGCTGCCGCAACCGCGCACCGCGATGATCACCGTGTTCATCGTCATGCAACCGCAAAGCGGCCAGGTATTCGCCAAGAGTTTCTATCGCTTCCTCGGCACCTTGGCGGGGTCGGCGGTGATGGTCGCGTTGATTGCCCTATTCGCGCAGAACACCGAACTGTTCCTCGGCTCGCTGGCGATCTGGGTCGGCCTCTGCTCGGCCGGGGCGGCGCGTTATCGCAACTTCCGCGCCTATGGCTTTGTGCTCGCCGGTTATACGGCGGCGATGGTCGGCCTGCCTGCATTGGCTCATCCCGACGGCGCATTCATGGCAGCAGTCTGGCGGGTGTTGGAAATCTCCCTGGGGATTCTCTGCTCGACGCTGGTGAGCGCCGCGATCCTGCCGCAAACCGCCAGCGCCGCGATGCGCAATGCCTTGTATCAGCGCTTCGGCGTGTTTGCCTTGTTTGTCACCGATGGCTTGCGCGGTCGCAGCCGGCGCGAGGCGTTTGAAGCGAGCAACGTACGGTTTATTGCCGAGGCGGTAGGTCTGGAAGGGCTGCGCAGCGTCACGGTGTTCGAAGACCCGCACATGCGTCGACGCAATGGTCGGCTCAGTCGCTTGAACAGCGAGTTCATGGGCATTACCACGCGCTTCAATGCGCTGCATCAGTTGCTCGAACGCCTGCGCAACAGTGGCGCCGATCATGTTGTCGCGGCGATCAAACCGGGGTTACAGGATCTGGCTGAAGTGCTCGACGGCTTCAGCGGTCGGGCCTTGACCAGCCCCGACGCTGCACGCCTGGCCAGCGCTTTGGCGACCTATAAGGAAAACTTGCCGGCGCGGGTTCGCAGCCTGCGGGCGACCTTTCAGGAGAGTGCTCCGAGCGACGCCGAGCAGCTGGATTTTCACACCGCCTATGAGCTGCTTTATCGCTTCGTCGACGACCTGCACAGTTATGCACAGACCCACGCATCGCTGGCCGATCACAGCCACGAACGGGAACGTTGGGACGAGCCCTTCACCCCGCAAACCAACTGGCTGGCCTCGGCGGCATCGGGCATTCGCGCAGCATTCATTCTCGTGGTGCTCGGCAGTTATTGGGTGGCCACGGCGTGGCCGAGCGGGGCGACCATGACCCTGATCGCCGCCGCCACCGTCGGCCTTTCAGCGGCGACGCCGAACCCCAAACGGATGGCGTTTCAGATGGCCTGCGGAACGTTGTTCGGAGCGCTGATCGGTTTCGTCGAAATGTTTTTCATCTTCCCCTGGATCGACGGCTTTGCGTTGCTCTGCGTGATGCTCGCGCCGGTGATTGTGATTGGGGCGTTCCTGGCTTCACGGCCGCAATACGCCGGGGTTGGCCTGGGGTTGCTGATTTTCTTCAGCACCGGTTCGGTGCCGGACAACCTCACGGTCTACAACCCTTACGCCTTCATCAATGACTACCTCGCCATGATCATGGGCATGCTGGTGTGCGCGGCGGCCGGGGCGATCATCTTGCCGCCCAACAGCCGCTGGTTATGGCGGCGTCTGGAGCAGGATTTGCGTGAGCAAGTGGTGTATGCCATCAGCGGCAAACTCAAAGGGTTGGCGTCGAGTTTCGAAAGTCGCACTCGCGATCTTTTGCATCAGGCCTATGGCCTCGCAGCGGGACAGCCGCAGGTGCAAGGGGACTTGTTGCGCTGGATGTTCGTGGTGCTGGAAGTCGGCCACGCGATTATCGAGTTGCGCAAGGAACAGGCGGTTCTGCCGGTGCATCCCGCTTATACCCAAGCCCAACCGTGGCGCCAGTCAATCCGGGCGATGGGGCGTTCGCTGGTGCGACTGTTTTTGCAGCCGGGCCGGAGCAATCTGGAACGTGCGCTGGTCGCGGTCGACCACGCGATCAGCCGTGTGCAGGCCACCGATGAGCCCTTCGCGCCGCACTTCGATACCTCGGCGTTGCGTCGGGTGAAGAGCTACCTGCACTTCATCCGCACCTCGCTGCTTGACCCGCAATCGCCTCTGGCCGGCTACATAAAAGCCAGTGCCATCGCCAAGCCCCAAGGACTTGAACATGCCTCGTGAAATCGCGTTCCACGGCGTGTACATGCCGACCATGACCCTGATGTTTTTCATTGCCGCAGCGCTGGCCTGGGCGCTGGATCGGTTCCTGTCCGGGTTCGATCTGTACCGCTTTTTCTGGCACCCGGCGCTGCTGCGCCTGAGTCTGTTTACTTGTCTGTTCGGCGCTCTTGCGTTGACTGTCTACCGTTGACTCTCTACCACTGACTCTCTATCACTGAAGAAGGCCCTGATGAAAAAGCTTTTCAGCCTGCTCGCGACCCTGTTGGTGTTGGCCCTTGCCCTGTGGATCGGCCGGACCCTGTGGGTGCATTACATGAACACCCCCTGGACCCGTGATGGCCGGGTGCGCGCCGACATCATCAACGTCGCTGCCGATGTGACCGGTGAAGTGGTGGACGTGCCGGTGCGCGACAATCAGCAAGTGAAGAAGGGCGATTTGCTGATGCGCATCGACCCCGAGCATTACCGCATCGCGGTGAAACAGGCGCAGTCGCTGGTGGCCTCGCGCAAAGCCACGTGGGAGATGCGCAAGGTCAACGCCCATCGCCGCGCCGACCTCGACAACCTGGTGATCTCCAGGGAAAACCGTGACGACGCCACCAACATCGCCGACTCGGCCTTGGCCGATTACCAGCATGCGCAGGCGCAACTGGAAGCCGCCGAACTGAACCTCAAACGCACCGAAGTGCGTGCGGCGGTGGACGGTTATGTGACCAACCTCAACGTCCATCGCGGCGACTACGCGCGCATCGGCGAAGCGAAAATGGCCGTGGTCGACATGAACTCGTTCTGGGTTTATGGCTTCTTCGAAGAAACCAAACTGCCTCGCGTGCGCGTGGGCGATAAAGCCGACATGCAATTGATGAGTGGCGAAGTGCTCAAGGGGCATGTGGAAAGCATTTCCCGGGGCATCTATGACCGCGACAACCCGGAAAGCCGCGAGCTGATCGCCGATGTGAATCCGACGTTCAACTGGGTGCGTCTGGCGCAGCGAGTGCCGGTGCGGATTCACATTGATGAAGTGCCGGAGGGCGTGCTGTTGGCGGCGGGGATTACTTGTACCGTTGTGGTGAAACAGGAAAGTGGCGAATAACCTTGTGGCGAGGGGGCTTGCCCCCGTTCGGCGGCGAAGCCGGCGCAAAACCAGAGCATGCGGTACATCTGGAAGAACGGGATTGCAGGTTTTGGGGCTGCTGCGCAACCCAACGGGGGCAAGCCCCCTCGCCACAAGGAAACGGTTTCAGCCCTGACAAAACGTCTCATGCAAATGCCGCCAAACCACCTTGCCATCGGCCTGTTTCTCGAACACCACCGAGGATCGTCGATCAGAATGCAACCCCGTCGCATCGGTCTGCCGCTCACGATAACTCACCACTGCGCCACCGTCGTACAGCGCAACACCGCGCAACTCGCTGAGCTCAATTCTGAACCCGAGCTTTTTCCCGCCCGCCAGCAGAAACAGTTCATTCAACGCCTTGAAATCCAGCGCCCGGCCCAACGGCGAGATCATGGAAAACCGGGGCGAAAAACGCGTCAATAACTGGTCAAGCCTGGATTCGTCCTGCTCCTCGGCCAGCCATTGTTCGATGGCTATGTGGGCCTGGATCACTTCGTCAAAGTATTCGGTGTAGTCGGTCATGTTGTTTCCTGTAATTTCGCAGCGCCTGTCCTGACGTCTTCGCGGGCAAGCCTCGCTCCTACATCTATGGTTACCCCCTTTTCTGCAATACTGTTTTTGATGCGTGTTTGGCTTGCTTTCATCTATCCGGC
>NZ_JACHYG010000018.1:0-58540 GCF_014192635.1 Pseudomonas sp. Tn43
GGTTTCCCCATGTGAGAGTAGGTCATCGTCAAGATCAAATTCCGAAACCCCTATCTGCATCTGCAGGTAGGGGTTTTGTTTTGTCCGCAGGAAAATCTCGCTTGTGGGTTTCTATGCAACAGCCTGGGGCATGGCTATCATGCGGGCCTCATTGTGAGGCGAGACTTGCATGCTGACGTTGTTAAAGCTTCTTAAGGATGGTCGATTCCATTCGGGCCAAGCCCTCGGCACTGCCTTGGGGGTCAGTCGTAGCGCTGTATGGAAGCAGCTTCAGCACTTGGAAGCTGAACTCGGCTTATCCATACACAAAGTACGCGGTCGCGGCTATCAATTGGCTGCGCCGTTGACACTGCTTGATCCTGCGCAAATAAGCGCATGGGCGCCTTCTTGTGAGTGGCCCATTCTAGTCTTCGATTCAATTGATTCTACAAATGCTGAGGCTTTGCGTGCTATTGAGCGTGGTCAGCCGGCACCCTTTCTGGTGCTGGCTGAGCGGCAAACGGCCGGTCGCGGGCGGCGAGGACGCAAATGGGTGAGCCCATTCGCGGAAAACATCTATTACAGCCTGGTGCTGCGCATTGATGGTGGGATGCGCCAGCTGGAGGGCTTGAGTCTTGTCGTCGGGCTTGCCGTGATGCAAGCCTTGCGGCAGCTTGGTGTTTCAGGCGTTGGGTTGAAGTGGCCAAATGACGTTCTTGTGGGGCAGCAGAAGATCGCCGGGATACTGCTTGAGTTAGTGGGGGATCCTGCTGATGTATGTCATGTGGTGATTGGGGTTGGAATTAATGTGAACATGCAGATGACCGATGAGGTTGATCAGCAGTGGACATCCATGAGACTCGAGTCAGGTAAGGCGGTTGATCGCAATCATCTGGTTGCGGAGCTAGGGCTAATGCTTAAGACCTACTTAAATCGTCATCAGGCGGGCGGATTTTCGGCTATCCAGGCTGAGTGGGAGCAAAATCATCTATGGCAGGGCCGGGCGGTGTCATTGATTGCCGGTGTTCATCAGATAGATGGGGAAGTTCTGGGTATCGACAGTCAAGGTGCCTTGCGCTTAAAGGTGGATGGTGTGGAAAAGGTTTTTAGCGGTGGCGAGCTCAGTCTGAGGTTGCGTGATGATTCTTGAGCTCGATTGTGGAAACAGTTTCATCAAATGGCGCGTGCTCGGCGAGGATGTCCGGCGGGTAGTTGGCGAGGGGGTCGTTGATTCGAATTTCGCATTGCTGGAGAGCTTGAAAGGGCTTAAGGGGCTCGCTCTCATGCATTGTCGTTTGGTCAGTGTCAGAACCTCCGAAGAAACCAATGCGCTGATATCACTGCTGACCGACGCTTTTGGCGTTTCCGTGGTGTGCGCGGCACCGGCTCGTGAGATGTCCGGGGTTCGAAATGGCTATGAGGAGTTCGAGCGGCTAGGGCTTGATCGGTGGCTTGCAATGCTCGGGGGCTTTCATCTGGCTTCGGGTGCTTGTTTGGTGCTCGACTTCGGTACGGCTGTTACGGCTGATTATATTGCAAAGGATGGTGAGCATCTCGGAGGATTTATCTGTCCGGGAATGCCTTTGATGCGCAACCAATTGCGCACCCATACCCGTAGAATTCGCTATGGAGATCTTGCTGCCGAGCGCGCGTTGGAGAGTCTTGTTCCAGGGCGCACAACCGTTGAAGCGGTCGAGCGAGGTTGTTTGCTAATGTTGAGGGGGTTTGTCCTGACTCAGCTAGAGTTGGCGCGCAATTATTGGGGAGAGGATTTCGCAGTCTTTCTGACTGGAGGAGATGCTGAGCTGGTCTCCGAAATTGTGCCCGAGGCCAGAGTGGTTCCAGACCTGGTATTTGTAGGTTTGGCGATGGCGTGTCCCTTATCCTGAGGTTTTTATGCGTTGGTTGTTCCTGCTGTTGCTTGTTCTCAATGTGTTCTATTACGTCTGGCACCAGCAGGAGGCTCCACTTCGCGCGAAAGATGTAACCCCCTTGAGTTTATATCGTGGTTCGCAGCAGGATATTCGTTTATTGAGCGAGGCAGCCGAGGCTCGAGACAAAGGAAAATCTGCGCAGACGGATAGCAATTGTTTCTATCTGGGAGGGGTTGCTCGACAGGATGTCGCCCAGGTGATTGAGCGTCGATTGAGTGACATGGATATCAAGTTCCTGCCCCTGCCGAAGGATCGCCCCGAATATCCTGGTTACTGGGTGCGTATATCCCCGGAAAGCGGGCGTTTGCTGGGTGACTCGCAGTTGCAAAACCTTTCTAGAGAATTCAATGAGTTAAAACATAAAATAATGCCATGCGAGGGGGTTGCACCCGTCGAATAGTTTGCATAGAATGGCGCCCGCTCCGCAGTGAAGACCTTTAACGGTCAGCAGTGCGAAGCGAGGTCAACGCAGCTAACCTCAGGTTTTTAATGAGAAAATGCTTGACAGAAGGCTGGCATGATATAGAATGCCGGCTCGCTTAGGAGGGGTTCCCGAGCGGCCAAAGGGATCAGGCTGTAAATCTGACGTCTACGACTTCGAAGGTTCGAATCCTTCCCCCTCCACCATTTTTAGCGAGAGCTGCAAGCTCCGCGGGTATAGTTTAGTGGTAGAACCTCAGCCTTCCAAGCTGATGATGCGGGTTCGATTCCCGCTACCCGCTCCAAGTTTGCAGGTCCTGCAAAGTGTTACGCTCTTGTAGCTCAGTTGGTAGAGCACACCCTTGGTAAGGGTGAGGTCAGCGGTTCAAATCCGCTCAAGAGCTCCATATAACAAGGCAGATATGAAAATATCTGCCTTTGTTTTAATGGCTGATAGTACTTGCTTAATTCTTCTGCTAGGGGTGATTTCGATGGCTAAGGAAAAGTTCGAACGTAACAAGCCGCACGTCAACGTTGGAACCATTGGTCACGTAGACCACGGCAAGACAACTTTGACCGCCGCTCTGACTCGAGTCTGTTCCGAAGTGTTCGGTTCGGCAAAGGTTGACTTCGACAAGATCGATAGCGCCCCGGAAGAAAAGGCTCGTGGTATTACCATTAACACTGCTCATGTTGAGTACGATTCGGCTGTGCGTCACTATGCGCACGTTGACTGCCCAGGCCACGCTGACTATGTGAAGAACATGATCACCGGTGCTGCGCAGATGGACGGTGCGATCCTGGTTTGCTCGGCTGCTGATGGCCCAATGCCGCAAACTCGTGAGCATATCCTGTTGTCCCGTCAGGTTGGCGTTCCATACATCGTTGTCTTCCTGAACAAGGCTGACATGGTTGATGATGCTGAGCTGTTGGAGCTGGTTGAAATGGAAGTGCGCGATCTGCTGAGCACTTACGATTTCCCGGGTGACGACACTCCGATTATTATTGGTTCGGCGCTGATGGCGTTGAATGGTCAAGACGACAACGAGATGGGCACCACCGCCGTCAAGAAGTTGGTCGAGACTCTGGATAGCTATATTCCGCAGCCTGAACGTGCTATCGATAAGCCGTTCCTGATGCCGATCGAGGATGTGTTCTCGATCTCTGGTCGCGGTACTGTTGTGACTGGTCGTGTTGAGCGTGGCATTGTTCGCATTCAGGAAGAAGTTGAGATTGTTGGTCTTCGTGACACTGTCAAAACTACTTGCACTGGTGTTGAGATGTTTCGCAAGCTGCTCGACGAGGGTCGTGCGGGTGAGAACTGCGGCGTTCTGCTGCGTGGCACCAAGCGTGATGATGTTGAGCGTGGCCAGGTTCTGGTCAAGCCGGGCACCGTCAAGCCGCACACCAAGTTCACTGCTGAGGTTTACGTTCTGAGCAAGGAGGAGGGTGGTCGTCATACGCCATTCTTCAAAGGCTACCGTCCACAGTTCTACTTCCGTACGACTGACGTGACTGGTAACTGCGAGCTGCCAGAAGGTGTTGAGATGGTGATGCCGGGTGATAACGTTCAGATGACCGTTACCCTGATCAAAACCATCGCGATGGAAGATGGTCTGCGTTTCGCTATCCGTGAAGGCGGTCGTACCGTCGGCGCTGGTGTCGTTGCAAAAGTCATCGAGTAAGTTGTTGTAATGTCTTTTTCGGGCCGGCATAATGGTCGGCCTGATTTTGTTTTAGGTCAGTAGCTCAATTGGCAGAGCGACGGTCTCCAAAACCGTAGGTTGGGGGTTCGATTCCCTCCTGACCTGCCAGATTCACTCGGTGTGTCTGGCTTTCTTTTCACAGGATCTTCATAGATGACTCCTAAAGCTGAAGCTCAAGGCTCTCGCTTCGATCTGCTCAAGTGGCTAGTAGTAGTCGCTTTGGTGGTTGTTGGCGTTGTTGGCAATCAGTATTACTCTGCTTCGCCGATCCTGTACCGCGTACTCGCTTTGCTTGTCATTGCTGCTGTAGCTGCCTTTGTAGGCCTGCAGACAGTCAAGGGCAAGTCTTTCTTTGTACTGGTTAAGGAAGCTCGCACCGAGATTCGTAAAGTCGTTTGGCCAACTCGCCAAGAAACCACGCAGACCACGCTGATCGTTGTGGCTGTTGTTCTGGTTATGGCGTTGCTGTTGTGGGGGCTTGATTCCCTGCTCGGTTGGCTTGTTTCCTTGATTGTCGGCTAAGGGTGTCCCGTGGCTAAGCGTTGGTACGTTGTGCATGCTTACTCCGGTTACGAGAAGCATGTCATGCGCTCGTTGATAGAGCGCGTAAAGCTGGCTGGCATGGAAGATGGCTTTGGCGAAATTCTGGTTCCCACTGAAGAAGTGGTTGAAATGCGTAATGGCCAGAAGCGCAAAAGCGAGCGTAAGTTCTTCCCAGGTTACGTGCTGGTTCAGATGGACATGAATGAGGGGACTTGGCACTTGGTCAAGGATACTCCTCGGGTGATGGGTTTTATCGGCGGTACTGCTGATAAGCCTGCGCCAATCACAGATAAAGAGGCAGAAGCGATTCTGCGTCGCGTTGCTGATGGTAGCGACAAGCCGAAGCCGAAGACGCTGTTCGAGCCAGGTGAGTCGGTACGCGTCAATGACGGGCCGTTTGCTGATTTTACTGGCACGGTTGAAGAAGTTAACTACGAGAAGAGCCGGATCCAAGTGGCAGTGCTCATTTTCGGTCGCTCTACTCCGGTAGAGCTAGAGTTCAGCCAGGTCGAAAAGGTCTAGCTGAGCAAGCATCCCAACCCCACAGCCCCAGGCTGTGGGGTTTTGTCGTCACTGGGATAAACGCGCAAGTAACCGGGGAGCCTTTCGAGGCGTTCGAACCCGTAATTGGAGTGCCTCATGGCCAAGAAGATTACCGCTTACATCAAGCTGCAAGTGAAGGCCGCTCAGGCTAACCCAAGCCCACCCGTTGGTCCTGCTCTGGGTCAGCACGGCGTGAACATCATGGAGTTCTGCAAGGCTTTCAACGCCCGTACTCAGGGTATTGAGCCAGGTCTGCCGACTCCAGTGATCATCACTGTCTATAGCGACCGTAGCTTCACTTTTGAAACCAAATCCACACCTGCTTCGGTTCTGCTGAAGAAGGCTGCTGGTCTGACTAGCGGCTCCGCTCGTCCGAACACCGTTAAGGTTGGCACCGTGACCCGTGCTCAGCTGGAAGAGATCGCGAAAACCAAAAACGCGGATCTGACTGCAGCTGATATGGAAGCAGCCGTGCGTACTATCGCCGGTTCTGCTCGTAGCATGGGCCTTAACGTGGAGGGTGTGTAATGGCTAAGTTGACCAAGCGTCAAAAGGCTATCGCCGGCAAAATCGAAGCAGGCAAGTCCTACAATTTTGTAGACGCTGCCGCTCTGCTGGCTGAGCTGTCGACTGTCAAGTTCAGCGAGTCGTTCGACGTTGCTGTAAACCTGGGCGTTGACCCGCGTAAATCTGACCAGGTTGTTCGTAGCGCTACTGTGCTGCCACACGGCACTGGCAAGACCGTTCGCGTAGCTGTGTTCACCCAGGGTCCAGCTGCCGAGGCCGCTCTGGCTGCCGGCGCTGACCGTGTAGGTATGGATGACCTGGCTGCTGAAATGAAAGGCGGCGACCTGAATTATGACGTAGTTATCGCATCCCCGGATGCAATGCGCGTTGTAGGTCAGTTGGGTCAGATCCTCGGTCCACGTGGTCTGATGCCTAACCCTAAAGTCGGCACCGTAACTCCAGACGTAGCTACCGCGGTTAAAAACGCCAAGGCTGGTCAGGTTCGTTATCGCACCGACAAAAACGGCATCATCCACACCTCCGTTGGCAAAGTTGGCTTCGATGCCGTCAAGCTGAAGGAAAACGTTGAAGCCCTGATCGCTGATCTGAAGCGTATCAAGCCAGCTTCCTCGAAAGGTATTTACGTCAAGCGCGTTACCCTGAGCACTACCATGGGTCCAGGTCTGGTCATCGACCAAGGCTCGCTCGACGCGTAAGACACAGGTTGGCGCAAGCGATTGCGCCAATGAAAGATTGGGGTCCCTGCCTGGCGGGGGCTATCCAAGACCGTAGGCGACGCAAGTCTTAAACCACAAGCCTACGCAGATGGTGCTCCCGGTTCCTTACCGAATCAGACACCAAAACGACATCCGGCTTCGGTTGGATGAAACGGTAACAAGCAGGAGTTAAACCCGTGGCAATTAAACTCGAAGACAAGAAGGCCATCGTCGCTGAAGTCAACGAGGCTGCCAATGTTGCCCTGTCTGCTGTTGTGGCTGATGCCCGCGGCGTGACAGTTGGCGCTATGACCGGACTCCGTAAAGAGGCTCGTGAAGCTGGCGTTTACGTACGTGTTGTACGTAACACCCTGCTCAAGCGCGCCGTTGCTGGCACTCAATATGACGTGCTCAACGACGTGTTCACCGGCCCGACCTTGATTGCATTTTCGAAAGAACATCCGGGCGCTGCTGCTCGTATCTTCAAAGAATTCGCAAAAGGTCAGGATAAGTTCGAGATCAAGGCAGCTGCGTTCGAGGGCAAGTTCCTCGCAGCTAATCAGATCGACGTACTGGCAAGTCTGCCGACCCGTGACGAAGCAATTTCTCAGCTGATGAGCGTGATTCAAGGCGCAACCAGCAAATTGGCTCGTACTCTGGCGGCCCTTCGCGACCAGAAAGAAGCTGCCGCAGCCTAAGGCTGAGCGACTCCTTTCAGCGTTTATTGTTTATTTCGATGGCCGCGTAGGCTGTCACCCCAATACAGGAATTTATAGTCATGTCTCTGACTAACGACCAAATCATCGAAGCAATCGGCGAAAAATCCGTTCTGGAAATCGTTGAGCTGATCAAGGCCATGGAAGAGAAGTTCGGCGTTTCTGCTGCCGCTGCTTCCGCTGGTCCAGCTGCTGTTGCTGCCGTTGTTGAAGAACAAACTGAATTCAACGTCATGCTGACCGAAGCTGGCGAGAAGAAAGTTAACGTGATCAAGGCTGTACGTGAACTGACCGGTCTGGGCCTGAAAGAAGCCAAGGCTGTAGTTGACGGCGCTCCTGCCATGGTTCTGGAAGCTGTTGCCAAAGACGCAGCTGACAAAGCCAAAGCAGTTCTGGAAGAGGCAGGCGCTAAAGTCGAGCTGAAGTAAGCATCGACTTTGCTCCTCCAGCCCGAGCGTTAAGCGACAGGCTGATGGCTGGTGGCTCTTGCCACCGGCCTTTTTCCGTTATTGGCAGCCGACTCGGTCGGTGCCCATAACGTGCTGTAACCACCCGATGCGGTGGCGCAAACCATGGGGTTTGCACGATTTTCTGGCTGCTCCCGTCGGGAGGGGCCAAACAAGCAGGTGACCAAGCTGGGGAACGCTGATGGCTTACTCATATACTGAGAAAAAACGTATCCGCAAGGACTTTAGCAAGTTGCCGGACGTCATGGATGTGCCGTACCTCCTGGCCATCCAGCTGGATTCGTATCGTGAATTCTTGCAAGCGGGAGCGACTAAAGATCAGTTCCGCGACGTGGGCCTGCATGCGGCCTTCAAATCCGTTTTCCCGATCATCAGCTACTCCGGCAATGCTGCGCTGGAGTACGTCGGTTATCGCCTGGGCGAACCGGCATTTGATGTCAAAGAATGCGTATTGCGCGGTGTAACTTACGCCGTACCTTTGCGGGTAAAAGTGCGTCTGATCATTTTCGACAAAGAATCGTCGAACAAAGCGATCAAGGACATCAAAGAGCAAGAAGTCTACATGGGTGAAATCCCCCTGATGACTGAAAACGGTACCTTCGTAATCAACGGTACCGAGCGTGTAATCGTTTCCCAGCTGCACCGTTCCCCGGGCGTGTTCTTCGACCACGACCGTGGCAAGACGCACAGCTCCGGCAAACTGCTGTACTCCGCGCGCATCATTCCTTACCGCGGTTCGTGGCTGGACTTCGAGTTCGACCCGAAAGACTGTGTGTTCGTGCGTATCGACCGTCGTCGCAAGCTGCCTGCATCGGTACTGCTGCGCGCACTGGGCTATACCACTGAAGAAGTGCTCGACGCGTTCTACACCACCAACGTCTTCCACGTGCAAGGTGAAAACCTCAGCCTGGAACTGGTGCCTCAGCGCCTGCGTGGTGAAATTGCTGTCCTGGATATCCTGGATGACAAAGGCAAGGTTATTGTCGAGCAAGGTCGTCGTATTACTGCTCGCCACATCAACCAGCTGGAAAAAGCAGGGGTCAAAGAGCTGCAAGTGCCTCTGGACTACGTCCTGGGTCGCACTACCGCCAAGGTCATCGTGCATCCGGCAACCGGCGAAATCCTGGCAGAGTGCAACACCGAGCTGAGCACCGAAATCCTGGCAAAAATCGCCAAGGCCCAGGTTGTTCGCATCGAAACTCTATATACCAACGATATCGATTGCGGTCCGTTCGTTTCCGACACTCTGAAGATCGACTCCACCAGCAACCAATTGGAAGCGCTGGTCGAGATCTATCGCATGATGCGTCCTGGCGAGCCGCCAACCAAAGACGCTGCCGAGACTCTGTTCAACAACCTGTTCTTCAGCCCTGAGCGCTATGACCTGTCTGCGGTCGGCCGGATGAAGTTCAACCGTCGTATCGGTCGTACCGAGATCGAAGGTTCGGGCGTGTTGTGCAAGGAAGACATCGTTGCGGTACTGAAGACTCTGGTCGACATCCGTAACGGTAAAGGCATCGTCGATGACATCGACCACTTGGGTAACCGCCGTGTTCGCTGTGTAGGCGAAATGGCCGAAAACCAGTTCCGCGTTGGCCTGGTACGTGTTGAGCGTGCGGTCAAAGAGCGTCTGTCTATGGCTGAAAGCGAAGGCCTGATGCCGCAAGACCTGATCAACGCCAAGCCAGTGGCTGCGGCGGTGAAAGAGTTCTTCGGTTCCAGCCAGCTTTCCCAGTTCATGGACCAGAACAACCCGCTGTCCGAGATCACCCACAAGCGTCGTGTCTCTGCACTCGGCCCTGGCGGTTTGACTCGTGAGCGTGCTGGCTTTGAAGTGCGTGACGTACACCCGACTCACTACGGTCGTGTATGCCCGATTGAAACGCCGGAAGGTCCGAACATCGGTCTGATCAACTCCTTGGCTGCCTATGCGCGCACCAACCAGTACGGCTTCCTCGAGAGCCCGTACCGTGTGGTGAAAGACGCCCTGGTCACCGACGAGATCGTGTTCCTGTCCGCCATCGAAGAAGCTGATCACGTGATCGCTCAGGCTTCGGCCACGATGAACGACAAGAAAGTCCTGGTCGACGAGCTGGTAGCTGTTCGTCACTTGAACGAATTCACCGTCAAGGCGCCGGAAGACGTCACCTTGATGGACGTATCGCCCAAGCAGGTAGTTTCGGTTGCGGCGTCGCTGATCCCGTTCCTCGAGCACGACGACGCCAACCGTGCGTTGATGGGTTCGAACATGCAGCGTCAAGCTGTACCAACCCTGCGCGCTGACAAGCCGCTGGTCGGTACCGGCATGGAGCGTAACGTAGCCCGTGACTCCGGCGTTTGCGTCGTGGCTCGTCGTGGCGGCGTGATCGACTCCGTCGATGCCAGCCGTATTGTGGTTCGCGTTGCTGATGATGAAGTTGAAACCGGTGAAGCCGGTGTCGATATCTACAACCTGACCAAGTACACCCGCTCCAACCAGAACACCTGCATCAACCAGCGTCCGCTGGTGAGCAAGGGTGATCGGGTTCAGCGCAGCGACATCATGGCCGACGGTCCGTCCACCGATATGGGTGAGCTGGCTTTGGGTCAGAACATGCGCATTGCGTTCATGGCGTGGAACGGCTTCAACTTCGAAGACTCCATCTGCCTGTCCGAGCGTGTTGTTCAGGAAGACCGCTTCACCACGATCCACATCCAGGAACTGACCTGTGTGGCACGTGACACCAAGCTTGGGCCAGAGGAAATCACTGCAGACATCCCGAACGTGGGTGAAGCTGCACTGAACAAACTGGACGAAGCCGGTATTGTTTACGTAGGTGCTGAAGTTGGCGCAGGCGACATCCTGGTCGGTAAGGTCACTCCGAAAGGCGAGACCCAACTGACTCCGGAAGAAAAACTGCTGCGTGCCATCTTTGGTGAAAAAGCCAGCGACGTTAAAGACACTTCCCTGCGTGTGCCTACCGGTACCAAGGGTACTGTCATCGACGTACAGGTCTTCACCCGCGACGGCGTTGAGCGTGATGCTCGTGCACTGTCGATCGAGAAGACTCAGCTCGACGAGATCCGCAAGGATCTGAACGAAGAGTTCCGTATCGTTGAAGGCGCCACTTTCGAACGTCTGCGTTCCGCTCTGGTCGGCCACAAAGCCGAAGGCGGCGCCGGTCTGAAGAAAGGTCAGGACATCACCGACGAAATTCTCGACGGTCTTGAGCATGGTCAGTGGTTCAAACTGCGCATGGCTGAAGATGCTCTGAACGAGCAGCTCGAGAAGGCTCAGGCCTACATCGTTGATCGCCGCCGTCTGCTGGACGACAAGTTCGAAGACAAGAAGCGCAAACTGCAGCAGGGCGATGACCTGGCTCCAGGCGTGCTGAAAATCGTCAAGGTTTACCTGGCAATCCGTCGTCGCATCCAGCCGGGCGACAAGATGGCCGGTCGTCACGGTAACAAGGGTGTGGTCTCCGTGATCATGCCGGTTGAAGACATGCCGCACGATGCCAATGGCACCCCGGTCGACGTCGTCCTCAACCCGTTGGGCGTACCTTCGCGTATGAACGTTGGTCAGATCCTGGAAACCCACCTGGGCCTCGCGGCCAAAGGTCTGGGCGAGAAGATCAACCGGATGGTCGAAGAGCAGCGTAAAGTTGCCGAGCTTCGCACTTTCCTGGACGAGATCTACAACCAGATCGGCGGCCGTAACGAAGAACTGGATAGCTTCTCCGACCAGGAAATCCTGGATCTGGCGAAAAACCTGCGTGGCGGCGTACCAATGGCCACTCCAGTGTTCGACGGTGCCAAGGAAAGCGAAATCAAGGCCATGCTGAAACTGGCAGACCTGCCAGAAAGCGGCCAGATGCAGCTGACCGACGGCCGTACGGGCAACAAGTTCGAGCGCCCGGTTACTGTTGGCTACATGTACATGCTGAAGCTGAACCACTTGGTAGACGACAAGATGCACGCTCGTTCTACCGGTTCGTACAGCCTGGTTACCCAGCAACCGCTGGGTGGTAAGGCACAGTTCGGTGGTCAGCGTTTCGGGGAGATGGAGGTCTGGGCACTGGAAGCATACGGTGCCGCTTACACTCTGCAAGAAATGCTCACAGTGAAGTCGGACGATGTGAACGGTCGGACCAAGATGTACAAAAACATCGTGGACGGCGATCACCGTATGGAGCCGGGCATGCCCGAGTCCTTCAACGTGTTGATCAAAGAAATTCGTTCCCTCGGCATCGATATCGATCTGGAAACCGAATAACACGTGACGCGAATCGAGAGCGGGGCAGGATTGCCCGCTCTCTGCTCCGCCAGGAGGAAAGGCCTTGAAAGACCTACTGAATTTGCTGAAAAACCAGGGTCAAGTCGAAGAGTTCGACGCCATCCGTATTGGATTGGCATCGCCTGAGATGATCCGTTCGTGGTCGTTCGGTGAAGTTAAAAAGCCGGAAACCATTAACTACCGTACGTTCAAACCTGAGCGTGACGGCCTGTTCTGCGCCAAGATCTTTGGCCCGGTAAAGGATTACGAGTGCCTGTGCGGTAAGTACAAGCGCTTGAAGCACCGTGGTGTGATCTGCGAGAAGTGCGGTGTTGAAGTCGCGCTGGCAAAAGTTCGTCGTGAGCGCATGGCGCACATCGAACTGGCCTCGCCGGTTGCCCACATCTGGTTCCTGAAATCGCTGCCGTCCCGTATCGGCTTGCTGATGGACATGACCCTGCGTGATATCGAACGCGTTCTCTACTTCGAGAGCTATGTCGTTATCGATCCAGGCATGACCACCCTTGAAAAGGGTCAGTTGCTCAACGACGAGCAGTACTTCGAAGCGCTGGAAGAGTTCGGCGACGATTTCGATGCCCGCATGGGTGCCGAAGCTGTCCGCGAACTGCTGCACGCTATCGACCTGGAGCACGAGATTGGTCGTCTGCGTGAAGAAATTCCGCAAACCAACTCCGAAACCAAGATCAAGAAGCTGTCCAAGCGTCTGAAGTTGATGGAAGCCTTCCAGGGTTCCGGCAACCTGCCAGAGTGGATGGTGCTGACCGTTCTGCCGGTTCTGCCGCCAGATCTGCGTCCACTGGTCCCGCTGGATGGCGGTCGCTTCGCGACTTCCGACCTCAACGACCTGTATCGTCGAGTGATCAACCGTAACAACCGCTTGAAGCGTCTGCTCGATCTGTCCGCTCCGGACATCATCGTGCGCAACGAAAAGCGTATGTTGCAGGAAGCTGTCGACGCACTGCTCGACAACGGTCGTCGTGGTCGCGCTATCACCGGTTCCAACAAGCGTCCTCTGAAATCCTTGGCTGACATGATCAAGGGTAAGCAGGGTCGTTTCCGTCAGAACTTGCTCGGTAAGCGTGTTGACTACTCCGGTCGTTCGGTAATTACCGTTGGCCCGACCCTGCGCCTGCACCAGTGCGGTCTGCCGAAGAAGATGGCTCTGGAGCTGTTCAAGCCGTTCATTTTCGGCAAGCTGGAAATGCGTGGTCTTGCTACCACCATCAAAGCAGCCAAGAAGATGGTCGAGCGCGAACTGCCAGAGGTTTGGGACGTTCTCGCTGAAGTGATTCGCGAACACCCGGTTCTTCTCAACCGTGCACCGACTCTTCACCGTCTGGGTATCCAGGCGTTTGAACCGGTACTGATCGAAGGTAAGGCTATCCAGCTGCACCCTCTGGTCTGTGCTGCGTACAACGCCGACTTCGACGGCGACCAAATGGCCGTGCACGTACCGCTGACACTGGAAGCCCAGCTGGAAGCGCGTGCGTTGATGATGTCGACCAACAACATTCTGTCGCCAGCCAACGGTGAGCCAATCATCGTTCCGTCGCAGGACGTTGTATTGGGTCTGTACTACATGACTCGTGAAGCGATCAACGCCAAGGGCGAAGGTCGTGTGTTTGCGGATCTGCAGGAAGTTGACCGTGTGTTCCGTGCTGGCGAAGCCGCACTGCACGCTAAAGTCAAAGTGCGGATCACCGAAACCGTCAACGACCGCGATGGCGGCAGCGTGACCAACACTCGTATCGTCGACACCACTGTTGGCCGTGCGCTGTTGTTCCAGGTTGTGCCAAAAGGTCTGTCATACGACGTCGTCAACCTGCCGATGAAGAAAAAGGCGATCTCCAAGCTGATCAACCAGTGCTACCGCGTGGTTGGTCTGAAAGAGACTGTGATCTTCGCTGACCAGTTGATGTACACCGGTTTTGCTTATTCGACCATCTCCGGCGTTTCCATCGGTGTTAACGACTTCGTTATCCCGGATGAAAAAGCTCGCATCATCGGTGCAGCCACCGACGAAGTGAAAGAGATCGAAAGCCAATACGCCTCCGGCCTGGTAACCCAGGGCGAGAAGTACAACAAAGTGATCGACCTTTGGTCCAAGGCGAACGACGAAGTTTCCAAGGCGATGATGGCCAACCTCTCGAAAGAGAAAGTCATTGACCGTCATGGCGTCGAAGTCGACCAGGAGTCGTTCAACTCGATGTACATGATGGCCGACTCGGGCGCACGGGGTTCTGCTGCGCAGATCCGTCAGCTCGCCGGTATGCGTGGCCTGATGGCCAAGCCGGACGGCTCCATCATCGAAACGCCGATTACTGCGAACTTCCGTGAAGGTTTGAGCGTACTTCAGTACTTCATCTCTACTCACGGTGCTCGTAAAGGTTTGGCGGATACCGCGTTGAAAACTGCGAACTCCGGTTACCTGACTCGTCGTCTGGTAGACGTGGCGCAGGATCTGGTAGTAACCGAGATCGATTGCGGCACCGAACATGGCCTGGTAATGACTCCGCACATTGAAGGCGGTGACGTTGTTGAGCCGTTGGGTGAGCGCGTATTGGGCCGTGTCATTGCCCGTGACGTGTTCAAGCCGGGTACCGAAGAAGTCATCGTTCCTGCCGGTACTCTGGTAGACGAAAAGTGGGTCGAATTCATCGAGCTGAACAGCATCGACGAAGTGATCGTGCGTTCGCCAATCAGCTGCGAAACCCGCTACGGCATTTGCGCCAAATGCTATGGCCGTGACTTGGCTCGTGGTCATCAGGTGAACATTGGTGAAGCGGTCGGTGTTATCGCTGCCCAGTCCATCGGTGAGCCGGGTACCCAGCTGACCATGCGTACGTTCCACATCGGTGGTGCGGCAAGCCGGACCTCCGCGGCCGACAGCGTTCAGGTGAAGAATGGCGGTACCGTCCGTCTGCATAACCTGAAACACGTTGAGCGAGTCGATGGGTGCCTGGTTGCTGTGTCCCGTTCCGGTGAGCTGGCGATCGCTGATGACTTCGGTCGTGAGCGCGAGCGTTACAAGCTGCCGTACGGTGCTGTGATTTCGGTTAAAGAAGGTGACAAGGTCGACGCTGGCGCAATCGTGGCCAAGTGGGATCCGCACACTCACCCGATCGTTACCGAAATGAAAGGTACCGTGACCTACGTAGGCATGGAAGAAGGCATCACGATCAAGCGTCAGACTGACGAATTGACCGGTATGACCAACATTGAAGTACTCGACGCCAAAGACCGTCCAGCTGCCGGTAAAGATATCCGTCCTGCTGTGAAGATGGTTGATGACAACGGCAAGGATCTCTTGCTGCCGGGTACCGACGTAATCGCTCAGTACTTCCTGCCTGCTAACGCCCTGGTTGGTGTAGCGGATGGTGCGAAAATCGCGATCGGTGATGTTATCGCTCGTATTCCGCAAGAGACTTCGAAGACCCGTGACATCACCGGTGGTCTGCCGCGTGTTGCCGACTTGTTCGAAGCCCGTCGCCCGAAAGAAGCCTCGATTCTGGCTGAAGTCAGCGGCACCATCGCGTTCGGTAAAGAAACCAAAGGCAAGCGCCGTCTGGTTATCACCCCGAACGACGGCAGCGATCCGTACGAAGAGCTGATTCCGAAGTGGCGTCACCTGAACGTCTTCGAAGGCGAACAGGTAAACCGCGGCGAAGTTATCTCCGACGGCCCGAGCGATCCACACGACATCCTGCGTCTGCTGGGTGTGAGTGCGCTGGCCAAGTACATCGTGAACGAGATTCAGGACGTTTACCGTCTGCAAGGCGTGAAGATCAACGACAAGCACATCGAGACCATTCTGCGTCAGATGCTGCGTAAAGTTGAAATCGCTGAATCCGGCGATTCCAGTTTCATCAAGGGCGACCAGATGGAATTGACTCACGTTCTGGTAGAGAACGAGCGTCTGGCTGGCGACGAGAAATTCGTTTCCAAGTTCACTCGCGTACTGCTGGGTATCACCAAGGCGTCGTTGTCCACCGAATCGTTCATCTCGGCGGCTTCCTTCCAGGAAACCACTCGAGTACTGACCGAAGCGGCGGTAACCGGCAAGCGCGATTACCTGCGCGGCCTGAAAGAAAACGTAGTCGTGGGTCGTTTGATCCCGGCGGGTACCGGTCTGGCTTACCACAGCGAGCGCAAGCGCCGCCGTGATGCTGACAAACCGTTGCGCGTAAGCGCCAGTGAAGTGGAAGCTGCACTGACCGAAGCGCTGAACTCGAGCGGTAACTGAGTTCTGCGGTAAATGAGCGTAAGGCCCTGGCTGTTCCGTTCATCGAATCGAGACAATTTGTCGAGGTTGGATGAACGGGGAGGTCGGGGCCTTTCCTTGACTGGGGGCAAGATCCTCTTTAGACTCTTGTACCCCTAAATTTGGCGGGAATTCGTTCCTGCCATTTTGCTTTTCTTGCAAGACAATAGCGTCGCAAGACAACAGTGGAGCTAGTAGATGGCAACTATCAACCAGCTGGTACGTCAGCCGCGTAAGCGTATCGTCGAGAAATCCGACGTGCCTGCGCTGCAGAACTGCCCGCAACGTCGTGGCGTATGCACCCGTGTGTATACCACCACGCCGAAAAAACCTAACTCGGCACTGCGTAAAGTATGCCGTGTGCGTCTGACCAACGGTTTCGAGGTTTCCTCGTACATCGGCGGTGAAGGCCACAACCTGCAAGAGCACAGCGTGGTACTGATCCGCGGCGGTCGTGTAAAAGACTTGCCAGGTGTTCGTTACCACACCGTTCGCGGTTCTTTGGATACTTCCGGCGTTAAAGGTCGTAACCAGGGTCGTTCGAAGTACGGTACCAAGCGTCCGAAGTAATGGTCGCGTGCTGCAAAAACTGATTTCTATTTTTCTGAGTCGATAAGAGTAAGGTCGGAGGCGTCCCGAAAGGGCACCGATTCCGAGCGAACCTGAAGACCGTTTGAGGGCTTATCCATGCCAAGAAGACGCGTAGCAGCCAAGCGCGAAGTGCTTGACGATCCAAAATACGGAAGCCAAATCCTGGCCAAGTTCATGAACCACGTGATGGAGAGCGGCAAGAAAGCCGTTGCCGAGCGTATCGTTTATGGCGCGCTGGAAAAGGTTAAAGAACGCAAGAACAGCGACCCCCTGGAAATCTTCGAGAAAGCTCTCGACGCCATCGCTCCGCTGGTCGAAGTAAAGTCGCGCCGTGTAGGCGGTGCTACTTACCAGGTTCCGGTTGAAGTTCGTCCGTCCCGTCGTAACGCTCTGGCAATGCGCTGGTTGGTAGACTTCGCCCGTAAGCGCGGCGAGAAGTCTATGGCTCTGCGTTTGGCTGGCGAACTGTTGGACGCTGCCGAAGGTAAAGGTGCTGCAGTTAAGAAGCGTGAAGACGTGCACCGTATGGCTGAAGCTAACAAAGCTTTCTCGCACTACCGCTTCTAATTTTAGCGTCACTAATTTTGCGAGGGCTTTATGGCTCGTACTACACCGATTAATCGCTACCGTAACATTGGTATCGTTGCTCACGTGGATGCTGGTAAAACCACCACCACCGAGCGCGTCCTTTTTTACACTGGCAAAAGTCACAAGATGGGCGAGGTGCATGACGGCGCCGCGACCACAGACTGGATGGTTCAGGAGCAGGAGCGTGGTATTACCATTACTTCTGCTGCTATTACCGCCTTCTGGCAGGGTTCTGCGAAGCAGCACAAGGACCAATACCGCTTCAACGTCATCGATACCCCGGGTCACGTAGACTTCACTATTGAAGTTGAGCGTTCCCTGCGTGTGCTCGACGGCGCTGTGGTTGTGTTCTGTGGTACTTCCGGTGTTGAACCTCAGTCCGAAACCGTATGGCGTCAGGCCAACAAGTACGGTGTTCCACGTATCGTTTACGTGAACAAGATGGACCGTGCCGGTGCGAACTTCCTGCGCGTGATCGCTCAGATCAAGCAGCGTCTGGGTCACACTCCGGTGCCAATCCAGTTGGCTATCGGTTCCGAAGACAACTTCCAGGGTCAGATCGATTTGATGACCATGGAAGCGGTTTACTGGAACGATTCCGACAAGGGTATGACTCCGCGTCGCGAAGCTATCCCTGCCGAATTGCAGGAACTGGCTGAAGAGTGGCGCAGCAACATGGTTGAGGCTGCTGCCGAAGCCAGTGAAGAGCTGATGAACAAGTACCTCGAGGGCGAAGAGCTTTCCATCGAGGAAATCAAGGCCGCTCTGCGTCAGCGTACTATCGCTGGTGAGATCGTTCTGGCTGTTTGCGGTTCTTCCTTCAAGAACAAGGGTGTTCCCCTGGTTCTCGACGCCGTTATCGACTACCTGCCTGCACCAACTGACATTCCTGCCATCAAGGGTACTGACCCGGATGACGAGGAAAAGCAGATGGAGCGTCACGCAGACGACAACGAGCCGTTCTCGGCTTTGGCGTTCAAGATCGCTACCGACCCATTCGTGGGTACCTTGACCTTCGTTCGAGTTTACTCGGGCGTGTTGGCCTCCGGCGACGGCGTGATCAACTCGGTTAAAGGCAAGAAAGAGCGCGTGGGTCGTATGGTGCAAATGCACGCAAACGCCCGTGAAGAGATCAAGGAAGTTCGCGCTGGCGACATCGCGGCCCTGATCGGCATGAAGGACGTCACCACTGGTGAGACTCTGTGCAACGCTGACAAGCCAATCATCCTGGTTCGCATGGACTTCCCGGAGCCGGTTATCTCGGTAGCCGTAGAGCCTAAGACCAAGGATGACCAGGAAAAAATGGGTATCGCTCTGGGCAAGCTTGCTCAGGAAGACCCGTCTTTCCGCGTCAAGACTGATGAAGAGACTGGTCAGACGATCATCTCTGGCATGGGCGAGTTGCACCTGGACATCCTGGTTGACCGGATGCGCCGTGAGTTCAACGTCGAAGCCAACATCGGCAAGCCTCAGGTTTCGTACCGTGAGCGCATCACGAAGAGCTGCGAGATTGAAGGCAAGTTCGTTCGCCAGTCCGGCGGTCGTGGCCAGTTCGGTCACTGCTGGATTCGTTTTGCTCCTGCTGACGAAGGTCAGGAAGGTCTGCAATTCCTGAACGAAGTAGTGGGTGGTGTGGTTCCTAAGGAATACATCCCGGCTATCCAGAAGGGTATCGAAGAGCAGATGAAGAACGGCGTTGTTGCCGGCTATCCGCTGATCGGCCTGAAGGCTACCGTGTTTGATGGTTCCTACCACGACGTCGACTCCAACGAGATGGCGTTTAAAGTGGCTGCCTCCATGGCTACCAAGCAACTGGCCCAGAAGGGCGGTGGTGAGTTGCTTGAGCCGATCATGGCGGTAGAGGTTGTTACGCCTGAAGACTATATGGGTGACGTGATGGGCGACCTTAACCGTCGTCGCGGCATGATCCTGGGTATGGAAGACACGGTCTCCGGCAAAGTGATTCGCGCCGAAGTTCCGCTGGGTGAGATGTTCGGTTATGCGACCGACGTCCGCTCCATGTCCCAAGGTCGCGCAAGCTACTCTATGGAATTCAAAAAATACAATACAGCTCCGTCGCATATCGTCGAAACTGTTACCAAAAAACAAGGCTGATTCAGCCCCTTTAGGCTAGGAGTTAATTGTCGTGGCTAAAGAAAAATTTGACCGTACCCTCCCGCACGTCAACGTTGGCACCATCGGTCACGTCGACCACGGTAAAACCACGCTGACCGCTGCTCTGACTCGCGTCTGCTCCGAAGTTTTCGGTTCGGCCGTTGTTGCTTTCGACAAAATCGACAGCGCTCCGGAAGAAAAAGCTCGTGGTATCACCATCAACACCGCGCACGTTGAGTACAACTCTTCGATTCGTCACTACGCTCACGTTGACTGCCCAGGTCACGCTGACTACGTGAAGAACATGATCACTGGTGCTGCCCAGATGGACGGCGCGATCCTGGTTTGCTCGGCCGCTGATGGTCCGATGCCACAAACCCGTGAGCACATCCTGCTGTCCCGTCAGGTAGGCGTACCGTACATCGTTGTCTTCCTGAACAAGGCTGACATGGTTGACGACGCTGAGCTGCTGGAACTGGTTGAGATGGAAGTGCGCGATCTGCTGAGCACTTACGACTTCCCGGGCGACGACACTCCGATCATCATCGGTTCGGCTCTGATGGCTCTGAACGGTCAAGACGACAACGAGATGGGCACCACTGCCGTCAAGAAGTTGGTTGAAACTCTGGACAGCTACATCCCGGATCCGGTCCGTGTTATCGACAAGCCGTTCCTGATGCCAATCGAAGACGTATTCTCGATCTCCGGTCGCGGTACTGTTGTAACTGGCCGTATCGAGCGCGGTATCGTCAAGGTTCAGGATCCACTGGAAATCGTTGGTCTGCGTGAGACTACCGTCACCACCTGCACCGGTGTTGAAATGTTCCGTAAGCTGCTCGACGAAGGTCGTGCTGGCGAGAACTGCGGCGTTCTGCTGCGTGGTACCAAGCGTGACGACGTTGAGCGTGGCCAGGTTCTGGTTAAGCCAGGTTCGGTCAAGCCGCACACCAAGTTCGAAGCTGAAGTCTACGTTCTGAGCAAGGAAGAAGGCGGTCGTCACACTCCGTTCTTCAAAGGCTACCGTCCACAGTTCTACTTCCGTACTACTGACGTGACTGGTAACTGCGAACTGCCAGAAGGCGTTGAAATGGTAATGCCGGGCGACAACATCAAAATGGTTGTCACCCTGATCAAGACCATCGCAATGGAAGACGGTCTGCGTTTCGCTATCCGTGAAGGCGGTCGTACCGTCGGCGCTGGCGTCGTAGCCAAAATCATCGAGTAAGCTCTTTTTGAGTAAGCTTCGATGAATTGAAAAAGCCCCCGCTTAGCGGGGGCTTTTTTATTGGGTTGACACCTATATGGGGCGTCTATAGAATTGCGCCTCCTTTTAACGGGCGTATTGCGCTCGGTGGGAATAGCAGCCGGAGTCTGAAATCCAATGCAAAATCAGCAAATCCGTATCAGGTTGAAGGCTTTTGACCATCGCCTGATCGACCAATCCACCCAGGAAATCGTGGAAACCGCGAAACGTACTGGTGCTCAAGTGCGTGGTCCAATTCCACTGCCTACCCGTAAAGAGCGGTTCACCGTTCTGGTCTCCCCGCACGTCAACAAAGACGCGCGTGACCAGTACGAGATCCGTACTCATAAGCGCGTTCTGGACATCGTCCAGCCAACGGATAAAACCGTTGATGCACTTATGAAGCTTGATCTTGCGGCCGGTGTGGAAGTGCAGATCAGCCTCGGCTAAGACTCGGTCTTGGTCGTGTAACGCTCTGAAATGGGCGGCCATAGCGGGTGAAAGCCCCGTACACTCATGAGGTTTACAACATGACTATTGGTGTAGTCGGTCGTAAATGCGGTATGACCCGTATTTTCACCGAAGAAGGTGTCTCCATTCCGGTCACGGTCATTGAGATCGAGCCGAATCGCGTCACCCAGTTCAAAACTGAAGAGACCGATGGCTATCGTGCAGTGCAAGTCACTGTAGGCGAGCGTCGTGCTTCGCGTGTTACAGCTGCTCAAGCTGGTCACTTCGCTAAAGCGAACGTTGCCGCTGGTCGTACCGTAATGGAATTCCGTCTTGAAGAAGGCGAGTACCAGGCCGGCGATCTGATCAACGCTGAAATCTTCGCTGCTGGTCAACTGGTTGATGTAACCGGTCAGTCCAAAGGTAAAGGCTTCCAGGGTACGATCAAGCGTTGGAACTTCCGCGGGCAAGATAATACCCACGGTAACTCCGTGTCCCACCGCGTTCCAGGCTCTATCGGCCAGTGCCAGACTCCTGGTCGTGTATTCAAGGGCAAAAAAATGTCCGGTCATATGGGCGCTGAGCGCGTGACCGTGCAGTCCCTCGAAGTAGTGCGCGTGGACGCTGAACGCAATCTGTTGTTGGTCAAGGGTGCTGTTCCTGGCGCTACTGGCGGCAACTTGGTTGTACGTCCAGCAGCCAAGGCTCGCGGTTAAGGGGAAGCTGACATGCAATTAAATGTAAATGACGCTCAAGCGATCGAAGTTTCCGAACTGACATTTGGCGGCGAATTCAACGAGACGCTGGTTCACCAAGCAGTCGTGGCCTACATGGCTGGCGGCCGTCAAGGTAGCAAGCAGCAAAAAACCCGTTCCGACGTTCGTGGTGGCGGTAAGCGCCCATGGCGTCAGAAAGGTACTGGCCGTGCTCGTGCCGGTACTATCCGTAGCCCAATCTGGCGTGGCGGCGGTACCACTTTTGCAGCTCGTCCTCAGGATCACACCCAGAAGCTGAACAAGAAGATGTATCGCGCAGCAATGCGTTCCATCCTTGCTGAGCTGGTGCGTACTGATCGTCTGGTTGTGGTTCAGGACTTCGCTGTTGATGCACCGAAGACCAAAGACCTGCTGAGCAAACTGACCGGCATGGGCCTGACTGACGTCTTGATCGTGTCTGAAGTGGTTGATCAGAACCTGTACCTGGCTGCTCGCAACCTGCCACACGTTGATGTACGTGACGTGCAAGGTTCCGATCCAGTTAGTCTGATCGCATACGACAAGGTGTTGATCACCGTGTCGGCCGTGAAGAAATTCGAGGAGCTGCTGGGATGAACCAGGAACGCGTATTTAAAGTTCTGCTCGGCCCGCACGTTTCCGAGAAGGCTACGGTTCTGGCTGACAAGAAAGGCCAGTTCGTTTTCAAGGTTGCAACTGATGCAACCAAGCTGGAAATCAAGAAGGCCGTCGAAAGCCTGTTCAGCGTGAAAGTAGAGCGTGTTACTACCCTGAATGTTCTGGGTAAGAGCAAGCGCACTGCTCGCGGTCTGGGCAAGCGTAATGACTGGAAGAAGGCAGTTATCTCCCTTCAGCCAGGCCAAGATCTCGATTTCAGCAGCAGTGCTGAGTAAGGAAGGGGTGCATCATGGCAATCGTTAAATGCAAACCGACTTCCCCTGGCCGCCGTTTTGTGGTCAAGGTGGTCAACCAGGAGCTGCATAAAGGCGCTCCTCACGCACCGCTGCTCGAGAAAAAATCGAAGACTGGTGGTCGTAACAACAATGGTCGCATTACCACTCGTCACGTCGGTGGTGGCCACAAGCAGCATTATCGTCTGGTCGATTTCCGTCGCAACGACAAAGATGGCATCTCTGCCACTGTCGAGCGTATTGAATACGATCCAAACCGTACTGCTCACATCGCTCTGCTGCTGTACGCAGATGGCGAGCGTCGCTACATCATCGCCCCTAAAGGCGTGAGTGCTGGTGACCAGCTGATCGCAGGTGCTTTGGCGCCGATCAAGCCGGGCAACGCTCTGCAACTGCGTAACATTCCAGTTGGTAGCACCGTACACGGCATCGAATTGAAGCCAGGTAAAGGCGCGCAAATCGCTCGTTCTGCTGGTGCTTCGGCTCAGCTGATCGCTCGTGAAGGTGTCTACGTGACCCTGCGTCTGCGTTCTGGTGAGATGCGTAAAGTGCTGGCTGAATGCCGTGCGACCCTGGGTGAGGTCTCGAACTCCGAGCACAGCCTGCGTTCGCTGGGTAAAGCTGGTGCCAAACGCTGGCGTGGCGTTCGCCCAACCGTTCGTGGTGTTGCCATGAACCCGGTTGACCACCCACATGGTGGTGGTGAAGGTCGTACCTCTGGTGGTCGTCATCCGGTATCGCCATGGGGCTTCCCGACTAAGGGCGCGAAGACTCGTGGTAATAAGCGTACCGACAAAATGATCGTCCGTCGTCGCAAGTAAATAGAGGGATACGACAGTGCCACGTTCTCTGAAAAAAGGTCCTTTTATCGATCTTCACCTACTGAAGAAGATCGAAGTGGCGGCGGAAAAGAACGATCGCAAACCAGTTAAGACCTGGTCGCGTCGTTCCATGATCCTGCCACAAATGGTCGGTCTGACCATCGCAGTACACAACGGTCGTCAACACGTCCCAGTTCTCGTTAACGAAGACATGGTCGGCCACAAACTGGGCGAGTTCGCCGGTACCCGCACTTATCGTGGGCACGTGGCAGACAAGAAAGCCAAGCGTTAAGGGGTTAGGAAATGGAAGTAGCCGCTAAGTTGTCGGGCGCTCGAATCTCCGCCCAGAAAGCCCGCTTGGTCGCCGACCAGATCCGCGGGAAGAAGGTGGGCGAAGCGCTCAACCTGTTGGCTTTCAGCAGTAAGAAAGCCGCCGAGATCATGAAGAAAGTGCTGGAGTCGGCCGTAGCCAACGCCGAGCATAACGAAGGCGCAGACGTTGATGACCTGAAGGTCAGCACCGTTTTCGTCAACGAAGGGCGTTCGCTGAAGCGCATCATGCCACGCGCCAAAGGCCGTGCTGATCGCATCGTCAAGCGGTCTTGCCATATCACTGTCAAGGTTGCTGACAAGTAACGGAGTCGAAGAGATGGGTCAGAAAGTACATCCCATTGGCATTCGCCTGGGAATCGTCAAGGAGCACACCTCCGTCTGGTACGCAGACGGTCGGACTTATGCGGACTATTTGTTCGCTGATCTGAAGGTGCGTGAATATCTCCAAGACAAACTAAAAAGCGCGTCCGTAAGCCGTATCGATATCCATCGTCCGGCTCAGACTGCACGCATCACCATCCACACCGCTCGTCCAGGTATCGTTATCGGGAAGAAAGGTG
The DNA here is from genome assembly GCF_014192635.1 of Pseudomonas sp. Tn43. NCBI lineage: Bacteria > Pseudomonadati > Pseudomonadota > Gammaproteobacteria > Pseudomonadales > Pseudomonadaceae > Pseudomonas > Pseudomonas sp. Tn43. Next base: position 24,415 of record NZ_JACHYG010000018.1, read on the forward strand.
AAGATGTTGAGAAGCTGCGTCAGGACCTGACCAAGCAAATGGGTGTGCCTGTGCACATCAATATCGAAGAGATCCGTAAGCCGGAGCTCGACGGTATGCTGGTTGCGCAGAGCGTAGCTCAGCAGCTGGAGCGTCGCGTAATGTTCCGTCGCGCTATGAAGCGCGCTGTTCAGAACGCCATGCGCATTGGTGCCAAAGGCATCAAAATCCAAGTGAGCGGTCGTCTCGGCGGTGCTGAAATCGCACGTACTGAATGGTATCGCGAAGGTCGTGTGCCACTGCACACCCTGCGTGCCGACATCGACTATGCCAACTACGAAGCTCACACCACTTATGGTGTGATCGGTGTAAAGGTTTGGATCTTCAAAGGCGAAGTAATTGGTGGTCGCCAAGAAGAACTGAAACCACAAGCACCAGCGCCTCGTAAAAAAGCTGCTAAGTAAGGGGTACGCCAAATGTTGCAACCAAAGCGTACGAAGTTCCGCAAGCAGATGACAGGCCACAACCGTGGTCTGGCTCAGCGCGGTAGCAAAGTCAGCTTCGGCGAGTTCGCGCTGAAGTCTGTAGCTCGTGGTCGTCTCACCGCTCGTCAGATCGAGTCAGCGCGTCGTGCTCTGACCCGTCACGTTAAACGTGGCGGCAAGATCTGGATCCGTGTATTCCCGGACAAGCCTATTTCCAAAAAGCCACTCGAAGTTCGGATGGGTAAAGGTAAGGGTAGTGTGGAGTACTGGGTTGCCCAGATTCAGCCAGGCAAAGTCCTGTATGAAATCGAGGGTGTTTCTGAAGAGCTGGCGCGTGAGGCTTTTGCCCTGGCTGCTGCAAAGCTGCCGCTCGCCACCGCCTTTGTTAAACGGACGGTGATGTGATGAAAGCGAATGAACTTCGTGAAAAATCCGCACAGCAGCTGAACGAGCAACTGCTCGGCTTGCTGCGCGACCAGTTCAATCTGCGTATGCAGAAAGCAACTGGCCAGTTGGGGCAGTCTCATCTGCTCTCGCAAGTTAAGCGTGACATCGCTCGCGTGAAGACTGTGCTCAACCAGCAGGCAGGTAAGTAATCATGGCTGAAGCCGAAAAAACTGTCCGTACGCTGACTGGCCGTGTTGTCAGCGACAAGATGGACAAAACCATCACCGTTCTGATCGAGCGTCGCGTTAAGCACCCGATCTACGGTAAATACGTTAAGCGTTCGACTAAGCTGCACGCGCACGACGAAACCAATCAGTGCCACATCGGCGACAAAGTCACTATTCGTGAAACTCGTCCTTTGGCCAAGACCAAGTCTTGGGCGCTGGTTGATGTTCTCGAACGCGCTGTGGAAGTCTAAGGACTAGGGGTCGGAGAAATTATATGATTCAGACTCAATCCATGCTCGATGTGGCCGATAACAGCGGCGCTCGCCGTGTTATGTGCATCAAGGTGCTGGGTGGCTCCCATCGTCGTTACGCTGGTATCGGTGACATCATCAAAGTTACCGTGAAGGAAGCAATTCCTCGCGGTAAGGTGAAAAAAGGCCAAGTGATGACTGCTGTTGTGGTCCGCACTCGTCACGGTGTTCGCCGTGCTGATGGCTCCATTATCCGCTTTGATGGCAACGCTGCTGTTCTTCTGAACAACAAGCAAGAGCCGATCGGCACCCGTATCTTTGGGCCAGTGACCCGTGAACTTCGTACTGAGAAGTTCATGAAGATCGTCTCGCTCGCCCCAGAAGTGCTGTAAGGAGATCCGACATGCAAAAGATTCGTCGTGACGACGAGATCATCGTGATCGCCGGCAAAGACAAAGGTAAGCGCGGTAAGGTGCTTAAGGTTCTCGCTGACAACCGTCTGGTTGTTGGTGGTCTGAACCTGGTCAAGCGTCATACCAAGCCTAACCCGATGTCGGGCGTACAAGGCGGTATCGTCGAGAAAGAAGCGCCACTGCACGCTTCCAACGTTGCCATTTTCAACGGCGAAACCAACAAGGCTGATCGCGTTGGTTTTAAAGTAGAAGACGGCAAGAAAATTCGTGTCTTCAAGTCGACCCAAAAAGCGGTTGATGCTTGAACACTGCTAGGTAGAAGACCATGGCACGACTAAAAGAGATTTACTGGAAGGAAATCGCACCGAAGCTTAAGGAAGAACTTAAGCTTTCGAACGTGATGGAAGTTCCACGCGTTACAAAAATCACCCTGAACATGGGTCTGGGCGAAGCGGTCGGTGACAAAAAAGTCATCGAGCACGCTGTTGCCGACCTGGAAAAGATCACCGGTCAGAAAGTCGTTGTGACTTACGCTCGGAAATCCATCGCTGGCTTTAAAGTCCGTGAAGGTTGGCCGATTGGCGTCAAAGTGACTCTGCGCCGTGAGCGTATGTATGAGTTCCTGGATCGTCTGCTGTCGATCTCCCTGCCTCGGGTTCGCGACTTCCGCGGCCTGAATGCCAAGTCCTTCGATGGTCGTGGTAACTACAGCATGGGCGTTAAAGAGCAGATCATCTTCCCGGAAATCGACTACGACAAGATCGATGCTCTCCGCGGTCTGGACATTACCCTGACCACCACTGCCAAGAACGATGATGAAGGTCGCGCTCTGTTGCGCGCTTTCAAATTCCCGTTCCGCAACTGATTGGAGTAGGAAAATGGCCAAGATGAGCATGAAAAACCGCGAGCTGAAGCGTCAGCTCACGGTTGCCAAGTACGCCAAGAAGCGTGCAGCACTGAAAGCTATCATCGTTGATCTGAACGCAAGTCCAGAAGCACGTTGGGAAGCTACAGTAGCTCTGCAGAAGCAGCCACGTGACGCAAGCGCTTCGCGCATGCGTAACCGCTGCCGCTTGACCGGTCGTCCACACGGCGTTTACCGCAAGTTCGGCCTCGGCCGTAACAAGCTGCGTGAAGCTGCGATGCGTGGTGACGTGCCTGGTCTGGTTAAAGCCAGCTGGTAAGCACTGTCAAAGTCTCGGTGTTCGGGGTCGCAAGATCCTGACCATCGGTGACCTTGAACTTGAATCAAGCCCCTATTGGGGCTTGATTCATTTGTGGGGTGTGTCTAGAATACCCGGCTCGCCTGAGCCCGTGCTTTTTTTGCGCGGATGTACTCGGCGACACGTAGTAGCCGCAAGGCTAATTTTTTGTGTATTAGGAGCGTCTAGCCCATGAGTATGCAGGACCCGTTAGCGGACATGCTAACTCGAATCCGTAATGCCCAGATGGCTGAAAAGTCCGTCGTAAGCATGCCATCTTCTACTTTGAAGGTAGCTGTTGCCAAAGTCCTGAAGGACGAAGGTTACATTGCGGATTATCAGATCAGCAGCGAAATCAAGCCACTGCTGTCCATCGAGCTGAAGTACTTCGAAGGCCGTCCGGTCATCGAGGAAGTGAAGCGCGTTAGCCGTCCAGGCCTGCGTCAGTACAAGTCCGTCGATGATCTGCCAAAAGTTCGTGGCGGTCTCGGTGTGTCTATCGTCTCCACCAACAAGGGTGTGATGACGGATCGTGCTGCGCGCGCTGCCGGTGTCGGCGGCGAAGTTCTTTGCACTGTGTTCTAAGGGGGGATAAGCATGTCACGCGTCGCTAAGAACCCCGTTAAGCTGCCAGCCGGTGTCGAAGTCAAATTCGCAGGCCAACAGCTTTCGGTGAAGGGTGCCAAGGGCACTCTCGAACTGAACATCCATTCGTCCGTTGAGATCGTTGAAGAAGCTGGTGAGCTGCGTTTCGCTGCTCGCAATGGCGATCAACAAACTCGCGCAATGGCTGGTACCACTCGTGCGTTGGTTAACAACATGGTCCAAGGCGTAAGCCAAGGCTTCGAGCGCAAGCTCCAGCTGGTCGGTGTTGGTTACAAAGCGCAAGCAAAAGGCACAGTGCTGAACCTGGCTCTTGGCTTCTCGCACCCAGTGGATTATGAACTGCCGGAAGGCATCACCGCTGAGACTCCTAGCCAGACCGATATCCTGATCAAGGGCATCGATAAGCAGCTGGTAGGTCAAGTGGCCGCCGAGATCCGCGACTTCCGTCCACCAGAGCCGTACAAAGGCAAAGGTGTGCGCTACGCGGACGAAGTCGTCCGTCGTAAAGAAGCCAAGAAGAAGTAGGGCATAGCAAATGACCGACAAAAAAGTTACTCGACTGCGTCGCGCTCGCAAAGCACGCCTGAAAATGCACGAACTCGAAGTCGTGCGTCTCTGCGTGTTCCGCTCGTCGCAGCACATCTACGCCCAGGTCATTTCGGCCGACGGCAACAAAGTCCTGGCAAGTGCCTCGACTTTGGATAAAGAACTGCGTGATGGCGCCACTGGCAACATCGACGCGGCCACTAAGGTTGGCCAGCTGGTCGCTACGCGTGCTAAAGCCGCTGGCGTCTCGCAGGTGGCTTTCGACCGCTCTGGCTTCAAGTACCACGGCCGCGTCAAGGCGCTGGCTGATGCTGCTCGTGAAGCTGGGCTGGAGTTCTAAGTTATGTCAAATAACGACCAAAAGCGCGACGAAGGCTACATCGAGAAGCTGGTTCAAGTTAACCGCGTAGCCAAAACCGTTAAAGGCGGCCGTATCTTCACTTTCACCGCGTTGACCGTGGTTGGTGATGGTAAAGGGCGTGTTGGCTTCGGCCGTGGCAAGTCGCGTGAAGTGCCTGCTGCGATCCAGAAGGCAATGGAAGCTGCTCGCCGCAACATGATCCAAGTTGATCTGAACGGCACCACTCTGCAGTACGCAATGAAGTCCGCCCATGGCGCTTCGAAGGTGTACATGCAGCCTGCTTCTGAAGGTACCGGTATCATCGCTGGCGGCGCTATGCGTGCTGTCCTCGAAGTTGCTGGCGTTCAGAACGTTCTGGCCAAGTGCTACGGCTCGACTAACCCGGTAAACGTGGTTCACGCCACTTTCAAAGGTTTGAAAGCTATGCAGTCTCCTGAATCCATTGCCGCCAAGCGTGGCAAAAGCGTCAAGGAGATCTTCTGATCATGGCTACCGTTAAAGTTACGCTGATCAAAAGCATGACCGGCCGCATCCCTAACCACAAACTGTGCGTTAAGGGTCTGGGTCTGCGTCGCATCGGTCACACTGTAGAAGTACTTGATACTCCCGAGAATCGCGGGATGATCAACAAGGCTTACTACATGCTGCGTGTCGAGGGTTAATCGATGAAACTCAATGATCTGAGTCCAGCGCCGGGTTCCCGTCGCGAAAAGCATCGTCCGGGCCGTGGTATCGGTAGTGGTTTGGGCAAGACCGGTGGCCGTGGCCACAAAGGTCAAACCTCCCGCTCCGGTGGCACCATTGCTCCAGGCTTTGAAGGCGGTCAACAGCCGCTGCATCGTCGCCTGCCGAAGTTCGGTTTCGTTTCCCTGAAGGCCATGGATCGCGCAGAAGTGCGTCTGTCCGAGCTGGCTAAAGTGGAAGGCGACATCGTCACCGTGCAGTCCCTGAAAGATGCCAACGTGATCAACGTCAACGTACAGCGTGTGAAAATCATGCTGTCCGGCGAAGTTGCTCGCGCTGTCACCATCGGAAAGGGAATCGGCGCCACCAAAGGTGCGCGTGCGGCTATCGAAGCAGCTGGCGGCAAGTTCGAGGAATAAATGGCTAAGCAAGGTGCTCTCTCTGCGCTCGGCAAAGGCGGTATGTCTGAACTCTGGGCTCGTCTGCGTTTTCTATTCTTGGCGATTATCGTCTACCGAATAGGCGCACACATCCCGGTTCCAGGTATCAACCCGGACCGACTCGCGGACCTGTTTCGACAGAATGAGGGGACCATTCTTAGCTTGTTCAACATGTTTTCCGGCGGTGCGCTGGAACGGATGAGCATCTTTGCACTGGGGATCATGCCGTATATTTCGGCGTCGATCATCATGCAACTGATGACCGCCGTCAGTCCGCAGTTGGAGCAGTTGAAGAAGGAAGGTGAAGCTGGGCGTCGCAAGATCGCTCAGTACACCCGCTACGGCACTGTCGTCCTCGCTCTCGTCCAGGCAATTGGCATGTCCATTGGTCTGGCAGGGCAGGGCGTTGCGTTCACTGGTGACTTTGGCTTCCATTTCGTCGCGGTATCCACGTTTGTGGCTGGTGCGATGTTCATGATGTGGCTGGGTGAGCAGATTACTGAGCGTGGTGTTGGCAACGGTATCTCGATGTTGATTTTCGCAGGTATCGTCGCCGGTCTTCCGAGAGCGATCGGGCAGTCTTTCGAGTCTGCGCGTCAGGGTGATATAAACATTTTTGCCCTGGTTGCCATCGGTTTGCTGGCAGTAGCGATTATCGGTTTCGTGGTGTTCATTGAGCGTGGTCAGCGTCGCATTGCTGTTCATTACGCCAAGCGCCAGCAGGGCCGCAAGGTCTTTGCTGCGCAGACTAGCCACTTGCCGCTGAAGGTGAACATGGCCGGTGTTATTCCGGCCATTTTCGCGAGCAGCATTTTGCTGTTCCCGGCTTCGTTGGGTACCTGGTTCGGTCAGTCTGAAGGTATGGGCTGGCTGCAGGACATCTCGCAGTCGATCGCTCCTGGTCAGCCGTTGAATATTCTGCTGTTTAGTGCAGGGATTATTTTCTTCTGCTTCTTCTATACGGCGTTGATGTTCAATCCGAAAGACGTAGCGGAAAACCTGAAGAAGTCCGGTGCCTTTATTCCGGGCATTCGTCCAGGTGAGCAGTCTGCGCGCTATATTGATGGCGTTCTGACTCGTTTGACCCTGTTCGGTGCTCTATATATGACGGCCGTGTGTCTGTTGCCCCAGTTCCTGGTGGTTGCGGCAAACGTTCCGTTCTACCTTGGCGGGACCTCGTTGCTGATCGTCGTCGTGGTTGTGATGGACTTCATGTCCCAAGTACAATCGCACCTCGTTTCGCACCAGTACGAATCCCTGATGAAGAAAGCCAACCTGAAGGGTTACGGCAGCGGCATGTTGCGCTGAGTACCCATAAGGTTCGAGGAGTTGGTGATGAAAGTTCGTGCATCGGTGAAAAAGCTGTGCCGTAACTGCAAGATTATTCGCCGCGAAGGTGTTGTTCGAGTAATTTGCAGCGCGGAACCGCGTCACAAACAGCGCCAAGGCTGAGTGTGATTGTGCTTCAAGCCCGGCAGCTAGTGCGCTGCCGGGTTGATTATTTGTTATTACAGCGATATTATCTCGCGCCCTATTTCTTGGCTTCCGGGGCGTAGGTAGCTGTCAATTGGAGTCCCACTGAATGGCCCGTATTGCAGGCGTTAACATTCCAGATAACAAGCATACTGTTATCTCGCTGACCTACATCTATGGTGTTGGTCGCACTACTGCACAGAAAATTTGTGCAGTGACTGGGGTAAACCCAGCCGCAAAGATCAAAGATCTGAGCGACGAGCAGATTGAACAGCTGCGTGGCGAAGTGGCGAAGTTCACCACTGAAGGTGACCTGCGTCGCGAAATCAACATGAAAATCAAGCGTTTGATGGACCTCGGTTGCTATCGCGGTCTGCGTCATCGTCGTGGTCTTCCAGTGCGCGGTCAGCGTACCAAGACTAACGCGCGTACCCGTAAAGGTCCGCGTAAGCCGATCCGCAAGTAATCGCCCCAGCGAATCGACAGGAAATTAATCATGGCTAAACCTGCTGCTCGTCCTCGTAAAAAAGTTAAAAAGACAGTGGTTGATGGCATCGCCCACATCCATGCTTCTTTTAACAACACAATCGTGACCATCACCGACCGTCAAGGCAACGCTCTTTCCTGGGCTACCTCCGGTGGTTCGGGTTTCCGCGGTTCCCGCAAGTCCACCCCGTTCGCTGCTCAGGTAGCTGCTGAACGTGCTGGTCAAGCTGCGCTGGAATACGGCCTGAAAAACCTCGACGTTAACGTCAAAGGTCCAGGCCCAGGTCGTGAATCCGCAGTCCGCGCTTTGAACGGCTGTGGCTACAAGATCGCCAGCATCACCGACGTGACGCCAATCCCGCACAACGGGTGCCGTCCGCCGAAGAAGCGCCGCGTGTAATCCAGGAGATTGTAAAGAATGGCTCGTTACATTGGTCCAAAATGCAAACTCGCTCGTCGCGAAGGCACCGATCTCTTTCTGAAGAGCGGCGTGCGCGCGATCGAATCGAAGTGCAACATTGAAGCAGCACCTGGTATCCACGGCCAACGCCGCGGTCGCCAGTCCGATTACGGCACCCAACTGCGTGAAAAGCAGAAGGTCCGTCGTATCTACGGCGTTCTCGAGCGTCAATTCAGCGGCTACTACAAAGAAGCAGCTGGCAAGAAAGGCGCAACCGGCGAAAACCTGTTGCAACTGCTCGAATGCCGTCTGGACAACGTTGTATACCGTATGGGTTTTGGCTCTACTCGTGCCGAATCCCGTCAGCTGGTATCGCACAAGTCGATCAGCGTTAACGGTCAGACCGTAAACGTTCCGTCTTACCAGGTTCGTGCTGGTGACGTGGTCGCAGTTCGCGAGAAAGCAAAGAACCAACTTCGCATTGTCCAAGCTCTCGATCTGTGTGCCCAACGTGGCCGCGTAGAATGGGTAGAAGTAGACACTGAGAAGAAGTCGGGCGTTTTCAAGAACGTTCCTGCTCGCAGTGATCTGTCCGCCGACATCAACGAAAGCCTGATTGTCGAGCTCTACTCCAAGTAAGGGCTAGAAAATAGGTGCATCCATGCAGATTTCGGTAAATGAGTTCCTGACACCCCGCCATATTGATGTGCAGGTTGTCAGTCCAACCCGCGCCAAGATCACTCTCGAGCCTCTCGAGCGTGGTTTCGGCCACACCCTGGGCAACGCGCTGCGCCGCATCCTGTTGTCCTCAATGCCCGGCTGTGCAGTAGTCGAGGCCGAGATTGACGGTGTGCTCCATGAGTACAGCGCCATCGAAGGTGTACAGGAAGACGTAATTGAAATCCTGTTGAACCTTAAAGGTCTGGCTATCAAGCTGCACGGTCGAGACGAAGTTACGCTGACCTTGTCGAAGAAGGGTTCGGGGGTGGTTACCGCTGCCGATATTCAGCTGGATCATGATGTCGAGATCGTTAACCCCGATCACGTAATCGCTAACCTGGCGTCTAATGGCGCCCTGAACATGAAGCTCACCGTAGCTCGTGGTCGTGGTTATGAACCGGCAGACTCGCGTCAGAGCGATGAAGACGAAAGCCGCAGCATCGGTCGCTTGCAGCTTGACTCTTCGTTCAGCCCGGTTCGCCGTATCGCTTACGTGGTGGAAAACGCCCGTGTCGAACAGCGTACTAACCTGGACAAGCTGGTTATTGATCTGGAAACCAACGGTACCCTGGATCCTGAAGAAGCTATTCGCCGTGCTGCAACCATCCTGCAACAGCAGTTGGCTGCGTTCGTCGATCTCAAAGGTGACAGTGAGCCAGTGGTTGTCGAGCAGGAAGACGAGATCGATCCGATCCTGCTTCGCCCGGTTGACGATCTGGAACTGACTGTACGTTCGGCTAACTGCCTTAAGGCGGAAAACATCTACTACATCGGCGACCTGATTCAGCGCACCGAAGTAGAGCTGTTGAAGACTCCGAACCTTGGCAAGAAATCCTTGACTGAAATCAAGGACGTTCTGGCCTCCCGCGGTCTGTCCCTCGGCATGCGCCTCGACAACTGGCCGCCTGCAAGTCTTAAGAAGGACGACAAGGCGACTGCCTGATCGTCGTAATCACCGAACGTTGTGTTTGGTAAGGAATGAACCATGCGTCATCGTAAAAGTGGTCGTCACCTGAGCCGCACCAGCTCGCACCGCAAGGCCATGTTTCAAAACATGGCGGTGTCGCTGTTCGAGCACGAGCTGATCAAAACTACACTGCCAAAAGCCAAAGAACTGCGTCGCGTTGCTGAGCCGCTGATCACTTTGGCCAAGACAGACAGTCTGGCTAACCGCCGTCTGGCTTTCGACCGTACTCGTTCGAAAGCTATCGTTGGTAAGCTCTTCAACGACCTGGGCAAGCGTTACGCTACCCGTGAGGGTGGCTACCTGCGCATCCTCAAGTGCGGCTTCCGCGCTGGCGACAACGCGCCTATGGCGTACGTCGAGTTGGTTGATCGTCCTGTCGGCGGTGAAGCTGTATCCGCTGAGTAAGACGTCAGTCTGAAACAAAAAACCGGGCCTAGTGCCCGGTTTTTTGTGCGTGCAAGAAAACGCGCTATTTGTACAAGCTTCCTGGCAGTTCATGCCTTCAATATATGAGAAGGATAGTTGGTAGTATTTTTCTATTGATGTCTGCAAATTAATGAATTTGTAGGTGCCATATCGATGATCAATACTCCCTCCCAAGCCGATTAACCGGCAGCTCAAAAAATTGACAGAGGACGAGATCGCATGAGCCAAAACAAAACGCTTACGACCGCCAGTGGCGCTCCTGTCGCCGACAACCAGAATTCCCGCTCCGCCGGCCCACGTGGCCCTTTGCTGCTCGACGATTTCCACCTGATCGAGAAGCTTGCACACTTCAATCGTGAAAATATTCCTGAGCGTCGTGTACACGCCAAAGGTTCGGGTGCTTACGGTACGTTCACCGTGACTCGCGATATCACTCAGTACACCAGTGCCAAGCTGTTTGAGTCCGTCGGCAAACAAACTCCGACTTTCTTGCGATTCTCCACTGTAGGTGGCGAGCGCGGTTCGGCCGACACCGAGCGTGATCCACGCGGTTTTGCCCTGAAGTTCTACACAGAAGAAGGCAACTGGGACATCGTGGGGAACAACACACCGGTGTTCTTCATTCGTGATCCGCTGAAATTCCCTGACTTCATCCATACCCAGAAACGCCTGCCGCAAAGCAATCTGAAAAGCGCGCAGATGATGTGGGATTTCTGGTCGCACTCGCCTGAGGCGTTGCACCAGATCACCATTTTGTTCTCGGACCGCGGTATCCCTGACGGCTATCGCCACATGCATGGCTTCGGCAGCCACACCTACAGCCTGATCAACGCCAGCGGCGAGCGTCACTGGGTGAAGTGGCACTACAAAACCAGGCAGGGGATCAAGAACCTCGCTCCGGCAGAAGCCGCACGCCTGGCGGGTACCGATCCGGATTACGCGCAACGTGACCTGTTCGACGCCATTGAGCGCGGCAATTTCCCGAAATGGAGTGTCAATATCCAGATCATGACCGAGGCCCAAGCCGAGGCTCACTATGAGAACCCGTTCGACGTGACCAAGACCTGGTCGCAGAAAGAGTTTCCATTGATCGAGGTGGGTGAGCTTGAGCTGAACCGCAATCCGCTGAACTACTTCGCGGAAGTCGAGCAGGCGGCGTTCGGTCCGAGCAATATGGTTCCGGGTGTCGGTCTGTCGCCTGACCGCATGTTGCAAGGTCGCGTGTTTGCCTACGCTGATGCTCACCGCTACCGTGTTGGCACCAATCACCAGCAACTGCCGGTGAATGCGCCTCGCAGCCCGGTCAACACTTACCAGCGTGACGGCTCCATGGCGTTTGGCGCCAATGGGGGCGCAACACCGAATTACGAGCCGAACAGTTACGTAGAATCACCGAAACAGGCGCCGCGCTACGCGGAACCTGCTTTGGCCTTGAGTGGCGCGGCTGGTCGTTACGATCATCGCGAAGACACTGACTACTACAGTCACGCCGGTGCATTGTTCCGTTTGATGAGCGAAGAGCAGAAACAACTGCTGACCGACAATATTGCTGGTGCAATGGCAGGCGTTTCCAGCGATGTGGTCGATCGTCAACTGCAGCATTTCTTCAAGGCTGACCCAGCGTATGGAGAAGCAATCGCAAAGGCACTTAACGTACAGCTTAACTAAGTCTAAACGATAAGCAGAACCGCCCTCATTTGGGCGGTTTTTTGCGTTATTTAAGCTGCTTTTCTAAGAATATCTTCGCTTTTATAGCGTCGGGCGAGTGACCTTCCGATCAGGTTGGTTCAAACTACAGACTTTCAAGCAGGGAGATGTAGGGCGATGCAAGGTCACCCAGACGTAATCGATTACCTCAACACGTTGCTGACAGGCGAACTGGCAGCCCGTGATCAATATTTCGTCCATTCGCGGATGTATGAGGACTGGGGTTTCACCAAGCTCTACGAACGTATCAACCACGAGATGGAAGAAGAAGCCGGGCATGCTGATGCCCTGATGCGTCGAATTCTGATGCTCGAAGGCACGCCTCGCATGCGACCGGACGACCTTGATGTTGGCACCACTGTGCCGGACATGCTCGCCGCTGACCTGCGCCTGGAATACAAAGTACGCGCCGCGCTCTGCAAGGGCATTGAGCTCTGCGAGCAGCATAAGGACTACGTCAGCCGTGAGATGCTGCGGGTTCAGCTGCATGACACCGAAGAAGACCACACCTACTGGCTTGAAAAGCAAATGGGCCTGATCAAGTTGATCGGTCTGGAGAACTACCTGCAATCACACGCCTGATTGCACCGATACAAAAAGCCCCTGTCACTGAGCAATGACAGGGGCTTTTTTGTTAGCTCCGGATTCAGGCCCGATCACGCTCCAACAGCGGTTTTAGATAGAAACCGGTGTGAGACTGCTTCATTTCGGACACTTCCTCTGGCGTACCGACGGCAATGATCTGCCCGCCCTTGGAACCCCCTTCCGGCCCCAGGTCCACCAACCAGTCGGCAGTCTTGATCACGTCCAGGTTGTGTTCGATCACTACCACGGTATTACCGTGATCGCGCAGCCGGTGCAGTACGTCGAGCAGTTGCTGGATATCCGCAAAGTGCAGGCCGGTGGTCGGCTCATCGAGGATGTACAGCGTCTTGCCGGTATCACGCTTGGACAACTCACGAGACAGTTTTACCCGCTGGGCTTCACCGCCGGACAATGTCGTCGCCGATTGCCCCAGCTTGATGTACGAAAGGCCTACGTCCATCAGCGTCTGAAGCTTGCGCGCCAAAGCTGGAACGGCGTCGAAGAACACTCGTGCTTCCTCGATCGTCATCTCGAGGGTTTCGTGGATGCTCTTGCCTTTGTACTTGATCTCCAGCGTCTCGCGGTTGTAGCGCTTGCTTTTGCAGACGTCGCATGGGACATAGATGTCCGGCAGGAAGTGCATTTCCACCTTGATCAGGCCATCGCCCTGACAGGCTTCGCAACGACCACCCTTCACGTTGAAAGAGAAACGCCCCGGTCCGTAACCGCGGGAGCGGGATTCCGGCACGCCGGCGAACAACTCGCGAATCGGCGTGAACAGCCCGGTATAGGTCGCGGGGTTGGAGCGCGGTGTGCGACCGATCGGGCTCTGGTCGATGTCCACAACCTTGTCCAGATGTTCCAGGCCTTTAATGCTGTCGTGAGCAGCCGCTTCCAGCGTCGTTGCCCCATTGAGTGCGGTAGCGCTCAAAGGAAACAGTGTGTTGTTGATCAGCGTTGACTTGCCTGAACCGGAAACACCCGTCACGCAGGTCAACAGGCCGATCGGAATCTCCAGATCGACATTGCGTAAATTGTTGCCGCGAGCGCCCTTGAGGGCCAGCGACAACTTCTTGTTACGTGGCGTGCGTTTGGCTGGCACTGCGATCTTCACCCGCCCCGACAAGTACTTACCGGTCAGTGAATCAGGGTGAGCCATGACCTCGGCCGGCGTACCTTCGGCGACGATATGCCCACCGTGTACACCCGCGCCCGGGCCGATATCCACCACATAGTCGGCCAGACGAATCGCGTCTTCGTCGTGCTCGACCACGATCACGGTGTTGCCGATGTCCCTCAGGTGTTTGAGGGTGCCCAACAACCGATCGTTGTCCCGTTGATGCAGACCAATCGACGGCTCATCGAGGATGTACAGAACCCCCACCAGGCCGGCGCCGATCTGGCTGGCAAGGCGGATACGCTGGGCCTCACCGCCGGATAGTGTGTCGGCACTGCGATCCAGTGACAGATAGTCCAGGCCAACGTTGACCAGGAACTGCAAACGCTCGCGGATTTCCTTGAGAATCTTGTCGGCGATCTCGCCACGGCGACCGGTCAGTTTCAGTATGCCGAAATATTCACAGGCGTCGCCAATTGGCAGATTGGTTACCGCCGGTAAAGTCTTCTCGCCAACCCATACGTGCCGCGCCTCGCGACGCAGACGGGTGCCGCGGCAATCCGGGCAGGGCTGGGTGCTAAGGAATTTGGCCAGTTCTTCACGGACCGAAGCCGATTCGGTTTCGCGGTAGCGGCGTTCCAGGTTCGGCACGATGCCTTCGAACGGGTGCGAACGTTTGACGATGTCACCACGGTCGTTCAGGTATTTGAAGTCGACGTTCTGCGAGCCACTGCCATGCAGGATGAACTTCTGCTGATCGGCCGGCAGGTCGTTGAACGGCACTTCAAGGCTGAACTTATAGTGCGAGGCCAGCGAGCCGAGCATCTGGAAGTAATAGACGTTGCGCCGGTCCCAGCCGCGAATCGCACCTTCGGCCAGGGTCAGTTCACCATTCACCAGTCGTTTGGTGTCGAAGAACTGTTTAACCCCCAGGCCATCGCAAGTCGGGCAGGCGCCGGCCGGGTTGTTGAAGGAAAACAGCTTGGGTTCCAGCTCGCTGATGGCGTGGCCGCAGATCGGGCAGGCGAAGCGCGCGGAGAAGATGATTTCTTCGCCGGGCTCGTCGTCCATTGGCGCCACCAGCGCAATACCGTCCGCCAGTTTCAGCGCGGTCTCGAACGATTCGGCCAGGCGCTGTTGCAGATCGGCCCGGACCTTGAAGCGGTCAACCACAACATCGATCGAGTGTTTTTTCTGCTTATCCAGCTTCGGCAACTCGTCCAGTTCACAAAGCCTGCCGTTGACCCGGGCCCGCACAAAACCCTGGGCGCGCAGTTCTTCGAAGACCGAAAGATGTTCGCCTTTGCGCTCGCGGATCACCGGGGCCAGCAGCATCAGTTTGCTGCCCTCCGGTTGTGCCAGCACCAGGTCGACCATCTGGCTGACGGTCTGGGCTTCCAGCGCAATGTCGTGATCCGGGCAGCGCGGAATACCAACGCGAGCGTAGAGCAGGCGCAGGTAGTCGTAGATTTCGGTAATGGTGCCAACCGTCGAGCGCGGGTTGTGCGAGGTCGACTTCTGTTCGATGGAGATCGCTGGCGACAGACCTTCAATGGTGTCGACGTCAGGTTTTTCCATCATCGACAGGAATTGCCGGGCGTAAGCCGACAGCGATTCGACATAACGGCGCTGGCCTTCGGCGTACAGCGTGTCGAAGGCCAGGGACGACTTGCCAGAGCCGGACAGGCCGGTGATAACGATCAGTTTGTCCCGTGGCAGGGTCAGGTCGATGTTCTTCAGGTTGTGGGTTCGGGCCCCACGAATCAGGATCTTGTCCAAAGTGGCCTCGCTCGGCGGGCGTCGAAAACGTAGGAGTATACGGCCAAATACTGGATGGATGCACACTATCGAATGCGGGGCGCGCGGCCTTGGATGAAGACTGTGTCATCTGCACGCGTCATAGCGACGCGATATACCCCGTCAATCGATGGGACTGGTAGAATCGCCGCCGGTTCACATGAGGTTTTTCCATGCACGATCCCCACAGCGAACGCATGAGTGGCAGTGAGACCCGCGCAGCAAGCGGTCTGGCCCTGGTGTTCGCCTTCCGTATGCTTGGCATGTTCATGGTGTTGCCGGTTCTGGCGACCTATGGGATGGACCTGGCGGGAGCGACCCCGGCCCTGATCGGGCTGGCGATTGGCGCTTACGGTCTGACCCAGGCGTTATTCCAGATTCCATTTGGTTTCATTTCCGACCGCATTGGTCGCCGTCCGGTGATTTACCTGGGGCTGATCATCTTTGCCTTGGGGAGTGTGCTGGCGGCCAATGCCGATTCGATCTGGGGTGTCATCGCCGGACGCATCCTGCAAGGTGCCGGGGCGATTTCTGCGGCGGTGATGGCGTTGCTGTCAGACCTGACCCGGGAACAGCATCGGACCAAAGCCATGGCCATGATCGGCATGACGATTGGTCTGTCGTTCGCTGTCGCCATGGTTGCAGGGCCATTGTTGACCCGTGCCTTTGGCCTGTCCGGGTTGTTCTTCGCCACCGGCGGGATGGCGCTGGTCGGTATTGTCATCGTGATGTTCATGGTGCCGCACGCAACCGGGCCGTTGCAGCATCGTGAATCAGGCGTCGCGCGCCAGGCGCTGATACCGACCCTCAAACATCCGGACCTGCTGCGCCTGGACCTGGGTATTTTTGTGTTGCACGCGATGTTGATGTCGAGCTTCGTGGCATTGCCCCTGGCCCTGGTCGAAAAAGCCGGGCTGCCCAAAGAGCAGCATTGGTGGGTGTACCTGACCGCGCTGCTGATTTCCTTTTTCGCCATGATCCCGTTCATTATCTACGGCGAGAAGCGACGCAAAATGAAACGAGTTTTGCTCGGCGCCATCGTGACGCTGATGCTCACTGAGCTATTCTTCTGGCAGTTTGGCGATAGCTTGCGGGCGCTGGTGATGGGTACGGTGGTCTTCTTCACCGCGTTCAATCTGCTGGAAGCCTCCTTGCCCTCGCTGATCAGCAAGGTTTCACCGGCAGGCGGCAAAGGCACGGCAATGGGGGTTTATTCCACCAGTCAGTTCCTCGGTTCGGCACTGGGCGGAATCCTCGGCGGCTGGATGTTCCAGCACGGCGGTTTGTCGGTTGTCTTCCTCGGATGCGCCGGCCTGGCTGCCCTCTGGCTGGCCTTTGCTGTTACCATGCGCGAACCACCTTACGTCACGAGCCTGCGCTTGCCGTTGTCGCCCGAGGCGATCCGCGAAGCGGGTCTGGTCGAGCGCCTGAAGGCCGTCGTAGGGGTAACAGATGCAGTGATCGTCGAAGACGAAGCGGCGATTTACATCAAACTGGATACAGAACTATTGGATCGCACCACCCTTGAGCGCCTGGTGAACAACCCGGCCGGGGCAGCGTGCGTAGCCTAGGAGAACGTTATGGCCCGTGGGGTTAACAAAGTCATATTGGTCGGCACTTGCGGCCAGGATCCCGAAGTTCGCTACTTGCCTAACGGTAACGCCGTGACCAACCTGAGTCTGGCGACCAGCGAACAGTGGACCGACAAGCAAACCGGTCAAAAGGTCGAGAAGACCGAATGGCACCGTGTTTCGATGTTCGGCAAGGTTGCCGAAATTGCCGGCGAATACCTGCGCAAAGGTTCGCAGGTGTATATCGAAGGCAAGCTGCAGACCCGCGAGTGGGAAAAAGACGGTATCAAGCGTTACACCACTGAAATCGTGGTCGACATGCAAGGCACCATGCAATTGCTGGGCGGCCGTCCACAGCAGGGCGACCAACAAGGCGGGGGCAATAACTACCAGCAGTCCGCCCCGGCTCCACGCCAACAGGCTCCGCGTCCGCAGTCGGCACCGCAACAGTCGCGCCCGGCTCCACAGCAGCAGGCCGCACCGCAGCCGGCTCCGGATTTCGACAGCTTTGATGACGATATCCCGTTCTAAAAAACAGTAAACAATAAAAAAAGCGAAGCCAGTGATCTGGCTTCGCTTTTTTGTGGGCGTTGTTTAACTGAATAAAGGGGTCACATTGGCCCGTGCCGAGTGCAGTTTCTTGTAGCTGTCGATCAACCGCAGGTGCCTGTCGAGCCCCTCCAGTTTCATGCTGGTCGGCGTCAAGCCATGGAAGCGCACGCTGCCGTCTACCGATCCGATCGCTGCATCTGTACGCTCGTTGCCAAACATCCGGCGGAAATTGGCCTCGTAGTCTTCCAGTTCCAGGTCCTCGTCCAGCTTCATCTCCAGCACCACATTGACGGCTTGGTAGAACAAGCCACGCTCGACCGTGTTGTCGTTGTACTGCAGGAACATTTCCACCGCTTCTTTCGCCTCTTCGAATCGCTGCAAGGCGAGATAAATCAGCAGCTTCAGCTCCAGGATCGTCAGCTGACCCCACGCGGTATTGTCGTCAAATTCGATGCCGATCAAGGTGGTGATGTCGGTGTAGTCGTCCAGCTCGCTTTCCACCAGGCGCTCAACCAGCGCTTGCAGTTCTTCATCGTCCAGGCGATGCAGGTTCAGGATGTCGGTGCGGAAGAACAGCGCTTTGTTGGTGTTATCCCAGATCAGATCGTCTGCGGGATAGATTTCCGAGTAGTTCGGCACCAGGATGCGGCACGCCTTCGCGCCGATATGCTCGTAGACCGCCATGTACACTTCCTTGCCCATGCCTTCGAGAATGCCGAACAAGGTCGCGGCTTCCTCGGCGTTCGAGTTTTCACCCTGGCCGGAGAAGTCCCACTCCACGAATTCGTAATCCGATTTGGCACTGAAGAAGCGCCACGACACCACGCCGCTGGAGTCGATAAAGTGCTCGACGAAGTTATTCGGCTCGGTCACCGCATGCCCTTCAAACGTCGGCTGAGGCAAGTCGTTGAGGCCTTCGAAGCTGCGGCCCTGCAGCAATTCGGTCAGGCTGCGTTCCAGCGCCACTTCCAGGCTCGGATGCGCGCCGAACGAGGCGAACACACCGCCGGTACGCGGGTTCATCAACGTGACGCACATCACCGGGAATTCACCACCCAGGGACGCATCCTTCACCAGCACCGGGAACCCTTGCGCTTCCAGCGCCTGAATCCCGGCCAGTATCCCGGGGTACTTCGCCAGCACCTCGGCCGGCACATCCGGCAAGGCAAATTCACCTTCGATGATTTCGCGTTTGACCGCGCGCTCGAAGATCTCCGACAGGCACTGCACCTGGGCTTCGGCCAAGGTGTTACCGGCACTCATGCCGTTGCTCAGGAACAGGTTTTCAATCAGGTTGGACGGGAAATACACCACCTCGCCGTCCGACTGGCGCACGTACGGCAGCGAGCAGATGCCGCGTTCTTCATTGCCCGAGTTGGTATCGATCAGATGGGAGCCACGCAACTCGCCGTCGCGGTTGTAAATCTTCAGGCAGTACTCGTCGAGAATCTCGGTGGGTAGCTCATCTTTACGACCAGGCTTGAACCAGCGTTCGTCCGGGTAGTGCACAAACGCTGCGTTGGCGATGTCTTCGCCCCAGAACTGATCGTTGTAGAAGAAGTTGCAGTTGAGGCGCTCGATGAATTCGCCCAGCGCCGAGGCCAACGCGCCTTCCTTGGTCGCACCCTTGCCGTTGGTAAAGCACAGCGGCGAATGCGCATCGCGGATATGCAGCGACCACACATTGGGCACGATATTGCGCCACGAGGCGATTTCAATCTTCATGCCCAGGTCCGCCAGAAGGGCCGACATATTGGCGATGGTTTGCTCCAGTGGCAGGTCCTTGCCGGCGATATATGTGCTCGTCTCTGAACGGGACGCAGGCATCAGCAACGCCTGGGCATCGGCGTCGAGGTTTTCGACTTCCTCGATCACAAACTCAGGCCCGGCTTGCACCACTTTTTTCACGGTGCAACGGTCGATGGAACGCAGGATGCCCTGGCGATCCTTGTCGGAAATGTCCGCCGGCAATTCGACCTGGATCTTGAAAATCTGGTTGTAGCGGTTTTCCGGATCAACAATGTTGTTCTGCGACAGGCGGATGTTATCCGTGGGAATACTGCGCGTGTCGCAGTACAACTTCACGAAATAAGCCGCACACAACGCCGACGAAGCCAGGAAGTAATCGAACGGACCCGGTGCCGAGCCATCGCCCTTGTAGCGGATAGGTTGATCGGCCACCAACGTGAAGTCATCGAACTTGGCTTCAAGTCGAAGGTTGTCGAGAAAGTTGACCTTGATTTCCATGGGGGATTACCAGAATAACGGCTAAACGAATGGCCGCCATTATCCGGTATTTCAGCCGTAAGTCTTGCGGGCATCTTGATTATGTCCACCCATCGGCGATGGACGGGTCAGTCGAGTATCAAGTGCGGCAAGAACCGGCTCGAATCCTTGGTGATCAAACTGTTGTCTTCGCGCACGCCAATACCGGCCGCCTGATCGCCGATGACCCAGGAGCCAATCAGCGTGAAGCTGTCGTCAAACTTCGGCAGCGGGGCGAATTCCTGAAGAATAAATGGCGCGTCGGTGTAGGGACCGTCCTCTTTCACGATCAGACCCTCAGCGGTTTGCAGCTCGATGTTGGCGCCTTCCCGGGAGAAGAACGGTTTGCGCACCCAACCTTTGGGCACCGCTTTGCCCGGGTCGGTATCCACGTGTGCCGCGAGCAGGTTCGGGTGACCTTTGTTGAACTCCCATAGCAGCGGCAAGATGCCCTTGTTGGAAATAATCGATTTCCAGGCCGGCTCGAAAAACTGGGTATCGCTCTGGGCAATCGCTGCACCAAAGGGCTCGTGGAAGATGAACTCCCAGGCATGCAGCTTGAACAGGTGAGGAATCCAGCGATCTTCCAAATCGACGAAACGTCCTTGAGGGGTGAGGCCGATGTCTTCGATATCGATGTGCCGTGATTCGATACCGACCTTTTCCGCGATCAGGCGCAAGTAGTCGGTGGTGCCTTTGTCTTCGACCGAGTCTTTCATCGAGGCGAAATAGAAGGGCTGTTTGAGCTGCAGTTGAGCGAAGGCCTGATGCAGCTTGGTGTCGATGCTGTTGAACTGGTCGGCATGCTTGGGCAGCAAGCCGCGTTCGATGCATTGCTCCAGCCAGCCCCATTGAAACGCCGCCGCCTCGTACAGACTGGTCGGCGTGTCGTAGTTGAGTTCCAGCAACTTGGCGGGCCCGTTGCCGTTGTAGGAGAAATCCATGCGTCCATACAGGTGCGGGTGGCCTTCGAGCCATGACGTGCGAACCATGTCGAAGAATGACGCCGGAATGCTCAGGCGCTCCAGCAGCTCCTCGCTCTGCACCACGCGGGCCACCAGGTCCATGCACATCTCATGAATCTCGGTGGTCGGGTCTTCGAGATCGTTTTCGATCTGTTTGAGCGTGAACTGGTAATACGCGCTCTCGTCCCAATAAGGTTCGTCGTCGATGGTATGGAACAGAAAACCAAGAGATTCGGCGGTCTGTTTCCAGTCGTGACGCTCGGCGCAGAGGATCTTCTTCATGGTGTCCGTTCCTTAACTGCTCGATCGGCCAGCGCTGCTCGAGCCGCCCCAACCGCTGCGGGCGCTGGCTTTGCTGCCGAAGCCGCCACGGGAGGTGGACGAGTCCACCGACATCGGCTTGCTGGTGGAACGGATTGAATTGGCGTAGCTGCTGCTGCCGTACCTCGCCTGATTGGACTTGGCAAAGGTTGAGCCTTTGGAAATCCGCTGGTTGAGCGTCGAGGAACCGTAGTTGCCGCGATCATCGCGGTAGCGGTAGACCGGCTCGGAGTAGTAGCTGTTGCGGTTGCTGCTCAGCATGTTGCCAATCAGCAGGCCGGTCAGCAGGCTGGTGCCGGAGAACCCGGAGCCTCCACTGTTCGCTTCCGAGGCTGGTAATTGAGCCTTGGCTGCGTCCACTTGCGATTGTGTTACCTCGCCATCGGCAGTCAGTTCGAAACCACCCAGCTTGGGAATGAACTTGCCGGCCGAATCCTGTTGGCACCAGTCGGCGACAAAGTCGGCATCGCAATCGGCCTGGTTGTCGTAAACCGGCGCGATGCGGCGGTGCTCGGCCATGGCGCTCATGTAGGCGTCAGAGCAGACGTCCACCGGGAGCTTTTCATCGGCGCACTGCTGAACGGACTGGAAGTTGTATTTCTTCTGCACCGGGTAGGTTTTTTCCGCTTGCCCGCAACCTGATATCGCCATGGCGACCGACGCGGCCAGCGAGAGTTGAACGTACTTGCTTCGTTTCATCGGGATCTCCGCGGCGCGATCAGTTCTGGGAAGGGGTCATGCAGGCGGCGTTCAACATGCCCACGCTGATGGCCACTGCCGCGATATAGATACCCGCAGCGATTTCGCCTTTTTTAATCCGTTCGGAGGCGCCTTTAAGCACCAGGCTGGTCACCAGAAACGCCAGCAGTTGTACGAAAGCGGCAATCACTGCCCAAACGACGAAGTCCAGAATGCTGATCGAGTAGGCGATCACATTGCTGGCCGGAATGGCAAAACCGATGATGGCGCCACCCAGCGCGATCGCGGCCGCAACGTTGCCCGAGCGGATCAGTTCGAACTCTCTGTGCGGGGTGATTCGGGTGTAGATGAACTGGAACAGCGCAAACAGCACGGTGGCGCCGAGGATGTACAACACAAACCCGAGCACGGCGGCTTTGTTCAGGGAGACGGAGAGCGCTTCAAGCATGGACTTCTTCCTTTTTAAAAAGTGTTCAGGTCAGTGGTGTACAACGAAATGCCCAGCGAAGTGCTCAAGCTGATGGTGCCTTCGGCGTCTTCTTCGACGGAAAACAGCAGGAATTCCCGGCGATCGGTCAGACCGGTTTCGCGGGCATACAGCATCGAACGGTGCTCGATGCTGTAGGACTCATCCGGGTTTTTCAGGTGTTCGCTCAGCGCCACCAGTTCTGTCTGACCGTTCTCGGTGCCCCATTCGCGGGTGTATTCGACACCGTTGTGGGTGTAGCTCGGCAGGCCGATCAAGCTTTCAGGACCGGCCAGCCGACGCAGCTCCGATTCACTGTTGATGGTGATGTAGCTGAGGTAATTGAACAGGATCACCGACTCGACTTGCCCGGCGACGTCGCCGGTGGTGTGCACTTGCAGCCAGTAGTCTTCGTCGTTCATGTAATAGCGTGACAGCCAGGTCGACTGCCCGAGATCAACAGTGCCAGCGCTCCAGATCTGTTGGGAGCCGGGGATGACCACATGGGTGTTGCCATCGAGCAGCAATTTCAGGGTCGTGTCGAACATCACGCCTTTGCCCAATGCCAGGCCCAGCGGGCCGATGGCGGGCAGGGTTTCGTTGGCTGTCCATTTCGATTCCGTATTCGCTTTCGGGGCCTCGAGCCCCATCAATTGTTTAAACCAGCCCATTGGTGATTTCCTTGAGGCGAGTGGAGGCGATGTAGAAGAGTTCGCCGCCCTCAACGCGAGTGGTGCCAGGCGGGTTGATCCAAGGCTGTCGGGCGTCTTTGGCGCGGTAGCCGATCAGGGTCGCGTTGTGCTGTTCTTTCATCTGTGCGTACAGATCGCCGAACGTGGCTTCAAAGGTCTCGGGTAGCCTCATCAGGTATTGGGTGGCGCCTTGGCCCACGCACAGCAATTCATTGATGACCGCGGATGAGCCCGGATCCTGAGAGGCGCGTACCAGCATTTCGATGGCCATGCTCGAGGTGCATTCCAGGCTGGGCGCGTAGGCGCTGGCAAGGGCGGCGATTTCGCTTTCATTGAAGTGGGCGACCACATGGCCGACCGGGCTCAATTGATTGATCGCCAGCACGGTGGCCAGGGTCAGGTCGTCTGAATGAGTTCGCACCAGCACGCGTTCGGCACCGGGGACGCCGGCCCGCAGCAACAGTGCGGCAGAGGACAGGCTTTCGCCTTTGATAAAGTCCGCTTTACCCGGCATGGGGTTTTCTTCGAGGTCGCAATCGCAAATGACGATCAGGTTGTCATTGGAGGTTTCGTCTTGCAGCAATAATTCAATGACCCGCTCGCTGGAGGCGCCTTCCCAGCCGATGAGAACGGTATGGCCGACCTTGCCGCTGAAATCGCCTTTGCCCTTCATGCCTTTTCTCCATACATCGATAACACTGCTGGTGGTTTTGCCGATGGCTGCCGTCAGCAGCGCAATGCCCCCGAGCATGACCCAGGTAGCCACGAAAATTCGTCCCGCCGCTGTCTGTGGCGCGAGATCGCCATAGCCGACGGTGAGTGTTGTGGTGAGATAGAAGTAGGTAAACGTGGCGGGGGCGGTGAGGTGTTGTTCGCCCAAAAGCACCAGGCCGAGATAGGCCGTGCTCAGGTGTATGCCCAACGCAATGGCCAGGCCTGCCCAGCCGAACCGATGGAAGAAGGACGAGGCGTACGTGCGCAGCAAAAGGAAAATCGACATTTACATCCCTGACTCCGTGGGGGGCTCGTTCCTGGCGACTTAATCGCTTTGGCGTCTGAGCTCAAGCGCGTTACGGGATGGCATTAAACCTGCTGCGCGGCGTAGATAACAGTGCCTTGGCTGCAATAAATCCCATTGAGCCATTACAGCGCGACCATGAAGAAGGCCACGCCTGCGATTGTCTTGAAACCCTTCAGGGCTTCCATCCATGACCTCGACTCGGCAAAAAGAAGGCAGTGCAAGGAACACAAAAACCTGCGGCAAGGGGACTTGCCCCCTCGGGATGCGAAGCGGCCCCAAGACCATTGCATGGGGGGGGGGGTGTCAGACACACCCCATGCCGTGGTTTACGACTGCTTCGCAGCCGAACGGGGGCAAGCCCCCTCGCCACACAGCGTTCGTCGCGTTTGTTGCCCGGGCCGGTTTACTCAGCCGATTTTTTCTTCAGGCGTTCCAGAATCGCATTGGCGCTGCCTTCGTTCGGCGTGATGCCGGCATCGCGCAGCTTGCGCTCCAGGTCGTTGCCGGTCGACGCATCGGCCAGTTGGTCCTGGGCTTCCAGTTCCGCGGCGCGTTGCTGTTGCTTGGCTTGCAGGCGGTTCAGCGTACCGACGGCGGTTTCCAGCTTGCCGTTGGCGCCGCCACTGGCGATCGAAGCACTGACCTGGGCTTTCTGCACGCTTTCACGCGCCTTGGCCATGTCCACTTGCTGACGCAGGCTTTTGATGCGGCTTTCGGCTTTGGTGATGTCTTTACGCATGTTGTCTGCGTAACCGCCGAATTCGGTGGCCTGCTTTTGCTCGACCTCCAATTCATTGGTCAGGGTCGAAATGGCTTCGGCCACTTCCAGTGCCAGGTCTTCGCGGTTGGCCTGGATCGCAGCCAGGGCCTTGGATTCCAGATCCTTGATCTTGGCGTTGTACTCGCTGACGCGATCAGCCGACAGCTTGTGCTTGGCCATAATGGTGACCAGCTCACGCTTGGCGTTGGCCAGCGCGCTGTCAGCATCGCGAATTTCCTGGTCAAGAATGCGCAGGGCCTGTTGGTCGACGATCGATTCGCCGACTTCGTTGGCACCGCCACGCAGCGCGGTGAACAATTTGCTCCAGATGGACTGAGTCATTGGATATATCCTGTTCCCGAAAAATTAGATGAAGAAACGTTCAAAGGCTTCGCTGGCGCGCTGGACGTTATCGACAAGGGTTTTGACCTCGGTCACGACGTTGGTCAGGCTGGAGTCGGAGCTGAGCGCGCCGAACATGCTGTAAACGGTCTGCCCGTTGGGCATGGACTCGATACCGATCGAGGACAGCGGGAACATTTCCCGGCTGCGCAGAACGGCATCGTTGAATGCCGGTACGTCGTTGATGGACTCGATATCGACCAGAACGGTATCGACGATGATCTGATCGCCAACCACCGCGATGTAAATCGGCAGGCCACCGAACTCGTTCATGTCCAGCTTGATGCTGGACTCGGCGCCTTGAACCAGGGAGAGGGTGATGTCGTTAGAAACCACTTCGTCGAGGGCCTGAAGGGCGCTGTAGAGGCGATCGATGTTCCAGTTATTACCTGCGCTCATGTAATTCTCCGACATGAATGAGCCAGCCAGGATCGGTTGGCGTAGCTGTTTCTCCATCTGCTTGAGCAGGCTTCGATTTTCGGGAAGCACCCAAGTCTCGTGTTTCACATAACCGGCGGCACCCAGGCCCGCACGCATCTGCTTCATGTAGAAGCTGGATGGTTTTTTCGCGGACGGTTTCGAGCGCTCTCCCTTTTGGCTCGCTGAATCGGTAACAGATCCGGTAGGCGGATCTGATGGAGAGCTGCTTTTCATACTGGTGACTCCGTAGTGAAAATCTCACGCGTGAGAAACACTACAGGCAATATTCGGGACCCTCAATAGCTCACGCGTGAGATTTTTTCGGCTGTTATGTCTACCGAGCAATCCTGTGGGAGCGGGCTTGCCCGCGATAGCGATGTGACAGTCAACAAAGATGTTGGATGTGATGACCTCATCACGGCAAGCCCGCTCCCACAGGTTCTTCATCTAGCCAGCCAGAAAGTCGTCAGTGGACACCACGCTGGCATAGGCAAAACCCAAGGCCGCCATGAAGGCGGCGTGCACGTGGGCGGCCGGGACGGTGATGCCGTTGAATTCCAGGTCACGGGTGGCGCAGGCGTCGTGAATCACCGTGACGGTATAGCCCAGGTCGGCCGCGGCGCGGGTGATGCCATCGATGCACATGTGGCTCATGCTCCCGACTACCACCAGATGCTCGATGCCTTGCTGGTCGAGGATGGCTTGCAGTTCGGTTTCGCGGAACGAGTTGACGAAGTGTTTGAGTACCACCGGCTCGTCGGTGCGGTTGAGGACTTTAGGGTGCAGCTTCGCGCCGTCGGAACCCGGGGTGAAAAATGGCGCGGCATCGGAGGTGAATTCGTGGCGAATATGCACCACGGGATCAGCGGCCTCGCGAAATGCCTGAATCAACCGCGCGGCGTTGTCCGCAGCGGCGTCGGCGCCCACCAGAGGCCATTTGCCGTGAGGGAAGTAGTCGTTCTGGATATCGACTACGATGAGTGCTTGCTTGGCCATGGGTGTTTCCTCGAAGTGTTTGTTGGGTGTGAATCAAGTATTAGGTTTTGCTGGCCGTTCGAGGATTGGCCGCACCGACAATAGAAGGGGGAAAACTGACAATGGGTGTTGAAAAGACAGTCGCCGAACTGGGCGTGCTGATCTATCCCGGTGCGCAGATGGCGGCGGTGCATGGGCTGACGGACCTGTTCGGCGTGGCCAACCGGATCGCCGCCGAGCATCAGTCGGCGCAGCTGCCGTTGCTGCGGGTCAGTCACTGGCAGGTCGAGGGTGATCAAGTGCCCGAGCGGGTGTACGACACTCATCCCGGCCCGACCGGCGCATTGGTTGCCGTGTTGATCCCGCCCTCGATCGGAGGTTTTTCCGAGGGGCAGGCGCCCCAAGGGTTGATTCGCTGGCTTCGTCAGCAACATGCCAGCGGTGCGACCCTTGGCGGGGTCTGCGTGGGTTCTATTCTGTTGGCTGAAAGCGGTTTGCTCGATGGCCGCAGCGCGACGACCCACTGGACTTCGGCCAAGGCTTTCGCCGAGCGTTACCCGGCGATCAAGCTCAAGGCTGATACGCCGATTGTCGACGACGGCGACCTGATCACCACCGCGGGTTTGATGGCCTGGTCAGAGCTGGGATTGCGGTTGGTGAACCGCTTGCTCGGGCCGAGCATCGCCACCGGCACGGCGCGGTTTCTGGTGGTGGAACACAGCGACAGCGCGAGCGAGTGCGGCAGTAATTTTTCACCCATTCTCAGCCATGGCGATGCGTCGATTCTCAAGGTCCAGCATTGGCTGCAAAGCACTGGAGCGACCGATGTCTCATTGACGGCAATGGCCGAGCGGGCGGGGCTGGAAGAGCGCACTTTCCTGCGGCGATTCCGTGCGGCGACCGGGCTGAAACCTACCGAGTATTGCCAGCACCTGCGTGTCGGCAAGGCGCGAGAAATGCTTGAATTCACCAACGGCACCATTGATCACATTGCCTGGACCGTGGGTTATCAGGACCCGAGTGCGTTTCGGGCAACGTTCAAGAAGATCACCGGGCTGGCGCCGAGTGATTACCGGGGACGGTTCGGTGTGTCTGCGACTGCGGCAACGGCTCGGTAGCAAGCACTGCAGATCTGAAAATGTGGGAGGCGGCAGGCTTGGGTCGTGCAAAATGCCGGGAGCATTGAAAGGTGTCGTGCAGAATAAAGCAGGCCTTGTGCTACTAACGATTTCCCAATGGGCTGATTTGAAACCCGTTTTCGGCCAGACGTCGTTGGCCTGATCTCTGCACCGCCTTCAGCTACATTTATCAAACGCAGATTAAGGGGGACGCATGACCCCAAAAAACCGCAAGAAACTGGTGCTCGCCCATTCGGTGCGACCCGACGCCTCGCTGCACGAAGTCGAAACCAATCGCGCGTTGGCTCGTTGGCTGGCGCAGGTCGTCGGGCTCGAATATGGCGGCAGTTACGACCCGCAGCTGCATAGCGGCCGGGACATCTATCTGGTGCCGACCCAGACGCTGGTGGGCGTGGCTGCCGCCCGGCAGTTGGGCGTCAAAGGGCCGGAGGATTTGTGGGGTGGTTACGTCGACCACGCTTTCATCTGCACCAAAGCCATCAGCCATGGGTTGTTGAACAAGTATGCGTTCGCGCCAGAAGGCTGGTCGTCGCTGTTTTCCGAACGGGTGCGCAGCGTTGTGCTCGATGGCCTGAGTGTGTTTTCCCTGGAGGATGCTCGCCCGGCAGCGGAGCATCTGCTCTACAGCGGTCCGATCCGCATGAAGCCTATTCATGCTTGCGCCGGACGCGGCCAGGAAGTGATCGAAAGCCTCGACCAGTTCGACGCCATCCTCACGCGCCCCGATGCCAAAACCTTGTTCACCGAAGGCGTGGTGCTGGAACAAGACTTGACCGAGGTGGTCACCCATAGCGTCGGCCAAAGCTTCATCGGCGACAAGGTGCTGAGTTATTGCGGTGATCAATACTTGACCGAAGACGGTCAGGGCGAGCAGGTTTATGGCGGGTCCAACCTGCTGGTGGTGCAAGGCTATTACGAGGACCTTCTGGCGCTGGAACTACCGGACGACACGAGGCTGGCGATCCAGCAGGCGCAGGTGTTCGACAGCGCGGCCGATGAAGCCTACCCCGGTTTCTACGCCTCGCGGCGCAACTACGACATCGCCCAAGGGCTGGATTGCGATGGCAAACAACGCAGCGGCGTGCTCGAACAATCCTGGCGCCTGGGCGGTGCCAGCAGTGCTGAAGTCGCGGCGCTGGAGCGTTTCATCAACGACCCTGGCTTGCGTGCGATTCGCGTGTCGTCGGTCGAAACCTATACCGATCAACCTCTGCCGGCCAACGCCATCGAGGTCTACCGTGGGCCAGCGGAACACAGTGACTTTCTTCTCAAGTACGTAACGGTCAAATCCTATGACGGCTAGAAGCGAAACCATTGCGATCGACATCGACGATGAACAGATGAGCGGAACCTTCCTCAGCCCCAAGTCGAAAGTCCCGGGTGTGCTTTTCGTTCATGGCTGGGGTGGTAGTCAGGAGCGCGACCTGGAGCGTGCCAAAGGCATCGCCGCGTTGGGTTGCGTGTGCCTGACATTCGACTTGCGCGGCCACACCGGCGGGACCGGTATTCCGTTGTCCCGGGTCACCCGCGAAGACAACCTGCGTGATCTGCTGGCGGCCTACGATCGACTGCTTGCCCATCCCGCACTCGACACCTCGGCGATCGCTGTGGTCGGCACCAGTTATGGTGGTTATCTGGCGGCGATCCTGACGTCCTTGCGCCCGGTGCGCTGGCTGGCGCTACGGGTGCCGGCGTTGTATCGCGACGACCTTTGGCACACACCCAAGCGTGATCTGGACAAGCTCGATCTGCACGATTACCGCAGCACGCGGGTCAGCGCCGACAGCAATCGCGCACTGCATGCCTGTTCGCAATTCACCGGGGATGTGTTGCTGGTGGAGTCCGAGACGGACGCCTATGTGCCTCACGCGACCATCATGAGTTACCGCGCGGCGTGTCAGCAGACCCACTCGCTGACTCACCGGATTATCGACGGTGCCGATCACGCCCTGAGCGATCCGGTGTCGCAACAGGCGTACACCTCGATCCTGGTGGGCTGGATCACGGAAATGGTGGTGGGCGAGCGATTGAGCATTATTCAGTCGAGTTGAGATTTGCCGTGTTCTTGCGATTATTCGCAGGCAAGCCTCGCTCCTACGGGTTGCGTGTGCCCCTGTGGGAGCGAGCCTGCTCGCGATGGCGGCATCCGCTTCGCCATCATTCTCAAGAAGACTTCTTCGAAATCCGCAACGACTTCGCCTTGGCTTCCAGCACCAGGTACATCACCACGGTAATCAGCAGTGGCAGCAGGAAATAGATCGCCCGATACGCCAGTAAACCCGCCACCAGACTTCCTCGCGAGGCCTCGTGTTGCAGCAGCGCCACGAACACCGCCTCCAGCACCCCGAGCCCGGCCGGAATGTGGGTGATGACTCCGGCAATGGCGCTGATCAGCAACACGCCAAGCACCAGCGGATAATCCAGTTTGCTCGGTAGCAGGGTGAAGATCACCGCCGCCATCAGCGACCAGTTCAGTGCGCCCAGGGCCAGTTGCAGGACCGCCATGTGCAGCGATGGCAGGTTGATTTCCACGCCGCGAATCGACCATTCCCGTCGCCTGGAAAACCGACAGGCTGCCAGATACCCCGCGCTCAACAGCAGCAATAACACGCCCACGCCTTGTAGGGCTCCGCTGCTCAGTTTCCAGCCTGGCGGCATTCGCACCAGTCCGCTGCTGAACACCGCGCCGGCAATCACCATGTAGCCGAACCAGTTGGTCGCCAGGCTCAGCCCGAGGATTTTCGCGATGTTGCTTTTGCTTACGCCGAGCCGCGAATACAACCGATAACGCATCGCCACCCCGCCGACCCAGGCGCTCAGGTTAAGGTTGAAGGCATAGCTGATGATCCCCACCGGCAGGATCTGTCGCCAGGTCAGGTCCTGCCGGATGTAGGTGCGACCGATCAGGTCGTAACAGGCGTACACCAGAAAACTCAGCAACGTCAGGCCGGACGCGATAACCAATGTACGCACTTTGAAATCGGCGAGGTTATCGAACACTTCGCCCCATTCGATGCGTTGGGCAAGCATCGTGAACAGCACGATCAACGCCAGAAAAAACAGCATCGTCAGCGGCTTTTTCCAGCGGTGCCAATGGGATTTTCGTGGCGTGTCGGAGTGAGGGGCAGGCTGTGCATCAGAATGCCTCATGCCTAATCGCTCCCGGTTGGATGGATGAAGGGTTTGAGGCGCGGTTTATGCGCCGGTAGCCACCCGGCCCATGCCGGGAAATGGCGCAGGAAGTGAAACACCAGAAAACCGATGGTCATGTGCCAGATCCGTCCGCGCGGAGCCTTGTCCACCGACATGACCTTGCAGTGGTTGTGGCTCAATTCGTCGAGCCGCTCGAACAGGTCGCGGTTGAAGGCGCGGTCGCGGATCAACACATTGGCCTCCAGGTTCAGGGCCAGGCTCAGCGGGTCGAGGTTGCTTGAGCCGACGGTGCTCCAGTCCTCGTCGACCAGGGCGACTTTGCCATGCAGGGGACGGTCGCAATATTCGTAAATCGCTACTCCGGCTCGCAGCAGATAATCGTAGGTCATGCGCGCGGCAAGTCTGGCCACCCGCAAATCCGGCTGCCCCTGAAGAATCAGGCGCACCTCGACCCCTCGGCGCGCCGCATTGCGGATCTCCCGCAGCAGCCGATAGCCAGGAAAGAAATAGGCGTTGGCGATGATCACGCGATGCCGGGCGCCGCGCAGCACCTGCAAATACTCCTCTTCGATATCGCCCTGGTGTTCGCCATTGTCGCGATACACCAGCCGTACCTGACCATCATGATCGCTGACCGCCAGTTCTGCGCGCCTCTGTCTGCGGCGTTGCCACCAGTATTTGGCCCGGGCCGGGCGACCGCTTTGCAGCAAGGCGAAATGATGAATATCGGCCACCGCGGGCCCTTGCACTTCAACCGAATAATCCTGTTTGGCTTCAGGGCCGAAGTCGGCCAGATGGTCGGCGGAAAAGTTGATTCCGCCGAGGAACGCAATCGTCCCATCGACCACCACAATCTTGCGGTGCATGCGGCGGAACCAATTGGTGCGGATACCGAAGTGACGCGGCGCGGGGTCGAATATTTGCAGGCGCACACCTGCATTGCTCAGCGCCGCGAGGTACTCCGTGCTCAGTTCGCCACAGCCAAAACCGTCGAGATTTACAGTGATACGCACCCCGCGTTGAGCCGCTTCAATCAGGATTTTCTGCAGCTCATTGCCGACCTTGTCTTCGAACACAATGAAAGTTTCCAGCAGGATTTCATTCTGGGCCTGGCGCAGCACTTCAAACACCCGTGGAAAGTAATCCTCGCCGTTCTCCAGCAATTGGACCCGGTTGTTACTGTGCCAACCGTAGACGACGCCAGTGACCGCCGGTTCACGCACGGGAGGAGGGGTGGAAACGTGTTCGATCCCGGTTTTTTCCATCAATGGGCCGGTCATAGCTCGATCTCCACCGATAACGGTGCATGGTCGGAAAGGTGTGACCAGGGCCGTGCCGCCAGTACTTGCGGATGGCTGGCCTTGAGGTTGCGCACGTAGATGCGGTCCAGGCGCAACGCCGGCCAGCGCGCCGGGAAACTGCGCGCCGGTTTGCCATGCAACTGGGCAAAGACTTCATGCAAGCCGCAGGGCTTGAGCTGCGCATCAGCGCGCAGGCGCCAATCGTTGAAGTCGCCGGCGACCACCACCGGGGCATCTTCCGGCAACTCTTCCATACGCTGGATCAGCAATTTGAGTTGTGCCTTGCGATGACTTTCGCGAAGCCCCAGATGGACGCAAATGGCATGCACTTCGCGACCATCGCCGGGCATCCGTAGCACGCAATGCAGGATTCCACGGCTTTCATGGCCGCTGATGGACACGTCGAGATTGTCATGGCGAATGATCTGGAATTTGGACAACAGCGCATTGCCGTGATCGCCTGCCGGGTAGACCGCATTGCGCCCATAGGCAAACTGTGGCCACAAGGTATCGGCAAGGAATTCGTATTGCGGCATCGCCGGCCAATTGAGGTAGCGCCGTGGATGATGCTCGTGGGTGCCATGGACCTCCTGCAAAAACACCACGTCGGCGGACACACTGCGTACCGCTTCGCGCAGCTCGGGCAGGATGAAGCGCCGGTTCAGCGCGGTGAAACCCTTGTGGGTGTTGACCGTCAGCACAGTAAATCGGCTCACGGCACTGACCAAGGGTTGCTGTTCATCCGTGGCGCCGACCGGTTCGGGAACACTCATGGCAACACTCCTTCGGCCACCGGCTCACCGGGGGCGGTGGCCAGGTCCTTGTCGAGATGAAAACGCTCAAGCAGGCGACGGGCATCGAAGGGCGCCCGGACTTTGATGTCGTTATCGAAATAGCAGAATATTTCCCGAGGTCTGCGGGTCTTGGGTTTTTGCCGAGGCGCGATCAAGTGCGGATCTGCCGGTTGCTTGCCGTGATACCAGGCTTCAATCCGGTCACCCCAGCGTTTCAGCGCTTGTGGGGTATAACCGCTGGCGTAGAGCTCCTCGGCACCGTGCAGGCGCAGATAGACGAAGTCGCTGGTGAGGTCTTCGCGATACGGCCATTTGCCGGCGGTGTCAGCGATGACCAGCGCGGTGTTATAGCGTTTGAGCAGGCGGACGAAGGCGGGATCGACAAAGCTTTCGTGGCGAATTTCCACGGCATGACGCAGCGGTTTCTTGCCGTAAGCCTTCATGCTGGCGTGACCGTTCAAGCGCGGCTCATGCTGTCGGGCGAGGGCGGCGGCCTGTTCCGTGTCATGGGGTAATTGTTCGAGAAAGCTTTCGAACAGTTCCGGGTCGAATTTGAAGTTGGGTGGAAACTGCCACAGGATCGGGCCGAGTTTCTCCTTGAGTTCCAGAACCCCGGAGGCAAAGAAATTCGCCAGCGGCTTATGAATGTCCCGCAAGCGCTTGATGTGGGTGATAAAACGCGGCGCCTTGACGCTGAATACGAACCCGGGCGGGGTTTCGGCATACCACTGGGCGTAACGTTCGGGCCGTTGCAGGGCGTAGAACGATCCATTGATTTCAATGCTGTTCACTGCCCGTGAAGCGAATTGCAGTTCGCGCTTCTGGGTCAATCCCTTCGGGTAGAACTCCCCCCGCCAAGGCGTGTAGCGCCAGCCTGAAATACCGATATGAATCGCCGCCATGTCGCCTCCCGTTGAACGTAGCCCTCGGACAGCCTCTGTCTTTTGATGACTGCCGGGCGGGCGAGAAAGTTTCGACGGGGCTATGGACGGTACGCAAAGTGTCGGCGTTGGGGCGTGCGGAAAAATACAGGGATGAGCATTTGATATTTGCGTGCAGGACAAATATCAAGTGGCGAATGAAACCCTGTGGCGAGGGGGCTTGCCCCCGTTCGGCTGCGCAGCAGTCGCAAAGCCATACAGCCCGGTATATCTGAGAGGAATGGATTTGCCGGTTTTAGGGGCGCTTCGCACCCCAATAGCACCACGATCCCTGTAGGAGCGAGGCTTGCCTGCGGAGAACGATGACGCGGTCTCGCTGCTACACCGCGGCGCTCCCTTCGCGGGCAAGCCTGAACTGGCCTAATGATTTTGGACACTTCAATCGGGCGCTAAGATGGCGCCCAAATCTGAGGTGTGTGGATATGCGTAA
>NZ_JACHYG010000019.1:0-55565 GCF_014192635.1 Pseudomonas sp. Tn43
ACGCCGGATAGATGAAAGCAAGCCAAACACGCATCAAAAACAGTATTGCAGAAAAGGGGGTAACCATAGATGTAGGAGCGAGGCTTGCCCGCGAATGGCGCGACTCGGTTTAGAGCTCTACAACAACAGCCTGAGAAGCACGGGTCGCTTTAGCCCTTGCAGCCTCGATGGATTCATCACGCGCCAACGCCACACCCATCCGCCGCTGGCCATTGACCTCAGGCTTGCCAAACAGACGCAATGCAGTATCCGGCTCGCTCAGCGCAGCGCCCAGATTGGCGAATGCGGTCTGGGTGGACTGCCCTTCCACCAGAATCACCGCCGAAGCCGAAGGCCCGAATTGACGGATCGCAGGAATCGGCAGGCCCAGGATCGCCCGTGCGTGCAGTGCGAACTGCGACAGGTCCTGGGAAATCAGGGTCACCAGACCGGTGTCATGCGGGCGTGGCGAGACTTCGCTGAACCACACTTGATCACCCTTGATGAACAACTCGACACCAAACAGACCACGACCACCCAGGGCCTCGGTCACCGCTTTGGCAACGCGCTCGGATTCAGCCAGAGCAACCGGGCTCATGGCTTGTGGCTGCCATGATTCCTGGTAGTCGCCCTTCTCCTGTCGGTGGCCAACCGGCGCACAGAACGTAGTGCCGCCAACGTGACGCACGGTCAGCAAGGTGATCTCGTAGTCGAAGTCGATGAAGCCTTCAATGATCACGCGACCTTTACCGGCGCGGCCACCCTCTTGAGCGTAATCCCAGGCTTTCTGCACGTCATCAACGCTGCGCAACAGGCTCTGGCCTTTGCCCGAGGAACTCATGACCGGTTTGACCACGCACGGGAAACCCAGATTTTCGACAGCCTTGCTGTAGTCCTCGAAGGTGTCGGCGAAGTAGTACGGCGACGTCGGCAGGCCCAGCTCTTCAGCGGCCAGGCGACGGATGCCTTCGCGGTTCATGGTCAGCTGTGCGGCGCGAGCGGTCGGAATCACGGTGAAGCCTTCGGACTCCAGCTCTACCAGGGTCGCGGTGGCGATGGCTTCAATTTCCGGCACGATGAAGTCCGGTTTCTCGGCTTCGATCACTGCACGCAGGGCGACACCGTCGAGCATGTTGATCACATGGCTGCGATGGGCGACTTGCATGGCCGGCGCATTGGCGTAGCGATCGACGGCAATCACTTCAACGCCCAGGCGTTGCAGCTCGATCACCACTTCCTTGCCCAACTCACCACAGCCACACAGCAATACGCGGGTCGCGGTTGGCGACAATGGAGTTCCGATACGGGTCATCTCAGGTCCTCAAGAAGCGGATCATCGAGGGATGCGGTGCCTGGCACGCTTCCCATGGGGAGAAAGCGCGGCATTTTACATGAACCGGAGGGTTTGGCTCAGCTGGCGACAGCCTGATTACGCAAGCGCCAGGCCATGATCAGCCACACGACTGTCACACCGGCGAACTTCGAACCCATGGCGGTGAGAATCACGGCCGGAGTGAACGCATCGATCATGCCGAAGAAGATGAAAGTGTCCAGCGGGATACTCAGCGCCGAACTTATCCACAGGCGATCGTGCAATGGCCGCTTGGTGATGCTGAACACCAGCCAGTCGATGCACTCCGAAACGGCGAACGCCGTGGCGCTGGCCAAGGCAATGGACGGGTCGGAAGTGACATAGGACAACACCAGCGCCACCAGCATCGCCGCCATCGCGCCATGGCCGAAACGGGTTTGCACCATGTCACGCAGCACGAACACCAAACCACCCCAGGCCGACCAGACGATGTCCAGGTGCGGGGCGCTGGAAAAGGCGTAATTGATCAGCACGACGCTGCTGATGTAGGTGATCAGGAAGAGCATGGCGCGTGGAGTACCTGTCGATTTTGATGCACAGGGTACTTCATCTCAAGCGTACAGATCACCTGTAGCGAGGGAGCTTCGTGGCGAGGGGGCTTGCCCCCGTTCGGCTGCGCAGCAGTCGCGAAATCAGCAAATGCCGTACGCCTGAAAGAATAACGTCGCAGGTTTAGCGCCGCTTCGCAGCGCAACGGGGGCAAGCCCCCTCGCCACGGAACCGCGTATAACCATCAGGAATCGGATTTGGAGGGCAACATCCAGATCAACCCGCTCGACTTCGCCCGCTCATGACACAAGCCCAACACCTTGCGCCGCTCCGCGTTGTCCATCCGGCTCCAACGGGTGATTTCTTCCACCGTGCGCTGACACCCGGTGCAAATGTCATCCTCATCCAGCGCACAAATGTTCACGCATGGCGATGGAACCGGCCGTTCAATGGCGCTCATTCTTCCTGCTCGACCAGATCGCGGGCGTAACGCTGCGAGTTGTGCACATAGTGGGCGGCGCTGGCTACGAGCATTTTCTTCTGCTGCTCGGTCAACTCGCGGACGACCTTGCCCGGCGAGCCCATGACCAATGAACCGTCCGGAATATCCTTGCCCTCACTGATCAGCGAGTTGGCGCCGATGATGCAGTTCTTGCCGATTTTCGCGCCGTTGAGGATCACCGCATTAATACCGATCAGACTGTAATCGCCCACCGTGCAGCCGTGGAGCATGGCGTTGTGACCGATGGTCACGCCGGTGCCAATGGTCAGCGGGTAGCCCATGTCGGTGTGCATCACGGTGCCATCCTGCACGTTGCTGTTCTTGCCAATCAGGATCAATTCATTGTCGCCACGCAGCACGGTGTTGAACCAGACGCTGGCGCCCTCTTCCAGTTTGACCTTGCCAACCAGTACGGCATTGGGGGCAACCCAGCTCTGCGGATGGGTGTCGACGCGGGCGTCGCCCAGGCGGTATTTCATCTTGTTTTCCTCAAGGCTCAGGCTGCCGCGGGTTCACGGGTTCACGGGTTCACGCCATACGCGCGATGGCTTCAGGTTTTGATAAAACTCTTGGGGGGTTGATGCAGGCTGATTTTCTCGTCATAGAGAAGGTTGATCAACTCGACGATCATGATCGCCGTCAGCCCCCAGATCTTGTATTCGCCATAACGGTAGCTCGGTACGTACCAACTGTGCCCTTCATAGTCGATGCGATGGGTGTGCTCGCGCGGGTCTTTGCGGAAGAACTCCAGCGGCACACTGAACACCGCGGCGATCTCGGCGTCGTTGGCCTGGTATTCGACGAACCCCGGAATCACGCCGACGTAGGGCGTGACCTTGATGCCATGCAGGGAGATCAGTGGGCTAAGCGGGCCAATCACTTCGACCAGGCCCGGCGGCAGGCCGATTTCTTCTTCGGCTTCGCGCAAGGCAGTAAAAACCAGATCAGGGTCTTCGGGGTCGCGTCGACCGCCGGGAAAAGCAACTTCGCCACCATGGGTCGATAGCCCGCTGGCACGAAGGGTTAGCACCAATTCCGGTTCGTCACTGCGCGTGATGGGCACCAATACCGCGGCTTCGGGGAAACGTCGGTCGGTTTCCAGCGTTCGCGGCGTGTGATTGCTTACCCGGTGCAGTAGCTCGTCCAGCATGAGTCTTCTCGATCTGTGCCTTACCCTGCATCATGCACCAATCGCATCGACCGCCCAAGCCCCGAACGGCCTCATGTCGCGAAACGACAACTTGCCGACCGATACCGCTGCACGCCAAGATAGGCGCAGCATTCAGGAACCCAAGCATGAAATTTTGCAGCCAGTGCGGCAACCCGGTAACCCAGCGCATTCCCGAAGGCGATTCTCGCCTGCGTTTTGTCTGCGACAGCTGTCACACCATCCATTACCAAAATCCCAATATCGTCGCCGGTTGCGTGCCGGTCTGGGGTTCGAAGGTATTGCTGTGCCGTCGCGCCATCGAGCCACGGCGCGGTTACTGGACCCTGCCCGCCGGGTTCATGGAAAACGGTGAGACCATCGAACAGGCGGCCATTCGCGAGACCGCCGAGGAAGCCTGTGCCCGGGTGCGCAACCTGAGTATCTATACACTGATCGACGTGCCACACATCAGCCAGGTGCACGTATTCTTTCGCGCCGAGCTGGTGGACCTGGATTTTGCCGCGGGCCCCGAGAGCCTGGAAGTGCAACTGTTCGAAGAAGCCGACATCCCTTGGGGCGAACTCGCTTTCCGCACGGTGGGCCGTACCTTAGAATGCTACTTCGCTGACCGGCGGGCCGAGGTCTACCCCGTGCGGTCCGAATCGATCCCGCCGCTCGTCCAGCCTGCCATCATTTAACGCGCCTACACATAAAAGCATCTATAAAATTAATAATCGCGACACCTTTTAGGGATATCGTTTCAATGCGCTGGTTGCTTGCCGTTTTTTGCTTGTCGTTCATCGCTGTCAGCCAGGCTTCCTCCACGGAAACGCTGGACGGCAAAGTCATCGAAAAAGTCCTGGTGCTCAAGTCTGCCCATCAGTTGCAGTTGATCAATGACGGCAAGCCGATCAAGACCTATCGCATTTCCCTGGGCAAAAGCCCCAAGGGGCCCAAGCTGATGGAAGGCGACAAACGAACCCCCGAAGGCTTTTATTGGGTGGATTGGCGCAAGATCAGCGACCGTTTCAACCTGGCAATGCATATTTCCTACCCCAACATCAGCGACGCCGCCCGTGCCCGGCGCGAAGGTGTCGAGCCTGGCGGCATGATCATGATCCACGGCACCCCGGACACCGAAGACAATCCCGAAGACCTGTTCCATACGCTGGACTGGACCGACGGCTGCATCGCCATGCGTAATATGGACATGCGCGAGGTTTGGGGTCTGGTGCCGGACGGCACGATGATTGAGATTCGCCCGTAACGGCAATCTTCAAGGCCAAAGATTAGAGAGCCCACTTCCGACGGACAACCTGAAAGACTTGTGGGAAGGTTCTGATGTTTTTTCTGCTCAATAAACATCGCTGCCTGTCAGGCCGCCTTCGCGGGCAAGCCTCGCTCCTACAATTGAGCCATGTGCATCTTCGAGATTGGTTGGCTGTCAGATCGCCTTCGCGAGCAAACCCGCACACTCAATCAACAAGAACCTGGACGGCCCTAAGGCCGCCACGCCCTAATCACAGCCAACAAAAAACCCGCTGAAATCACTTTCAGCGGGTTTCTCATTTTCAGCGGCCAGGAAGATCAGAAATCCTCCAACCGCCACACCTCGTAAGCCGGCGTCTCATAGGGATGGCTCTCTTTCAAAGCCACCACCACCGCTCGAATCAACTCATCGCTGACCACCAGCTCGACCTTCCATTCCTCAACCTGCTCGACCTGCCCCGCTTCACCCATAAACGGCTGACTGCCATCCAGAGGACGAAACTGACCCAACCCGAACACCTGCCACGCGCAGTGATCATAAGCCCCGATCCGCCCGCCACCGGCAGCGAACACAGCGCTTTTGACCACCTCGACATGGCTGGCCGGAACAAAAAAACCGAGCTTGTACACGGCAATCAGCTCCCCGCTCTTAGTTAACCCAAACGCGAGCGTTGCGGAACATACGCATCCATGGTGCGTCTTCGTTCCAGTCTTCCGAACGCCACGAGTTCTGCACCGCGCGGAATACCCGCTCCGGGTGCGGCATCATGATGGTCACGCGACCGTCACGGCTGGTCAACCCGGTGATACCGCGCGGCGAACCGTTCGGGTTGGCCGGGTAGTTTTCGGTGACCTTGCCGTGGTTATCGACGAAACGCATCGCCACGCAACCCGACAAATCGGCTTCCAGCAACGCTTCTTCGCTGGCGAATTCGGCATGGCCTTCACCGTGCGCGATGGCGATCGGCATGCGCGAACCGGCCATGCCCTGCAGGAAGATCGAGTTCGACTCCTGGATCTGGACCATGGCAACGCGAGCTTCGAACTGCTCGGAACGGTTACGCACGAAGTGCGGCCAGAACTCGCTGCCCGGGATCAGCTCGTGCAGGTTGGACATCATCTGGCAACCGTTGCACACGCCGAGGGTGAAGCTGTCGTTACGTTCGAAGAAGCCCTGGAACGCATCGCGAGCGCGGCTGTTGAACAGCGCGGATTTCGCCCAGCCTTCACCAGCACCCAGGACGTCGCCGTAGGAGAAACCGCCGCACGCCACCAGCCCTTTGAACTCGTTCAGGTCGACGCGGCCGGCCAGAATGTCGCTCATGTGCACATCGATCGCGTTGAAACCGGCGCGGTCGAACGCGGCCGCCATTTCCACCTGACCGTTGACGCCCTGCTCACGCAGCACGGCAACTTGTGGGCGGATGCCTTTCTTGATGTAAGGCGCGGCGATGTCCTGGTTGACGTCGTAGCTGAGCTTGACGCTCAGGCCCGGGTTGTCTTCCTCCAGCAGCACGTCGAATTCCTGATCGGCGCAGTCAGCGTTATCACGCAGACGCTGGATCTGGTAGCTGGTCTCGGCCCACTGGCGTTGCAGCAGACGACGCTGGCCTTCGAATACGGTGTCACCGTTGAAGGTGATGTTGATCTCGCCGTTGTTCATCGGCTGACCGATCACCGACACACACTCCCCAAGGCCGGCAGCGCTGAACTGCGCAAGGATATCCGGCGTGGCGTCCTGGCGAACCTGGATCACGGCACCCAGCTCTTCGTTGAACAGGATCGCGGCAATGTCGGCGGAGGTTTCTGCCAGACCGTCAAGGTTCAGGCTCAGGCCACAATGACCGGCGAAGGCCATTTCCACCACGCTGGTCAGCAGACCACCGTCGGAACGGTCGTGATAAGCCAGCAA
This sequence comes from Pseudomonas sp. Tn43, assembly GCF_014192635.1. Lineage (NCBI taxonomy): Bacteria > Pseudomonadati > Pseudomonadota > Gammaproteobacteria > Pseudomonadales > Pseudomonadaceae > Pseudomonas > Pseudomonas sp. Tn43. Next base: position 6,674 of record NZ_JACHYG010000019.1, read on the forward strand.
ATGACCGTCGGCGTTGAGGCCCTGGATCACGGCGAAAAAGGCTTTCAGGTCTTCGGCGTCATCGACGTCCGGGGCCTGCTTGCCGAGTTTGCCGTGAACCTGAGCGAGGATCGAAGCACCCATGCGGTTCTGACCGCGACCGAGGTCGATCAGGATCAGGTCGGTGGTGCCCTTGTCCATGCGCAGTTGCGGGGTGAGGGTCTGACGGATATCCGTCACCGGGGCGAAACCGGTCACGATCAGCGACATTGGCGAAGTGACGGACTTGTCGACGCCCTCATCGTTCCAGCGGGTGGCCATGGACATCGAGTCCTTGCCGACCGGAATGGTGATGCCCAGCTCAGGGCACAGCTCCATGCCGACCGCTTTCACGGTGTCGTACAGACGCGCGTCTTCACCCGGGTGACCGGCGGCGGACATCCAGTTCGCCGACAGTTTGATGTCGGAGATCTTGGCGATGCGCGACGCCGCGATGTTGGTCAGGGTTTCGCCGATGGCCATGCGGCCCGACGCCGGAGCGTCCAGCAGCGCCAGCGGAGTGCGCTCGCCCATCGCCATCGCTTCACCGGTGTAGACGTCGAAGCTGGTGGCGGTGACGGCAACGTCGGCCACTGGAACCTGCCATGGGCCGACCATCTGATCACGGGCCACGAGGCCGGTGATGGTACGGTCGCCGATGGTGATCAGGAAACTTTTGCTGGCCACGGCCGGGTGATGCAGAACGCGCTCGACGCAATTGGCGATGTCGAGGGTCGACGGATCGAAATCGTCGCCCAGCTCGTTTTCACGCACCACGGAACGGTGCATGCGCGGGGCTTTGCCCAACAACACTTCCAATGGCATGTCCACCGGGCTGTTGCCGAAATGGCTGTCGGTGACGGTCAGTTGCGGTTCGGCAGTGGCTTCGCCGACGACGGCGAACGGGCAGCGTTCACGTTCGCAAATCGCCTTGAAGCGCTCGAAATCAGCCGGGCCGACCGCCAGTACGTAACGTTCCTGGGATTCATTGGACCAGATTTCGTGCGGGGCCATGCCCGGCTCATCGTTCGGAATGTTGCGCAGTTCGAAACGGCCACCACGGTCACCGTCGTTGACCAGTTCAGGGAAGGCGTTGGACAGGCCGCCAGCACCCACGTCGTGGATGAAGCTGATCGGGTTCTTGTCACCCAGTTGCCAGCAACGGTCGATGACTTCCTGGCAGCGTCGCTCCATTTCGGGGTTTTCACGCTGTACAGAGGCGAAGTCCAGATCCGCCGAGCTGGTGCCGGTGGCCATGGAGGAAGCCGCGCCGCCGCCCAAGCCGATCAGCATCGCCGGGCCGCCCAGAACGATCAGCTTGGAGCCGACGACGATCTCGCCTTTCTTGACGTGTTCTTCGCGGATGTTGCCCATGCCGCCCGCCAGCATGATCGGCTTGTGGTAACCGCGCACTTCGTCGCCGTGCGCGGTGGTGATCGATTGTTCGAAGGTACGGAAGTAGCCAGTCAGGGCCGGACGACCGAATTCGTTGTTGAACGCGGCACCACCCAATGGGCCCTCGATCATGATGTCCAGCGCGGTGACGATGCGCTCAGGCTTGCCGTACGGCACTTCCCACGGCTGTTCGAAGCCCGGGATCTGCAGGTTGGACACGGTAAAACCAGTGAGGCCAGCCTTGGGCTTGGCGCCGCGACCGGTTGCACCTTCGTCGCGAATCTCGCCACCGCTACCGGTGGATGCGCCCGGGAACGGGGCAATCGCGGTCGGGTGGTTGTGCGTCTCGACTTTCATCAGGATGTGCACCGGCTCCTGCACCGCACCGTACTGGCGGGTTTCAGGGTCCGGGAAGAAGCGACCGGCGACGGAGCCGACGATCACCGAAGCGTTGTCCTTGTATGCCGACAGAACGCCTTCGCTGTGCATCACATAGGTGTTCTTGATCATGCCGAACAGGCTTTTTTCCTGGCTCTGACCATCGATGTCCCAACTGGCGTTGAAGATCTTGTGGCGGCAGTGCTCGGAGTTGGCCTGGGCGAACATCATCAGTTCGATGTCGTGCGGGTTGCGCTTCAAGCCGATGAAGGCGTTGACCAGGTAATCGATTTCGTCTTCAGCCAGGGCCAGGCCCAGCTCGGTGTTGGCTTTTTCCAGTGCGGCGCGGCCGCCACCCAACACGTCGATCGCGGTCAGTGGCTTGGGCTCGGCGTGGCTGAACAGGCCGGCGGCTTGTTCAAGATTGCCCAGGACGATCTGGGTCATGCGGTCGTGCAGACCGTCAGCAATCAGCTGCGCCTCAGCGTCGCTGAACTGGCCGGCGACGTAGAACGCGATGCCGCGCTCCAGGCGCTGGATCTTGGTCAGGCCGCAGTTGCGAGCGATGTCGCTGGCTTTACTGGACCACGGCGAGATAGTGCCGAAACGTGGCAACACCAGAAACAGACGACCGGTTGGCTCTTGTACTGGAACGCTTGGGCCGTACTTCAGAAGGCGCGCGAGCACCTGCTGTTCGTCGCCGGTCAGGACGCCGGTAACTTCGGCGAAGTGAGCGAATTCAGCATACAAGCCGCTGACAGCCGGAACCTTCTGGCTCAGTTGCTCAAGGAGTTTGCTGTGGCGAAAGGCAGAAAGGGCAGGAGCGCCGCGCAGGATCAACATCTTCGGGACAGCCTCGGGAAGGGGTGTGCTTTGAGGCCGTGCATTCTAGCCTAAACCGCCCGCGACAGCACCCGAAACGGTACGCACGGCTGCACCCGAACGTCGGGCCGGGTATCCGGGGCCTGAACAGGCGCGCGCCGAGGGTTATTTTTTCTGTCACAAAATGCTGTCCGGGCCCATTCCTGCGGGCTCCAAGCGGGTTTCAGACGCTCTAGCAGACAAGCCCTTCGCTGTCGAGATATGGCGCTCGTGGTCCTTTGCGTATACTGCGCAGATGTTTTCCCCAACGGCTTTGCGTCCGCGGTACGCCAAATGGCTGATCGCAACCGGACTCTTCCTGGTGCTCGGTGGCTGTGTTGATAAACCCAACACGCTGGAGCGCGTAAAGGAGGATGGCGTGCTGCGGGTGGTTACCCGTAACAGCCCCGCCACCTACTTTCAGGATCGCAACGGTGAAACCGGCTTCGAATACGAGCTGGTAAAGCGCTTTGCCGAGGATCTGGGGGTCGAGCTCAAGATCGAAACCGCCGACAACCTCGACGACCTGTTCAATCAGGTGGGCAAGCCCAATGGCCCGGTGCTGGCTGCTGCTGGCCTGGTCAGCAGCGAGCAACGCAAAAAACAGGTGCGGTTTTCCCACTCCTATCTCGAAGTCACGCCACAGGTCATCTACCGCAATGGCCAGTCGCGGCCGACCGATGCAGGCGATCTGGTCGGCAAGAAGATCATGGTGCTCAAGGGCAGTACCCACGCCGAACAATTGGCAGAGCTGAAAAAGAAATATCCCGGCATTGAATACGAAGAGTCCGACGCGGTTGAAGTCGTCGACTTGCTGCGCATGGTCGACGAAGCCCAGATCGATCTGACCCTGGTCGACTCCAACGAAGTCGCGATGAACCAGGTGTATTTCCCCAACGTGCGGGTCGCCTTCGATCTCGGAGACGCCAGCAATCAGAGCTGGGCCGTGGCCGCCGGCGAAGACAACAGCCTGCTCAACGAGATCAACGATTATCTCGACGAAGTGAAGAAAAACGGCACTCTGCAACGCCTCAAGGATCGCTATTACGGGCACGTCGACGTACTCGGTTACATGGGCGCCTACACCTTTGCCCAGCATCTGCAGCAGCGGTTGCCCAAATACGAACAGCATTTCAAGACGTACGCCAAGAAAGAGAAAGTCGACTGGCGCTTGTTGGCCGCAGTCGGTTATCAGGAATCGCTGTGGCAAGCGGCGGTCACGTCCAAGACCGGCGTGCGTGGCTTGATGATGCTGACCCAGAACACCGCGCAAGCCATGGGCGTGTCCAATCGACTCGATCCCAAGCAGAGCATCATGGGCGGTGCGAAGTACCTGGCCTACATGAAGGAGCAACTGGATGAGTCGATTCAGGAGCCGGATCGAACGTGGTTCGCGCTCGCAGCCTACAACGTCGGCAGCGGTCATCTGGACGACGCACGCAAACTGACGGCCAAGGCAGGGTTGAACCCGGACAAATGGCTGGACGTGAAAAAAATCCTGCCGCGCCTCTCGCAGAAACAGTGGTACAGCAAGACGCGTTACGGCTATGCCCGTGGCGGCGAGCCGGTGCATTTTGTGGCGAACATCCGTCGTTATTACGACATCCTGACATGGGTCACACAGCCGCAGCTGGAAGGCAATCAGGTCGCCGAAGGCAACCTGCATGTGCCGGGGGTCGACAAGACCAAGCCGAGCCAGGAAACCCCACAGCTTTAAACCTTCGTCGCCTTAAAAGACGCCATCGCGGGCAAGTCACGCTCCCACAGGTCCGCGTCGAATACATAGTTGTCGTTCAACCCGGACCTGTGGGAGCGGGAGCGTGGCTTGCCCGCGATGGCAGCGCCGCCGATCTAGCCTTTCAAGGCAGCGGCCAGAATCAGCGCTTTCATTTCAGAAACAGCCGACTTGAACCCGACGAACAACGCATGGGCCACCAGCGCATGGCCGATGTTCAATTCGTTGATCCCCTTGATCGCCGCGACTGCTTCGACGTTGTGATAGTGCAAACCGTGACCGGCGTTGACGATCAGCCCCTGGGCCAGACCAAACGCCACGCCATCGGCCACGCGCTTGAGCTCTTCCGCGACTGAAGCTGGCGTCTCGGCATCCGCATAACGCCCGGTGTGCAATTCGATGGCTGGCGCACCGACACGGCGGGACGCTTCGATCTGCCGCTCGTCCGCGTCGATGAACAGCGACACTTCACAACCGATTTTCGCCAGGCGATCCACTGCTGCCTTGATCCGCGCCTCCTGCCCTGCCACGTCCAGACCGCCTTCGGTGGTCAGCTCCTGACGGGTTTCCGGGACCAGGCAAATGTGCGCCGGGCGGATGCGTTCGGCGAACGCCATCATTTCTTCGGTGACGCCCATTTCGAAGTTCATGCGGGTTTGCAGCACATCCTTGAGCAGCAGCACGTCGCGCTCCTGAATGTGCCGGCGGTCTTCGCGCAAGTGCACGGTGATGCCGTCAGCGCCCGCCTCTTCCGCGTCCAGCGCTGCCTTGACCGGATCCGGGTAGCGAGTACCCCGGGCCTGACGCAGGGTGGCAACGTGGTCGATGTTCACGCCAAGAAGAATGCGATTGCTGGTGGTCACGGAAGCGCTCCTGAAATAGGGGAAAGTTCGGTGCACAGCATACACGGCGAACCCGGGTCTGTTGACGCAAGCATCAACAGTTCCTGTCGCTTGCGAAACTATGGCTTGCGAAACAACTCGCGACTGACCAGAGGACGACCACCCAGATGAACGGCCAGTGCCTGACGCATCAAGCGCTTGGCAGCGGAAAGCGCTCCGGGCGCAGACCAGTCGGCATCGGCCATGGCCAGCAATTCAGTGCCGTTGAACAGACCCGGTTGCAGCAGGTAGACCCGTTCCAGGCCTGCATCCACTTGCAAGCGGTAGAGGCCGTCCGGCGCGATGGGGTCGCCATGGATATCAGTGTTCAAGGCGAAACCGTAACCGAGGTCGTCGAGCAAACGCCATTCGAAGGAGCGCAGCAATGGCTCCAATGGACGACCTTCGGCCAGGGCGAGCAAGGTCGCGGCGTAGTGATCGAAGACCGCGGGATGGGGGTCTTCGGCGGGCAGCAGACGGATCAGCAATTCATTGAGGTAGAGGCCGCTGAACAGTGCCTCGCCATGGAGCCAGGTGGAAACACCGGCGCTTTCCATACGACCGACGTTTTTCAATTCACCCCGACCACGGAATTCGACTTCCAGCGGTACGAACGGCCGCGCCAATGTCCCGGCCTTGCCTCGCGCACTGCGCAACACCGCCCGCAGCCGACCTTGCGGCGTAAGGAAATCCACCAGCGCACTGCTTTCGCGGTAGGCGCGGGAGTGGAGGACGTAGGAAAGTTGGCCGGTTGGCGCGGTGCTCGACATGGAAATCGCAGTTCTCAATGAAGGAATGCAGTTTTACTGACACCCCAAAACCAATGTGGGAGCGGGCTTGCCCGCGATGGCGGACTTACATTCAACATCTCTGCTGAATGTTACATCCTCATCGCGGGCAAGCCCGCTCCCACAGGGTTCTACGGTGCAGCACAGACCGGGTTTACAGATCGCCGTAACCCAGCGAACGCAGCGCACGTTCGTCATCGGACCAGCCACCTTTAACCTTGACCCACAGGTTAAGCATGATCTTGGAGTCGAACAGCAGCTCCATGTCCTTGCGCGCCTCGGTGCCGATGCGCTTGATGCGTTCGCCCTTGTCGCCAATGATGATTTTCTTCTGGCCGTCACGTTCGACGAGGATCAACGCATGGATGTGCAGGGTTTTGCCCTGCTGCTTGAACTCTTCGATTTCCACGGTGATCTGGTACGGCAGCTCGGCGCCCATCTGACGCATGATTTTTTCGCGTACCAGCTCGGCGGCAAGGAAGCGGCTGCTGCGGTCAGTGATCTGGTCTTCCGGGAAGAAGTGATCGTTTTCCGGCAGGTGCTCGGCGATCACTCGTTCCAGCGCGTCCAGATTGTGCCCGTGCTGGGCCGAGATCGGCATGATCTGCGCATTCGGCAGCTGTTCCTGCAACCAGCTCAGGTGCGGCATCAGCTCGGACTTGTCTTCGATACGGTCGGTCTTGTTCAGCGCCACGATCAGCGGGCCGGTCACGTATTGAACGCGCTCGAGGACCATCTGGTCTTCGTCGGTCCACTTGGTGCGGTCAACCACGAAGATCACCACGTCGACGTCTTTCAACGCCGCCGAAGCGGTTTTGTTCATGTAGCGGTTCAGAGCCTTTTCGCCGCCCTTGTGCATGCCCGGCGTATCGACGTAAATCGCCTGAACGGCGCCTTCGGTCTTGATGCCGAGCATGTTGTGACGGGTGGTTTGCGGCTTGCGCGAAGTGATCGCCAGCTTCTGACCCAGAATGTGGTTCAGCAGCGTGGACTTGCCCACGTTGGGACGGCCGACGATGGCGACATAGCCACAGCGAGTTGCGGTTGAATCAGTCATTGCCATTCTCCACACCCAGGGCAATCAGTGCTGCGGCGGCCGCTACCTGTTCGGCAATACGACGACTCACACCCTGACCTCGGCTTTTTTCATTCAGTAAGATGATTTCACATTCGACGAAGAACGTCCGGCAATGCGGCTCACCCTGGATATCCACCACTTCGTAACGCGGCAGTTCACAACCACGGGACTGCAGGAATTCCTGCAGGCGGGTTTTCGGATCTTTGTTGGTGTCGACCAGTGTCAGGCCTTCGAACTCTCCGGCCAGCCAGGCCAGCACGCGCTCACGCGCCATGTCCATGCCGGCGTCCAGGTAGATCGCACCGATCAGCGCTTCCAGGGCATCGGCCAGAATCGACTCGCGACGGAACCCGCCGCTTTTCAATTCGCCGGAGCCCAGGCGCAGGTATTCGCCCAAGTCGAAACCACGGGCCAGTACGGCCAGGGTCTCACCTTTCACCAAGCGGGCGCGCAAACGCGACAACTGGCCTTCGCGGGCCAACGGGAAGCGATCGAACAGCGCCTCGCCAGCGACGAAGTTGAGGATGGCATCACCGAGAAACTCCAGGCGTTCGTTGTTGCGCCCGGCAAAGCTGCGGTGAGTCAGGGCCAGGACCATCAGTTCCTGGTCTTTGAAGGTGTAGCCGAGCTGACGCTCTAGACGGCTTAAGGAGAGGCTCACGATTTACCCACGCTGAGTTCGTGGCTGGATTCCACCGCCATCGCCGTGGTGCGGCGCAGGCTTGGGACAATTAACGCTGTGTTCAAAAATAACGTCCTGAATATCATTGTTTTTCATGCATCCGGTGCCGATTGTGGCGGTTCCAGAAAAGCATTCGGCGCTGTGGTCAACAGCGCCGTGTGTGATTACTTGATCAGGCCAACCCGCGAGAAATTCGGCAGGTGACTGAGTTTGGGTTCCGGCCAGCTCATCCAGACTGCGAAGGCCTTGCCGACGATATTCTTGTCGGGAACCATGCCCAGCAGATTCTTGGGAATACTCGGATCATCCCAGTAGCGACTGTCGTTCGAGTTGTCGCGGTTGTCGCCCATCATGAAGTAGTGCCCGGCAGGCACCGTCCACGAACGATCCGGCGCTGCGCGGTAGCGGCTCATTTCCTTGCGGATAAGGTGCTCGGCGATGCCGAGTTTTTCCTTGTAGAGCTCAGCGCTGCCCAACGTGCCCGGCTCGGAGCCGACCAATTGTTCGGCAACCGACTCACCGTTGACGAACAGACGCTTGTCGGCTGTGTAGCGAATCTGGTCGCCCGGCAGGCCCACCACTCGCTTGATGTAATTGACATTCGGATCGCTCGGGTAGCGGAACACCATCACATCGCCGCGCTGCGGATCACCGACTTCGATGACTTTCTTGTCGATCACCGGCAGGCGGATCCCGTAAGAAAATTTGTTCACCAGAATGAAGTCGCCGACGTCCAGGGTCGGCTTCATCGAACCGGAAGGAATCTGGAACGGTTCCACCAGGAACGAACGCAGCACCAGTACGATGAACAACACCGGGAAGAACGACTTGCCGTATTCGACCAGCAGCGGCTCTTTGTTCAGTTTCTCGATCACCACCATGTCAGCCTGGCTGACGCTACCCTGATAAGAGTTAATGGCAGCCCGGCGCCGTGGCGCCAGGAACAGCAGATCGAGCAACGCCAACAGGCCGCAGACGAATACGGCGATGACCAGCAACAGCGGGAAATTTAGTGACATAGGACCTAACTATCCAACCTGAGCACGGCAAGGAAGGCTTCCTGTGGAATTTCCACGTTACCGACCTGCTTCATGCGTTTCTTACCGGCCTTTTGCTTTTCCAGCAGCTTTTTCTTACGGCTGACGTCACCACCGTAGCATTTGGCCAATACGTTCTTTCTGAGCGCCTTGACGGTTGTTCGCGCCACAATCTGCCCGCCAATGGCGGCCTGGATTGCCACGTCGAACATCTGCCGCGGAATCAGTTCTTTCATCTTCTCGGTCAACTGGCGACCTTTGTAGTGCGCGTTGTCACGGTGCACGATCAACGCCAGGGCGTCGACCTTGTCGCCGTTGATCAGTACGTCCAGCTTCACCAGACTAGCCGATTGGTAACGATCGAAATGGTAATCCAGCGAAGCATAGCCGCGACTGGTGGATTTCAGGCGATCGAAGAAGTCCAGCACCACTTCGTTCATCGGCAGGTCGTAAGTCACTTGTACCTGAGTGCCAAGGAACAGCATGTCGACCTGCACACCGCGTTTTTCGATGCACAGGGTAATGACGTTGCCCAGGTGTTCTTGCGGCACCAGAATGTTGGCACGCACGATCGGCTCACGCATGTCTTCGATCGAAGACAGGTCCGGCAGTTTCGACGGGTTATCGACGTAGATCGTCTCACCGGTCTTGAGCAGCAGCTCGAAGATTACCGTCGGCGCGGTGGTGATCAGGTCCAGGTCGTACTCGCGCTCCAGGCGCTCCTGGATGATTTCCATGTGCAGCATGCCGAGGAACCCGCAACGGAAGCCGAAGCCCAGTGCGTCGGAGCTTTCCGGGGTGTATTGCAGGGAGGAGTCGTTGAGCGTGAGCTTTTGCAGCGCTTCACGGAAATCTTCGAAGTCGTCGGAGCTGACCGGGAACAGACCGGCATACACTTGCGGCTGAATGCGTTTGAAGCCTGGCAGCACCTCAACGTCTGGCGTAGAGCTCAAGGTCAGGGTGTCACCAACCGGTGCGCCGTGAATATCCTTGATACCAGCGATGATGAAGCCTACTTCGCCGGCCTTCAGGTCAACGGTGGCAGTGTGTTTGGGGTTGAAGACGCCGACGCTGTCCACCAGATGGATCTTGCCGGTGGATTTGACGAGGATCTTGTCGCCCTTCTTCACACGACCGTGACGCACGCGTACCAGGGAAACAACGCCCAGGTAGTTGTCGAACCAGGAATCGATGATCAACGCTTGCAGCGGATCTTCGTAGTTGCCGGTCGGCGCAGGAATCGTGGTTACCAGGCGTTCGAGCACCTCATCGACGCCCAGACCGGTCTTGGCAGAGCACTCGACCGCGTCAGTGGCATCGATGCCGATGATTTTTTCGATTTCTTCTTTGACGCGATCCGGATCGGCCTGAGGCAGGTCGATCTTGTTCAGCACTGGCATGACTTCCAGGCCTTGCTCGATTGCCGTGTAGCAGTTGGCGACCGACTGGGCTTCAACGCCCTGACCGGCATCGACCACCAGCAACGCACCTTCACAGGCCGCCAGCGACCGGCTGACTTCGTAGGTGAAGTCGACGTGGCCGGGGGTGTCAATGAAGTTCAGCTGGTACTTGATGCCATCGCGGGCGGTGTAATAAAGAGTGACGCTGTGGGCCTTGATGGTGATCCCGCGTTCACGCTCAAGATCCATGGAGTCCAGCACCTGGGCTTCCATTTCACGTTCGGCAAGACCGCCGCACATCTGGATGAATCGATCGGCCAGCGTCGACTTGCCATGGTCAATGTGGGCGATGATGGAGAAATTGCGGATATGACTCAAATCACTCACGGATCAACACTCAAAAAGGCTGCAGGCATAGCCCGCCGAAAAATAGCCGGGAATTGTACCTGATCCACGGCGCAAGCGTCACGTTCGCAGGTCAGACGGCGGATACAAAAACGCCCCGGTCTTGCGACAGGGGCGTTTCGAGCGACCATCATGGTCAAGAGAAACCCTTGATCAACCGGCCCGGCGCAACAACCAGACCCCGGCCAGGGCACAGACGCCGGCCGGCACCAGCACCGCAAACAACGGCGAGAAACCGAATACCAGGCTCGAAGGCCCGAGCAAATCCTGGACGATGCGGAAGGTGAAGCCCACCAGCACACCGGTAAACACCCGCTGACCGAGGGTTACCGAACGCAACGGGCCGAAGATGAAGGAAATCGCCATCAGCACCAAGGCGGCGGTCACCAACGGCTGCAACACCTTGACCCAAAATGCCAGCCAGTACCGACCGTTGCTCAGACCCTGGTCAGCCAGGTAGTGGATGTAACTCCACAGACCGGTGATCGACAATGATTCCGGCGCCATCACCACAGTGCTCAGCAGTTGCGGGCTCAGCGCGACCTCCCAACGCTCCACCGGAGTCGTCACCACTTCGGTGTTCTTTTCATGGAACAACGTGGTCGTGACGTCGCTCAGCTGCCAGTGATCCGTGTCGAATTCCGCGCGCTTGGCGAAGCTTGAAGACAGGATGTGGCGTTGATCGTCGAAGCGATAACGGGTCACGCCGTACAGCAGCCCATTGGGTTGCACGGAATTGACGTGAATGAATTCGTCCCCCTGGCGGTGCCACAGACCGTGCTTGGCGCTTTGCGCATCACCACTGCCCTGGGCCAGTGAACGGTTGGCCTGAGCGGTGACTTCCGTTGCCGGCGCGACGTATTCACCGATCACCAGCCCCACCACCATCAAAAGCAGCATCGGTTTCATGACCGCCCAGACGATACGCCCGAGCGACACGCCCGCAGCGCGCATGATGGTCAGTTCGCTGTGGCTGGCCAGGCTGCCAAGGCCGATCAGGCAACCGATCAGCGCCGCCATCGGCAACATGTCGTACAGACGGCGCGGCGCAGTCAGCAACACATAGCTGAGGACATCCACCAGCGTGTAGGTATCGCTGACGTCACCCATCTCATCGATGAAGGCAAACAACGTTGCCAGCCCCAGAATGATCCCCAGAACCGCCAGGATCGCCATGAACACACTGCTACCAATATAGCGATCGAGCTTATCCACGGGCCACCTCCAGCGCACTGCGGCGACTCGCCATCTTCAAGCGCAAAGGCTCCCAGTACAGCAATCCCAGGCCAATGGCCAGGAAGATCGAATGCACCCACCACAAGCCCAATGCCGCCGGGATCTTGCCCTTTTCGAGGGCGCCGCGAGCGGCAATCAGGATGGACAGGTAAGCCATATAAAGAAGAATCGCCGGCAGCAGCTTGAGGAAACGGCCCTGACGCGGATTGACCCGCGACAGCGGCACCGCCATCAGGGTCACAATGAAGACCAGCAACGGCAAAGACAGGCGCCATTGCAGCTCGGTGCGTGAGCGGATGTCGTCATTGCCCAACAGGGAGCGAGTGGTCATCGCGTCGCGATCGGTGACTTCGTCGCTGACGTCCGGCTTGGGCAGCAATACACCGTACTCCTGGTATTTGATGGCGCGGTAATCGGCCTGCCCCGGATTGCCGTCGTAGCGATAGCCGTTGTCGAGAATCAGATACCGATTGCCGTCGGGGCGAATTTCCTGACGGCCCTTCTCGGCCACCAGTACGGAAATCCCGCGATCCTTTTTGTCGGAACTCACATTCTTTTGCGAAATGAACACGCCGCCCAGATTGACGCGGTCATCCGACAATTGCTCGGTGTAGGTAACCCGGGTACCGTCGCGCAAAGCCTGGAAACGGCCGGGTTCAAGGGTATCGAATTCAGTCAGTGCGTCCTGTTTGTTCAACAGCAGCTGGAACTGATTGGCACCTTGTGGCGCCAGGCTCAGGCTCAACCAGGCCACCACCAGCGCAACCAGCGTGGCCGGAAACAGGGTGATGCGAAACAGCCGCTGCTGGCTCATGCCGGTGGCCGACAGCACAGTCATTTCGCTGTCGAGGTACAAACGACCGTAGGCCAGCAGGATGCCGAGAAACAGCCCCAAAGGCAGGATCAGCTGAAGGAAACCCGGCAGACGAAAGCCCATGATCAGGAACAACGAGCCCGGATCCAGGGCGCCAGAGGCCGCTTGGGCGAGGTATTTGATGAAGCGTCCGCTCATGATGATGACCAGCAGCACGGCGCTGACGGCGCTCAAGGTCAACAGGACTTCGCGGGATAGATAACGGAAGACAATCAAACCAGACACTCCAGGGTTGTCAGGCTAAGCGGCCAAACAAACAAACGTATCGGTCGGCCCGCAGGGCAGAGCCGCCGAAAAAGATGGCGCATTATCCTGTGATTGGGTGCGCCTGTCACTGCGCACGCTCAAGCAGAGACCTGAACCACGGAAGTTCGCACGACCGAGGGTTGTCAGGCGCCGGTAGCGAGGTTCAAACTGCCGCCTTTGTCGCTGGCACTGCACCGGCGTCCTTCTATTTATAAGCAAGCCTTTGCGCGTCGCGCACTTTGACCATTAATTCAGGGATCCAGACATGGAACTGGTTGTAAAAAGCGTTAGCCCGGAAACGTTGAAGACCGCCACGCTGGTGGTCGCCATCGGCGAAGGCCGCAAACTCGGCGCCGTTGCCAAACAACTCGACGAGCTGAGCGGTGGCACCCTCAGTGCCGTGCTCAAGCGCGGCGACCTGGCCGGCAAAGTCGGCCAGAGCCTGTTGTTGCACAGCCTGCCCAACCTCAAGGCCGAGCGCGTGTTGCTGGTGGGCGTGGGCAAGGATGAGGAGCTGGGCGATCGCCCGTTCCGCAAAATCATCGCTGGCATCCTCAACACCCTCAAAGGCCTGGGCGGTAGCGATGCAGTACTGGCCCTGGACGAAGTCGTGGTCAAAGGTCGCGACAGCTACGGCAAGACCCGCCTGCTGGCCGAGACCCTGGTAGATGGCAAGTACACCTTCGACCAGTTCAAGAGCCAGAAAGCCGACCCGCTCTCCCTGAAGAAAATCACTCTGGTGACCATCAAGGCAGCCCAGGCCGAAGTGGAACGCGCCGTGGTCCATGCCACCGCGATCGCCAATGGCATGGCCTTCACCCGTAACCTGGGCAACCTGCCGCCAAACATCTGCCACCCCACATTCCTGGGCGAGCAAGCCAAGAACCTGGGCAAAGAATTCAAGAGCCTGAAAGTCGAAGTCCTCGATGAAAAGAAGATCAAGGACCTGGGCATGGGCTCGTTCTACGCCGTCGGCCAGGGCAGCGCCCAGCCACCGCGCCTGATCGTGATGCAATACAACGGCGGCAAGAAATCCGAGAAACCGTACGCACTGGTCGGTAAAGGCATCACCTTCGACACCGGCGGCATCAGCCTCAAGCCGGGCGCCGGCATGGATGAAATGAAGTACGACATGGGCGGCGCCGCCAGCGTGTTCGGGACCTTGCGTGCCGTGCTCGAGCTGAAACTGCCGATCAACCTGGTGTGCATCCTGGCTTGCGCCGAGAACATGCCGAGCGGCAACGCTTCGCGTCCGGGCGACATCGTTACCACCATGAGCGGCCAGACCGTGGAAATTCTCAACACCGACGCCGAAGGCCGTCTGGTGCTATGTGACGCCCTGACCTACTCCGAACGCTTCAAGCCGCAAGCGGTGATCGACATCGCCACCCTGACCGGTGCGTGTGTCGTCGCATTGGGCTCTCACACCTCGGGCCTGTTGGGCAACAACGACGAACTGATCGGCCAGCTGCTGAGCGCCGGCCAATCCGCCGACGACCGCGCCTGGCAACTGCCGCTGTTCGACGAATATCAAGAACAGCTGGACAGCCCGTTCGCCGACATCGCCAACATTGGCGGCCCGAAAGCCGGCACCATCACCGCGGCCTGCTTCCTGTCGCGCTTCACCAAGAACCTGAACTGGGCGCACCTGGACATCGCCGGCACTGCCTGGACCAGCGGCGGCAAGGACAAGGGCGCCACTGGCCGTCCGGTGCCCCTGCTGACCCAATACCTGCTGGACCGCGCCAACGCCTGAAACCGATGACCCCGAGCGGTGTCACTGACCCGTGGCGCCGCCTGTGGCTCAGGAACCGCAATGACCAAAGTCGACTTCTATATCCTGCCCAGCGCCGATCCTTCGGCACGGCTGGATTTCGCCTGCAAGCTCACCGAAAAAGCCTGGCGTATGGGCCACCGTATTTACCTGCATTGCAGCGATGCCGCCCAGCGTGATGACCTCGATGCGCGTTTATGGGCCTTCAAAGGCGAGAGTTTCGTGCCCCACGGCCCCGCTGAAAGCGAGCCGCAGGGTTTGATTGTCCTGGGTCTTGGCGATGACTGCGGTCAGCATCAGGACCTGCTGGTCAATCTCGACCTGAAAGTCCCGGTATTTGCCAAACAGTTCGCCCGCGTGGCGGAAGTGGTGGTGGAAGATCCGACGATTCGTTCGGCGGCGCGGGAGAGTTTCCGTTTCTACCGCGAACAGGGCTATTCTCTGCAAGATCACCGTTTACAGCGACTTTGAGCCTTCCGATGGACACTCCAAAACCGCAGCAAAATTCCGCGAATCTGCTGGATGACCTCGAATCGATCCGCCAATTGCTTGGCGATGACAACCTGCAACCGCCCTTGCTGACCGACACGGTCATTGAAGGTGATCAGGAACAGATCCCCATGCTGTTCGACACGGTCGGCAATGCGCCGCAACCGGTCGAAACGACACCGCCGCCCGCCCCGGCCGCGCAACCGTCGCCTGCCACGAGCAATAGCCCCGACGCTCTTTTGCACCTGGACAGCGAACTGCGTGCCGCCGCGCTATTGATCATGCAAGACGTGATCGACGACTTCGCCCCGCATATTGAAACCGAAATTAAACGCCGTCTTGATGCGAGGATGGAACGGCTTCTCGCCGCAGCTGCAAGCGGCAAGCTTTAAGCTGCTAGCAAAAGTCAAAGCAAAAGCCGGGCTCCCTATTGCAGCTTGTGGCTTGTAGCCTGTAGCTGCCCCCCCCGCTATACTTGCCGGCTTTTCCTGATTAAATGCCAATAGGGTCCCGCCGCGCATGGATAAGACCTACCAGCCACACGCCATTGAAACTTCCTGGTACAACACCTGGGAGTCTGAGAATTACTTCGCCCCGCAAGGCGCGGGCGAGTCCTACACCATCATGATCCCGCCGCCGAACGTCACTGGCAGCCTGCACATGGGTCATGGCTTCAACAACGCGATCATGGATGCCCTGATCCGTTTCCGCCGCATGCAGGGTCGCAATACCCTTTGGCAGCCGGGTACCGACCACGCCGGTATCGCCACGCAGATGCTGGTGGAGCGTCAACTCGAAGCCCAAGGCCAGAACCGCCACGATCTGGGCCGCGAAAAATTCCTCGAGAAAGTCTGGGAATGGAAGGATCAGTCCGGCGGCAACATCAGCCGTCAGATCCGCCGCCTGGGCTCGTCCGTGGACTGGAGCCGCGAGCGCTTCACCATGGACGACGGCCTCTCGGAAGCGGTTAAAGAAGCGTTCGTGCGCCTGCACGAAGACGGCCTGATCTACCGTGGCAAGCGCCTGGTCAACTGGGACACCAAGCTGCACACGGCGATTTCCGACCTCGAAGTGGAAAACCATGACGAGAAAGGTTTCCTGTGGAACCTGAAGTACCCGCTGGCCGATGGCGCCAAAACCGCTGAAGGCAAGGATTATCTGATCGTCGCGACCACGCGTCCGGAAACCATGCTCGGCGACGCCGCCGTGGCCGTTAACCCGAACGATGAACGCTACAAAGCCCTGATCGGCAAATTTGTCGAGCTGCCGCTGGTTGGCCGCCGCATCCCGATCATCGCCGACGATTACTGCGACCCTGAATTCGGCACCGGTTGTGTGAAAATCACCCCGGCCCACGACTTCAACGACTACGAAGTCGGCAAGCGCCATAACCTGCCGCTGCTGAACATCTTCGACAAGAATGCCCACGTATTGCCGGCCTGCCAGGTGTTCAACCTCGATGGCACGCTCAACGAAAGCATCGACGGCAAGATCCCGGCCGAATACGCCGGCCTCGACCGTTTCGAAGCGCGCAAACAGATCGTGGCCGCATTCGAAGCCGCCGGCCTGCTGGTCAGCGTCGACGATCACGCCCTGAAAGTGCCGAAAGGCGACCGCTCCGGCACCATCATCGAGCCGTGGCTGACCGACCAATGGTACGTTTCCACCAAGCCATTGGCCGAGCCGGCCATCGCTGCGGTTGAAGACGGCCGCATTCAGTTCGTGCCAAAACAATACGAAAACATGTACTTCTCGTGGATGCGCGACATCCAGGATTGGTGCATCAGCCGT
This sequence comes from Pseudomonas sp. Tn43, assembly GCF_014192635.1. Classification (NCBI taxonomy): domain Bacteria; kingdom Pseudomonadati; phylum Pseudomonadota; class Gammaproteobacteria; order Pseudomonadales; family Pseudomonadaceae; genus Pseudomonas; species Pseudomonas sp. Tn43. Next base: position 23,742 of record NZ_JACHYG010000019.1, read on the forward strand.
CAGTTGTGGTGGGGCCATCGGATTCCGGCCTGGTACGACGAGTCGGGCAAGGTCTATGTCGGTCGCGACGAAGCCGAAGTGCGTGCCAAGAACAACCTTGGCCCGGACGTTGCGTTGCAACAGGACAACGACGTTCTGGATACCTGGTTCAGTTCGGGCCTGTGGACTTTCTCCACGCTCGGCTGGCCGGAGCAGACCGAGTTCCTGAAGAAATTCCACTCCACCGACGTGCTGGTGACCGGTTTCGACATCATTTTCTTCTGGGTTGCCCGGATGATCATGCTCACCATGCACCTGGTGAAAAACGAAGACGGCACGCCGCAGGTTCCGTTCAAGACCGTTTATGTGCACGGTCTGGTGCGTGATGGCCAGGGCCAGAAGATGTCCAAGTCCAAGGGCAACGTCCTGGACCCGCTGGACATCATCGACGGCATCGAGCTGGAAGAACTGGTGCGCAAACGCACCTCCGGCCTGATGCAGCCAAAACTGGCGAAGAAGATCGAGAAGCAGACCCGCGACGAGTTCGCCGACGGCATCGCCAGCTACGGCACCGACGCCCTGCGCTTCACGTTCTGCTCGCTGGCATCGACCGGCCGCGACATCAAGTTCGACATGGGCCGCGTCGAAGGCTATCGCAACTTCTGCAACAAGATCTGGAACGCTGCGCGCTACGTGCTGGACAAGGGCGAGGACTGCGGTCAGAACGGCGAAGCCTACGAGCTGTCCCTGGCGGATCGCTGGATCATTTCGCAGCTGCAACGCACCGAAGCCGAAGTGACCCGTCAGCTCGATCAGTTCCGTTTCGACCTGGCCGCACAAGCCTTGTACGAGTTCATCTGGAACCAGTATTGCGACTGGTACCTGGAACTGTCCAAGCCTGTGCTGTGGGACGAAAACGCCCCGCTCGAACGTCAGCGCGGCACCCGTCGCACGCTGGTGCGAGTGCTGGAAGTCGCCCTGCGTCTGGCGCACCCGTTCATGCCGTTCATTACCGAAGAAATCTGGCAGCGCGTCGCGCCGCTGGCCGGTATCGAAGGCAAGACAATCATGCTGCAACCTTGGCCAGTGGCCAACGAAGCCCGTATCGATCAGGGCGCCGAAGACGACATCGAATGGCTCAAAGGCCTGATGCTCGGCACGCGTAACATCCGTGGCGAAATGAACATCGGCCCGGGCAAGCCACTGCCGATCTACCTGAAGAACGTCAGCGCTGAAGACCAGCGCCGTCTGACCGAGAACGAAGCGCTGCTGAAAAAGCTGGCGCGTCTGGAATCGATCACCGTTCTGAAGGCTGGCGAAGAAGCGCCGCTGTCCGCTACCGCTCTGGTTGGCGAGATGGAAGTGCTGGTGCCAATGGCTGGCCTGATCGACAAGGGTGCTGAGCTGGCACGCCTGGACAAAGAAATCCTGCGTCTGCAGGGCGAAGTCCAGCGCGTCGGCGGCAAACTGTCCAACGCCGGTTTCGTTGACAAGGCCCCGGCCGAAGTCATCGAGAAGGAACGCGCCAAACTGGCTGAGGCCGAACAGGCTTTGGGCAAGTTGGCTGAGCAGCATGCGCGGATTGCCAGCCTGTAACGGCAAGCTGCAATGAAAAAGGGAGGCCGCAATGGCCTCCCTTTTTTATGCCCGCCAAACACTACCCCCCTTCTGTAGGAGCGAGGTTTGCCCGCGAAGAATGATGACGCGGTTCAACAGATACACCGCGGCTATCCTTCTTCGCGGGCAAGCCTCGCTCCTACGGGATCCACCGCGCGGCCATTGTCTGTGGGACAATACCCGCCACTTTCAGCCATACCCGAATCGACCACACCCATGAACGCCCCCCGCACACCCAAACCTGCGCGCAAGAAGCCCGATGCTGCGACCCCGGCCAGAGCCGTAGAGCCGCGTGAAAAGGCCAGCCTGCACCCGCGCAATCGCCACCAGGGTCGCTATGACTTCCCGGCGCTGATCAAGACCACGCCAGAACTGGCGAAGTTCGTGATCACCAACCCGTACGGCAAGGAAAGCATCGATTTCGCCAGCCCCGATGCGGTGCGCGTGTTCAACCGGGCGTTGCTCAAGGCGTTCTATGGCATCGAACATTGGGACATCCCGGCCGACTACCTTTGCCCACCGGTACCGGGCCGTGCCGATTACGTGCATTTCCTCGCTGATCTGCTGGCCAGCATGAATGACGGCAAGGTCCCGCGCGGCGCCATCGTCAACGTGCTGGACATCGGCATGGGCGCCAACTGCGTTTACCCGCTGATCGGTAACAGCGAATACCGCTGGCATTTCCTCGGTTCAGAGATCGACCCCACTGCCGTGGCTGCCGCCAGAGCCATCGTCCAGTCCAATGGGCTGAACAAGGTTATCCAGCTGCGTCAGCAGGAAAATCGCAAGCACATCCTGATTGGCTTGCTGGAACCGGGCGAGCGCTTTGACCTGACCATGTGCAACCCGCCGTTCCACGCCTCGCTGGAAGAAGCGACCAAGGGCAGCGAGCGTAAATGGCGTGCCTTGGGTCGTGCCGACCCGAAACGCAAACTGCCGGTGTTGAACTTCGGTGGTCAATCGGCCGAGCTGTGGTGTGAAGGGGGCGAAGCGCGTTTCGTGACGCAACTGATCGCCGAGAGCGCAAACTTCCAGCACAAGGTGTTGTGGTTTAGCACACTGGTGTCGAAAGCGTCGAACCTGCCCGCCATCGAAACGGCGCTGAAGAAGGCCGGCGGGCTGGAAAGCCAGGTGGTGGAAATGTCGCAAGGGCAGAAACAAAGCCGCTTCGTGGCCTGGACCTTCCAGACCAAATCCGAACAGCAGATCTGGCGTCGTGAGCGCTGGACGCGCTAACTGTGTAGGAGCTGGCACGCTGCGATTTGTTGATCTTGACTCTGAAACAAGATCAACAGATCGCAGCCTCGTTTCACTCGACAGCACCTACAGTTCTTTTCAGTGATTGATCAAATCGCAGGCACAAAAAAACCGTGCCCGGATGACTCCGGAGCACGGTTTTTTCTGACAAGTCTTACTTGTTAACAGCGTCGGTCAGGCCTTTGGCCACAACCAGCTTGATAACTTTCTTGGCAGCGATTTCGATGGCAGCGCCAGTCGAAGGGTTACGGCCGGTACGGGCAGGACGCTCAGTCACTTTCAGCTTGCCGATACCTGGCAGGGTGATTTCGCCGCCGTTTTCCAGCTGATCAGCAACGATTTGGCCCAGTTGGTCCAGAGCGTTACGCGCGGTGGTTTTTGGCGCGTCGATAGCTTCAGCAATGTCGGCGATCAGTTGGTCTTTAGTAAGAGCCATTTAGTGTTCCTTCCCTATCAAATTCATATGGATTGCAGAGTGCAGTGTCAGCCATCGAGCCCGATCTTCTGGATCTGGCACCCTCGGTATAACCTCGACGAGTCGGGGTTATAGATACCGAAATCAGGGTTTGGTTCGACCTGACAAATGCTGAATGCACGCTTAACGCAGTGACTTCGCGTAAGACCGGGCAAAACTAGCACAGAGACGGGGAAATATCCGCCTCTAGCTACCCATTTGGTCAGCTTTATTGCTTTAAATCGGTAAAAAACTGCATAAGGGTCGGCACACCGCTGCAAATTGCCCTAGGCACCATGCCAAAACCAGCGATTGCGGTACACTTGGCGCTTTTTCGGGGAGCACGCCCTCCTCTCTTCAATCAGCCGAGAAGCCCATGCCGATCCGTCATTGCATCGTCCACCTGATCGACAAAAAACCCGACGGCACACCCGCAGTTCTTCATGCCCGCGATTCCGAGCTCGCCGAGTCCAGCGCCATCGAGTACATGCTTGCCGACCTCAACGAGAGCTACAACGCCAAACAAGGCAAGGCCTGGGGTTTCTTCCATGCCGAGTCCGGGGCGCATCCGTTCAGCGGCTGGCTGAAGGAATACCTCGACGGCGGCAAGGACTTCACAGCCTTCAGCCGGGTGGCAGTGGAACACCTGCAAAAACTGATGGAAGAGTCGAACCTTTCTGTGGGCGGCCACGTGCTGTTTGCGCATTACCAGCAAGGCATGACCGATTACCTGGCCATTGCCCTCTTGCACCACAGTGAAGGCGTGGCGGTGACTGAGCAACTGGACGTGACCCCCTCGCGACACCTGGACCTTGGCCAGTTGCACCTGGCAGCGCGGATCAACGTCTCCGAGTGGCAGAACAATAAGCAGTCCAAGCAGTACATCTCGTTCATCAAAGGCAAGAATGGCAAAAAGGTTTCGGAGTACTTCCGCGACTTCATCGGCTGTCAGGAAGGCGTCGACGGCCCCGGTGAAACCCGCACATTGCTCAAGGCCTTCAGTGACTTCGTCGAAAGCGAAGACCTGCCGGATGAGTCTGCGCGCGAGAAGACCAAGACCCTGGTGGATTACGCCAGCAGCCAGGCAAAAATGGGCGAGCCCATGGGCCTGGAAGAACTGTCCGGGCTGATCGACGAAGAGCGCCCGAAAGCGTTCTACGATCACATCCGCAACAAAGACTACGGCCTGTCGCCCGAGATCCCTGCCGATAAGCGCACCCTGAATCAGTTCCGTCGCTTCACCGGCCGCGCCGAGGGCTTGTCCATCAGCTTCGAAGCGCACTTGCTGGGCTCGAAGATCGAATACGACGAAGAAGCCGGTACGCTCATCATCAAAGGCCTGCCAACCCAACTGACCGATCAGCTCAAGCGACGCAATTGATGCTCGGCGGTGTATTGATTCGCGGGTATGACCCGGACAAGGTTCTTGCGGCGCTGAAGTAACTCTTCAGACCGACACCGCCCCTTGTGGGAGCTGGCTTGCCTGCGATAGCGGAGTGTCAGGCAACATCAATATTGCAGGGCTGACCTCATCGCAGTTCAAGCCAGCTCCCACAAGTTAGTGCATGAACAAAAATTCAATGATTAGCGCCTACTGCGCTTCGATGCGAAACCCGAACCGCGGAAAGTGCACATGCACCACGCCGGCCCGCTCGTCTTCACGTCGCAGAATTAATTCTTCACTGCCCGCAAACAATAACTCACCTGCCACCGGATCAACCCCGTAATCGGTCGCGGCGATTATCACCTGCTGGCCAACCTCGAACCCGTTCGGCTCATCGAACTGCTCATCCGGCAATGCGGCCGGTGTAGCGTTGCGCGCAACTTCAAGCGCTTCCTCAGAGGTCATCTCGCTGAACGCGCCATGACCAAAACCCATCACACGGCCAAACCACGCCGACACGGCCGGGTAAGCATCCACCAACGGTGACGTCACGTGCGTCGCTTTGAGGAACCACAACGAGTGGGCAAGGGCAAAATCGGCAATCGACGGCTCGCCGAACAGGAAGTCCCCCTCCTCGCGCTGAAGCTGCTGCTCCAGACGCGCCATGATCGTTGGCCACTGATGCCGGGCCTGCTCCGCCGACAACCGTGTGGTGCTGCCACCGCTGAACAAACCGGCGCGATCGGCCAGGAACCCCTTGATCGCTTCCGGTGACAATTTACCGAAGCGCACCGCCACCGACGCCGGCTGGAACACCAGGCTGACCGCATGTTGGAACACCACCGAATCAGCCCATGCCGCGAAGGTCGCGGCGATCATTTCCTGACCTTCCGGGAAGAATGCCGGCAAGGCTTTTTCCTGCTCCAGACGACGTGCCATCAGCGCGGTGTCGCAATAGACATCAGCGCCAATCTGCAACACCGGCGTCTTGCGGTAGCCACCGGTCAGCGCCGTCAGATCGGGTTTCGGCATCACTGGCGAGATGTTCACCGAACGCCAGGACAACCCCTTGAAGCCCAGCAGCAAGCGAGCCTTTTCGGCAAAAGGGGACGTCGGGTAATGATGCAGAATCAACTCGGACATGCTCGGTTCCGTCGCTCGGATAAGGAACCCGCAGCTTAGCGCGCAATCCGTACGCGGCCTACCCATCTGCCTGATGGGCCCTTATCAGTCAGGTTGATAAGCCCGCAGCCGCGCTCGCCACCAGACATTCCTTGGCGCTTTTCTTGAGTTTTTTAATCAATCGTTCCTGCCGCAGTGCTTCGCTTTTGTCGCGACAGACTTCGGTGTACACCAGCGCCACGGCCGGGCTGGACAGGAAGAAACGCGCACCTTTGCCACGTTGATGAATAGCGAAGCGGCGGACGGGATCGTCGCTGATCCCGCAGTAGAGCGAACCATTGGCCGCGCGAACGAGGTAGACGAACCAGGGTTTGCTGACAGGCAGCGGCGGTTCGGCGGCAGTGACGGAAGATTCGCTTGAGGTGTTCACGGGACGGTCAAGGCTTGTAGGAAAACAAGCCGCGATCTTATCAGCGACTGGCCTGGAATGCCTTTAACTCCTTCAAGGCTTGAGCGCGAACGGCGTTTCTCACCGCCAGCAGCCTTCATCAACCAAAAAAAGAATATAAAAAATACACTTACTCCTAATTAACCTATAGAACTGTCAATTCTGACAGTAGGCCAGTACTCCCTCCCCTCCTAGCATAGGAAAACGTAAAACCGTTTTATATGTTCAAGGAGAAAACCCAATGACAGGCATGGTAAATACAAGAACCGGGACATTCCAAATTGACTTACCTATCGCCTTTATAAATGGCAACTCTGGGCGAGGTCCAGCATTAGATCTGAACATACGCCACCCATCGGTTGGTGGCCTGTCTTGGTGCGATTGGGATCTGAGGATCAATCACATCGTATCTTATGAAGGCAGCCCAAAAAAATATGACTTCTTATTAACCAATGGAGAACGCTTCGAAGCCGACACATTCCCCGTTGAACTGCAAGGCCTGACCGCTACAAAAACCACAATTCAAAACAAGGAGACTATTCAGATAATCTACAAAGACGGCACAAAGGAGATTTACACAAATTTTCACTCGACTACCGTCAAGAACAAAAAAGCAGCCATTTACGTTTTGACGAAAAAATATACCGACACTGGTGACTCTTTAACTATTGAATGGAAACTTGAGGCCGAGGCCATTCAACTACACACCATCAAAGATGACACATATGATCTCCTGCACACGCTTTACGTTCAAAACCATAAACAGGAAGATGCTCCAACTCTAAAAATTATAAAATATCCAAACACTACAGATTTAAGTTTTGTCGAATTAAACAGCGCCCAGTGGCGCCTCACCACCAAAGCAATATCAAGCCAAAAAACATATATAATTTACAACAAAGAATTTTTAGTATCCGAAATAAACCATCCTGGCGGATTAAAAGAAATCATCAAGTACACCAGCGACAACAAAGTAGAAGAACACTCTCTAATCACCTTAAACGGTCAACCCACCATTACCACTCAATACACTTACAACACAGAAGAAGGTACAACCACTGCCACTCAGATACATCTAGAAAAAAACATTTCGACTGTTTACCATTATGACAATCTTGGCCAACAAACAAAGGAAGTTCGCACCCAAGGTCGCTCCATACTCACGACGGAGTCAAAAAAAAGATTTGATAGCCTATCAAATAAACTGGAATGCGAAACGATCACCACCTACGAACGAGATGATCACTCAAGAACAGAAAGCATAAAAACAAATTATGACGAGGATGGAAATATTGTCAGAATAGAAAAAGACGGAATCATTACAGATTTAACTTATTACAAAGGCATGAAAACCGAGAACCATACAAAAACCGAGTTTACTTATTCAAAGGGAATACTGGCAAGTATAGCAAGAGGTTTAACAATCACCTTCCCACTCACCGAGGCTGCCAGTGACACTTTAGGTATAACACGGAGCATTGCACAACGAGACATCACTACCCAAACAGCTTTCCTAAGCGACTACGGCCAACATGAATATAACCTCCCAATCCATATAATCTGCCCAGAAAACCCTGATCTATTCAAGGTTTTCCTGGAATCGGAAAAAACTTATTGCTACGTCAATAACGTGCGCAAAAATTTGAAATGGACATTCTACGGATATACAAAAGTACGCACACCAAAATTACCGCCAGACAAATACGCTATTAAACTCTCACACATCGGCACCATCCACAACCCACTGTCGGATGACGGGATAAAACTGAAATCCTGGGAAGGAATGATCATTCGAGGCATCGTCTATTACGAGAACAACGACGACCTTTATAGCGGACGTATCAAACGTCAGAGTAAGACGATCATAGACGGCAATGGCATTCCATACCCCCTTTCAACCCGCCTCATAGAAATAGAGTACGAACAAGTCAATACAGTTGACCAATACCACACAAGATCAATTACGACCAGCTCCAGCACTGAGATAACCGAAGAAGGACTGAGAATAAATTCCAAGCAATCACTATCAACCTTTACAGGCGAATTACTTACCACCGAAGATAATAACTCCACGAAAACAGATTATAAATATGACATGTACGGACGCTTAACCGAAAAAACGGATTTTGTCGGTCACAGTACATTTAGCAGCACCACAAAATTCACATATATCACATCAGAAAAAAGCTTCACAGTTACCATGGAAACCCCCTCTGGGGAAAAGTACCGAAATGAGTTCGACAGCTTGGGACGGCCAATAAAAAGCGAATACTACAATTTGAAATCAGAAAGCTGGTTGCGCCTTTCCAACAACTCATACGATGGCGTCGGTCGTATCGAGCTAACTCAGGAATACGACTATTACCCTGACGGAAGGCAATTGCGCTATCAGAGCTGGAAGATCGAATATGATGACTGGGGTAACCAATACAAAGCGCATGCTCATGACGGCTCCGAGCATATTTTCGCCTACGACCCAATAAGTCGAAATTCCGCTCACATGATAAAACGGTCATCTTCCTACAGCGGCTATACCAACCATGAGACGGACTCCACAGATGGTGGAAAAAACAATGATGAGTTCTTTTACGTCAACGGCAATCTTGCTGGATCACGAACCCTTTTCACTGACGTATCAGGCCAGCTATACAAGGAAACCTCATCCTTCTTTCCGACTTATCATTATGAATATGATCGATTCCAGCGTTTGACGGGCGTCATTAACAGCGACACTGTGATCACCAATCACTACCCCAAGCACACATCGGCCCCGATTGCAATTGCTGCGATGATACACAAGAATGGTGAAGACATTAACAGCCCATACGAAACTTTTGGTAACGGCATCCTGGGCACTAGAAAATTAGATAGCTATGATCGTGTGGTCAGCACTAACATTGGTGGTCGCAAACAAACCTATAGCTACGACGGTAATACTCAATGGGGAAAAACCAACGACTATGTAAACATACCGACAACAATATTACCCATAACCATCAGCTATGATAAAAAAGAGCGAGAATTCACAGAAACCCTACACAAAGAACAATCGACCTTCCATTCGCTAAATGGTTTACTGCTGCAAACAACTGACGCTTTCGACAATTCAACCTCTTATATATATGACAATTTTGATCTAATAAAAACATGGAGCGAAAAACTCAATAAAACACTAGACTACAGCGAAGACCGCAATCTAAACGTAGAAACAATCACGGACAAAAAAAGCGGAAAACAAATAATAATTTCTTACGAATACGACAATTTAGGGCGGGAGTACAGTCGGTCTTTTTCAATCCGCGATCATCTTGACTTTAAAATCGTACGCACATTTGACTCGACCGGGCGTGTAACTAGCGTAGAGAAGTCTACAGGAAAAACCATGCTAAGCCAGGAGACCTATACCTATACGTCTGGAGGACAACTTGAGGCTTATTTCTGCAGCGGAACACTCTATCCGAAAGATAAATCGGAAGACTCCATCACACAACAGACATTCAAATACGACACACGTGGTGGACTTTCCTATTACACAACCTTCTCCACCAACACAACAGCAGTTCGTACTTACCTTCACCCTGAAACGGATTATTCTCAACTTGATTCAATCCACCTGAAAAACCATGACCAGATGTCCACTGAGTACATTGCGAGTCACGACAACCAAGGTAGACTCTTCAGGCTCAACAATGATCATCTTGAATACAACCGTGCAGGACAGTTGATCCAGCACCTCGTTGAGGGCAGCAAAGCCTACGTATACACTTATGATTCAATTGGAAGAGTTGCAGCCTGCACCGGCGCTGAATACACTGACAATTTCTATTATCTAGGAGACTATCAGTATGCTAGGCAGGGATTTTTTTTAGATGAAGGAAAGTACACCGAACGTACGTCAATTTTATTAAACGAGAGTGACTCATGCGTTCTACAAGAGCAGACCTTGCGTTTTGATACTGGAGCCTCATCTACCACTAATAGTTTCGAACTCAAGGATGCCGACGGTTCATTGATCGCCAACTACGATCTTTCCAGCGACGAAATAACCTATTTTTCTTATACACCCTTTGGCCATCGTAAAGTTGATTACCGATCAAGAAGCTGGCTGGGCTTTAAAGGTCAACCGATCGATCTAGTTAGCGGAAACTACCATCTTGGAAATGGAGTTCGCGTCTATAATCCATCAATTCAAGTCTTCCAAACCCCAGATAGCTTAAGCCCTTTCGGCAGTGGCGGCCCACATAGTTACAGTTACTGTAACAATGACCCTATCAACTATTCCGACCCTAGTGGTTACTCGCCAGTACGTCATTCCTACGAGAACGTAAGTGTGCTCCATCATGCTTATATTGACAGGCCTTATGTACAGAATGTCGTGTGGGGTGGATTGGGTATCGCCCTCGCACTTGTCACAGGAGGGACATCACTATCCTGGACAGTTGCCGCTGTCGGTCTTGCTATCGTATCAGCGGGCTTGAGTATCGCCGCTGAAGCCCTAGAAGACAGTGATAGCCAGCTGTCGACATATTTAGGTTGGGGGTCATTTGCTACAGGATTGGCCAGCGGGGGGGCTGGACTGATATCGGCCACCAGAGTAACCGAAGCCACTATTGCAAGAGGAGTGGGTATGCCACCAGGATACATGAGGACAATAAAATTCAACACGGCATCTCGTCATAATAATGCGGCAGTACAGTACGAGCTATACAGTGGAGGAAGGCAAGCCAATCGTTTATTGATAGACGCTCATGGGTTCCCACGTTTTGGCAAACATAGATTCAATTTACCGGCCAACACCGAAATGAGGTTTTATTCGCGCAAGGGGCAACAGGCCAGGGCGAACTATAGATTGTTCCATGCCCAGCTCGCAGGAGAAGGTGGAACTCATATCCACGCTGCCGGAGCAATGGGCGTGCCTGATTACCTGCTCACAGAGTTCGGTGGAGATACTTTGCTTCGTCTTGGAATCATTCATGATATCGCCAACTTAAAAGCAGAGTATGCACAACTTGCCAAAACATACGGCGTGGACATTCTTCGACCTATACAAGGTGAAATTCCGCTCAGTGAGGTAATTGCAAACCTGCACAATAATGGTATGCGTTATACCTACATTGATGGAAACTTCTGTCGAGGATCTTTCTCCCCCTCATCGCCCTACCTCTTCGTCAAAGCGGGACGAAAATTAGGGCTTCACCATTTATAAGCTCTGAGCGTTTCACAAAAAGTCAGGGTACTTTGAGCAATCACAAAGTACCCTGACTTTATCAACAAAGAAGTTAGCGACTTTCCTGAAACGCCTTCAACCCCTTAAGCACCTGAGTCCGTACGGCATTTTTCACTATCGGCGTCCAGCCCAGCAACAGCCCTTTGAAACCCAGCGCCTGACGCGACCAACGCCACAGATCAAAGCTGTCGTGATGCTCGCAGATCTTGCCGTCACGAAACACGAAACGCGCCTGGATGTCGTTGACCACGGTATTGCCGGTCTGGCTGAACAGGTAGGTCGCCACCCAATGGGCACCGCCGGTGCGTTCATCGCTACGCACATTATCGAAGGTCAGGGAGAAGTCCTTGGCCCGGGTGGTGAGCATGCGCCACATGTCACCGGCATCGCGCCCACGCAGTTCGCCGAACGCCGGATCGCTGAATACCACATCGTCGGTGTAGCAGGCGCTCATGACCTCGGCATCGAGTCGCTGGAAGGCTTGGTAGAACCGGGTGATCAAGGCGTTGTGGGCATCACTCATGGGCAGGCTCTCTGGATTGCAATGTTGCTTCGAAAGATAGCCTGCAACGATAGTCAACAACTGCGCGGAACACTATCGGCATTCGTGGGCCGAATACCGACAGTGCGCAAAACGTCAGACTTTCTCGCTTTGAACCTGAACGTACAACGAACGCCCGGCACCGAGGCCGGCGATGATCGCGCCCAGACCGATAACACCGAAGATCCAGCCCACGGCGCTCCAGCCGCCGGTCCAGTCATGCACCACGCCAACCGCGAACGGCCCCATGGAGGCCAGGGTGTAACCGAACCCCTGGGCCATGCTCGACAGATTGGCCGCGACATGGGCATCCCGCGAACGCAGCACGATCAGGGTCAGCGCCAGGCTGAAGGTGGCGCCCTGCCCCAACCCCAGCAGGATCGCCCAGCCCCACAGGCCATCGATCGGTGCGTAGAGGCAACCGAACAAACCACCAAGGGTCATGGCCATGACGATCACGATCGCCGGCCGCTGATCCTTGCCGCGTGTCGCCAGCCAGGGGGCTGCCAGCGAGCTGATCAACTGGACAATCACCGAACCCGACAGCACCAGACCGGCCTGGGTCGGCGTCAGACCGCGACCGATCAGAATCGACGGCAGCCAGCCAAACACGATGTAGGCCAAAGACGATTGCAGGCCCATGTAAAACGTCACTTGCCAGGCCAGCGGATCACGCAACAGCCCTCGAACCCGATAGGCAACATGGTGCGCGCCGTGTTTCTGACCGATTTGCGGCAACCAGAAAATCGCCGCAACCAATGCCGGAACGACCCAGAAGCCGAGGCCCAAGGCCCAGCTTTTGTCAAAATGCTCGCTCAATGGCACAGTCGCGCCCGCCGCCATGGCCGCACCCAGGCACAGGGCCATGGTGTAGACGCCGGTCATGGTGCCGGCCTGTTTCGGGAAATCGCGTTTGACAATGCCAGGCAGCAACACGCCGATCACCCCGATACTGGCGCCGGCCAGCACGCTCCCGGCGAACAGGCCCGTCTCGCCGAACGAACTGCGCAAAATGATCCCGCCGGCCAGCATCAGAAGAATCCCCAACACCACCCGTTCGGCACCAAAACGTCGCGCCAGCACGGGTGCCAATGGGGCGAACAGCCCGAGACAAAGTACCGGCAAGGTGGTCAGCAACCCGGCTTGGGCAGCCGATAGCCCCAGGCTCCTCGAAATCTCGCTGAGCATCGGCGCCATGCTCGACAGCGCCGGACGCAGGTTCAGCGCCACCAGAATCAGGCCAAGCAACAGCAGCCACGGCCGCTGAAGGACCGGGTGAGTTTGTTGAACCTGCTCGTCGTCGGCCTCGGCGTCGATCAACAGCTCTTCGAGCTCCGCCGTGCGTTTGCACTCAATGAGGCTGCTGTTGCTGACCTGCTGGCTGGACATGGGGCTCTCGGTTTCAAGGTTCATTGATCAACTGCCTCGTCAAGGCTTTGGCCCGTTCCGGGTCACGCTGCTCGACGGCCTCGAGCAGTTCGACATGAAGGTCGAACACCGCTTGGCGTCGAGGTGAGATGTTCAGGGTCTGGCGCAAATGCGCGCCGACGATGCTGGAGAAGTAGCGATACAGCTCGCTGAGTGTCGAATTGTGCGCCGCGTCCACCAGACGGCGGTGGAACACCAGGTCGCAGGCGATGTAGGTATCGAGATCGCCGTGATAGTGACTGGCGCTGACGTCGAGCGCTTCGCGCAATGCCACCAGGTCTTCATCAGTGCGACGTAATGCCGCCAGGCCAATGGCTTCGACTTCCAGAATGTGCCGGGTTTCCCGAGCCTGTTCCTGAGTGCAACGGGACAATGCCTTCATGGTGTCGAGTGGATCAACCACCGCCCGCAGATAGCTGCCGTCGCCCTGGCGAATCTCGATCAACCCGGAAAACGCCAACACGCGCATGGCTTCGCGCACGGTGTTGCGACTGATGCCCAGCTCAGTCGCCAGTTCCGGCTCGGTGGGCAAACGCTGGCCTACCGTCCAGATGCCTTGGTTAATGCGCAGGCGTAACTGATCCAGGGCCTGATCGACCAGGGAGCGTTTGATTAATGGAGAAATGTCTGACATGGAATTCGCCCTTTCATCCAATCATAGGATGAATTTTCTGACATGTTAGTCAGCTTCTACCAATCAGACAACCTCCGCTCATCTACACGGTCCAACAGCGACAAAAGCGTAAAGCCTACAAATTGAATCGCAAAATCCCTTTATATCCAGAGAGATTTCCCACCTAGCCGACAAGAATGTACCGACATCCCTCGCCGGCAAGGAACTCCAGACTTCGGACATTGATTTGCGGGTGTTTTCGCTCGTCACTTGTCCAAAGGGAAATGGAAAAACTCATGGTAGAAGTAAATTTCGGCAGACGGCACAGCCGCCCACTTGTCTTGGAGAAAAATCGGCAACTGCTGGCCGTACGCAGTCACGCAGGAAAACAGCTGGCACAGGCTTTGTGTTGCGAAACGGCCTACTCGGCGCTTGAGGGCAGCGAACTGCTTTTGCATGTCGAGGACGCCGACGTTCAGGTGTTCAAACTGCCGCAGGATTCGGACGTTTCACGATGCAAGGCTTTGCTGCGCGGGTTGTCGGACGTACGTTTCGTCGGCAGCGTGCTGGTGGATCCTCACACTCAAGAACCCGTTCTCTACACCGAGAACATTTTCTTGAAGTTTATTGATCCCCTCTCCACCACGCAGTGCCTGGCCATACTCGATGAGTTGGGCCTTAGGATCAAACAACAGGTGCCCTACGCGCTGAATGCCTTCTTCGTTCATCATCCGGACGTCCAGGGCGCCGATGTGTGCGCACTGACCTGTGAATGGCTCAAACGAGATGACATCGAGTACTGCCACCCGGAAATGCTCCGCCAAGGGAAACGCCGGGCGATACACGCCAATCAATGGCACCTGAAGAAAACTACTGTGACCTATCAAGTCGAAATCGACGCCAGCGCCAACGTCGAAGCCGCCCATGACCTCGCGTTAGGGGAAGGGATTGTAATTGCAGTCATCGATGATGCCTTTGATATCGACCATCCCGAGTTCGCGGGAGAAGGCAAAATCATTGCAGCGCAAAACTTTGATCGGCGTAACGCCAAGCAAGGCCCACGCCCGAAAAATGCGTTTGAACGCCACGGCACTGCCGCCGCCGGTGTCGCTTGTGCCAATGGTGAAGCGGGAGCCAGCGGCGTTGCCCCCCGAGCCAGTCTGATGCCGTTGAAACTCACCAAACCCTTGGGCGCGCGTGCGGAAGCCGACGCTTTTTTCTGGGCCGCCGATCAGGGCGCCGACATTATTTCCTGCAGCTGGGGGCCGGCCGAAGGCCATTGGGCCGATCCCACCGACTCTCGTCACACGAATGTGTTCCCGCTGGCCGCCAGCACCCGCCTGGCCATCGAGTACGCGGCAACCAAGGGCCGTAATGGAAAAGGCTGCCTCATATTCTTTGGTGCCGGCAATGGTAACGAGCGTGTGGATAACGATGGGTATGCCAGCCATCCCATGGTGATTGCTGTTGGCGCCTGCAATGACCAGAGCCGGCGCAGTGCCTACAGCGACTTTGGCAAGGCACTCTGGTGCTGCTTTCCCAGCGGCGACCAATCGCACCCGGATCCGAAGTTCAAGCCCGCCACGTCAAACGTGCAAACCCGCGGAATTCGCACGACGGACCTGAGCGGCAAGTTCGGCAATTCGGCCAGAGACGCCTATACCGAGCTTTTCAGCGGAACCTCCAGCGCCTGCCCTGGCGCGGCTGGTGTCGCCGCTCTGGTGCTTGGCATCAACCCGACACTGGATCGCGAAACCGTTCGACAAATCCTCGCCGATTGTTGCGACAAAATCGGCCATGCCGACGACGGGCCGCTCGGCCAATATGACCTCAACGGCCATAGCCATTACTACGGCCATGGACGCCTCAATGCACTTCGCGCAGTGCGCCTTGCACTGCAAAGACGAGAGGCAAAAGATTAAATCGGTTCCATAAAAAAGCCCCGCTGTCTGCGGGGCTCTTAGTAACGCTATCGCTCAACCAATCAATGCAGAATCTGACTCAGGAACAGCTTCGTCCGCTCGTTCTGCGGGTTGTCGAAGAAGTCGTT
This sequence comes from Pseudomonas sp. Tn43, assembly GCF_014192635.1. Classification (NCBI taxonomy): domain Bacteria; kingdom Pseudomonadati; phylum Pseudomonadota; class Gammaproteobacteria; order Pseudomonadales; family Pseudomonadaceae; genus Pseudomonas; species Pseudomonas sp. Tn43. Next base: position 39,862 of record NZ_JACHYG010000019.1, read on the forward strand.
CGGCGCAGCCTGTTCGACGATTTCACCTTTGTCCATGAAGATCACGCGATTGGCCACGGTACGGGCGAAGCCCATTTCGTGGGTTACGCAAAGCATGGTCATGCCGTCTTCGGCCAGGCCGATCATGGTGTCCAGTACCTCTTTCACCATCTCGGGGTCGAGGGCCGACGTCGGTTCGTCGAACAGCATGATTTTCGGTTTCATGCACAGCGCACGGGCAATCGCCACGCGCTGTTGCTGACCGCCGGACAATTGCCCCGGGTACTTATGCGCCTGCTCCGGAATGCGTACGCGCTCCAGGTAATGCATGGCGATTTCCTCGGCCTTGCGCTTGGGCATCTTGCGTACCCACATCGGCGCCAGGGTGCAGTTCTGCAGAATGGTCAGGTGCGGGAACAGGTTGAAGTGCTGGAACACCATGCCGACTTCACGGCGGATCGCTTCGATCTGCTTGAGGTCGTTGGTCAGCTCCACGCCATCGACCACGATGCGGCCCTGCTGGTGTTCTTCCAGACGATTGAGGCAACGGATGGTGGTGGATTTGCCGGAACCCGACGGGCCGCACAGGACGATACGCTCGCCCTGCTTGACGTTCAGGTTGATGTCTTTCAACACGTGGAACTGGCCGTACCACTTGTTCACGCCCTGCATCTGAATAATGCCTTCAGGGCTCACAGGCTGTTTGATCGCTTCACTCATAAACTACGCTCCTAACGCTTGTGGCCAGTGTCCAGCTTACGTTCCAAATGCATGGAGTAGCGGGACATACCAAAACAGAAAATCCAGAACACCAGGGCCGCGAATACATAGCCTTCAGTGGCCATGCCCAGCCATTTCGGGTCGGCGGCGGCTTGCTTGACGCTGTTGAGCAGGTCGAACAGGCCGATGATGATCACCAGGCTCGTGTCCTTGAACAGCGCAATGAAGGTATTGACGATGCCCGGGATTACCAGCTTCAGGGCTTGCGGCAGAATCACCAGGCCCATGCTGCGCCAGTAGCCGAGCCCCATCGCTGCAGCCGCTTCGTACTGACCTTTGGGAATCGCTTGCAGACCGCCACGCACCACTTCAGCGATGTAGGCCGACTGGAACAGGATCACACCGATGAGCGCACGCAGCAGTTTGTCGAAGTTCATGCCTTCGGGCAGGAACAACGGCAACATCACCGAAGACATGAACAGCACGGTGATCAACGGCACGCCGCGCCAGAACTCGATGAAGGTCACGCAGACCACGCGAATCGCCGGCATGTTCGAACGCCGGCCCAGGGCCAGCACAATTCCCAGCGGCAATGCGCCGACGATACCAACGGTGGCGATCACCAGAGTCAGCATCAGGCCGCCCCATTGGCTGGTCGCCACTTCGGTCAGACCGAACCAGCCACCGTGCAACAGGACGTAGGCAATGATCGGATAGAGCACCAGAAAGCTCAGGCCGTAGATGGCCTTGTGTGGAACGCGTGCGACGAACAACGGCGCCACGCCAATCACCGCCAGCCACACGGTCAGGTCTACGCGCCAGCGCAGGTCCGTCGGGTAATAACCGTACATGAACTGGCCGAAGCGCTGCTGGATGAACACCCAGCAGGCGCCCTCCTTGGTGCAATCGGCGCGGGTGGTACCGACCCAGTTGGCGTCGAGAATCGCCCAGCTCACGATAGGCGGAACTATCAGGTAAATCAGATAGAACGCGAACAGCGTCAGCAGGGTGTTGATCCAGCTGGAGAACATGTGCGCCCGCATCCACGCCACGACCCCGATGCTGCTGCTCGGTGGTGGCATGTCGGGTTTGAAAGTATGAGTCGTCATGCGCTTTTCCTTACCGCTCGATCAGCGCAATGCGCTTGTTGTACCAGTTCATCAGCAGGGAGATGCTGATACTGATCGCCAGGTACACGCTCATGGTGATGGCAATGACTTCGATCGCCTGCCCGGTCTGGTTCAGCACCGTACCGGCAAACAACGACACCATCTCCGGATAACCGATACCGGCCGCCAGCGAGGAGTTTTTCGCCAGGTTCAGGTATTGGCTGGTCAGCGGTGGAATGATCACGCGTAGGGCTTGCGGGATGATCACCTTGCGCAGGGTCGGACCATTGCGCAAACCCAGCGAGTGAGCCGCTTCGGTCTGGCCGTGACTGACGGACTTGATGCCCGAACGCACGATTTCAGCGATGAACGCCGCGGTGTACACCGTCAAGGCCAGGGTCAGCGCCAGCAGTTCCGGGATCAGCACCCAGCCACCGACGAAGTTGAAGCCCTTGAGCTCTGGCATTTCCCAGTGCAGGGGCGCGCCGAAGATCAAGACACACAGCGCAGGGATCACCAGGAACAGCGCCAGGCCTGCCCAGAATTTGTGAAAGGGCTCGCCGGTGGCTTCGAAGCGTTTGGTCGCCCAGCGGCTCATCAGCACGATGGCCACGATAGCCACGACGATGCTCGCCACAAACGGCCAGAAACCATCCGCCGCCAACGCTGCGGGCATGTTCAGGCCGCGGCTGCTGACGAAGAAGGTGTCGCCGAAGTTATGGCTGTTGCGTGGCCCTGGCATGGTCAGGAACACCGCGAAGTACCAGAACAGGATTTGCAACAGCGGTGGAATGTTACGGAAGACCTCTACATAGACCGTCGCCAGCTTGGCAATAATCCAGTTCTTCGACAGCCGTGCCACACCGACGATGAAACCGAGGATCGTCGCCAGGATTACACCGATAAAGGTGACCAGCAGGGTGTTGAGCAAACCGATGACAAACACACGGGCATAGCTGTCCGATTCGGTGTAGTCGATCAAGTGCTGAGCGATACCGAAACCGGCGCTGCGCTCAAGAAAGTCGAAACCCGAGGTAATGCCCCGGTGCTGAAGGTTGGTTTGCGTGTTATCGAACAGAAACCAGCCTAGCGAGACCACCGCCACAATGGTAATGATCTGGAATACCCACGCACGCACTCGTGGATCGCTGAGGCTGAGCCTCTGCTTAGGTGCGCCGATTGAATTTTGCATGAAGTGCCCCGCAAATAATGGAACAGAACATCACCCGGTGGTTGGCCCACCGGGTGATAGAACCATCAGCGCACTGGTGGTGCGTATTGAATGCCGCCAGCGTTCCACAGAGCGTTCAGCCCGCGGTCGATTTCCAGCGGAGTTTTCTTGCCGAGGTTCTTCTCGAACACTTCGCCGTAGTTACCGACTTGTTTGACGATCTGGACCACCCAGTCTTTCTTCACTTTCAAGTCTTTGCCGTATTCACCGTCCGAGCCCAGCAGACGAGCGACGTCCGGGTTCTTGGTGGATTTGGCTTCAGCTTCGACGTTCGCCGAAGTGACGCCTGCTTCTTCGGCGTTGAGCATGGCGTAACCGGTCCAGCGCACGATGGCCAGCCACTCGTCGTCGCCGTTACGCACGACCGGGCCCAGCGGCTCTTTGGAGATGGTTTCCGGCAGAACCACGTAGTCCTTCGGCGAGGCCAGCTTGCTGCGCTGGGCGAACAATTGGGACTTGTCGGAAGTCAGCACATCGCAACGACCGGATTCCAGCGACTTGGCGCTTTCATCAGAGGTGTCGAAAGTGATCGGGGTGTATTTCAGACCATTGCCGCGGAAGTAGTCGGAAACGTTCAGCTCGGTGGTGGTACCGGCCTGGATGCAGATGGTCGCGCCATCCAGCTCTTTGGCGCTCTTGACGCCCAGCTTGTTGTTTACCAGGAAGCCGATGCCGTCGTAGTAAGTGATGAAGCCAGGAAACTTCAGGCCCATGCCCGCGTCACGGGAACTGGTCATGGTGGTGTTGCGCGACAGAATGTCGATTTCACCGGACTGCAGGGCGGTGAAACGCTCTTTGGCGTTCAACTGGCTGAATTTGACCTTGGTCGCGTCGCCGAATACGGCGGCGGCTACAGCGCGACAGAAGTCAGCATCGATACCGACGATCTTGCCAGTGGCGTCCGGAACCGAGAAACCCGGCAGACCGTCACTCACACCACACTGCACGAAACCTTTCTTTTGCACTGCATCCAGGGTTGCACCCGCCTGAGCGAACCCACTGACACCGAGCACTGCGGCTGCAGTCACGATGGCCAGGGTGGATTTCATTAACTTCATTCAAACCTCCAGTTTTGCTCTTGTTGTGTCGGAGCTTGAGCCCTGTCGCACCCTTATGAGGCGTTATTGACCCAATGTTGGCTTTTTTTAGGGTCAACCGACGCAGGACCGTCGCCATGAGTCTAGTAGGAGAAAACCCGCGTTCCGGATAACTCCCTTCTCACCAATCGGCCGAACGGGCGGTAGCCCTTTCACGTTCGCGAAGCCCGTAGCGGCCACTGGCGAACATCCATCACCGGATTCTTTGCTATCCCATGACAAGCCATACACTGATAGTGTTACCGCAAGGCATGAGATTGGTTGCACAGGCTTCCCCATAGCAAAGCCCGTACCAGACCGCTCGCTAAAGCGATTCAGCGCAAGATCAATAGCAAAACTTTCAACCTTGCGACATCTTCTTAACTGATCAACCCATTGCGCACTCGAACCTCGCACTTCTTGAGAGCGCACGCACAACAATGGAGCAGACATGACCGAGCCCCTGATTCTTCAACCCGTCAAGCCCGCAGACGCCTGCGTAATCTGGCTGCACGGGCTGGGTGCCGACCGCTACGACTTTTTGCCGGTAGCCGAAGCGCTACAGGAAAAACTGCTCAGCACCCGTTTCGTTTTGCCCCAGGCCCCGACTCGTGCCGTCACCATTAATGGCGGCTACCAGATGCCCAGCTGGTACGACATAGTGGCCATGAGCCCGGCCCGCGCGATCGACCGCGAGCAGCTGGAAGCGTCCGCGCAACGTGTCGTTGATTTGATCGAAGAGCAGAAGGCCAGCGGAATAGACGCCTCGCGGATCTTTCTCGCTGGTTTTTCCCAAGGCGGCGCAGTGGTACTACACACAGCCTTTTTGAAATGGCAGGGACCGCTGGGTGGCGTACTTGCTCTCTCGACTTATGCCCCGACCTTCAGCGATGAACTCGAGCTTTCCGCCAGCCAGCAACGCATTCCGGTGCTGTCGTTGCATGGTCAGTACGATGAGGTGGTGCAAAACGCCATGGGCCGGACCGCCTACGAATATCTAAAGCACCATGGTGTCACCGTGACATGGCAGGAATACCCAATGGGCCACGAAGTGTTACCCGAAGAAATTCGTGACATCGGTGTCTGGCTCGCCGAGCGTTTGCGTTAAAAGCTGCCCATTGATCCATCCCACTACGCCGCGCCCGATTCTTGCATTACACTGGCCGGCGTATATTCCTTAACCAATTGATGAGATGACCGTGCTCAAAGCACTCAAGAAAATGTTCGGTAAAAGCGAGACTGAGCAGCTCGCGCCAGTCTCCAGCGCTCCTTCTCACACTCCCAGCCACCGCACCGACGGTAATCAGCCTGGCCGGACCGCAACCGTAGCCGCACCGAAACACGAACCGGTGACCACACCGACCGCTCCCGCCGCCAAGCCCATCGCCTCTGAGCCGCCGCGCAGCGAAGCCCCGAAACCGCCAAAACCGCGTCGCGAACCCAAGCCAAAAGCGCCGGTTATTCCCTGGAAACTCGAAGATTTCGTCGTCGAACTCCAGGAAGGCAAAACCCGCTTCCACGATTTCAAACTCGCCCCCGAACTGATGCATGCCATTCAGGACCTGGGCTTTCCGTACTGCACGCCGATCCAGGCGCAAGTGCTTGGCTTCACCCTCGCGGGCAAAGACGCCATCGGTCGCGCCCAGACCGGCACCGGCAAAACCGCCGCGTTCCTGATTTCGATCATCACCCAGTTGCTGCAGACCCCGCCGCCCAAAGAACGCTACATGGGTGAACCGCGGGCACTGATCATCGCCCCGACCCGGGAACTGGTGGTGCAGATCGCCAAGGACGCAGCCGACCTGACCAAATACACCGGCCTCAACGTCATGACGTTTGTCGGCGGCATGGATTTCGACAAGCAGCTCAAGCAGCTCGAAGCCCGTCACTGCGACATCCTCGTGGCCACTCCGGGCCGCTTGCTCGACTTCAACCAGCGTGGCGACGTGCACCTGGACATGGTCGAAGTCATGGTGCTGGACGAAGCCGACCGGATGCTCGACATGGGTTTCATCCCACAAGTGCGTCAGATCATTCGCCAGACCCCGCCAAAGAACGAGCGTCAGACGCTGCTGTTCTCCGCGACCTTCACCGATGACGTGATGAACCTCGCCAAGCAATGGACCACCGACCCCTCGATCGTCGAGATCGAAGCGCAGAACGTGGCCAGCGAAAACGTCGAGCAACACATCTACGCGGTGGCCGGAGCCGACAAATACAAATTGCTCTATAACCTGGTCAACGATAACGGCTGGGAACGGGTAATGGTCTTCGCCAACCGCAAGGACGAAGTGCGGCGCATCGAAGAACGCCTGGTGCGCGATGGTGTCAACGCGGCGCAACTGTCGGGCGATGTGCCGCAGCACAAGCGCATCAAGACCCTCGAAGGTTTCCGCGAAGGCAAGATCCGCGTGCTGGTGGCCACCGATGTGGCCGGTCGTGGCATTCACATCGACGGCATCAGCCACGTGATCAACTTCACTTTGCCGGAAGTCCCGGACGACTACGTGCACCGCATCGGTCGTACCGGCCGTGCCGGCGCCGATGGCGTGTCCATTAGCTTTGCCGGTGAAGACGACTCCTACCAGCTACCGTCCATCGAGGCGTTGCTGGGTCGCAAGATCAGTTGTGAAACGCCACCGACGCATCTGCTGCGGGCGGTTGAGCGCAAGCGCCCGTAACCCGGGCCTTCAGAAAGAGGCGCAGCCGGAAACGGACTGCGCTTTTTTTTCGTCCGGCTTTTTCAACAGGTGCTTGATCAAGACAACTAAAAGTCCATAATGGACAAATTAGTTTACTTTCAGCGCCCGGAGCCGACCATGCCCAGCACGCCTTACGTGATCACCCAACCCCAGGCCCGTGAATTGCTGGCGCACGTTGATGTGCCGCGGATCCTGCGCAAGCTGTTCCGCGACCTGGCTACCGGGCAAGCCGTGCAACCGGCGCAACAGTTGGTGGAATTCCCGAAGGGTGCCGGGGACTTCATCAATTACCTGGGTGTACTGGCCGAAGATGGCGTCTATGGCGTCAAGACCTCGCCCTACATCGTGCGCGAGCAGGGCCCGCTGGTGACCGCCTGGACGCTGCTGATGTCGATGCAGACCGGCCAGCCGCTACTGCTTTGCGATGCCGGTGAATTGACCACCGCACGCACCGCCGCGACAACGGCGGTGGCGGTCGATGCCCTCGCCCCGCTGAAGGCCCGGCGACTGGCGATTATCGGCAGCGGTAAAGTGGCCCAGGCGCACCTGCACTACGTCAAGGGCCTGCGGGACTGGCAAAGCATCAGCCTCTATTCGCCGAGCCTGAGTGACAAGAATCCGGAAGCGCTGGCACAGCTTGAAAGCCTCGACCCACGACTGACCCTCGCCAACCGTTGCGAAACCGCGATTGAAGACGCCGACGTGATCATGCTCTGCACTTCGTCCGCCGGCCCAGTGCTCGACCCGTCAATCTTGAGCAAGCCAGCGCTGATCACCTCCATCAGCACCAACGCCCCACGCGCCCATGAGGTGCCGCCGCAGAGCCTCAATGACATGCAGGTGTTCTGTGACTATCGTCAGACCACGCCAGGCTCGGCCGGCGAGATGCTGATCGCCGGCGAACAGTATGGCTGGGACAAGCGCTTGATCATCGGCGACCTGCCCGAGTTGCTCAGCGAACACGTACAGCGGCCCGAATACGATCGCCCGGTGTTCTTCCGCTCCATCGGCCTGGGCCTGGAAGACATCGCACTGGCCAATGCCCTTTACCAATTACAGCGCTAACACCACAACCCCCTGTAGGAGCTGCCGAAGGCTGCGATCTTTTGATCTTGCCTTTAAAAAGCAAAATCAAAAGATCGCAGCCTCGTTTCACTCGTCAGCTCCTACAGGGGAAATTCACACTTTCGGCATTTGCGCCCCCACAGGAGACGTTCATGAGCCAGGCAGACTTCATCATCATCGGCGGCGGGATTGCCGGCGCTTCCACCGGTTTCTGGCTGTCCCGGCACGGGCGGGTGATTGTGCTCGAACGCGAATCCCATCCGGCCTATCACTCCACCGGACGCTCGGCGGCGCTGTTCACCGCCGCCTATGGCACACCGCAGGTTCGGGCATTGACCCAGGCCAGCCGCGATTTCTTCGACGCGCCACCGCCCGGTTTCTGCGAACACCCGCTGCTGACCCCGCGTGGCGAGATGACTGTCGATTTCACCGGCGATCCGGCCGAGTTGAGCAATCAATACCTGAGCGCCAAAGCCACGGTGCCGCAAATGCAATGGCTCAGCGCCGACGAAGCCTGTGCGCGTCTGCCGATCCTGCGGCGGGAAAAAGTCCACGGCGCGATCTACGACCCGACCGCCAGCGACATCGATACCGACGCCCTGCATCAGGGTTATCTGCGCGGTATCCGCCGCAATAAAGGTGAGGTTCATACCGACAGCGAAGTGCTGAGCCTGAGCCGGGATGCCGAAGGGCAATGGCAGGTTCAAACCGACACTCAGACCTTCAGCGCGCCGATCATCATCAACGCCGCCGGTGCCTGGGCCGACAAGATTGGCGAACTGGCCGGCGCCCGACCTCTGGGCGTGCAGCCCAAACGCCGGGCAGCCTTTATCTTTGCCGGCCCCGAGGGCCTGGATATCCACGACTGGCCAATGCTGGTCAGCCTCGATGAATCCTTCTACATGAAGCCCGACGCTGGAATGTTCCTCGGCTCACCGGCCAACGCCGACCCGGTGGAACCGCACGACGTGCAGCCCGAAGAACTGGACATCGCCATGGGCATCTACCAGATCGAAGAAGCCACCACCCTGACCATCCGCCGCCCGACCCGCACCTGGGCCGGCCTGCGCAGTTTCGTGCGCGACGGCGATTTGCTGTCCGGCTTCGATCAGCAGGTGCCAGGGCTGTTCTGGGTCGCGGCGCAAGGCGGCTACGGCATCCAGACGTCACCAGCCATGGGCCAGGCAAGCGCAGCATTGGTACGCGGCGAAGCCTTGCCCGAGCAGCTCATCCGTTTCGGCCTGGACGCCGAGATGCTCTCCCCCGCCCGCCTGAGCTGACGCTGATCCTGCCCCCTGAGGTGACGTGTCCACACGATTGCGGCAAACTTCCAGTGCCCCTTTTAACGGGGCGCTGACGCTGCCTGGAGTTGCACTGTATGAACGCACCTGAAAAAGACTCGGCCCTGGACGCTACGTCCATGGACAACTTCCGCGCGATTGCCGATGCGATCGCCACGTTGTTCTTCCCTCACGCCGAGGTGGTGCTGCACGACCTGCGCACGCAGAAGGTCGATTACATCGCCAACAACCTGTCCAAACGGGAAATCGGCGACGACTCGTCGCTGGAAGACATGCTCAGCGACGACGTCAGCGAACGAAACATCGGGCCGTACGAAAAGCTCAACTGGGACGGCCAGAAAATTCGCAGTCTCAGCAGCGTGCTGCGCGACAGCGAAGGGCGTCCACTGGCGGTGCTGTGCATCAACCTGAATATTTCGTTGTTCGAAAACGCGAAAGCGGCGCTGGATTTGTTCCTGTCGCCGACCAAGCTGATCCCGCAACCGGACTCACTGTTTCGCGATGACTGGCAGGAGCGGATCAACACCTTTCTTCACACCTGGCTGCGCGAGCGCCAGCTGAGCCTGAACGTGCTGACCCGCGACCACAAACGCGAACTGGTGCTGGCGCTGCACGCCGAAGGTGCCTTCAAAGGCAAAAGCGCCTCCAACTATGTGGCCAATGTGCTGAACATGGGGCGGGCGACGGTGTACAAGCATTTGAAGGAATTGAAGGGCTGAGCCCTGAGATCCTGGTCGATTGAAAGGGCTCCTTCGCGGGCAAGCCTCGCTCCTACAGGTTTCGCGTCGTTCACCCGTTTTGTGAACAACGTTGGACCGCAGGAGCGAGGCTTGCCCGCGAAAGCGATTGTTCAGTCGCCGTAGATATCCGACTTGAAATACTTCTGCGAGATCTTCTGGTACTCGCCGCTGGCGCGAATGTCGTCGATCGCCTTGTTCAGGTCCGCCACCAATTGCGTGTTGCCCTTGCGCACCGCAATCCCGGCGCCCTCACCCACGTATTTGGGGTCTTTCAATTCCGGCCCGACAAACGCATAGCCCTTGCCACGCGGCATCGCCAGGAAGTCACTCAACGGAATGGTGTCGGCAAAAATCGCATCGAGACGACCGGCGGCCAGGTCCATGTAGATTTCTTCGTTATTGCTGTAGCGCTTGACGTTGATGCCCTTCGGTTCAAAAACTTCGGTGGCATAACGGTCGGTGGTAGTGGCGCGCTGCACGCCGATATTCTTGCCCTTGAGGCTGGCGTACTGGTCATCCACCACTGCGCCGTCCTTCATCACCAGACGCGATGAAGTGAAGTAATACTTGTGACTGAAGTCCACTGATTTCTTGCGGTCTTCATTGATGGTCATCGACGACAGGGCCATGTCGATTTTCTTCACTTTCAGGGAAGGAATCAGACCATCGAACTCGCCTTCGACCCACTCACACTTGACCTTCATCTGTGCGCACAGGGCATTGCCGATTTCGTAGTCGAAACCGACGATCTTGCCTTCCTGGGTTTTGGACGCGAACGGCGGATAAGCCGCTTCGATGCCGATGCGCAGGGTTTTCTCGGCGGCAAACACGCTACTGCACGCCAACAGGCTCAGGGCCAGACCGGTGATGAGGGGGAATTTCTTCATATTCGTTCTCTCGCGGGTTGTTGTTGGTTTGGCAAGACAGAAGAAAAAATTGAAACGGAGCACGCTTTTTTTGTACTTGGAATTCCATACTGGACTTTTATGTATTTTCCGTCAATCAGGCAAGCAGCCTCATACCCCGCCTCCGGTCGGGTGCTGACACAAATATGAAAAAGGCCGGGTCGATGCTTCGCCAACAAGCGAAACACCGACCCGGCCCCGCGGGAACCGCCCAGCGAGTTATTCCAGCACGGCAGCCGGCCCGAAGAATTCGTAACGGCTTTGCTTCTCCGGCACGCCCAAGGCCTTGAGGTGACGCTTGATCGCCGCCATGAAGCCTTTAGGCCCCAGGAAGTACGCATCCACGTCACGCTGTTCCGGCAACCACTCGCCCAGTTGCGCCTGGCTCAACAGGCCAACCTTGTCCGCCGCCGGGCTGATGCCGTCGTCTTCGGCATAGCAATAAAAACGCTTGAGCTGCGGATGACGCTCGGCCAAGCCATCGATCCAGTCACGGAAGGCATGCACGCTACCGTTGCGCGCGCAGTGGATAAAATGCACCGGCCGCTGGGTCGCCAGCGCCGCTTCGAGCATCGGCAATGTCGGAGTAATGCCGACACCGCCACTGATCAGCACCAGCGGTTTGTCGCTGGCGGTCAGGGTGAAATCGCCCGCTGGCGGGAACAGCATGATGCTTGCGCCGACGTGCAGTTGATCGTGCAAATGGTTGGAAGCGCGGCCGCCGGTTTCGCGTTTGACGCTGATGCGGTACTGACCTTTGTTCGCCAGCGCCGACAGCGAATAGTTGCGTCGAATTTCTTCGCCATCGAGGATCAGTTTCATGCCGATGTACTGGCCTGGCTCTGCCGCAAGAATCGGGCCCTTGTCCGCCGGCTCGAAGTAGAACGAGGTGATTTCCGCGCTCTCCTCGACCTTGGCCGCCACGATGAATTCCCGCGCACCACGCCAGCCGCCCGGCGCCTGGGCTTTCTGGTCGTAGATGCTGGCTTCGGCGCCGATCAGGATCTCGGCCAATTGACCATAGGCCGCGCCCCAGGCACTCATCACTTCAGGCGTGGCGATCTCTTCGCCCAGCACTTCGGAGATCGCTCGCAACAGGCAGCTGCCCACAATCGGGTAATGCTCCGGCAGGATTTGCAGGGCCACGTGCTTGTTGATGATTTTGCTCACCAGGTCGCCCAACTGATCGAGCTGGTCGATGTGCCGCGCATACATCAATACACCGTTGGCCAGGGCGCGTGGCTGATCGCCACTGGCTTGGTGAGCCTGGTTGAACAGCGGACGGACTTCCGGGTATTCGGAGAGCATCATGCGATAGAAGTGAGTGATCAACGCTTCGCCGCCGCTTTCCAGCAAGGGCACGGTGGATTTGATAATTGCACGGTCTTGAACGCTAAGCATAAAGGGCGACTCCTGAGCTTTATGTGAATATCTTTCACCTATCAGTTTCCATGCCAACAATTAAACCCTTACAAATCATCAACTTAAAAACGAAGTAGTCATATCGACACGCGACGCTTTATAGTCACACCGACTACACGGAGTCATTATGACTGCAAAATTACTGCTCACGACCCTGCTGCCCCTGGTCTCCGACCTGTCCCGCGAACTGCCTGAAGGCGAGCGTTATCGACGCTTGCTCGAGGCCATGCGTGCCCTGCTCCCGTGCGACGCCGCCGCCCTGCTGCGACTCGATGGCGAATGGCTGGTGCCGCTGGCTGTGGATGGATTGAGCATCGACACCCTCGGTCGACGTTTCAAAGTCAGCGAACACCCGCGCTTCGAAGCGCTGCTCAGCAGTCCCGGCCCAACTCGTTTCGCCGCCGACAGCGATTTGCCCGACCCTTATGACGGTCTGGTCGTCGGCCTTCACGATCACCTGGAAGTCCACGACTGCATGGGCTGCCCGCTGTTTATCGACGAGCGTGCGTGGGGTTTGTTGACCCTCGACGCGCTCGCTCCTGAACGTTTCCAATCGATCGAGCTGGATGCCCTGCAAGCCTTCGCCGGCCTCGCCGCCGCCACGGTCAACGCCGCCGAGCGCATCGAACGACTGGCCAATCGCGTCGAAGACGAACATCAGCGCGCCGAGGTTTACCGTCAGGCCAGCGGCCAGCAGAACCGCGAAATGATCGGCCAGAGCAAGACTTACAAACGATTGATGGAAGAGATCAGCCTGGTGGGCGGCAGCGACCTGACGGTGCTGATCACCGGCGAAACCGGGGTCGGCAAAGAGCTGGTGGCGCAGGCCATTCACGCAGCGTCGCCCCGGGCCGACAAACCGATCATCAGCCTCAATTGCGCTGCCCTGCCCGACACGCTGGTGGAAAGCGAATTGTTCGGCCATGTGCGCGGTGCTTTCACCGGGGCGACGAATGATCGGCGTGGCAAATTCGAACTGGCCAATGGCGGTACATTGTTCCTCGATGAAGTGGGCGAACTGTCGCTGACGGTGCAGGCCAAATTGCTGCGAGTGCTGCAGAGCGGGCAATTGCAGCGGCTGGGGTCGGACCAGGAACATCAGGTCGACGTGCGATTGATCGCCGCGACCAACCGCGATCTGGCCGAAGAAGTGCGCAGCGGTCGCTACCGTGCCGACTTCTATCATCGCCTGAGTGTTTATCCGCTGCTGGTGCCTGCGCTGAGGGATCGCGGTCGGGATGTGTTGTTGCTCAGTGGCTTTTTCCTGGAACAAAACCGCTCACGCATGGGCCTCAACAGCCTGCGCCTGACCAGCGATGCGCAGGCGGCATTGTTGGCCTATGCCTGGCCGGGGAACGTGCGGGAGCTGGAACATTTGATTGGTCGCAGTGCGTTGAAGGCGCTGGGTAACTGCAAGCAACGGCCAAAAATTCTCAGCTTGAGCGCGGCGGATCTGGACTTGCCCATCGCCAGCATTGAACCGGCGCCAGAACCGCAGGTTGCGGCACCGACGGCTGCATTAATTACAGGGGATTTGCGTAAAGCCACCGAACATTATCAGCGCCAACTGATCAGCGCTTGCCTGGAACGGCACCAGAACAACTGGGCCAGTGCGGCGCGGGAGCTGGGTCTGGATCGGGCGAACCTTGGGCGGATGGCCAAGCGGTTGGGGATGAAGTAACCCCGGCATCATGGTTAGGAACTTCTGTGGCGAGGGGGCTTGCCCCCGTTCGGCCGCGAAGCGGTCGTGAAACCAGCGATGAGGTTGTACTCTGGAAAAAACGGGAGCGCTTCGCACTCCAACGGGGGCAAGCCCCCTCGCCACAGGCAAGCCCCCTCGCCACAGGGGTTTGTTTGGGCGGCAATGGGGATTACTCCTAAAGCCTGCCTCCGCCAAGTCGATAACCCGGCATCGATAGCTGTTGGCGATCGCACAATCGCCCATCACCTTTTTCCACAGAAGGTTTTTATGTCTTCCAACAAAGCCCGCGCAGATTCACTTTCGCTTCTGCTGTTTACCTTGCGCAGCGGCAAGCTGATGGCGATCAACCTGCTGAAAGTCAGCGAAATCATCCCCTGCCCGCCGCTGACCAGGCTGCCGGAGTCGCACCCTCACGTCAAAGGCATCGCCACCCTGCGCGGCGCATCGCTGTCGGTGATCGACCTGAGCCGCGCCATCGGCGAGCGACCGCTGGAAGACCCGAACGGTGGCTGCCTGATCGTCACCGACGTCAGCCGCTCCAAGCAGGGCTTGCACGTTCAAGCAGTGAGCAAGATCGTCCATTGCCTGACCACCGACATCCGTCCACCGCCCTTCGGCTCCGGTGGCGTGCGTTCGTACATCACTGGCGTGACCTCTGTCGACGGCACGCTGGTGCAAGTGCTGGACATCGAAAAGGTCATCCACGGCATCGCGCCGGCGCAGATCGAAACGGCCCCGACCGAATTGAGCATGGAAGACGCCGAAGTCCTCGGCAACGCACGAATCCTGGTGGTCGATGACAGCCAGGTTGCCCTGCAACAATCGGTACACACCCTGCGCAACCTCGGCCTGCAATGCCACACCGCTCGCAGCGCCAGGGAAGCCATCGACTGCCTGCTGGACCTGCAAGGCACCGCCCAGCAAATCAACCTGATCGTCTCCGATATCGAAATGTCGGAAATGGACGGCTATGCCCTCACTCGCACATTGCGCGAAACCCCGGACTTCTCGCACCTCTATGTATTGCTGCACACCTCGCTGGACAGCGCGATGAACAGCGAGAAGGCTCGACTGGCCGGAGCCAACGCGGTGCTGACCAAATTCTCCTCACCGGAACTGACCAAATGCCTGATCGCGGCGGCCAGGGCCGTCACTGAACAAGGTCATTGAGTGGTGGCCGAGACCTTTTGTTTTCTGATGCGGCGCAACCTCGCTGAGGATGTGCCGCCTTTCACTTGGCCAAATGGCATTGAGTTGACCCAGTACCGTCCCGAACTCGCCGAAGCCGTCCATCACTTGATGGAACTGGGCTATCGGGAAGGTAGCGGTCGCGTACCGGCGCTGGAAGTCTGGCAACAGCGTTTCGAAACCGACCCCGAATACGATCCGTCCCTGTGCTTCATCGCGATCGACGCCGAAGGAATCGTCGGCGTCGCCCAGTGCTGGACCAGTGCCTACATCAAAAGCCTGGTGGTGCATCCGCGCGCTCAAGGCCTCGGACTTGGCCGTGCGCTGCTACTCAATGCTTTCAAGGTGTTTCAGCAACGCCGCGAAGGCTACGTGGATCTGAAGGTGCTGGAGAATAACCTCCGGGCCCAGCGTTTGTACGAAAGTGCCGGGATGTATGTGGTCCGCCGGGAACCGGTTCCAACCTGACACCGCCTTCGCGGGCAAGCCTCGCTCCTACATCTATGGTTACCCCCTTTTCTGCAATACTGTTTTTGATGCGTGTTTGGCTTGCTTTCATCTATC
>NZ_JACHYG010000020.1:0-47713 GCF_014192635.1 Pseudomonas sp. Tn43
CTGTCAAGCGGTTATTTTCAGAAGTTTTCAAAGTTTCGCTTGGGAATCTTCAACAACTTCAACCACTTGCGCTTCCGATCTCTCGTTAGCGGGAGACGAATAGTACAGCATTTAATTTCATGGTCAACCACCTGCTGCGATTATTTTTACTCTTAGCAAAGCACTTCAAGGCGAGCGCTGAGTTCTGCTTCTATAAGCAGCCTGCTTTATTCATCGACACCCTGTGATGGACAAGGCTCAATCCTCCCCCCTAGCTGCGCTATCATCGCCCGCCTCTCTGCACCAAGAGTCTTGAACCCGGATGTCCGTATCTTTGCCATTGCCTGCCGATCATTCCCTATTGCCACCAGTCCTCGTCGGCCCCCTATTACGGCGCCTGGAACCCACGAGGCTGGTACTGTGGTTGGTAGGATCGCGTGCGCTGACGTTGACGCTGCGTCTGCAGGGCGTCGACATCCGTCTCGATGCGGGGCAATGCACAATCATCCCGGTCGGTACTCACGCCTTTATTCATTTGATAGATGTGCCACTGGATGCCGCCCTGCCCTGCGATGTGCTGATCGAGTACGACCTGCTAATCACCGACAGGAATGGCATTCATTCGGGCATTCTCGAATGGGCGCCTCATCTGCTGTATGGCGAGGCGCATTGCCCGAATTTCGTGTTGCGCTCGCGGATCGATCAATTACTGCATGGCTCCTGCCGTAAACCTCACCATCCGGCGGCTGATGGCTTGCTGTGCGTCGATCGATTGCTGGAGTCTGAGCCGGAGGCTTGCAAGCGCCCCACGCTGTTAATGATGAGTGGCGATCAAGTGTATGCGGATGATGTCGCGGGGCCGATGTTGCGGGCGATCCATGCCTTGATCGAGCGTCTAGGGCTGTTCGATGAACGCCTCGACGGGGCGGTGGTCAGCGATAGCGCGAAACTCTACGAGCACCCAGCCAGTTATTATCACCGTGCGGATTTGTTACCGGCGCTTGAGAGCAACGAAACCCTGCGCGAACGATTTTTCGGTGGAGCGCGTAAGCCGATCTTCACCAGTAGCAGCGCCGACAACCATTTGGTGACCTTCGCCGAGGTCATGGCCATGTATTTATTAGTATGGTCGCCAACGTCCTGGACTCTGATCGCGCCACAACCACCGGCTCTCACGCCCGAACGACGCAAGCGTTATGCCCTGGAGCAGACGCGCATCGAGGAGTTCAAGAAAGGTCTGGGTGGTGTTGGGCGGGCGATGGCGCACCTGCCGTGCCTGATGATTTTCGATGACCATGACATTACCGATGACTGGAATCTTTCCGCGCAATGGGAGGAAACGGCCTACGGCCATCCGTTCTCCAAGCGCATCATCGGCAACGCGCTGCTCGCTTATATGCTGTGCCAAGGCTGGGGCAACAATCCGGATGCGTTTGGCGGCATGCTGGAAAGAACCCGACTGTTGAGCGCCTCTGGGCAAGACCGTTACCTGGACAGCGACATCCAGGATAGCTTGATCGATGAGCTGTTGAGCTTTCAGAAGTGGCATTACGTGCTGCCCACTCGTCCGGCGCTGGTGGTGCTTGACACTCGCACTCGGCGCTGGCGCAGCGAAATGACGCTCAGGCAACCATCCGGTCTGCTGGATTGGGAAGCGCTCAGCGAGCTGCAGCAGGAGTTGCTCGATCATCCCTCGGCGATCATCGTTTCGCCGGCACCGATTTTCGGCGTCAAATTGATCGAATCCGTGCAACGGGTGTTTAGCTGGTGCGGCTATCCGTTACTGGTAGATGCCGAGAACTGGATGGCCCATCGCGGCGCCGCCCAGGTCATTCTGAACATTTTCCAACACTCCCGCACTCCCGGTAATTACGTGGTGCTGTCCGGTGATGTGCATTATTCCTTCGTCTACGAAGTATTGATCCGACATCGCAAGGCGGGCCCCCGAATCTGGCAGATCACCAGCAGCGGGATCAAAAACGAGTTTCCGCCAGCGCTGCTCGAATGGTTCGACCGCCTCAACCGCTGGCTCTACTCGCCCCGCTCACCACTGAACTGGCTGACCAAGCGTCGGCGGATGCGCATTGTTCCGCACGTTCCGGAGCATGCCGAGGCGGGCGAGCGGTTATGGAACTCGGCGGGGATCGGCCAGGTGTTCTTTAATGAAAAGGGCCAGCCACAGGATATTTATCAGCACAACGCGGATGGTTCGCCGAAGACGCGAATGGTGGCGCCTGAAATTTCCGAAGCGGTTGAATGACTTTGGCCGAGTTGCCATGAGCAATTACCTGCACAGCATGAACCTCACCCGAACCCTGATCATTGGAAATTCCGGCTCGGGCAAGAGTTGGCTGGCCAAACGACTGGCCGAGCATTTGCAAGTGCCCTGGATCGATCTCGACCTGATTCACTGGCTATCCGATGAACACAGCATCGCTCGTCCCCGCGCCGAGGCATTGGGCATGGCGCGGGTGGCAGCGAATGAAGAGCACTGGGTTATCGAGGGTGTGTATGGGTGGATAGTCATTGAACTGGTGGAACAGGCGACGTCACTCATCTGGCTGTGCCTGGAGGACGAAGTCTGTGTCAGTCATATTCGCCAGCGTGAAACAGAGCGCGATGATAACGATAACTTGCTGATGGCGTTACAGGACTGGGCAGATAGCTACCGTACGCGCGACGACTCCAGTGGATTTGCCGCGCATCAGCGCTTGTTCGAAGGGTTTAGCGGCTCGAAACTTCAACTGATGAATCGAGATGAAGTCACCGCTTTCGTTCGTACGATGCAACAAATCGACTGATCGTTCCTGATTCCACTGACCAGACACAGCTCCTGCAGGGGAATGCATCCATTCAATAGAAGTCAGGCTGCGCTCAGCGCTCGACCAATACCCCTGACAATCATTTCCACTTCCCGCTCATCAATCGTCAGCGGTGGCAGCAGGCGAATGGTCTTGCCCCGCGTCACGTTGATCAGCAAGCCATGATCGCGGGCTGCAATCAGGGTCAGGTCGCGAATCGGTTGTTTGAGTTCAATACCGATCATCAAACCTTGGCCGCGAATCGCCAGAACGTTAGGGTCATCGGCCAGTTCGATACGCAATCTGGCCAGCAGGCGTTCGCCCTGAAGCCTGGCGTTTTCCAGCAGCCCTTGCTCCTCAATGATCTCCAGAACGGTGCACCCCACTCGGCACGCCAATGGATTGCCGCCGAACGTGCTGCCGTGGCTGCCGGGGGTGAACAGATCGGCGGCTTTGCCCCGGGCCAGGCAGGCACCGATGGGGATGCCGTTGCCCAAGCCTTTGGCCAGGGTCATGACGTCCGGAATAATACCTTCGTGCTGGAACGCAAACCATTGACCGGTGCGGCCGATGCCGGTCTGGATTTCGTCGAGCATCAGCAGCCAGGCGCGCCGGTTGCACAGTTTGCGCACTGCTTTGAGATAACCGGGCGGCGCCACTTGCACACCGCTTTCGCCCTGAATCGGCTCCATCAGAATCGCCACGATGCGTGGACCGTGGACATGTTGCACCGCCTCCAGCGCAGCGAGGTCGCCGAATGGCACTTTGATGAAATCCCCCGGCAATTGGTTAAACCCCAGGCGCACCGCCGGGCCGTCACTGGCGGACAGGGTCCCAAGCGTACGACCGTGAAAGGCGTTTTCCATGACCACCACCAGCGGCTGCTCGATGCCTTTGTGCCAGCCGTAAAGCCGCGCGAGTTTCAGTGCGGTTTCGTTGGCTTCGGCGCCAGAGTTGTTGAAGAACGCCCGCTCCATGCCCGACAGCCGAACCAGTTTCTGCGCCAGCCGCTGCTGCCAATCAATGCTGTACAGGTTGGAGGTGTGCAACAACAGCCCGGCCTGTTCGCTGATAGCCGCCACGATTCGCGGATGAGAATGGCCGACGTTGGTCACCGCTACGCCCGCTACCGCGTCCAGATATTCGCGACCGGCCTGGTCCCACAAACGCGTGCCCATGCCTTTGCTGAAACTCAGGGCCAAGGGTTGATAAGTGCTCATCAGGCAGGCGGCGGTCATGACATCAAACTCCGTTTTTGTGGGTGTTTTTGCAGTATGGTTAGCCACCAGAGCTGGATAAACACTGCAAAACTTCAATCATTTTAAAGCGGGGCTTGATAATGGATTTATTCCAGGCAATGACCGTATACGTAAGAGTGGTGGAAGCCGGCAGCATGACCGCCGCCGCTTTGGAGTGCGAAATGTCCACGACCATGGTCGGCAATCATCTTCGGGCCCTGGAACAACGTTTGGGGGTGCGCCTGCTCAACCGTACGACACGACGCCAGCGGCTGACGGAATTCGGCACCGCGTACTATCAACGTTGCCTTGAGGTATTGGGGCTGGTGGCCGATTCCGAACGGCTGGCCGAACAGACCCTCGACGAGCCGAGCGGCACCCTGCGCATCACCGCACCGCTGACCTTCGGCACCGAACGGCTGGCGCCAGCCCTGAGCGAATTCACCTTGCGCTGCCCGCAGGTCAAACTCGACGTCGTATTGACCAACCAGCGCCTGGATCTGCTCGACAACGGTTTCGACGTGGCGATTCGCTTGGGCACTACCGAGATGTCCAACATGATCGCCCGCCCGCTCATTGACTACACGATGACCTTGTGTGCATCGAAGGACTATCTGGCGCGTCGCGGCACGCCTGAAAAGCCCGCCGATCTGCAACACCATGACTGCCTGGCCTTCGCCTACCCGGCTGGAGATGACTGGCATTCGGTAGCCAAACAATGGCGCCTGAGAGGACCTGAAGGCGAAGTCATGGTAGCGGTCAGCGGCCCAATGCTGATCAACAGTTCGGCGGGGCTGCATCAAGCGGCGCGCACCGGAATGGGCATCGTGATGGTGCCCGATGCCTTGGTAGAGCAGGACCTTCAGGATGGAAAACTGGTGGCCTTGATGCAGGACTACCAATTGCCGAGTCGGCCGATGAATCTGGTCTACGCCCAGGACCGCTACCGTTTGCCAAAACTGCGCAGCTTCGTCGACTTTGCGCTGCAGAGGTGGGGCAAGCCGTAAGTGGCGCTCTCAATTAATTCCCTGCAGCGCTAAGGAAAGTAATTGAGAACCCCTCTAGCAGGGGCAATACCCCATGAACTAATCTCCTCGACTGGCGAGTCACGTTGATATCAATTCGGCAGGGAGACCGATGATGGGTGAGGCATCGAATATCGAGCCGTTGAAGTTCAATCTGTCAGATTTTAACGAGGACATGCTGCACACCATTCTGGAACTGGTCAGCGATGGCATCTGGGACTGGAACGCCAACACCGGTTTCGTCTACCGCAACCCCGGGTGGTACGAGATGCTCGGCTATACGCCCCATTCTCTGGACAACAATGTGCTGACCTGGGAAAACGTGATCCATCCCGACGATTATCCACAGGTCATGGCACTGTTTGATGACTACCTGAATCAGCGCGCAACCGGCTACCAGGCCGAATATCGTTGCCGCAAGCAGGATGGCACTTACACCTGGATCGAGGATCGCGGCTATGTGCTGGCACGTAATGCCGACGGTTCGGTAGCGCGAATGGTCGGTGCGCACCGCAGTATCGAAGCCAAGAAACGCCTGTTCGAAGCAATGGAACGGCGCAATCAATCCCTCGAAGCCATTATCGAAGAACGCACCCGCGAGTTGTCTCGGGTCAATAAGGAGTTGCAACTCCAACTCGAAGAAAACCGCAAACTGGCCGAAACCGATGTACTGACCTCCATCGCCAATCGCTATCGCCTGGAAAAAGCCTTGCCCCTGGAATGCGATCGCGCCCAACGCTTCCGCCAGCCACTGTCGCTGATCGCCATGGACATCGATGACTTCAAAAACATCAACGATCATTACGGCCATGCCTTGGGTGATGCGGCGTTGGTACAGGTAATCGAGCGCGTGAAGCGCTGCGTGCGTGAAGGTGATTTGCTGGCGCGCTGGGGCGGTGACGAGTTCATCATGATCCTGCCCAACACCTTGTTGGCTGACGCCAGGGCACTCGCTGAAAAAATCCGTCACAGCCTGTCGAGCCTGCTGCCGGTCGGGGATTATCAGGTCACCATGAGTTTCGGCGTGGTGCAACGTTTTGAAGAAGAGCAACAGACCGGATTGCTGGCCAGGGCCGATCAGGCGCTGTATCGGTCGAAGATTGCGGGCAAGAATGTGATTTCGGGATGAGTACTCCCATGCTTATCCGTGATGTGCAGCCTTCGGACGTGGAGTCCGTGCGACTTTTTCTTGGCGAGAATGGCTGGGCTCACCGCACCGGCTCAACTGAGCATTTCGCGCAGTTGATCGCTAATTCTCAACGTACAGCTCTTGCGATAAAGAACTCCCGCATCGTCGGTTTCGCCCGAGGCATCACCGACGGGTTGTCCAATGGTTATCTGTCGATGGTTGTCGTGTGCGAGCAAACTCGACGTGAAGGCGTCGGTCGCGCACTGGTTGAGCATGTCATGGGTGATAACACCGCCATTACCTGGGTTCTGCGAGCAGGCCGAGAAGGCGCTTCGGATTTTTTTTCAAAGCTGGGCTTTGAAAGGTCGACCATTGCGATGGAACGCTCACGCTTGAAGTAACTAATGCACTATTGCCCCTCCTTCACCAACACCGGTTTCTCCTGATACCGATCCGGATACAACTTCTTCAACTGCGCCACTTTCGGCAGGTCATTGATCACGATGTAGGGATATGTCGGATGTTCGGTCAGGAAGTCCTGATGTTCTTCCTCGGCCGGGTAGAAGCCGTTGTAGTTTTCCAGTTTGGTGACGATGGGTTTTTTAAACGAACGGGCAGCGTCCAGCTGGGCGATGTAAGCCTGGGCGATGCGTTGTTGTTCGGCGCTTTTGGGGAATAGCGCCGACCGATACTGAGTGCCGCGATCCGGCCCCTGGCGGTTGAGTTCGGTGGGGTTATGGGCCACCGAGAAATAGATCTGCAACAGGCTGCCATAACTGACTTGGGCCGGGTCGTAGGTGACTTCGACGGCCTCCGCATGACCGGTATCGCCATTGCTGACCCGCTCGTATTGAGCAGTATCGGCTGTGCCACCCGCGTAACCGGAGACGGCATTCTTCACCCCTTTGACGTGTTGAAATACCCCTTGGACGCCCCAGAAGCAACCGCCGGCAAAAATTGCCGTTTCACTGCGTGCTTGAGTGTTCTCATCGAGCGTTGGTGGCGCAATGATGACCGCCTCTTCGGCGCCTCCAAAAGAGAATGCGGCGCACGGACCGATAACACTGGCGGCGGCCAATCCCAGCAAGGTGCGACGCCAGTTGAATGAGGTTTTCATGGGCTGTCTCCTCAATGAATGGGGCTTTCAACCAAACGGCTATCAACCAAAGGTAAATGCATACGCCGACACACCGGGATCGAGAAATTCGATACTGAATGTCCGGTCTTTTACGCCTGCGGTCTGGCGTACCAGTTGATACAACCGCTGCTCGGTGACGCTGCCGCTGCCATCAGGCGCCACGTCGACACCGCGGGCATTACCTGGGGCCTTGCCGTCAATCAACACTTTGAAACGCACCGGTTTGCCATCAGCGCCGGGCCCCAATACCAGATGCAAATCGCGAGCGTGGAAGCGGTAGACGATTCGACCGGCCGGTGCGTTCGAAACGGCCCGCTCCGGACCGACCGTCCATTGGCCCTCCAGGCTCCAGTGATTGAGGGCCAATTTTGACGGCGGGCTATAAGCCGTCACCTTGTCTGGCGCCAGATCGGTTTGAGCAACGAAATGCTCTGCCCGTCGGTAGCCGACGTAGGTTTCCGGCGATTGCACTTCATTCATGTCTGGAGCCAGATGAACGCCCTCGGCACGGGCATTGATCAGCCCATCCGCGACCGTCTCGGCACCCGCCTCACGCAGCAGTTGCTGAATCACTCGCTCCGATTCGGCGTATTTACCCTCGCCAAAATGGTGATAACGAATGCGCCCCTTTGCATCGGCAAAATAGTGGGCCGGCCAATATTGGTTGTTGAAGGCACGCCAGACCTTGTAGTCGTTATCGATTGCCACCGGATAAGTGACACCCAGGTCTTTCATGGCTTTGGTGACGTTGCCGACATCACGTTCGAAGGCAAACTCAGGCGTATGGACGCCGATCACCACCAAGCCCTGATCACGATACTTCTCGGCCCAGGCCTTCACATACGGCAGAGTGCGCAAGCAGTTGATGCAGGAGTAAGTCCAGAAATCCACCAACACAACCTTGCCTTTCAAGGCCTGGGCGGTGAGCGGGGGTGAATTGAGCCATTGCACCGCACCGTCCAGCGATGGAAGGCTGCCTTCGATCGGCAGTTCGCCCGGAACCCTGGCGCTCATTTTCATACTGCCGACGGGTTGTTCGCCGCCCCGTGGAATCTGCGACATCATTGCCCCACCGTCGCTGGGCGACTTAACGGCCAATCGGTTGACCAGCGCCTGTTCGATATCGCCGGTGGAGGCTGTCGAGACCCGCGCCAGAATTCCGGTATCCAGCCCCAGGGCAATCGCCACCACACCCACCAGCATCGCGCCCCCCAAGCCTCGACGCAGCCACTCGCCTGCGCCTATCGAGCGCTTCATCGCAGCGAAGACTTTACCGCCCAGCAACAGAGCCCCGGCAAGGGAGGTGGCGGCGCCGGCCGCGTAAGCCAGTAGCAACAAGGTGGTGGCGACGTTTGCCCCTTGCAGCGCCGCGCCAGTCAACAACAGGCCCAGAATCGGCCCGGCGCAGGGAGCCCAGAGCAGGCCCGTGGCGACACCGATCAACAACGAAGCGCCGGGACGCGGCCGGGTATCGGCAGCCGCGACTTGCGACAGCCGACCACCGGCTGCAACCAGTGGACGCGTCAGGCGCTCGGCCAACCGGGGCAGCAACAGCGTCAACCCGAACAGTGCAACGAACAGCAACGCGAGCCAGCGACCGTACTGATTGACTTGCACCACCCAACCGCCGCCCACCGCCGCCAACGAGGCGACGAGCGCGAAGGTCAGCGCCATCCCCGCCAGCAGCGGCAAGCCACTTTTCATAAACGGCTGCCCGGTTCGAGCGAAAACAAAAGGCAATACCGGCAGAATGCACGGGCTGATGATCGTCAGTACACCACCGAGATAAGCGAGAACCAGCAGCCACATAACGTCGACCCGTATGAAGTGAGTGAAAGAAAGTGCCCATGGATTAGGCCTGAGGCTTGAAAGTCAGCGCCAGGCCGTTCATGCAGTAGCGCAAGCCGGTGGGCTTTGGCCCGTCCTGGAAAACATGACCCAAGTGACCGCCGCAACGACGGCAATGCACCTCTTCGCGCAGCATGCCGAAGGAGCGGTCCTGACGGGTGGCAACCGCGTTGTCCAGTGGCGCCCAGAAGCTCGGCCATCCGGTGCGGCTGTCGAATTTTGTGTCGGAGGAAAACAACGGCAGATCACAACCGGCGCAGGCAAAAATGCCTTTGCGGTGCTCGTTGTTCAGCGGGCTGCTGTAGGCCCGTTCGGTGCCCTCCTCACGCAAGATCACGTACTGCTCGGCGCTGAGCAGGGCGCGCCATTCGCTGTCGCTGTGAGTCACCTCGAAAACCTCCAGCGCGCGGGCCTCGTCGACCAACGCAACGCTTGCGGAAAATTTTGGCAATACACCCATCACCAAGGCTGTAGCCCCCAGCCCGCCGCTTGCTACAAGAAACTGTCGCCGTGAAAACATGGGCCTTCTCCAAAATTTCAGGTGCCTTGCATGGAACACAGCCTAGGCTTGAGTTGATCGCCAAATCCTCACGAGAAGTTAAACAATTCGTGATAACCGAGCCTCACGAAAAGCCGCACAATGGGTTCATTGCGTCACAAGGGATTGAGCTCCATGGAACCGACCAAACGCGTTCTGGTGGTTGAGGACGACCTGCACATCGCCGACCTTATCTGCCTGCATCTTCGTGATGAGCAGTTCGAGGTGGTGCACTGCGCCGACGGCGATGAAGGCATGCGCCTGCTGCAGCAAGGAAGCTGGGATGCCCTGATCCTCGACCTGATGCTGCCCGGCGTCGACGGCCTGGAAATCTGCCGCCGCGCCCGGGCCATGGCCCGTTACACACCGATCATCATTACCAGTGCACGCTCCAGCGAAGTCCATCGGATTCTGGGGCTGGAACTGGGTGCCGACGATTACCTGGCCAAACCCTTTTCCATGCTCGAGCTGGTGGCGCGGGTCAAGGCATTGCTGCGAAGGGTCGACGCCATGGCCCGCAACCTGAAAATGGACGCTGGCAGCCTGATCAGCGATGGCCTGTCCATCGACCCGATCACCCGTGAAGTCTCCCTTGATGGTCGTCGTCTGGACCTCACGCCGCGAGAGTTCGACTTGCTGTACTTCTTCGCCCGCCAGCCTGGCAAGGTTTTTTCGCGCATGGACCTGCTCAACGCGGTGTGGGGCTACAGCCATGAAGGCTACGAGCACACGGTCAATACCCACATCAACCGCCTGCGGGCCAAGATCGAAGTCGATCCGGCGCAACCGGCGCGCATCCTCACGGTGTGGGGTCGTGGTTACAAATTCGCGACGAGTGCAGATCAGCCATGAAATTGACCCTGACCCAACGCCTGTCCCTGGTGTTCGCCGTGCTATTGCTGCTGTGCTACGGCACTTCGGCCTGGATGCAGGTGCGCTCCAACCACATGCATGAACTGGAAGTGGTGCAGGGGTTGTCGCGGGATCTGGCGCAACACATCGCTCGAGACACGGTGCTGATGGATCGCAATGGCCCGATGCCCAATGCCGTGCGTGAATTGTTCAGCCAGCTGATGCGGGTCAATCCCAGTGTCGAAGTCTATCTGCTCGACACCGCGGGCCGAATTGTCGGCAGCGCCGCGCCCGAAGGCCGGATACGCCGGGAACGGGTCGATCTGGTGCCGATCCAGCGTTTGCTCAAAGGCGAGGCCTTGCCGATTCTCGGCGACGACCCGCGCAGCATCGATGGTCGCAAGGTGTTCAGCGCTGCGCCGTTGCGGGTCAATGGTCAACCGGCCGGTTATCTGTATGTGGTGTTGCTCAGCGAAGAGCACGATCGCCTCGCCGAGCGTGGCGCCACCAGTGCTGCGCTCAATACCGCGTTGTTGTCCATCGGGCTGGTGGCGTTGCTGTGCCTGATCGCCGGCCTCACGGCATTTGCCCTGATCACCCGGCCATTGCGCCGTCTGACCGAAAAAGTCAGTCAGCTCGATATCAACGGCATTCCGTCCGCTTCGCCCGAGCCTGAGCCTGAACCGGTAGAAAAAGCCGCCAGCCAGGATGAAATTGCCATCCTCGATGCGGCCTTTCGGCAGATGCAAGCGCGCCTTGGAGAACAATGGAACTCGCTGACCCGTCAGGATCAGGAGCGTCGTGAACTGGTGGCGAACATCTCCCACGACCTGCGCACACCGCTGGCCTCGCTGCACGGTTACCTGGAAACCCTGTCGCTCAAGGACGCCACATTGTCCCCCGCCGACCGCCGCCGTTATTTGGGGATTGCCCTGGATCAGAGCCGCAAGGTCGGCGGCCTGGCGCAATCGCTGCTGGAACTGGTGCGCCTGGAACACGGTTTCGTGCAACCAGTGCTGGAGCGCTTCTCCGTGACCGATCTGGTGCAGGACATCTTCCAGAAATTCGAACTCAGCGCCCAAGCGCGCCAGATCGAACTCAAGGCTACTTTCGCCCCTAACGTCTCGGCGGCTTGTGCAGATCTGGGGCTGATCGAGCGGGTGCTGACCAACCTGTTCGACAACGCCCTGCGCCATACGCCTCAAGGTGGAGAGATCGAACTCAGCCTGCGCCCTCAAGGGTCTTTTATCGAAGTGACCGTCAGCGACACCGGCACGGGAATCGCTCCCGAACTGCGCGAAGGTCTGTTCCTGCGTCCGTTCAACATCGGCGGCGCACGGCGCGATGGCGGGCTGGGGCTGCGGATCGTGCACCGGATCCTGCAATTGCATGGAAGCGAGATTGAGCTGATCGATGTGCCCGGACGCGGCGCGACTTTTCGCTTCTCCTTGCCGGTGGATGAGCAAACGGCGGAACAGTGGATGGTTCGGTCCAGACCTCCCGCCAGAAATGCTGACCAGCCGCCTGTTGATCCGTGACAACGCAGCGCCGGTCCAATAGATTAGGCGGCCTGAAAAGGCCTCGTGCTTTCTCGCCTCAATCCAAGTTAAAAGAAGTAGTGAAATTTCAATGTCCGATTCCAATACCGCTGAATCCGTAGTCACCTTGTCGTCCAAAGCGGAATACGAAAACTCCATCAATCTTTCACAACACGTGCCACAGGCCAAGACCATCAGCGAGATGGTTCTGGACGCGTTTCAATCCACCCGGGAAAGCGACCAGATCCGCGAACTGCGCGCCGCGATTCGCCAGGCTCACGACAGCTTCGATGACGATAAAGCCTACGAATTGATGGGCGAACTCAAGCAATTGAAAGACGCCGAAGCGGCCGACATTGCCGCCCTGGAAGACCTGAGCAGCAAATTCCCGATCAGCCGTATTCTGTCCAGCTTCAAGGATGACCCGGCGTTCCAGGAAATCGTTTATGGCCTGGCGCTAAAAGTGCTGAACCAGACTCACCAGGCCATCAGCAACCCGAGCAGCGGCAAGAGCAAAGCGGCTCGCGCCAAAAAAGAAGTTGAAGTGTTCACCATCAGTAAGGACGGCATCAGCGTCACCCTGCCCCTGCGCACCCCGCGCTCGCGCCTGAACGTTGACCGTGAAGCGCTGGAATTCCTGGGTTTCACTTTCGTCGGCGAAGGTGAAGAGGCGGAGCTGGAAAGCGAGACGTTCCTGGACAATGCCGGGGCGGAACAAGCGGTCAACCGCAAGAACATCATCACCGCACTGCAGCAGCAAACTGCGTTCGACGGCTACAGCATCGCCGCGCAGTAACGCTAAACACTGCACACAAAAATCCCCGCCATCAGAGCGGGGATTTTTATTGTCTGTACGCCCGGGATTGGCACTCGGTCCAGGTGCTGCACGCATCTCAAACTGCACACAAAATCTTACACAGGCCAGTACGTCGCTACGATTGTGCGCCCTACCCTTGCCCGCTAACCTCAAACCGTCGCTGCCAATTCAGCGACCGGGCCTGAGAACTCGAACAGATGCAGGAACCAATCGGAGTTCTCCAGATGCACGCCAGCAATCCGTTCAAAATTTATGCTTCTGCCCCTCCGGTCATAACTCACCAGCTCCCAACTACCGGAGATGCCCAATGACCAACCCCAAAGACCTGAAAACCATCGGCCTCACCCACTTCTCCTTCCACGCCAACGAACCTTTGTTCCGCATCAACGCCGGAGTCCCGGTGATCGAAGCCCTCTCACACGCCTCCGACCTGCTCCACGTCGCCAAACTCCTGGCATCAGACGCGGCGATGGTTCGCGACACCGACCGACATGCCTGGGCCTCACATTACTTACAGGGTATGAGCAAAGCGATCATCGATGACGTGGTGAAGGTGCTCGAAGCACCGTGTAACAACCACGCTTAGATGAAAAGCCCCGCTCTTCTCTCAAAGGCGGGGCTTTTTATGTAGCCTCAGAACCTCAAACGCGCCTTTGAGGTTGTGCTGTAACGTGACAATGGCGGCCAAAAACATCTAGCTACTTATTTGCAGTTATAGCCTTTTATCACTATAACTATTTATAACTTACTATGGGCTCAAGACGTGGATAAGAATATCAATCCGTTCAACCCGGGCGCAGGCGTGTCACCGCCAGAGCTAGCGGGGCGCTCCGAGGTGCTGGAGACTGCTGAAACCGCACTGGAGCGCACCAAGCGTGGAAAGCATGCGAAATCCCTGATGGTTTTGGGGTTGCGCGGGGTCGGGAAGACGGTGCTTTTGAATCAAATCAAAGATCGCGCAGTCAGCCTGGGCTATTTGGCCGAAATGCAGGAAGCCCACGATGGAGCAGAACTTAAGCAGTTGCTGATTCCAGTGCTGCGTCGCTTGCTACTGCGTTTAGATCGAATGCAGAACACTGTTGAGACGGTAAAAAAAGGTATCCGGGTACTTCGTAGCTTTATCGGCAATATTACCATTGCAGCAGGTGGTGCAGAGGTTACGTTGGGGGGTGATCCTGAAGCTGGCTATGCAGATAGCGGAAACCTTGAAGATGATTTAAGAGACGTATTAATCGCAACAGGAGAGGCTGCCAGAGACGCGGGCACACCTGTTGCCATTCTGATCGACGAATTGCAGTACCTCTCTAAAGACGAACTGGGCGCACTGATTCGTGGTCTTCACGCCATTAACCAAGCAGGTTTGCCTCTAATCCTTTTTGGTGCTGGCCTCCCTCAGTTGGCAGGACAAGCAGGTGATGCCAAAAGCTACGCCGAACGGCTATTTGAGTTCCCCCGTTTAGGCGCGCTGTTAGAAGTTGATGCATGGAAGGCGATCCGCGATCCAGTGGAGGACGAAGGCGCAGCTATATCTGAAGAGGCTCTAAAAGAGATCTACGACAAGACTCACGGCTATCCATATTTTCTTCAGGAGTGGGGTTACAGCGCATGGAACATAGCCCAAGGAGAAACCATTACTGAGCAGGATGCTCGCACCGCCACAGCTGAAAGTATTCGTAAGCTTGATGAGTCATTTTTTAGGGTTCGCTTTGACCGAACGACTCCTGCTGAACGGGATTACATGCGTTGTTTGGCTGAGTTAGGCGAAGGACCGCAACGCTCAGCGGATGTAGCGACAGCTTTGGGTCGAACTGCTACAAGCCTAGGCCCAGTACGGGACAGTTTGATCAAGAAAGGAATGATTTACAGCCCCGAATATGCGCAAATCGCATTCACAGTACCTCTGTTTGACGAATTTATGAGGCGGGTGACTGCAGCCCCCCAATAGGAAGGGGGCCGACGGCAGAATAGACTTGGGTTTGGCCGTCAGGAAAAAATAAATAAAGCCCCGCTCTTCTATCGAAGGCGGGGCTTTATAGTGATCAACCAACCCTGATGCTGAGTCAAAGCCTGTCGGGATCAATAACTCAGCCCGCCCACAAAAACTGTTTAGCCCAAATGAAGTCTTGTAGTTTCCATAAAGAGAAAACGATTCAGACAAAGACCACTAAACCAATTCAATAGGCGAATGCTTTTCCTTCCAGACAATGCCCTTCCAATAAATCGCCCCCCATTACATACACCATCTGGCAGGCAAGACTGCCGATGAAAAAACCAGCGAGCGAAAGAGGCACGTTAACAGTCGCTTCGTCTGAGTGATTAGCGATGCCATAAGAGGTGATTGCCACAATGGTCAACGGACTGGTCAGGGTTAACGCAAACACGCGACTGCGGCATACAGTGCATCCGCCAAGGCCGCTCCGAACGCGCCAGGTACGGCACTCAATCGTCCATGCAAGATGGACTGCCTCAATATAATCAAGGCAATCGGCCCAAAGGTGATCGACAACACGACTGAAAATAATAGAGATCGCTGAAAATCCTGCACGTCCTTGTCCTCTGATTCCATTTCCCCCTCACGATACCTAATCGTTTGAGGACGTATGCAACTTTGCCTGCAGCGTCACGATTTCTGGCGTTCCCATATCAGGGATCGACGTGTCCTCGACCGTATTGTTGCGCCGCGTGTTCTCGCTTTCCCGTTGGGCCACCATCTCATCAACACCCAATATCAACTCTGCAAAAAGATCGCGTTTTTTCATCCTGCCCCCGCTGGTGCCGCCGAAGTCGGCTGACCCGAAGATGGTCATTCATCCCTGTCTGGCCCAGCTAAACCGTAGCGGGCAAAGCAGGTGCTGGCTTTAGGAGATTTCCTAAATGCCATACTCCGTTTTCCTAAACAATCTGATCCTTCGCAAACCGAGAGTTATGAGTAAGGAAGCCTTGATGGAATTGTTCAGCTACAAGATGACCCACGACACCGGGTTCGCGCCTAACCCGTTTGGCCATACGCTCACGCTGGCTACCTGTAAGCCATCGATTCGTCTGTGCAAACGTGTAGGCCAGTGGATCGCCGGCTTCACTTCAGTAATGCTGAACCGTGATCCTGTGGGTGAAGAGCGATTGGTGTACTTGATGCGGATTGGCGAGAAAGTTCATTTGCGCGATTACTTCATCGACCCTCGTTTTCAGGACAAGATTCCGAACACTCAGCTGATTGACCCAGTCGCCAAAGCAGGGGACAACATCTACCGTCCATTAGTACCCGGCGCGTTCGAGTTTTCTCATTTTGAACAGCTGAAAAATGTGAACCACTGGGCCGATTGTGGACCAAGTAAACATCACCTAGAGGAAGACATCTCCGGTCAGTACGTATTGGTAGCGGATACGTTTTACTACTTTGGTTCTTGTCCATTGAGCATCCCTGCCGTGTACCGACCCCAGGTACCGAAAGGCCAGGCAAACCATGGATATCTGACGCAGACCGAGCAAGCGGAACGTTTCATCCGGTTCATTCAAGACAACTACAAGCCTGGAATACAGTGCAATCCGACGGTGTGGGAGACAAGCGAGACGTTGAAAAAATCTTCCTGCCCAGGACCGTCATACGGATCATGTTGAGACGAAGGGCTCGATTCATTTGTCGAGGTTGCACTTGCTCAGAACCACCTGAATCGCACCCAACAAAAAGCCCCGCCATTCTCTCGAAGGGCGGGGCTTTTCTTTACAGCATCCGAAGCTTAAGGCGCGTAAGTCAGCAACAGCTCACTCGGCACTTTGAAGTCCAGCGACATCATTACGCTCAACGCGGTAATGGTGAAGATCGAGAACACGAACAGCTTGCGTGCCCAGACCGTGTCATCCACTGCCTTGTAGCCGGTCCAGGCCATGTACAACCAGTACATGCCCATGGCCGCGGCGACGGCGAGGTAGCTCATGCCGGCGTAGCCGCTGAAGGTCAGCATCAAGGTCGCCACGAGGAACGCCAGGATGTAGAGCAGGATATGCTTCTTGGCCACTTCAATTCCGCGCTTGACTGGCAGCACCGGAATCGATGCGGCCAGGTAATCGTTGAAGCGGAAGATTGCGATGGCGTAGGAATGCGGCATCTGCCACAGGCTGAACATCACCAGCAGCGTCAGTGCGGCCATGTCGAAACTGTTAGTCACAGCCACGTAGCCAATCACCGGCGGCATCGCCCCCGACAGACTGCCCACCAGCGTGCCGTGAACCGACTTGCGCTTGAGGTACAGGCTGTAGAAACCGACGTAGATGACAAAACCGATCACCGCGAACAGTGCGGCCAGCGGGTTGGCCACTTTGTACAGCAGCGCCACCCCGGCCACGCCCAGCACCGTTGCGAACACCAAGGCCAATTTCAGCGAAATCAGGCCCTGGACCAGCGCACGGTTCTTGGTGCGTTCCATCTTAAGGTCAATGTCGCGGTCGATGCAGTTGTTGAACACGCAACCGGAAGCCACCACCAGGGACGTGCCGATCATCGCGGCCAGGAAGATGGCCAGATCGACATGCCCTTTGGAGGCCAGGAAAAATCCGCCTGCCACAGAAAGCACGTTACCGAAAATGATCCCCGGTTTGGTGATTTGGATAAAGTGCTTGAGGGACATGCGGACTTACCTCACTTCGCCATCATGTTGGTGTGGATGCTGAACATGATCCACAGCGACAGGCCGACCAACAGGACGATTACGATCGCGGCGAAAACAAACGCAACCACGTTGTTACGCTGGGCGGCCGAGCGGTCCAGGTGGAGGAAGTAAACCAGGTGCACCAGCACCTGGATCACAGCAAAGGCCAGAACGATCCACAGGGTCATGGCTTTCGGCAGGGATGGGTACATCACCAGGCCAAAAGGTATGACGGTCAGGATCACCGACAGGATGAAGCCGATGGCGTAGGACTTTACGCTGCCGTGGTTGGCTTCGTGACCATCGTGGGAATGAGCGTTAGCCATTTACATAGTCCCCATCAGATAAACAACCGTGAATACGCAGATCCACACAACGTCCAGGAAGTGCCAGAACAGGCTCAGGCAGCTAAGACGGGTCTTGTTGGTCGCCGTCAGGCCGTTTTTCTGCACCTGATACATCATGATGGCCATCCAGATCAGACCGCTGGTCACGTGCAGACCGTGGGTGCCGACCAGGGTGAAGAACCCGGACAGGAAGCCGCTGCGGCTAGGGCCGAAGCCTTCGGCGATCAGTACGTGGAACTCGTTGATCTCCATGGCGATGAAGCCGGCACCAAACAGGAAGGTCATGCCCAGCCAGCCCAGTACCTGGTTCTTTTTGCCCTTGAACAACGCCAGCATGGCGAAGCCGTAGGTGATCGAGCTGAACAGCAGCAGAGCGGTTTCGCCCAGTACGTATGGCAGCTCGAAGATGTCGTGGCCCGACGGGCCACCCGCTACGTTGTTAACCAGTACCGCGTACACCGCGAAGATCGACGCAAACAGAATGCAGTCGGTCATCAGGTAGAGCCAGAAACCGAATACGGTCATCTCGCCCGAGTCGTGGTGATGGTCATCATGCCCATGTCCATCGACATGGGTGTGTCCAGCATTGGTCACTAAGTTCGACATGGTTTAAGCCTGTTCCAACGAGGTTTCAACACGGGTGGCGGTGGCTGGAACTTTCCCGGCCGCTACCAGACGCTTGTGCTGCTCGGCTTCGATGCGCTCGATTACGTCGACCGGCACCATATAGCCTTGATCATCACGTGCAGCGTGGATCACGAAGTACACGACAGTGCCGACCAGGCTTGCGATGGCCAACCACCAGATGTGCCAGATCATCGCGAAACCGAACACGGTCAACAGAGCCCCCATGACCACACCGGTGGCGGTGTTGTTTGGCATGTGGATCGGCTCGTACCTGGCCGGAGCCTTGTAGGCGGTGCCGTTTTCCTTGGCTTCGGTGAACGGGTCGATGGTTTCTGCTTTTGGCAGCACGGCAAAGTTGTAGAACGGTGGTGGCGAGGAAGTCGACCATTCCAGGGTATGGGCATTCCACGGGTCGCCATGTTCACACATGTTCTGCGGCAGCTTGCGGTCACGGATACTGACGTAGAGCTGGATCAACTGGCAGGCGATACCGACGGCGATCATCAGCGCACCGAACATGGCAACGTACAGGTACGGCACCCATTCAGGGTTGGTGGTGGCGTTCAGACGACGGGTCATGCCCATGAAGCCCAGTGCATAGAGCGGCATGAACGCGACGAAGAAGCCGCTGATCCAGAACCAGAATGCTGCCTTGCCCCAGCCTTCGTGCAGCTTGAAGCCGAACGCTTTCGGGAAGTAGAACGCGAAACCTGCGATGTAGCCGAATACCGCGCCGCCGATGATCACGTTATGGAAGTGCGCGATCACGAACAGGCTGTTGTGCAGAACGAAGTCGGCACCCGGAATGGCCAGCAATACGCCGGTCATGCCGCCGATGGCGAAGGTCACCATGAAGCCCAGGGTCCAGAGAACCTGGCTGGTGAAACGCAGACGGCCTTGATAGATGGTGAACAACCAGTTGAATAGCTTCACACCCGTCGGGATAGAAATCAGCATCGTCGCCAAACCGAAGAAGGCGTTGACGCTGGCACCCGATCCCATGGTGAAGAAGTGGTGCAGCCAGACCATGAAGCCCAGGATCGAGATCGCGCCACTGGCGTAGATCATCGAGTGGTGGCCGAACAGCTTCTTGCCGGTGAAGGTCGAGATGACTTCGGAGAAGATCCCGAACGCCGGCAGAATCAGGATGTAAACCTCGGGGTGACCCCAGGCCCAGAACAGGTTGACGTACAT
This sequence comes from Pseudomonas sp. Tn43, assembly GCF_014192635.1. Taxonomy (NCBI): domain Bacteria; kingdom Pseudomonadati; phylum Pseudomonadota; class Gammaproteobacteria; order Pseudomonadales; family Pseudomonadaceae; genus Pseudomonas; species Pseudomonas sp. Tn43. The sequence continues at coordinate 19,718 of NZ_JACHYG010000020.1, forward strand.
CATCGGATTGCCACCAAGTTCATTGGTGAAAATGTGGAAATCCATGTAACGGTCAAGCGTCAGCAGTGCCAGGGTAGCGGTCAGGATCGGGAACGAAGCCACGATCAGGACGTTGGCCCAGGTGCAGGTCCAGGTGAAGATCGGCATGTCCATCAGCTTCATGCCCGGGGTACGCATTTTCAGCACGGTGGCCAGGAAGTTGACCCCCGTCAGCGTCGTACCTAGCCCGGATAGCTGTAGCGCCCAGATGTAGTAATCCATCCCCACGCCCGGGCTGTATTGCAGACCCGACAGCGGCGGATAGGCAACCCAGCCGGTCTTGGCGAATTCGCCGACGCCCAGGGACAGGTTGATCAGCACCACGCCGGACACCAGCAGCCAGAAGCTCAGGGAGTTCAGGAACGGATAGGCAACGTCACGCGCGCCGATCTGCAGCGGCACTGCAAGGTTCATCAGGCCGGTGAAGAATGGCATCGCCATGAAGATGATCATGATCACACCGTGAGCGGTGAAGATCTGGTCATAGTGTTCAGGTGGCAGGTAGCCAGGCGAACCCTCGGTGGCCATGGCCAACTGGGTACGCATCATGATGGCGTCGGCAAAACCGCGCAGCAGCATGATCATGGCGACGATGATGTACATCACGCCGATTTTCTTGTGGTCGACCGACGTCAGCCACTCGGTCCACAAATACGTCCACTTCTTGAAGTAGGTGATTGCAGCGAACAGCGCCAGACCACCGAGCGCGATCATGGCGATGGTTACCATCACGATCGGTTCGTGGAACGGGACCGCTTCCCAACTTAATTTACCAAACATCGTTTACTCCTCTGCCCCGGCAGCTGAATGCGAGCTCATGTCCATCCCTTCCATATGGGCCACTTCTTTCTCTTTCTTCTCGTGCTTGACCTTCGGACCCGGTTTCATGCCTTCGTACTTGTCGACGATGATCTGGAACAGGTTCGGCGTGACCGAGGAGTAGAGCTCGACTGGGTTGTTCTGGCTTTGCTTGGCAAGGGCTGCGTATTCAGCTTGTTCAAGCTGTTTAGGTGCCTTTTTGACTTCGCTTACCCAGGCGTCGAAATCTTCCTGAGAAGTGGCGATCGCCTTGAATTTCATGCCGGTGAAACCCGCGCCGCTGTAGTTGGCGGAGATACCGTCCATTTCAGCGTTCTGGTTGGCGATCAGGTGCAGTTTGGTCTGCATGCCCGCCATCGCGTAGATCTGGCCGCCCAGGGCCGGGATGAAGAACGAGTTCATCACGGCGTCTGAAGTCACCTTGAAGTTGATCGGCGTGTGCGCCGGGAACACGATCTTGTTGACCGTGGCGATGCCTTGTTCCGGGTAGATGAACAGCCACTTCCAGTCCAGCGCGACCACTTCAATGGTGACTGGCTTGACGTCGGATTCCAGCGGTTTGTAAGGATCCAGGGCGTGGGTCGATTTGTAGGTGATGTAACCCAGAGCAATGATGATCAGTACTGGAATAGTCCACACCGCCACTTCGATCTTGGTGGAGTGCGACCATTTCGGCGTGTAGACAGCGTCCTTGTTGGAAGCGCGGTATTTCCAGGCGAACAGGAAGGTCATGACGATGACCGGCACGACGACCAACAGCATCAGCAGCGTTGCGGTGATGATCAGGTTTCGCTCATCCAGGCCGACCTGGCCCTTGGGATCGAGCAAGGTCATGTTGCAGCCTCCCAGCAACAGAGTGCCGAGCAGCGGCAATAAGCCTAGTAGTCTGGGGTACCTGTTTTTACTCATCTCACGACCTCTAAAGCAGCTTGCGCAATGCAGTTGGGTTTTGATCGCCAACACTTCACCCTGCCAAGGGTTGGCATTTTTCTTGGATTGAATAAGGGCCTGCCCGTCGCGCGTCAGACGCGGTTCGACAATTGCCGGGCCTGCGGTGAGTTCTTATTCGAATTCGTGGTCAAGGGCCTTGTTACAGACCAATTCCATTTGGTGCGGATAGTCGGAAGGCACCGACACCTGGGAGTCGCACGAAGCCATCGGGCCTCTCGACACCCTGATTCTGCTCATGCACCTGAGCAAGGGTGAGCAGTGCCGGGAATTCAGTGCGGGCGATTGTAGATATGTAGCGATTCATAAACCATGTCTCATCCCGAAATAATTTATATCCGTCCCGACAACAATCACTAACGGCTTCTGCAAAAGTGCGCCATGGTATCGAAATTCATTCTCAACAAAAACACCAAAAATAGTAGGTCTACCACGCGAAGTTCAGACAGCTTCCAAGGCTCTGCGCTCGCATTCGACCCTGCTCTACCCCGTATGTGACAAGGGCTTTGGCAATTTTCCAGGCCCCGTTAAAACTGCCTGTTTCGACCGACGAGCATTGAAACCGACAGCGCCTGGAAGAGTAGGTTTTTGCTGCGAAGCGATGCCCTCAATCAGCAATTTGAAATGCCTGGCGACACTCGAGCTGTGACAACGTGTCGCACACGTGTCGCATCCTTTCTTGTCGAGCATCAAGGCGTTTTACTTGACCTGCAAATATGCAAAACGCCCCGGTCTCTCAACGAGAGCCGGGGCGTTTTTTTTGCCTGTAACGGTCTGGCGTACCGACTCAGCGCAGGGCTGTGCGATTACGCAAAGTGAGTAGCGGCACCAACACCACGATCAACACGAAAGCCAGCAGTGCCCACTGGGCCAGGGACAAGCCGAGGATCGGCGGGTAAGGCGTAGAGCAGAAGCCATCGACCTGGAAACCCAGTGGAAAGATCTTCGCCAGCGGCAGGCCGTCGACGATCGGCTGCAGCACATCGACGCCACAACTGACCGCCGGGTAAAACTGGGTATAGACGTGATGCCCGGCCACCCCCGCGCCCGCAATGGCGCAGATCACCACCAACGTTTCGAACAGCGTGACGTTGCGGCGGGTGCGCATCGCCGCGCCGATAAAGGCGAACAGCGCAATCAGCAACAATGCATAGCGTTGCAGGATGCACAGCGGGCACGGTGCCTCGCCCAAAGCCACTTGCATGTACAGCGCGCCACCGATCAGCGCCAGACAGATGATGCCCAGCAACACCAGATAGCGCCGTTCACGTCCCAACCGCATGGTTTCCTCGCTCATCGCGTTTCCCTTTTGTTTCTGTAGATCAGCTCGTCAGCGGCTGCGCTTGCAGCGGCTGTTCCGCACTGATGTTGTCTTCGATATGCCGACTGGTGGCAAGCGCGACCACTGTTGGTCTGATACCGGTTGCCCGCCAGTCTACACGCTGCTGTTCACGAGCGTCTTGAGCCGGCGACAAGCCTGTGGCGAGGCGCTTGCTCCGGCTTGAGACGTGGCGCTCGGATTTTTGCGGCCGCTACGCAGCCCAAAGCCGCCCGGAGCAAGCTCGCTCGCCACAAGGAATAAGCGACAAACCGGTTAAGAACCGATTAACTTTCAAGTGTTTTTCAGGAATCGACCTGTGAACACTGATCGAGTGCTTACTGCTTCCAGCGATCCGCCGCCGCATGATCGCTGTCACGCCCCTCTACCCAACGCGGCCCGTCAGGGGTGTTTTCTTTCTTCCAGAACGGCGCGCGGGTTTTCAGATAATCCATGACAAAGGCACAGGCATCGAATGCTGCCTGACGGTGGGCGCTGGCGGCGCCGACGAACACGATCGGCTCGCCCGGCTCAAGCGCGCCGATGCGGTGCAACACTTCCAGCTTCAACAGTGGCCAGCGCTGCTCGGCCTGCGCGGCAATCTTGCCCAGGGCTTTTTCGGTCATGCCCGGGTAGTGCTCCAGAAACATCCCGGCGACATCAAGGCCGTCATTGAAGTCGCGCACGTAGCCGACAAAACTCACCACCGCACCCACGCCCACATTGGCAGCGTGCATGGCGTTGACTTCAGTACCCGGATCGAACGGTGTGGACTGCACCCGAATCGCCATGGCTCAGCCCCCGGTCACGGTCGGAAAAAACGCCACTTCATCGCCATCGCTCACCGGCTCGTCGAGCTGGCAGAGGTCTTCGTTGCGGGCGCACATCAGGTTTTGCTCGCCCAGTACCTCGGCGCCGTCACGTTGGGCCAGCAGCGCGCGCACATCGTCGACCGTGGCGAAATCACCGTCGACTTTCACCGAGTCCACACCGAGCGCTTCACGGTAGCGGGCGAAAAACTTCACGGTAATGTTCATGGCTGATCCGCCCGAAAATGGCCGCTCTTGCCGCCGAGTTTCTCCAGCAGCCGCACGCTTTCGATGGTCATGCCGCGATCCACGGCCTTGCACATGTCATAGATGGTCAGCGCCGCGACGCTGGCGGCGGTCAGCGCTTCCATTTCGACACCGGTCTGCCCGGACAACTTGCAGCGCGCCACAATGCGCACGGTGTCGTCGCCTTCAGCACTGAGCTCAACCTTGACGCCAGTGAGCATCAATGGGTGGCACAACGGAATCAGATCGCTGGTTTTTTTCGCCGCCTGGATGCCGGCGATTCGCGCCACGGCGAACACGTCACCCTTGGGGTGGCCGCCCGTGACAATCAACTGCAGGGTTTCGGGCAGCATGCGCACCAGCGCTTGGGCCGTCGCTTCACGGAACGTCACATTTTTTTCAGTGACGTCGACCATATGGGCGCGACCTTGGGAATCGAGATGAGTCAGCACAGGGATACTCCTGATCAGGAGCATCGATTGTAAACCTGCGGGTCAATTTTCCGCACGTTTGATTATCGGATAGACATGCCCCTGTAGGAGCGAGGCTTGCCCGCGAAGCGATGTGTCAGTCACATTGATGTCGGATGTGCCGACGTCTTCGCGGGCAAGCCTCGCTCCTACAAGGGGTTATGGGTCGGGTATAAAAAACCGGGCGGTTTTGGGCCGCCCCGGTTCTGGTGAGGGTTACAGATGCGATTCGGCGTATTCGGCCAGAATCGAGCGTGGCACCCCTTGCAGGGTGATGTGTACACCGTTAGGAAAGTCCTTGAAGCGCTCGGTCAAGTACGTCAGCCCGGAACTGGTCGCGGACAGGTAAGGGGTATCGATCTGCGCCAGGTTGCCCAGGCACACGACTTTGGAACCGGCGCCGGCACGGGTGATGATGGTTTTCATCTGGTGCGGCGTGAGGTTCTGGCATTCGTCGATCAGGATCAGACTCTGCTGGAAGCTGCGGCCTCGGATGTAGTTGAGGGATTTGAACTGCAACGGCACTTTGCTGAGGATGTAGTCGACGCTGCCATGGGTGCTTTCGTCATCCATGTGCAAGGCTTCGAGGTTGTCGGTGATGGCGCCGAGCCAAGGCTCCATTTTTTCCGCTTCGGTACCGGGCAGGAAGCCGATTTCCTGGTCCAGCCCCTGCACGCTACGGGTGGCGATGATGCGCCGGTAGCGTTTGCTGACCATGGTCTGCTCGATGGCCGCCGCCAGGGCCAGGATGGTTTTCCCGGAACCGGCCGCGCCGGACAGGTTGACCAGGTGAATGTCCGGATCAAGCAAGGCATACAACGCCAGGCTTTGATAGATGTCCCGCGGTTTCAGGCCCCAGGCTTCCTGATGCAGCAGAGGTTCCTGATGCAGATCGAGGATCAGCAACTTGTCGACCTGGATTTCCTTGATCCAACCAACAAAGCCCTGTTCGTCGATGATGAACTCGTTGACGTGTACCGCAGGCAGGTTGTCGATCAACTGCACCTGGTGCCAGGTGCGGCCATGATCCTGCCGGGTTTCGACTTTGCTGACCCGATCCCAGAATGAACCGGTCATGTTGTGATAACCGTTGGGCAGCAATGAAACGTCGTCGACCAACTGGTCGGTGCTGTAGTCCTCGGCCGCAATCCCGCAAGCCCGGGCCTTGAGGCGCATGTTGATGTCTTTTGTGACCAGCACCACGGGCAATTTTGCATCGCGTGCGCGCAGGTCGATCAACTGGTTGATGATGATGTTGTCGTTCAGATGCTCGGGCAGAATGATGTTCGGCTCAGTGCGCTTGCTCATCAGAATTGACAGCAAACCCTTGGGCCCACTCTTGCCGCGCTGGATCGGTACGCCCAGTTCGACGTCTTCGGGGCTGGCATCGCCCAACGTTTTGTCGATCAGGCGAATCGCCTGGCGGCATTCCGCGGCCACGCTGTGATGCCCGCTCTTGAGCTTGTCCAGCTCTTCAAGCACGGTCATCGGGATGGCGACGTGGTGTTCTTCGAAATTAAGCAGGGCGTTTGGATCGTGAATCAATACGTTGGTATCGAGTACATAAAGGATTGGCTGGTTGGAGGAAGGGCTACGTCCGTGATCATCCATACTCGGTCACCTTTGTGGGAGCCAGTCGACGCAATACCATAACGGTGCTGCGCCTCGAAGTGGCCGCCGAATTCACCTGCGAGGAGTCAAGTGAACTGCACACAAACTGGGTCTTGGGAGACGCCACCTGTGTTGCAGGTTTCGGCGGTCTGTCTTCGTAATACTCCAAAACCTGTGACAGAAAAAAGCACTTTGACGCTTTTTTGAAGTTTATTTTTCAGAGTGACGAATAGCCCTTGGCGTGCAGGCAATGTGCCGTTAAAGTCGGAAGTCCGCCTGCACCGATTTCTCTGCAAAAATCGCCTTTCATCCCATGTTTGCGGCCTTTTGCCGTTTTCAGCGAAACGCCTCCTGACAGTCTGCCCAACCGATCCCGCTTGGCGCCGTTTGCGTAATGAGCCAAGGCATCGCCGTTTTCAGCGCATCCTGCTTCACATTGAAATTGATCACCCCGTGCCGCCACAGCAGCATCAGGGTCAATACCCGTTGTGCGCTCTGGTTGCCTTTGAGCTTGCCGGCGCCGTCCTGGGCATCGATATCCCACAATGCCACCTGCAAGCCCTGAGCCGTGAAGAAGCCTTCGGCATCGGATCGTCGCTGCCCCTCGGGCGGGCGAAACAGCGGCACGTAATTCTCCGGCAGCTTGCCTTTGACCAGCTCGACACTGCGTCGCACCGAGTCCTGCCAGGCTTGCCAATGGCTGTGTGAGCGGAATTCCCAGCCTTGCACGCCCACGCATTGCTGCGAATAAGTCCCTTGCAGGCTGGCCACCGACCGCTCGGCCAGGCGGGCCTGTATGTCTTTGCCGAGGACGAAGAACGTAGCGCTCATGCTGGATTTGCGCAGGTACTCGGTGACCCAGGCGGTGTTATCTGGCGCGGCGTTGGCGGCGCTGTCGAAGGTCAGCAGGAACAGCCGATCATTCATGGCCTCGCCATTGCGCTCATAGTCGCCAAAACGATCGACTTCGCTGCTGGTCTGCGGGAACAGCGCGGCCTTGCGCAACTGCTCGTCCAGGTACTGGGCGTGGAACAACCGGCTCGGCTCGGCCCATTTGATGTAATAGCTGTCCTCGCCCACTTGAAACTTCGCCGCTTGCTCGCGCAGGGTGGCCATGTCCTCGACCAGGAAACAGAAAGAAGCATCTTGATCGCAGCTTTGCTGAGCGAAGTTGTAATTGCTCAGCAAACGCTGCCACAGGCGTTGGCGCAGCTGGTTGACCGACTCCAGATTGAGGGTGCGCAGGCCCAGGCGTTGAGCCAGGCTCGCTTCATCCAGCGATTCACTGGCCAACAGAACGCGGGCGAACATGAGGATTTCGGCGCGCGAAGCGACATCAAACAGCGTCGGGCTGCTGAGCTGCTCAGGCCAGGTGCTGCGATCCAGCGTTGCCACATCGCCCGGCGCGGCAAAGGCGCCAAAACTCAAGAGCCAGGCCGAGAATAGAAAAACGATACGCAATGGGATGTCTCCATAACAAAACCCGCGCGGCACTATAGCCGATCGCGCTCACATTCCCGCAGCAGCACCGATCTCCCGTAGGAGTGAGGCTTGCCCGCGAAGGCGGTGTGCCAGTTACCGATGATGCCGACTGATACACCGCCTTCGCGGGCAAGCCTCGCTCCTACAGGTTTTGTACATGGCTACCGATCAGCTATGGACTTGATAGCTGGAGTCAACAAGGACAACCCCCTAGAATCGCCCCCACGATTAAAGGAGACGACTTCATGCTGATGGTGATTTCCCCCGCCAAGACCCTCGACTACGAAACACCGCCGGCGACCCAGCGCTTCACTCAGCCGCAGTACCTCGACCATTCTCAGGAGCTGATCCTGCAACTGCGCGACCTGACGCCCGCGCAGATCAGCGAATTGATGCATGTCTCCGACAAGATCGGCGGTCTCAATGCCGCGCGTTTCGGTAGCTGGACCCCGGCCTTCACTCCTGCCAACGCCAAGCAGGCATTGCTGGCCTTCAAGGGTGATGTGTACACCGGCCTGAATGCACAAACGTTCAGCGAAGCCGATTTCGATTACGCCCAGCAGCATTTGCGCATGCTCTCCGGCTTGTATGGCCTGTTGCGCCCCCTGGACTTGATGCAGCCCTATCGGCTGGAGATGGGCACCAAACTGGCCAATGCCCGGGGCAAGGACTTATACGCCTTCTGGGGGACGCGGATCAGCGAATGGCTGAACGAAGCCTTGGCCGATCAAGGCGATGACGTGCTGCTGAACCTGGCCTCCAACGAATACTTCTCGGCCGTCAAACGCAGCGCCTTGAACGCACGCATCATCAATACCGAGTTCAAGGATTTGAAGAACGGCCAGTACAAGATCATCAGCTTCTACGCGAAAAAGGCTCGCGGAATGATGAGTCGCTTCGTCATCGAAGAGCGCATCAATGATCCGGTCGCCCTCAAGCAGTTCGACGTTCAGGGTTATCGCTACAGCGCCGAACAGTCCAAACCGGACAATCTGGTCTTCCTGCGCGATTACGCACCGGAATAATCAAGCTGCTTTTGATCGGCGCACGATAGCGATAACTTCGTCGTGCGCCCTCCTTCGATCGTCGAACAACCCCTGTCTTTTCGCCGCTTTATTGACGCCAAAAAACTATCAGTTCATTTCTTAACTTTAGTTTCATTCGACATTGATCATTTTTTTCAGTAGTGGCACTGAATTTTTTTACGCGTAGTGGCAAAAAAGTATCCCGCGCAATAACAGCCCCATATATAAAGGGCCGAACGGCAAGTGCTATCAATATGAAAGCAGTGCCATCTTTTTCGACATTTCAAGAAATTTCAGAATTCGCGATGGGCGGACAGGAACTATGTCCAAATGCGCCGCTCATACCACCGGTAACGATTCTCTCGGCGATTGTGCGAGATAACTTACACAGACAAGAGATCCCTATAGCGAAGTTGTCACACTCACTTAGGCTTACTGATCACTTATTTGGGCAATACATGAAGGACAGGAGATAACGCACCATTACTATCCCCTACAAGGCCACGGCTGCGCCCCTATAAACGTGCTCACCCGAGCACCCAACCGCTTGATTTACGGGCTTTCGAGCCTGGCATTGAGCGCGCAAGACCTTTGCACGAACGTCCTCTGATTAGAGGGTCGGCTGCATAACAGGGCATGTCATAACAATAAGGCCTGGTTGCGCACATCTTGAGTGCACTTATTTAGACACTCGGAACTTAGTATGCCTGTACCCGGCATTGTGACGCCTTTAAGGCCGCACTTGCGAGTGCACTATGACCGCTGAACACCATTAACTCCGGCCATGTAATGGCTTATGAAACAGGTTTGATTAACTGAGAGGTAATTGCGATGCGCATCAGCATATTTGGTTTGGGTTACGTCGGCGCAGTCTGTGCCGGTTGCCTGTCTGCACGGGGCCATGACGTCGTTGGCGTCGATGTTGCCAAAGACAAAATCGATATGATCAACGCAGGCAAATCGCCGATCGTTGAACCGGGCTTGGGCGAACTTCTGCACAAGGGCATCGAGACGGGCAAATTGCGCGGCACGACCAATTTCGCCGAGGCGATTCGCGACACCGACCTGTCGATGATCTGCGTCGGTACGCCGAGCAAGAAGAACGGCGATCTGGAACTGAACTACATCGAAGCCGTGTGCCGCGAGATCGGTTATGTCCTGCGTGACAAGGCCACCCGCCACACCATCGTGGTTCGCAGCACCGTCCTGCCGGGCACCGTGGCAAACGTGGTGATCCCGATCCTCGAAGACTGCTCCGGCAAAAAAGCCGGCGTCGATTTCGGCGTGGCGGTCAACCCTGAGTTCCTGCGTGAAAGCACCGCGATCGCCGATTACGACCTGCCGCCAATGACCGTTATCGGCGAGTTCGACAAGGCTTCGGGTGACGTTCTGCAATCGCTGTACGAAGAGCTCGACGCCCCGATCATCCGCAAGGACATCGCCGTTGCCGAGATGATCAAGTACACCTGCAACGTGTGGCACGCCACCAAAGTGACCTTCGCCAACGAGATCGGCAACATCGCCAAGGCTGTCGGCGTCGACGGTCGCGAAGTGATGGAAGTGGTCTGCCAGGACAAGACACTCAACCTGTCCCAGTACTACATGCGCCCAGGCTTTGCGTTCGGCGGCTCCTGCCTGCCAAAAGACGTGCGCGCCCTGACCTACCGCGCCGGCTCCCTGGACGTGGAAGCACCGCTGCTCAACTCGCTGATGCGCAGTAACGAGTCCCAGGTGCAGAACGCGTTCGACATCGTCTCCAGCCACGAAAAGCGCAAAGTCGCCCTGCTGGGTCTGAGCTTCAAGGCCGGCACCGACGACCTTCGCGAAAGCCCGTTGGTCGATCTGGCGGAAATGCTGATCGGCAAGGGTTACGACCTGAGCATCTACGACAGCAACGTCGAGTACGCCCGTGTTCACGGTGCGAACAAGGACTACATCGAGTCGAAGATCCCTCACGTCTCCTCCTTGCTCAACGCCGACTTCGACGACGTGATCGCAAACTCCGACGTGATCATCCTGGGCAACCGTGACGAGAAATTCCGCGCCCTGGCGCAGGAAGCGCCACACGGCAAGCAAGTGGTCGACCTGGTTGGCTTCATGTCCAAAGCCACCAGCGTGAGCGGCCGGACTGAAGGCATCTGCTGGTAACACACCTTCCTCGTAGGAGCCAGGCTTGCCGGCGAACCAGGCGACGGTACGCCGCCTTCGCGGGCAAGCCTCGCTCCTACAGGTCTGATGAGATCGACTTGGCTTTCTACGCCTGCCTTAACCCCATCGGGCCACCCCACAGGCTCGCCCGAGATCGAGACGGATGCAGATTATGCACAGGCTAAAGCACGGCCTACTTCAGGCCGCCGGTTGGCTGTTTTACCTAAGTTTATTGATGGGCATCGCCATGGCGCTGCCTGCGTCCACGTTCGACTCCGAATCGAAGGACTTTATCTTCCTGATCGGTATCGTCGGTATCTGGCGTTACTCGATGGGTGCCACACACTTTGTGCGCGGCATGTTTTTTCTGTACGTGGTCTATCCGTACCTGCGGCGCAAAGTGCGCAAGCTGGGCAAAGAGGCAGACCCGTCCCATGTATTTCTGATGGTCACCAGTTTCCGTATCGACGCCCTGACCACCGCTCAGGTCTACAGCTCGGTAATCCGCGAGGCCATCGACTGCGGCCTGCCGACCACCGTGGTCTGCTCCATCGTCGAAATGTCCGATGAACTGCTGGTGAAAAGCCTGTGGAAGCGGATGAACCCGCCTGCGCATGTGAAGCTCGACTTCGTGCGCATTCCCGGCACCGGCAAGCGCGATGGCCTGGCCTACGGTTTCCGCGCCATCTCGCGCCACCTGCCGGACGACCGCGCCGTGGTTGCCGTGATCGATGGCGACACCGTGCTGGCTGAAGGCGTCGTGCTCAAGACCGTGCCGTGGTTCCAGCTGTTCGGCAACGTCGGCGGCCTGACCACCAACGAGTTCTGCGAAGTACGCGGCGGCTACATCATGAGCGAATGGCACAAGCTGCGATTCGCCCAGCGCCACATCAACATGTGTTCGATGGCGTTGTCCAAGCGCGTGCTGACCATGACTGGCCGCATGTCGGTGTTCCGCGCCACCGTGGTGACCAACCCGGAATTCATCGCTGACGTGGAAAGCGACTCGCTGCAACACTGGCGCCTGGGTCGTTTCAAGTTCCTGACCGGCGACGACAAGTCGAGCTGGTTCAGCCTGATGCGTCTGGGCTATGACACTTTCTACGTGCCGGATGCCGCGATCCATACCGTGGAACACCCGCCGGAAAAAAGCTTCATCAAGGCCAGTCGCAAGCTGATGTTCCGCTGGTACGGCAACAACCTGCGGCAGAACTCCCGGGCCCTTGGCCTTGGTGTGAAGCGCCTCGGTGCATTCACATCGGTGGTGCTGTTCGATCAGCGCGTGTCGATGTGGACCTCGCTGCTCGGCCTGACCGTCGCGATCATCGCCACCTTCAAGTATGGCAGCGCGTTCATCCTGGTTTACCTGCTGTGGATCGGCATTACCCGCCTGATCCTGACCGTGTTGCTGTCCTGCTCCGGTCACCGGATCGGCCCGGCTTACCCGGCGATTCTCTATTACAACCAGATCGTCGGCGCGCTGGTGAAGATCTACGTGTTCTTCCGCCTCGACCGACAGTCCTGGAGTCGCCAGCCCACTTCCCTGACCCGTGATCTCGCCAGCTTTCAAGGTTGGTTCAACACTTGGTCGTCTCGGACCATGACCTTCTCCGCCGGCAGCATTTTTGTCGCCGTGCTGCTGTTGATGGTCTGACCGAACTCGCCTGAATTAACTAGGAAATCGCCCATATGAATACCGCCGTCAACTCCAACGTAGTGCACGAATCCGAAGCCCAGCGCCAACACGCTCGTGTGAAAATTCCGGCCAAGCTGCGTTTCTTCGGTCCTGACCGGACCCCGGTTGAAGCCCGGCTCATCGACCTTTCCGCTGGCGGCCTGGCGTTCAACGCTGGTCAGCTGCCGCTGAAAGTCGGCGATGTGCACAAGGCTCGCCTGCAATTCGTGATCGATAACCTCGGTCTGGCCATGGACGTGGAATTGCAAATCCGCTCCGTCGATCGCCAGACCGGTCGCACCGGTTGCCAGTTCCAGAACCTGGAACCCCGTGACATTTCCACCCTGCGCCACTTGATCACTTCGCACTTGGCTGGCGACATCGTCAGCGTGGGTGAAATGCTGGCGACCCTGCAGCGCGACAACTTCACCAAGGCGCGCAAGGTCAAGGATGGTGGTCACGGCATGACTGCGCTGGGCCGTCTGAAGGCGGTGACCTTCAGCGCCGGTATCTTCGCGGTCGGCCTGGTGGCGTTCGGTTTCATCTTCAAGTCCGTGTACGGCATGTACTTCATCAGCCACGCCCAGGCTGGCTTGGTCAGCGTGCAGGGAATGAACATCACCATGCCGCGCGACGGCACCGTGCAGAGCCTGATCAAAGCTGACGGCATTGCCGCCAAAGGCGCCCCACTGGCGACCTTCAGCACCAGCATGCTCGACGTACTCAAGGGCCATCTGGACGAAGGTCAACTGCAACCGTCCAAGGTTGAAGAACTGTTCGGCAAGCAAATGACCGGCACCCTGACGTCGCCATGCGATTGCACCGTGGCTCAGCAACTGGTGGCTAACGGTCAGTACGCCAGCAAAGGCGATGTGATTTTCCAACTGGTGCCGCGTAACACCGAGGCCAACGTTGAAGCACGCTTCTCCTATCGCCAGTTCAGCGACGTGCGTCCTGGCACCACTGTCACCTTCCAGATCTCCGGCGAAGACCAAACCCGTACCGGCAAGATTGTCAGCAGCACCAGCCTGAAAAGCGCCGACCTGTCATCCGACATCCGTGTGCAGATCAAACCTGACGAGCCGCTGGACAGCGCCTTCGCCGGTCGCCCGGTGGAAGTGAACAGCACTCGTGGCCCGAACCTGAGCTGGCTGATCAACAAAGCCATGGCCGCCGGTCTTTAAACAGAGGACATGCCCGTGACCCTATTCAGTCTCCTGAAAACACCGCGAACCCTGTGGGAGCGGGCTTGCCCGCGATTAGATCAGCGCGGTCTTTCTGAAGTACCGAGTCGCCTGAATCGCGGGCAAGCCCGCTCCCACAGTGGTTATGTGGTGTGCTCACTTGCACTGGCCGTGAGCCTGGCCGGTTGCGCCGGCCTGCCCGACCAGCGTCTGGCCAATGAAGCCCTCAAGCGCGGCGACACCGCGCTGGCGGCGCAGAACTACCAGCAATTGGCAAATCTGGGTTACAGCGAAGCTCAGGTTGGCCTGGCCGATCTGCAGGTCGACAGCCGTGACCCGGCGCAAATCAAAAAGGCCGAGGCGACTTACCGCGCCGCGGCCAGTGTCTCGCCGCGGGCCCAGGCTCGCCTGGGACGTCTGCTGGTGGCCAAACCCGGTGCCAGCGAAGCCGAACATCACGAAGCCGAAGCGCTGTTGAAGAAAGCCTCGGCCAATGGCGAAGGCAATACCCTGATCCCGCTGGCGATGCTGTACCTGCAATACCCGCACAGTTTCCCGAACGTCAACGCACAGCAGCAGATCAGCCAATGGCGCGCCCAAGGCAAACCGGAAGCCGGTCTGGCGCAAGTGTTGCTCTATCGCACCCAGGGCACGTACGACCAGCATCTGGATGACGTGGAAAAAATCTGCAAAGCGGCGTTGAACACTACCGATATCTGTTACGTCGAACTGGCCACGGTCTATCAGAAACGCGGCCAGCCAGAACAACAGGCCGAACTGATCAAACAAATGCAGGCCGGCCACAGCCGTGGCGTCGTTTCTGCGCAACGGGTGGACAGTGTGGCCCGTGTGTTGGGCGATGCGAGCCTGGGCAAGACCGACGAAAAAACCGCTCAGTCGCTGCTCGAGGGCATCGCACCTGGCTACCCGGCGTCCTGGGTCAGCCTGGCGCAATTGCTCTACGACTTCCCTGAACTGGGTGATGTCGACGCCATGATGAAGTACCTGGACAACGGTCGCGCCGCCGACCAGCCGCGCGCCGAACTGTTGCTGGGCAAGCTCTACTTCGAAGGCAAAATGGTGCCGGCCGATGCCAAGGTCGCCGAAGAGCACTTCAAGAAAGCCGTCGGCCGGGAAGTCGCCGCCGATTACTACCTCGGCCAGATTTACCGTCGTGGTTACCTGGGCAAGGTCTATCCGCAAAAAGCCCTGGATCACCTGCTGACCGCTGCGCGTAACGGCCAGAACAGTGCCGATTTCGCCATTGCCCAACTGTTCTCCCAAGGCAAGGGCACCCGGCCCGACCCGGTCAACGCTTATGTCTTCAGCCAATTGGCGAAGGCTCAAAACACCCCACAAGCCAATGAGCTTGCGCAAACCATCGAAGCGCAACTGCCGCCTGACCGGCTGGCCGAGGCCCAACGCCTGTTGAAACAAGAACAGGCCATTCGTAGTGCCGTGAGTCCGGACACGCTGGAACTGCACGCTCTGCAAGAAGAAGACGGCGAGGAATCCCTATGAAACTCAATCCATTCGTGAAGGCCGGTATTGGCCTGACATTCGCCCTGCTGTGGTCGTGCCCGACCCTGGCAGCCATGACCGAAGACAAGAACTTCGGCCTCGAAGTCAAAATTACCGGCCAGTCGGAAGACGACCGTGACCTGGGCACTGCCAGCGGCGGCGACGTTTCCGGCGTCGGCCTCGACCTGCGTCCATGGGTATACGGCGAAAGCGGCGCATGGAGTGCCTACGCCATGGGCCAGGCCGTGACGTCCACCGACATCATCGAAACGGATACCCTGCAACAGTCCGACAGCGACGGTACCCAGACCACCGACAACGGTGATCGCAAAACCAAGAAGAACTACCTGGCGATGCGTGAGTTCTGGATCGGCTACAGCGGCCTCACGCCCTACCCTGGCGAGATCCTCAAGCTGGGTCGCCAACGCCTGCGCAACGACGATGGCCAATGGCGCGACACCAACATCGAAGCCCTGAACTGGACCTTCGACACCACCCTGTTGCGCGCCAACGTCGGTATCGCCGAACGCTTCAGCGAATACCGCACCGACTTGAAAGAACTGGCCCCCAAGGATGAGGATCGCCTGCACGTTTTCGGCGACGTCGCCACTCAATGGTCGCCGGGTAACTGGGTCGGCATTCGCGGTCATCACACCCACGATGACGGCCAGCTCGACTACCCGGAACCGGGCGTTGCCGGCGATTCGCTGGATAAGAAACAAAACGGTGACATCAGTTGGCTCGGCCTCACCGCCGACAGCGACGCCTACAACTGGCGCAACACCAACACCGTCAATTACTGGGGCAGCATCACCGGCATGAGCGGCGACACCGACACGGTCAACCCGCTGAACGCCGATGGCACGCGCCCGACCGAAGCCAAGCGCAGTGAAGACCTCAATGGCTGGGCCACCGATATCGGCGTGCGTTTGCGCCTCGATCCGCAGTGGCAAGTCGGTGCGGCTTATGCCCGTGCCAGCGCCGAATACGAACAGACCGGCCTGGAAAGCAACCGCTCGAACTACACCGGTACACGCTCGCGGGTTCACCGTTTCGGCGAAGCCTTCCGTGGCGAAATGAACAACATGCAGACCGCTACCCTGTTCGGTTCGTGGATGCTCAACGACGAATACGACGCCAGCCTGATCTACCACAAGTTCTGGCGCGTGGATGGCAACAAGCCGGTGGGCAGCAATGGCATCAACGCCGTCGAAAACAATACCGACGACGTGACCGGCGCCATTCTCTCCAGCACCTCGCTGCCGCTGGAAGATGGCAACAAAGACCTCGGTCAGGAAATGGACCTGGTGGTCACCAAGTACTTCAAGCAAGGCCTGTTGCCGGCGGCGCTGAGCCAGTCGATCGATGAGCCTTCGGCGCTGGTGCGGTTCCGTGGCGGTGTGTTCAAGCCTGGCGATGCGTATGGCAAAGAAGTCGACTCGTACATGCACCGCGCGTTTGTCGACGTGGTCTGGCGCTTCTGATGCAAACCGCGAAGGGAGTGCCTGACATGAACAGCGCCAAGAAAGGCTCGATCAGCCTGCTGGCCGGCGCGCTGCTGCTCGCCAGCACAGCGGCCTTCGCCACCGTCGAACCGGCCCAGCCTGTGCAAGCGGGAAAACCGACGACCATGGCCAAGGGACTGCAACAGGCCAAGACCTACACCGTCAGCAGCGCGCCAACCGCGCCGCTGGACTTGGCCAAGCCGACATTGCCGGACACCTCTGGCTACACCGCCGAAGCCATCGCCGCGAAAGTCGTGCGCACAAAGCCCGGCAAGATCAGCGTGCGCCGGATGATGCAGGAAAACGCCCTGAAGGACTTCATCGGCGGTGACAACAAGATGGCCGAGTGGGTGGTGCGTCAGCACGGCATCCCGCAGGCGATCTTCGTCGACGACGGCTACATGAACCTAAAGGACCTGGCCAGGAAGCTGCCCAAGCAGTACTTCAGCGAAACCTCGCCGGGCGTGTTCCTGGCGAAGTTGCCGATCGTGGTGGGTAACAAGGGCATTCTGGAAATCGACAAGCAGACCCAGGAACTGCGTCTGTCCCAAGAGAGCGGTTCATTCCTGGTCAATGACGGCCAGCTGTTCGTGCGTGATACCAGAATCACTGGCTGGAGCGAGAAGGCAAACGGCCCGGCGGCCTTCAAGTCGCCCAAGGAATTCCGTCCGTTCCTGCTGTCCTGGGGTGGCACCGAGACGTACATTGCCAACAGCAAGATTGCCAGTTTCGGTTACGCCAACAGTAAGTCCTACGGCGTGAGTATTTCCCAATACACCCCGAACATGGCCAAGGTGCTCAAGCGCCCGGAACCGTCCGGCTGGATCGTCGGCTCCGAGTTCTCGGACATGTGGTACGGCTTCTACTGCTACGAAACCCGCGACTTCGTGGTCAAGGGCAACACCTATAAAGACAACATCGTCTATGGCATCGACCCCCATGACCGCTCCCACGGTCTGATCATCGCCGACAACACGGTGTACGGGACCAGGAAGAAGCACGGGATCATTATTTCCCGTGAGGTCAACGACAGCTTCATCTTCAACAACCGCAGCTACGACAACAAGTTGTCGGGCCTGGTGATCGACCGTAACAGCGTGAACAACCTGATCGCCTACAACGAGATCTACAAGAACCACACCGATGGCATCACCCTCTATGAGAGTGCTGACAACCTGTTGTGGGGCAACAAGGTGATCAGCAACAAGCGCCACGGCATCCGTATTCGTAACAGCGTGAACATTCGCCTGTACGAAAACATCTCGATGGCCAACGGCCTGACCGGTGTCTACGGGCACATCAAAGACCTGACCAACACCGACCGCGACATCAAGCTCGATCCGTTCGACGCCCAGGTGTCGCTGATCGTGGTCGGCGGTGAACTGGCCGCCAACGGCAGCGGACCACTGTCGATCGACTCGCCGCTGAGCGTGGAGCTGTATCGCGTGTCGATGCTCGCCCCGACCAAATCCAGCGGCATCAGCTTCTCGGGGATTCTTGGCGAGCGCCAGGATGAAATTCTCGACCTGCTGGTGCGCCAGCAGAAAGCCGTGCTGATCGACCCTGTCGAACGCCAGACCGAAATGCGGGACTGAGGATAATTTTATGCACCCACACTTGATCAAATTACTCAGCCTGTCGGCCCTGACCGCTGGCATTCTTGCGGCCAGCGGCGGTGTTCGCGCCGATAACGCCGCCAGCGTAAGCGCACCAAAATTCAAGGCCGATGATTGCTGCAATCTCTGCCCCGAAGCCCACGACCCGAAGAACTACACCACCCGTTATCAGCAGAACTTCACCACGCTGGTGCAGGCGCAGGGCGATTGGCTGTTCCGTACGCAAGAAGACTTGCGCACCGAGTTCGACACCACGCCCGCTGGCTACAAACGCTTGAAACAATTGCACGATGCGTTCAAGAGCAAAGGCGTGGAACTGGTCATCGTTTACCAGCCGACCCGTGGTCTGGTGAACCGCAACAAACTGAACCCGGCAGAGAAGGCGAGTTACGACTTCGACAAGGCGCTGAGGAACTACAAAACCATGCTCGGGCGTTTCGCGCAGATGGGTTACGTGGTCCCGGACCTGTCGCCACTGACCAACGAATCGCTGCCCGAAACCCTGCCGGCCCACGATTTCTACTTCCGCGGCGACCAACACTGGACGCCGTATGGCGCCCAGCGCACAGCGAAAATCGTCGCCGAGAAGGTCAAGCAATTGCCGACCTTCGCCGACATTCCCAAGCGTGAATTCGAGACCCATAAGTCGGGTCGCATGGGCAAGACCGGAACGTTGCACAACATGGCGGGTCAACTCTGTGGCACCAGCTATGCGATCCAGTACATGGATCAGTTCACCACCGAGCCAAAAGGCGAAGCGGGCGATGGCGATCTGTTCAGTGATTCCGGCAATCCGCAAATTACCCTGGTCGGCACCAGCCACAGTGGCAAGAACTACAACTTCGCCGGTTTCCTTGAAGAGGCCATCGGCGCCGACATTCTCAACGTGGCATTCCCCGGTGGTGGCTTCGAAGGTTCGATGCTGCAGTACCTGGGCAGCGAAGAGTTCCAGACCAAACCGCCGAAAATCCTCATCTGGGAATTCTCGCCGCTTTATCGCCTCGATCAGGAAACCATCTACCGCCAGATGATGGCGCTGCTGGACAACGGTTGCGAAGGCAAAGACGCGCAAATGAGCGCCAGTGCCACGCTGAAACCGGGCAAAAACGAATTGATGGTCAACAGCAAGAACCTGGACCTGCGCAACAGCAGCCACCAGGTCGACATCCGCTTCGCCGACACCTCGGTGAAAACCTTGCAAGCCACCCTCTGGTACATGAACGGACGCCACGAGGACATCAAGATCGACAAACCGGAAACCTCCGAAACCGACGGGCGTTTCGCCTTCGAGTTGCGTACGGACGAAGACTGGGCCTCGCAGAATTTGCTGGCCGTCGAAGTCCAGGGACCTGAAAAACCAGGCGCCACGCCTCAGAAAGTCGAAGCGAAAATCTGCAAACGCAACGTGTTCTCCGGCACTGGGCAGCGTACCGCTCAAGCCGGGCAATGAGGCTACCTCTTATGAACTGCATGCAAACCCGAACGCTGAAAAAGATACTCGCGCCCTCCCTGCTGACGCTGGCGATGTTCGCCGGCGCCACCCAGGCTGCCGCGCCACTTCGTCCGCCCCAGGGTTACTTTGCGCCCATTGAAAAAGTCAAAACCGGCGACAAGAGTGAAGGCTGCGACGCGATGCCGACGCCTTACACCGGTGCCCTGCAATTTCGCAGCAAATACGAAGGTTCCGACAAAGCCCGTTCGACCCTGAACGAGGCATCGGAAAAAGCGTTCCGCGAGACCACCGCCGACATCACCAAGATCGAGCGCAGCACCAGCAAGCAAGTGATGAAGTTCATGCGTGATGGTCGTCCGGAACAACTGGAATGCACCCTGAATGGGTTGACCGCCTGGGCCAAGGCCGATGCACTGATGTCCAAGGACTTCAACCACACCGGCAAGTCCATGCGCAAATGGGCGTTGGGCAGCATGGCTTCGTCCTATATCCGCCTGAAGTTTTCTGACTCGCGCCCACTGGCCAACCACCCGCAAGAGGCGCAAGTGATTGAAGCCTGGTTCAGCAAAATGGCCGATCAGGTGGTCAGCGATTGGGACAACTTGCCGCTCGAAAAAACCAACAACCACTCGTACTGGGCCGCCTGGTCGGTGATGGCCACGTCGATCGCCACCAACCGCCGCGATCTGTTCGATTGGGCCGTCAAGGAATACAAGGTCGGCGTCAATCAGGTCGACGCTCAAGGCTTCTTGCCCAACGAACTCAAGCGCCAGCAACGCGCCCTCGCCTATCACAACTATGCCCTGCCGCCACTGGCGATGATCGCCAGTTTCGCTCAGGTCAACGGTGTCGATTTGCGTCAGGAAAACAACGGCGCCTTGAAACGCCTGGGCGATCGCGTGCTTGCAGGCGTGAAAGACCCGGATGAATTCGAAGAGAAGAACGGTAAAGAACAGGACATGACCGACCTCAAGGTCGATTCGAAATTCGCCTGGCTCGAACCGTTCTGCTCGCTCTACACCTGCACGCCGGATGTGCTGGCACAGAAACACAAAATGCAGCCGTTCAAGACCTTCCGCCTCGGCGGGGATTTGACCAGGGTCTACGACCCGGCCAGCGAGAAAGGCAAAAAAGGTTCTTAGGGCTGATCATTCCCACGCTCCGCGTGGGAATGCAGCCCGTGACGCTCCGCGTCACATGCCGAAGCGGACGCAGAGCGTCCAGTGAGGCATTCCCACGCAGAGCGTGGGAACGATCGTAACTCTCCAGATTTTGATGGGGGGTTTGGGGGGGCTGCGGCCCTTGACTGTTGGTTAAACATGGAGAGATCGGGATGGTATTTTCATCCAACGTGTTCCTGTTTCTGTTCTTGCCGATCTTTCTCGGCATGTATTACTTGAGCGGAACACGCTATCGCAACTTGCTGCTGCTGATCGCCAGCTACGTGTTCTACGCCTGGTGGCGTGTGGACTTCCTTGCGCTGTTCGCAGCCGTCACGTTGTGGAACTACTGGATCGGCCTGAAAGTCGGTGCGGCAGGTGTTCGGACCAAACCGGCCCAGCGCTGGCTGCTCCTGGGCGTCGGGGTGGATCTGTGCATCCTCGGCTACTTCAAGTACGCCAACTTCGGCGTGGACAGCATCAACGCGATGATGACCTCGGTGGGTCTGTCGCCGTTCATCCTGACCCACGTGCTGCTGCCGATCGGGATCTCGTTCTACATTTTCGAGTCCATCAGCTACATCATCGACGTTTACCGTGGTGACACCCCGGCGACCCGCAACCTGATCGACTTTGCCGCCTTCGTGGCGATCTTCCCGCACTTGATCGCCGGCCCCGTGTTGCGCTTCCGTGACCTGGCCGACCAGTTCAACAACCGCACCCACACCCTCGACAAGTTCTCCGAAGGTGCCACGCGGTTCATGCAAGGCTTCATCAAGAAGGTCTTCATCGCCGACACCCTGGCGGTGGTGGCCGACCATTGCTTCGCCTTGCAAAACCCGACCACGGGCGACGCCTGGCTCGGTGCCCTGGCCTACACCGCGCAGCTGTATTTTGACTTCTCCGGCTACAGCGACATGGCCATCGGCCTGGGCTTGATGATGGGTTTCCGCTTCATGGAAAACTTCAAACAGCCGTACATCAGCCAGTCGATCACCGAGTTCTGGCGTCGCTGGCACATCAGCCTGTCGACCTGGTTGCGTGACTATCTGTACATCACCCTCGGCGGTAACCGTAAAGGCACGCTGATGACCTATCGCAACCTGTTCCTGACCATGCTGCTCGGTGGTCTGTGGCACGGCGCGAACATCACCTACATCATTTGGGGTGCCTGGCACGGCATGTGGCTGGCCATTGAAAAAGCCATCGGCCTGAATACTTCGCCGCGTACCTTCAACCCGGTCCGCTGGGCCCTGACCTTCCTGCTGGTGGTGATGGGTTGGGTGATCTTCCGCGCAGAGAACCTGCACGTCGCCGGTCGCATGTACGGTGCCATGTTCAGCTTCGGCGAATGGTCGCTGTCAGAACTCAACGAGGCCAACCTCACCGGTCTGCAAGTGGCAACCCTGGTGGTGGCTTACGCAACCCTGGCGTACTTCGGTCTGCGTGATTTCTATACCAACCGGCCACCGGCCAAGACCACGCCTGCGGCGAATGCCGCAACCGATGGCCCGGCCGCTGCTCAGCCAGGTTTGATCAAAGCCGTACCGGGCGACAACCCGGGCAGCATCCACGAACCGGGTTACACCGTCGGCGTTGAAGCGACGGTGCAACCGGCCTACTGGACCGCTGACTGGTCCCGTTACGTGATGCGCGCCGTCGTACTGCTGCTGTTCATCGCCTCGATTCTCAAACTCTCGGCGCAAAGCTTCTCGCCGTTCCTCTACTTCCAGTTCTGAGGGATCTGACTATGACCCGCTCATTACGCATCTTCTACATCGCCCTGTTCCTGATGACCTTGCTGGTCCTGGGCGTGTGGTCGGTACGCAGCTTCTTCGGCTTCAGTACCAACGCCGATGCGACCGTGCTCAACGGTCGCTGGAGCAAAGCCGTCGAAACGCACTATGACGACGAGTTCCCGATCAAGCGTCTGGGCACCAACCTGTGGGCCGCGCTGGATTTCAAACTGTTCAATGAAGGGCGCCCGGGCGTGGTGCTCGGTCGCGATCAGTGGCTCTACAGCGATGAAGAGTTCCACCCGATCGTCAACGAAGAGTTGAACCTGCAGGGCAACTACGCGCTGGTCGAAGGTGTGCGCCAGACCTTGAAAAAACAAGGTGTGCAACTGGTGATGGCGATTGTCCCGGCCAAGACCCGTCTGTACCCGGAACATCTGGGTGAAGAGAAGCCGGCAAGTATCCACGCCAATCTGTACAAGGACTTCCATGCTCGTGTGGCGGCCGACAAGATCCTCGCCCCTGACCTGCTCGGCCCGATGCAAAAGGCCAAGCAGGACGGTCAGCAAGTGTTCCTGCGCACCGACACCCACTGGACCCCGGAAGGCGCGCAAGTCGCTGCCCAGACCCTGGCCAAAACCATTGCCGACAAGGCTCCGCTCAGTGGCGAACCGCAAAACTTCGTCACCGAGCCTGCGGAAAAGGTGACGCACAAGGGCGACCTGCGGTTGTTCCTGCCGCTGGACCCGCTGTTCGAAAACCTGATGCCGGCGCAAGAGCCTTTGCAGAAGCGCAACACCGTGGCGGCCCAGGATCAGCCCGCTGGTGACGACGCCCTGTTCGCCAACACTGAAGTGCCGGTGGCCCTGATCGGCACCAGCTACAGCGCCAACCCGAACTGGAACTTCGTCGGTGCGCTGAAAGAAGCACTGCGCAGCGACGTGGTCAATTACGCCGAAGACGGCCATGGCCCGATTCTGCCGATGCTTAGCTACCTGAAAAGCGATGCCTTCAAGAACAGCCCGCCACAAGTGCTGATCTGGGAGTTCCCTGAACGATATCTGCCTGTGAATAACGAAATCGGTGACGCCGACCCGCAGTGGGTCGCAGAGCTTAAACAAGCCGGCGCGCGCCAACAAAACGTAGCTGCAAACACCAAATCCGAGACGCCCGACCGGGCGCAAAACTGAAAGAGAGGTACTTCCATGACTTTCACTACTACTCCTCGCCGTCTCGCTGCTCGTTCTCTGAAAGCAGTTGCCCTCGTCGCCGGCATGAGCGTGCTGTCGATGCAGGCCTTCGCCGGTGACGCCGCACTCTACGGCCCGACCGCACCGAAAGGCTCCAGCTTCGTGCGCATCTACAACGCCGCTAACGCTGAAGTCAGCGCCACCGTTGGCAGCACCAACCTGAGTGAAGTCGCGCCGTTGTCCAGCACCGACTTCAGCTTCATGCCGGGCGGCGATTACAGCGCCAAGGTCGGCAGCCAGACCCTGCCGGTGAAACTGGCCGGCGACCACTATTACACCCTGGTCAACAACGCCAGCGGCGCGCCGCAACTGATCGAAGAGCCGCCGTTCAAGAACAAGCAGAAATCCCTGGTTCGCGTACAGAACCTCAGCGACAAGGCCCTGACCCTGAAAACCGCCGATGGCAAGACCGAAGTGGTTCCGTCCGTGGCTGCCAAGGGTCGTGGCGAGCGTGAAATCAACCCGGTGAAAGTCAGCCTGGCCCTGTTTGACGGCGCCACCAAAATCGGCGACGTGAAGCCGGTTGCCCTGGAACGTGGTGAAGCCGCAGTGCTGTACGTCACCGGCAGCGGCAGCAACCTGTCGCCAGTGTGGGTAAAACGCCCGGTATCGACGCGCTAACACATTTTACGAACTGACCTGGCCCCCTGTGGGAGCCGGCCTGCCGGCGATGCAAACAACTCGGTTTATCAGAAGCATCGAGGTGATGCCATCGCTGGCAGGCCAGCTCCCACAAAGGCCTGACCCAATCGATTTTAAAGGAGTAACAACATGATTCCGGTGATCTTGTCAGGTGGTAGCGGCTCACGTCTTTGGCCGCTTTCGCGCAAGCAATTCCCCAAGCAGTTCCTCGCCCTGACCGGCGAACACACGCTGTTCCAGCAAACCCTGGAACGTCTGGTGTTCGAAGGCATGGACACCCCGATCGTGGTCTGCAACAAGGAACACCGTTTCATCGTCAACGAGCAGTTGAGCGCCCGCAACCTGGACGTGCAGCGCGTGCTGATGGAACCCTTCGGCCGCAACACTTCCCCGGCCGTGGCCCTGACCGCGATGATGCTGGTCAATGAAGGTCGCGACGAGTTGATGCTGGTGCTGCCGGCCGACCACGTGCTGGAAGACCAGAAAGCCCTGCAACGCGCCCTGGCCCTGGCCACCGTAGCGGCCGAGCGTGGCGAGATGGTGCTGTTCGGCGTGCCGGCGACCAAACCGGAAACCGGTTACGGCTACATCAAATCCACCAACGATGCCCTGCTGCCGGAAGGCGTCAGCCGTGTCTCGCACTTCGTCGAAAAACCGGACGTGAAACGCGCCACCGAATTCGTCCAGTCCGGTGGTTATTTCTGGAACAGTGGCATGTTCCTGTTCCGCGCCAGCCGCTTCCTCGAAGAATTGAAAAAGCACGATCCGGACATCTACGACACCTGCGTACTGACGCTGGAGCGTAGCGCCCAGGACGCCGACACCGTCGACATCGACCCTGCCACTTTCGCCTGCTGCCCGGACAATTCCATCGACTACTCGGTGATGGAAAAAACCCAGCGCGCCTGCGTCGTGCCCCTGACCGCCGGCTGGAGCGATGTCGGTTGCTGGTCGTCGCTGTGGGAAGTCAATGAAAAAGATGCCAACGGTAACGTCACCAAAGGCGACGTGGTGATCCAGGACAGCAAGAACTGCATGATCCACGGCAACGGCAAACTGGTGTCGGTGATCGGCCTGGAAAACATCGTGGTCGTCGAAACCAAGGACGCCATGATGATCGCCCACAAGGACAAGGTCCAAGGCGTGAAACAGATGGTCAACACCCTCAACGCGCAGGGCCGCAGCGAAACCCAGACCCACTGCGAAGTCTATCGTCCGTGGGGCTCCTACGACTCGGTGGACATGGGCGGCCGCTTCCAGGTCAAACGCATCTCGGTCAAGCCGGGCGCCTGCCTGTCGCTGCAGATGCACCACCACCGTGCCGAGCACTGGATCGTGGTCAGCGGCACAGCCGAAGTGACCTGCGACGAAAACGTGTTCCTGCTCACTGAAAACCAGTCGACCTACATCCCGATCGCCTCGGTCCACCGTCTGCGCAACCCGGGCAAGATTCCACTCGAGATCATCGAAGTGCAATCGGGCAGCTACCTGGGCGAAGACGATATCGAGCGGTTTGAAGATATCTACGGTCGCTCCAACCCGATCGAGCGTGGCGTGTCGGTGAAAACCATCGCGCAGTAACGCTCAGTAAAACAAGAAGTCCCCGTCCAGCCCGCTGCGTTCCCTATCCGCAGTGGGTTGGGCGGGGGCTTTTTTTTATTTTTTTGATTCGACTGGCCTCATCGCGAGCAGGCTCGCTCCCACAGAGGATTGGCGTCGTTCACCGAATCAGCGTCCTGATTCTGTCGAGAGCGAGCCTGCTCATGATGATGCCTGACCAGCCGCCGCTGAATGAATGCCCATCGCCAATCCCGCCTACGCTTAGGTAGGATGCTCTTTCCCTTCCCGAGGTTTCGCGTCATGTTCATCGGCGTCCTGCTGGTCATCACCTGGCTGATCCTGCTGCTGCGCTACCCGGCCAAGGCCGTGCCGGTCTCCATGGCCGCTGCTGTCGGCTTGGGCCTGGTGGCGGTGTGGGTGTTCTGGCTGGACACCCGCGAGGTCAAGCAACTGGAGCGCCTGGAGCTGCGTATCAGCTATGCGCCCGAGCACTGCCCGGCGGATCGCCCCTTGAAGTTGACGATGAATAACGGCAACGACGTGCCGCTGACCGAACTGCGCTGGCGAATCGCCGCTTATGCACCGGGCGATACGGTCAATCTGGCTGACAATCAATACGCCGCACCGCGTTATCGCGGGCCTGGCGAATTGCAGGCCGGCGGCACTTGGGAAGACTGCTTGCCCATGCCGCCCCTGCGTCCTGGTTATCGCCCGCAAACCCTGGAGTTTCGCGCCGAGCGTTTGCAAGGTAGTTTCTCCGACTGATCCCTTTTCTTTTTGCACAAGGACCGCGCCATGCCCGTTGCGTTGATTACCGGTTGTTCCAGCGGCATTGGCCGCGCCCTCGCCGACGCTTTCAAAAGTGCCGGTTACGAAGTCTGGGCCAGCGCCCGCAAGGCTGAAGACGTAGCGGCCCTGAGTGCCGACGGGTTCACCGCCGTGCAACTGGACGTGAACGATGGCCCGGCCCTCGAACAATTGAGCGAGCGGATCAATCAGCAGCTTGGCGGCCTCGATGTGCTGATCAACAACGCCGGTTATGGCGCCATGGGGCCGCTGCTCGACGGCGGTGTGCCGGCCATGCAGCGGCAATTCGAAACCAACGTGTTTGCGATTGTCGGCGTGACTCGCGCGATGTTCCCGGTGCTGCGTCGCGCCAGGGGCCTGGTGGTGAACATCGGCAGTGTTTCCGGGGTTCTGGTCACGCCATTTGCCGGCGCTTACTGCGCCTCGAAAGCCGCGGTGCATGCCTTGAGCGATGCGTTGCGCATGGAGCTGGCACCGTTCGGTGTGCGGGTCATGGAAGTTCAGCCAGGGGCCATCGCCTCCAGCTTCGCCAAGAATGCCGGCCAAGAAGCTGAGCAACTGATCACCGAGCAATCGCCGTGGTGGCCGCTACGTGAAGGTATTCGCGCACGGGCCAAGGCGTCTCAGGACAAACCGACGCCGGCCAGTGAATTTGCCGCCGGTTTGCTCAAGGCTGTACAGCAAAGCAAGCCGCCACGCCTGATTCGCTTGGGCAATGGCAGCCGGGCGTTGCCGTTGATGGCGCGGTTGTTGCCCAAAGGGTTGCTGGAGTCGGGCTTGATGAAGCGGTTTGGCTTGCGCGGGCAACTTTGAGACCGGGTCGACGCGTTCGCGGGCAAGCCTCGCTCCTACAGGATGAGGGCCCAAAATGGGTGCATAACCTAATGAAATGGCTACCCCCGCCTCCCCCCCTGTGATCGCCCACTAAGCTTTCACCGGGGGCTCATCGGAGATCATTGCCATGAACAACGT
>NZ_JACHYG010000021.1:0-45579 GCF_014192635.1 Pseudomonas sp. Tn43
CTCACTGGAATAAGATTTACGCATATCCACACACCTCAGATTTGGGCGCCATCTTAGCGCCCGATTGAAGTGTCCAAAATCATTAGGCCAGTTCAAGCCCGCTCCCACAGGATTTGTGTTTGACCCCTATCTTGTGATCGACGAAGAACACTGTGGGAGCGGGCTTGCCCGCGAAGAGGCCCTGACAGGCACCAGAGATATCGGATCAGCAACAAAAAAGCCCCCGGACGATCATTCATCCGAGGGCTTTTTCATGTCACGCGAAACCTGATTACTTCTTCAGGCCGTAATGCTCATCGAGCATGCCCGGCGCGTTCGGGGCTTTGGGGGCGTAGTCGCGAGGCGGTTCCTGATCGCGCGGTGGCGTCAGGCGTTCCCGTGGAGCCTGCGCCGCGTCGGCGTGCAGGGCAGCCAGCAAGCGTTGGCGAGTCTGCTCGTCCAGGGCCAGACGATTGGCGCCCTCGGCGAGGTGATCTTGCACTTCCTGATAGCTCTGAGTCAGTTTCTTGACCAGTGTTGCAGTGCTGTTGAAGTGGGTGATCACTTCGTTTTGATAATTGTCAAAACGTTCCTGAATATCATCCAGCTGACGTTGCGTGCGGTTAGGCGCGGCATTCGGCACCAGGCGAGCGATCAGAAATCCAATGGCGACACCCACAACCAGGGCAAGAGTCGGTAACAACCAAACTAAGAGCGAGTGTTCCACGAGTCCTTCCTCTATAAACGGCTTTGCTTTACGTTAACGGCTCGAACCTGCGCTGTATACCGCGATTCACTCGCAATAGATTGGCACAGACAATTGGCTAGACGAGTCGACCCGATTCGAGGTCACGGAGTTCCTTCCTTGCTTATGCGCGAAACCCCCGTAATGATTGATGGCCCGGTCGGCCAACTGGAAGCCCTTTACCTGGATATTGAACAGCCGCGCGGCCTGGCGCTGATCTGTCATCCGAACCCGGTGCAGGGCGGCACCATGCTCAACAAAGTCGTCTCGACCTTGCAGCGCACCGCGCGCGACGCCGGCTTGATTACTTTGCGTTTCAACTACCGTGGCGTCGGCGCCAGTGAAGGCTCGCACGACATGGGCACGGGTGAAGTCGACGATGCCCAGGCGGCGGCCCAGTGGCTGCGGGCCAGGCATCCTGAAATACCTTTGACCCTGTTCGGTTTTTCCTTTGGCGGATTTGTTGCAGCAAGTCTCGGCGGACGTCTGGAAGCCAACGGCGAGCAGCTCGAGCATTTGTTCATGGTGGCGCCCGCCGTCATGCGCTTGGGCGATCAGGATCAACTGCCGCAACAAGGTACATTGACCCTGATCCAGCCGGAAACCGACGAAGTCATCGACCCGCAGCTCGTTTACGACTGGTCCGACGCACTCCAGCGCCCCCATGAGCTGCTGAAAGTGGCAGAATGCGGACACTTTTTTCATGGCAAGCTGACCGATCTCAAGGATCTGATCCTGCCGCGTCTTTCGAATTGATTGCAGTCTGACAAGCGACTACCCATGACGACTCGTACCCGTATCCTCACCGGCATCACCACCACCGGCACGCCGCACCTGGGCAACTACGCCGGCGCTATCCGTCCGGCGATCATCGCCAGCCATGACAGCAATGCCGATTCGTTCTACTTCCTGGCCGACTACCACGCCCTGATCAAATGCGATGACCCGCTGCGCATCCAGCGCTCGCGTCTGGAAATTGCCGCGACCTGGCTGGCCGGTGGCCTGGACGTGGACCGTGTGACCTTCTATCGCCAGTCCGACATCCCGGAAATCCCTGAGCTGACCTGGTTGCTGACCTGCGTGGCCGCCAAGGGCCTGCTCAACCGTGCGCACGCCTACAAGGCCTCGGTGGACAAGAACATCGAAACCGGCGAAGACCCGGACGCCGGCATCACCATGGGCTTGTACAGCTACCCGGTGTTGATGGCAGCAGACATTCTGATGTTCAACGCCCACAAGGTGCCGGTCGGTCGTGACCAGATCCAGCACGTGGAAATGGCTCGGGACATCGGCCAGCGCTTCAATCACTTGTTCGGCCAAGGTAAAGAATTCTTCACCATGCCCGAAGCGCTGATCGAGGAAAGCGTCGCGACCTTGCCGGGCCTCGACGGTCGCAAGATGTCGAAGAGCTACGACAACACCATTCCGTTGTTCAGCAGCGCCAAAGAGATGAAAGACGCGATTTCGCGGATCGTCACCGACTCCCGTGCCCCGGGCGAAGCCAAGGATCCGGACAATTCGCACCTGTTCACCTTGTTCCAGGCCTTCGCTACGCCGGCACAATCCGACGAATTCCGCAGCGAATTGCTCCAGGGCCTGGGTTGGGGCGAGGCGAAAAATCGTCTGTTCCAGTTGCTCGACAGCGAATTGGGTGAATCCCGCGAGCGTTATCATCAACTGATCGAACGCCCGGCGGATCTGGAAGACATGCTGCAGCTTGGCGCCAAAAAGGCCCGCTCGGTGGCGACGCCGTTCCTCCACGAATTGCGCGAGGCGGTCGGCCTGCGTTCTTTCGTCGCTCAGACCCAAGTCGCAGCGACCACGAAGAAGAAAGCCGCAAAAGCCGCGCGCTTCGTCAGCTTCCGTGAAGACGACGGCAGTTTCCGCTTCCGTTTGCTGGCGGCCGATGGCGAGCAGTTGTTGCTGTCGCGCAACTTCGCCGATGGTAAAACCGCAGGGCAAGTGACCAAGCAACTGCAATCCGGTCAAGCCTTGGATGTGCGCAGTGAAGACCTGAGCTTCAGTGTCTGGCTGGAAGGCGAGCGCGTTGCCGACAGCCCGGCCTTTGCCGACAGCGCTGCTCGTGATGCTGCCATCGGTGCTTTGCGCGTTGCCCTGACACCGGTTCAGGAATAATCAACGGCTCGGTCCGACCAAGGGCCGATTGCCATTCCCACGGGCCGTCGCTACAGTGACGGCCCGTTTTTGTTGCCTTGCTAACGAATTATGACGCCCCTAGAACGATATCAAGCTGATCTGAAACGCCCGGAATTCTTCCATGACGCCGCGCAGGAAACTGCCGTGCGCCATTTGCAGCGCCTGTACGACGACCTGGTCGCGGCCTCGCAGAACAAACCGGGCATGCTCGGTAAACTGTTTGGCAAGAAAGACCAGGGGCCGGTCAAAGGCCTGTATTTCTGGGGCGGCGTTGGTCGCGGCAAGACTTACCTGGTCGATACTTTCTTCGAAGCGCTGCCATTCAAGGAAAAGACCCGTACTCACTTCCACCGCTTCATGAAGCGCGTGCATGAGGAGATGAAGACTCTGGGTGGCGAGAAAAACCCGCTGACCATCATCGCCAAGCGCTTCTCCAACGAGTCGCGAGTGATCTGTTTCGATGAGTTTTTCGTTTCTGACATCACCGATGCAATGATCCTTGGCACATTGATGGAAGAGCTGTTCAAGAACGGCGTGACCCTGGTCGCGACCTCGAACATCGTGCCCGACGGCCTGTACAAGGACGGCCTGCAACGTGCGCGCTTTCTGCCGGCCATTGCGCTGATCAAGCAGAACACCGAGATCGTCAACGTCGACAGCGGCGTCGATTACCGTCTGCGTCACCTTGAGCAAGCGGAACTGTTCCACTTCCCGCTGGACGAGGCCGCCCAGGAAAGCCTGCGCAAGAGCTTCCGCGCCTTGACGCCGGAATGCACGGCAGCCATCGAGAACGACGTGCTGGTGATCGAGAACCGTGAAATCCGCGCCGTGCGTACCTGCGATGACGTGGCCTGGTTCGACTTCCGCGAACTTTGCGACGGCCCGCGCAGCCAGAACGATTACATCGAACTGGGTAAAATCTTCCACGCCGTGTTGCTCAGCAATGTCGAACAGATGAGCGTCACCACCGACGACATCGCCCGACGCTTCATCAACATGGTCGATGAGTTTTACGATCGTAACGTGAAGCTGATCATTTCCGCCGAAGTCGAGCTCAAAGACCTCTACACCGGCGGTCGCCTGAACTTCGAGTTCCAGCGCACGCTTAGCCGTTTGCTGGAAATGCAGTCACACGAATTCCTGTCCCGGGCGCATAAGCCGTAGACAATTCGAAAACATAAAAAAGGGCCTGCATATGCAGGCCCTTTTTTGTGCGCTGTAGAAACTCTCTGGCACACCAAGATCCCCTGTGGGAGCGAGCCTGCTGGCGATTGCGGCGTGTCAGTCACATCAATGTTTAATGTGATACCGCTATCGCGAGCAGGCTCGCTCTCACAGTTGGATTTGAGTATTACGCCGCTTGCTGAAACTGCTGCCGATACTGGTTCGGCGACAACTCGG
Organism: Pseudomonas sp. Tn43; assembly: GCF_014192635.1. Lineage (NCBI taxonomy): Bacteria > Pseudomonadati > Pseudomonadota > Gammaproteobacteria > Pseudomonadales > Pseudomonadaceae > Pseudomonas > Pseudomonas sp. Tn43. The sequence goes on from NZ_JACHYG010000021.1 coordinate 4,283, forward strand.
TGTGCTGGCGGAACAGCCGGGCGAAGAAGCTCGCATCGTCGTAGCCGACCTCATAACTGATGGTCTTGATGCTCTTGCGGCTGCCGGACAACAAGCCCTTGGCGGTTTCGATGCGCAGTCGTTGCAGGTAATGCAGCGGTTTGTCGCCGGTGGCGGTCTGGAAGCGGCGCATGAAGTTGCGGATGCTCATGCCGTGTTCGCGCGCCACGTCTTCGAAGCGGAACTTGTCGGCGAAATGTTCTTCGAGCCAATGCTGGATCTGCAGGATGATCACGTCCTGGTGCAGTTTCTGCCCGCCGAAACCGATCCGCCCCGGCGCATAGCTGCGCTGCACTTCATAAAGAATGTCGCGGGCCACGGCCTGGGCCACGTTGGCGCCGCAAAAACGCTCGATCAAATAAATGTAGAGATCACAGGCCGAAGTGGTACCGCCGGCGCAATACAGGTTGTCGGCGTCGGTCAGGTGTTTGTCCTGATTGAGCTGAACCTGCGGGAAGCGTTCGGCAAAGGCATTGAAGAAACGCCAGTAGGTCGTCGCTTCCTTGCCATCGAGCAAGCCGGCCTCGGCCAGCCAGAACACGCCGGTGGCTTCACCACACAACACGGCGCCGCGTGCATGCTGCTGACGCAGCCATGGCAGGACCTGTGGATAACGTTTGCAGAGCGTGTCGAAGTCGTCCCAGAAGGCGGGAAGGATAATGACGTCGGCATTCTCCAGGCCACCGTCCACCGGCATGATCACATCGCTGAAGCTATTTACCGGTTTGCCGTCGGGGCTGACCAGCCGGGTTTCAAACGCCGGTGTCAGGCCGTGGCCCAGTTGTTTGCCGTAGCGCAGGCTGGCCAGATGGAAGAAATCCTTGGCTTGCATGAGGGTAGAAGCGAAAACCCGGTCAATAGCCAGGATGCTGACGCGCCGCAAGGGCGTGGAGACTTGGTTAGACATAATTCAACTTTATTCTTATAGGGGAAAGTGGTCACCAGACGGCTGGATCGTCTTATTTTTTGTCGGATGTGTCCAGTGTCCTGTATCTGAAGCGAGGCTTAGTCTCTAAAGGTCAATTCCGCCTAACAATAACGACAGGTGCCGCATGATTCCCAGAACCTTGTTCAGCTCCGAGCACGAACTTTTTCGCGACAGCGTGCGAACGTTCCTTGAAAAAGAGGCCGTGCCGTTCCACGGGCAATGGGAAAAACAAGGCTATATCGACCGCCAGCTCTGGAACAAGGCAGGGGAGGCGGGGATGCTTTGTTCGCATCTGCCGGAGGAATACGGCGGGCTGGGGGCAGACTTTCTCTACAGCGCGGTGGTGATCGAAGAGGTCGGTCGCCTGGGGCTGACCGGGATCGGTTTTTCACTTCATTCAGACATTGTTGCGCCTTACATCCTGCATTACGGCAGTGAAGCGCTGAAACGCAAATACCTGCCCAAACTGGTGTCTGGCGAAATGGTCACCGCGATTGCCATGACCGAGCCGGGTGCCGGTTCCGACCTGCAAGGGGTGAAAACCACCGCGGTGCTGGATGGCGACGAATACGTGATCAACGGTTCGAAGACCTTCATCACCAATGGCTTTCTGGCTGATTTGGTGATTGTCGTGGCCAAGACCGATCCGAAGGCGGGGGCGAAGGGTACCAGTCTGTTTCTGGTGGAGGCCAACACGCCGGGCTTCGCCAAGGGTAAACGTCTGGAAAAGGTCGGCATGAAGGCTCAGGACACCTCGGAGCTGTTCTTCCAGGACGTTCGGGTGCCGAAGGAGAACCTGCTGGGCCAAGCCGGGATGGGCTTCGCTTACTTGATGCAGGAACTGCCGCAGGAGCGTCTGACGGTCGCGGTGGGTGGTTTGGCGTCAGCTGAAGCGGCGTTGCAATGGACGCTGGATTACACCCGTGAGCGCAAGGCTTTCGGCAAGGCCATCGCCGACTTCCAGAACACTCGTTTCAAACTCGCTGAAATGGCGACCGAAATCCAGATCGGCCGGGTTTTCGTCGATCGCTGCCTGGAACTGCATCTGCAAGGCAAGCTCGACGTGCCGACAGCGGCCATGGCCAAGTACTGGGGCACCGATCTTCAATGCAAGGTGCTCGATGAGTGTGTGCAGTTGCATGGCGGTTACGGGTTCATGTGGGAATACCCGATCGCCCGGGCGTGGGCGGATGCGCGGGTGCAGCGGATCTATGCCGGGACCAATGAGATCATGAAGGAGATTATTGCGCGGTCGCTTTGATTGGCGTTGCCGGATGCCATCGCGGCAAACCGCGCTCCCACAGGATACGGTGATTTTCTATGGGAGCGTGGCTTGCCCGCGATTGGGCTTACGAATCGATCAAGGAGCCGGATTCGGATGGTCCTGGTGAATCGCCTCGATCCCCGCCAACACTTCGTCGGAAAGTTTCAGCTCGACGCTGGCAATGTTGCTGTCCAGTTGCTCAAGCGTGGTGGCACCAATGATGTTGCTGGTGACGAACGGTTGCTGGGTGACGAAGGCCAGGGCCATCTGCGCCGGATCCAGACCGTGTTCACGCGCCAGTGCCACATAACGGCTGCACGCTGCCTCTGACTGAGGATTGAAGTAGCGGCTGAAGCGGCTGTAGAGGCTCAGGCGACCTTTGGGTGGACGCGCGCCGCCTTCGTACTTGCCCGACAGGAAACCGAATGCCAGCGGCGAGTAGGCGAGCAGGCCGCACTGTTCGCGGATGGCGATTTCCGCCAGGCCGACTTCGAAACTGCGATTGAGCAGGTTGTAAGGATTCTGGATCGACACCGCGCGCGGCCAGCCCCGGGCTTCGGCGATGGCGAGGAAGCGCATGGTGCCCCATGGCGTTTCGTTGGACAGGCCGATGTGGCGGATCTTGCCGGCCTTGACCTGTTCGTCCAATGCTTGGAGGGTGTCTTCCAATGGCGTGAGGTTGACTTCACTCGTGTGCTTGTAGCCCAGCTGTCCGAAGAAATTGGTACTGCGTTCCGGCCAGTGCAGTTGATAGAGGTCGATGTAGTCGGTCTGCAAGCGCTTGAGGCTTGCATCCACGGCCTGGACGATGTTCTCGCGATTGTGCTTGAGGTTTTTGTCGCGGATGTAGTCGATGGTGTTGCCGGGGCCGGCGATCTTGCTCGCCAGGATCCAGTCGGCGCGATCGCCGCGACTTTTGAAGTAATTACCGATGTAGCGCTCGGTGGTGGCGTAGGTTTCGGCCTTGGGTGGCACCGGATACATCTCGGCGGTGTCGATGAAATTGATCCCCGCGCTCTTGGCCCGTTCGATCTGGGCGAAGGCTTCAGCCTCGCTGTTTTGCTCACCCCAGGTCATGGTGCCAAGGCAGATTGCACTCACGTTCAGATCGGTTCGGCCTAGCTGGCGATAGTCCATCGGGCGCTCCTTGGGCAAACAATCATAAAAGCAGGTTGAAATATTTTTCGCAATCTGCATAATTGCGCACCTCTTTCTGCAGTGGAAGTGATGCGCCGCCGCCGAAGAATCTTGCCGTTGAACGGACGCGCCGACCCGAGCCCCCGAAAGCGTCTGTATCCGGCTGCCTTTGACTTGTCAAAGTACGCACTATTCAGTAAGATCCGCCGTCTAATTTACAGGGCGGCCCCTGAGGCTATAAAGAATGAAAACTTTTACTGCTAAACCGGAAACAGTACAGCGCGACTGGTTTGTCGTCGACGCTGCAGGTCAGACCCTGGGTCGTCTGGCCACCGAAATCGCGAGCCGTCTGCGTGGCAAGCATAAAGCTGAGTACACTCCTCACGTTGACACCGGCGATTACATCGTCGTTATCAACGCCGAGCAGATTCGTGTAACCGGTGCTAAAACCACCGACAAAATCTACTACTCCCACTCCGGTTTCCCGGGCGGCATCAAGTCGATCAACTTCGAAAAGCTGATCGCTAAAGCCCCTGAGCGCGTGATCGAGACCGCGGTCAAAGGCATGCTGCCTAAGAACCCGCTGGGTCGCGACATGTATCGTAAGCTGAAAGTCTATGCGGGCGCTGTACACCCTCATACTGCTCAGCAGCCCCAAGAACTGAAGTTTTAACGGAATAGTTCATTATGTCGGCGACTCAAAATTACGGCACTGGCCGTCGCAAGACCGCAACCGCACGCGTTTTCCTGCGTCCGGGTACTGGTAACATCTCCATCAACAACCGTTCGCTGGATAATTTCTTCGGCCGCGAAACTGCCCGCATGGTAGTTCGTCAGCCGCTGGAATTGACTGAGACTGTCGAGAAGTTCGACATCTACGTCACCGTGATCGGTGGTGGTGTAAGTGGTCAGGCTGGCGCAATCCGCCACGGTATCACTCGCGCACTGATGCAGTACGACGAAACCCTGCGTGGCGCTCTGCGCAAAGCTGGCTTCGTTACTCGCGATGCTCGTGAAGTTGAACGTAAGAAAGTTGGTCTGCGTAAAGCGCGTAAGCGTCCGCAGTACTCGAAGCGTTAATTCGCTTTCACGTTCAAGAAGAACGCCCAGTTTCCTCGCGAAGCTGGGCGTTTTTTAATGGGCGCGATTTATCGAGGAATTGCGCTGTGACAACTTGCCACATCCGCAGAGGCCCTATACTGCAAGGCTTGGCAGTGAAGCCCCTCGGTAATTACCTTGTCAGGATTGGGGCTTTTCATTACCATTCGGCAAAATTTTTATAAGTTCAGATTTTTACTTAGTAGACGCCTGATTTAACAGGCCACAAAGCTGATGGGAGAGGACTGAATGAGCAATGACGGCGTGAATGCAGGCCGGCGTCGCTTCTTGGTAGCAGCCACATCCGTGGTGGGTGCTGCAGGAGCGGTGGGGGCTGCGGTCCCGTTCGTGGGGTCATGGTTTCCCAGTGCCAAGGCGAAAGCCGCAGGTGCACCGGTGAAAGTGAATGTCAGCAAGATCGAGCCAGGTCAGCAAATGATTGCTGAGTGGCGCGGCCAGCCGGTGTTCATTGTCCGCCGTACCGAGGAAATCCTGGGGAATCTGAAAAAGATCGAGGGCCAGCTGTCTGACCCGACCTCCAAGAACTCGACGCAACCGACCTATGTCGACCCGGTGACGCGTTCGATCAAGCCAGAAGTTCTGCTGCTGATCGGTATCTGCACACACCTGGGTTGCTCACCGACTTTCCGTCCGGAAGTGGCGCCTGCAGATCTGGGCAAGGATTGGGTCGGGGGGTATTTCTGCCCTTGCCACGGTTCTCACTACGATTTGGCTGGCCGCGTCTACAAGTCGCAACCTGCGCCTTTGAACCTGCCAGTTCCCCCGCATTCCTATGAGTCCGATGACATCATTGTCATTGGCGTCGATACGGAGAAAGCGTGATGAGCAAGTTCATGGATTGGGTTGATGCGCGCTTCCCCGCGACCAAAATGTGGGAAGACCATCTCAGCAAGTACTACGCCCCGAAGAACTTCAACTTCTTCTATTTCTTTGGCTCCCTGGCACTGCTCGTTCTGGTCAACCAGATCGTTACCGGTGTCTGGCTGACCATGAGCTACACCCCGTCGGCGGAAGAAGCGTTTGCTTCCGTCGAATACATCATGCGCGACGTCGAGCACGGGTCGATCCTGCGCATGTTGCACGCAGTCGGGGCTTCGATGTTCTTCATCGTCGTTTACCTGCATATGTTCCGTGGCCTGCTTTACGGTTCGTACCAGAAGCCGCGCGAGCTGGTGTGGGTGTTCGGCATGCTGATCTACCTGGCGTTGATGGCTGAGGCCTTCATGGGTTATCTGCTGCCGTGGGGCCAGATGTCCTACTGGGGCGCCCAGGTGATCATCTCGCTGTTCGGTGCGATCCCGGTCATCGGTAACGACCTGACCCAATGGATTCGTGGTGACTACCTGATTTCCGGTATTACCCTGAACCGCTTCTTCGCCTTGCATGTGGTTGCCCTGCCGATCGTGATCCTCGGTTTGGTGGTGGTGCACATTCTGGCGCTGCACGAAGTGGGTTCGAACAACCCGGATGGCGTCGACATCAAGAAGTACAAAGACGAAAACGGCGTACCGCTGGACGGCATTGCTTTCCACCCGTACTACACCGTGAAAGATATCGTCGGCGTGGTGGTGTTCCTGTTCATCTTCTGCTCGATCGTATTCTTCTTCCCGGAAATGGGCGGCTATTTCCTCGAGAAACCGAACTTTGAAGTGGCGAACGCCTTCAAGACTCCTGAGCACATCGCTCCGGTCTGGTACTTCACCCCGTTCTACGCCATTCTGCGGGCGGTTCCGGACAAGCTCCTGGGCGTAATCGCCATGGGCGCGGCCATCGCTGTGCTGTTCGTCCTGCCATGGCTGGATCGCAGCCCGGTCAAGTCGATGCGCTACAAAGGCTGGCTGAGCAAGATCTGGCTCTGGGTGTTCTGCATCTCGTTCGTGATCCTGGGCGTGTTGGGTGTTCTGGCGCCAACGCCAGGCCGTACATTGCTGTCGCAGGTATGTACCTTCCTGTACTTCGCCTACTTCATTCTGATGCCGTTCTACACCAGGCTCGAGAAGACCAAACCGGTTCCGGAAAGGGTGACTGGCTGATGAAAAAGCTATTTGCTGTAATGATTCTTGCGGCGATGCCCGTACTGTCTTTCGCATCGACATCCAGTGGCCCGGAGCTTGAGAAGGTCGACATCGACGTTTCCGACAAGGCGGCCATGCAGGACGGTGCGCGTACGTTCGCCAACTATTGCATGGGCTGCCACAGCGCGAAGTTCCAGCGCTACGAGCGTGTCGCCGATGACCTGGGCATTCCTCACGATTTGATGCTTGAGAAACTGGTGTTCACCGGCGCCAAGATTGGCGATCACATGAACATCGGCATGCAGCCGGCCGATGCCAAGACCTGGTTCGGTGCCGCGCCGCCCGACCTGACCCTGGTGGCTCGTGTTCGTGGCACCGACTGGCTCTACGGCTATCTGCGTTCGTTCTATGAAGACCCGTCGCGTCCATGGGGGGTGAACAACAAAGTGTTCCCGAACGTCGGCATGCCTAACGTTCTTGTCGGCCTGCAGGGTCGTCAGGTGGTAGGCTGCAAACAGGTTCAAGTCGTCGATGACGGCAAGAAGCAATACGATCCGCTGACCGGCACCGCTTTGACCCATGAAGCCTGCGATCAACTGACTGTATTGCCGAAAACCGGCACGCTGAGCGAAGAGCAGTTCGATGAGAAGGTCAAGAATCTGGTGACCTTCCTGGCCTACTCGGCCAACCCGGTGAAGCTGCAGCATCAGCGCATCGGTACCTATGTGTTGCTGTACCTGGCGTTCTTCTTCGTATTCGCTTACTTGCTCAAGCGTGAATACTGGAAAGACGTCCATTGATAAAGCTGTAAGCCATTGCTGTTAATCGCGCGCGCCCAGGGGCGTCTCTGAAGGTGTAACGAGTCTGGTGATCCAGGCGTTACGGGAGACGCCCTCTGGGCGCGTGTGTTTTTCCGTTTCCGATAATTTCAACAAGCGAGGAGGATCGCCATGGGCGTGACCAATCGGTTGGCCTGTTACTCCGACCCCGCCGACCACTATTCCCACCGAGTGCGCATCGTACTTGCAGAGAAGGGTGTCAGCGCCGAAATCATTTACGTGGAGGCTGGTCGCCAGCCGCCTAAACTGATTGAAGTGAACCCTTACGCAAGCCTGCCCACCCTGGTCGATCGTGACCTGGCGTTGTGGGAATCAACCGTGGTGATGGAGTATCTGGATGAGCGTTACCCGCACCCGCCGCTACTGCCGGTTTATCCCGTGGCGCGTGCCAACAGTCGTCTGCTGATTCATCGTATTCAGCGTGACTGGTGTGGCCTGGTGGATCTGATTCTGGATTCGCGGACCAAGGAAGCAGCCCGAGTCGTGGCGCGTAAAGAGCTGCGCGAAAGCCTGACAGGCGTGTCGCCATTGTTTGCCGACAAGCCGTTTTTCCTCAGTGAGGAACAAAGTCTGGTGGATTGCTGCCTATTGCCAATACTCTGGCGATTGCCGATTCTGGGTATTGAACTGCCGCGGCCTGCCAAGCCGCTGCTTGATTATATGGAGCGCTCGTTTGCGCGTGAGGCTTTCCAGGCGAGTCTGTCTGGTGTCGAACGCGATATGCGCTAAGGCTTAAGGAGCCGCTATGAACTCCAGTCGACCTTATCTGGTCCGCGCGCTCTACGAGTGGATTGTGGACAACGATTGCACCCCGCACATGCTGGTCAATTCCGAGTATCCATCGGTGCAGGTGCCTCAGGGTTTCGCCAGTGACGGACAGATTGTCCTGAACGTTTCCCCGGCAGCCGTGCGGCATCTGCACATGGATAACGAGGCTGTCAGTTTCGAGGGGCGCTTCGGTGGCGTGCCGCACACCCTGTATGTGCCTATCGCATCGATCCTGGGCATTTACGCCCGGGAGAACGGTCAGGGCATGGTATTCGATATGGAGCCTCTGGAAGACGAGGAAGAGATCGAGCCGGATGATGATGTTCCGCCACCCGACAGTGAGCCGCCGCGTCCCAGCGGTCGACCCAGTTTGAAAGTGGTGAAGTAATAAAAAAGGCGATCCGAATGGATCGCCTTTTTTATTACTTCACCACGTCAAACGCGTGGGGACGATGGCGACATCAAGGATGCCATCGTGCTCCAACAAGGGGTCAGTCGATGTACTCGAACAACTTCACGATTTTCTGCACCCCGGAAACGCCTTGTACCAAATTGGTCGCCTGAGCCGCTTCCTGCTTGGTCAGCAGACCCAGCAAGTAGACGATGCCGTTTTCGGTCACAACCTTGATGCGCGAGCCCGGGATGGAGGCGTCGGCGAGCATTTGGGTCTTGATCTTGGTGGTCAGCCAAGTGTCGTTCTGACGCGCCAGCAATGAGGACGGTTGCAATACTTGCAGTTCGTTGTGCACCTTCTTTACACGCTGAACGGAGGCGGCAACCTGTTCTGCCTTGGCCTTGAGGTCGGCACGAGGGGTTTGCCCGGCGAGCAGTACCACGCCGTTGAAGCTGGTGACGACGATGTGCGAATTGTTGTCCAGGTCCGGATCGGCCTTGGCAATATTGACACCAGCCTTGGTTTCGATCAGAGAGTCGTCGATCTTGCTGCCGAAGGTGCGGGTGCCACGGTCATCATCGATCGGCGCTTCACGGCTGGCGTTAACCACCGAGGTGCAGCCGCTGATGCCAAGGCACAGGGTCAAGGCCAGAAGGCCTAGGCGATTAGGGGTCATTCTTCACTCCCGAACAGTTGGCTGTCGATCAGATCGCAAAGGCAATGGATCGCCAGCAGGTGGACTTCCTGAATACGTGCTGTGACGTTGGCCGGCACGCGAATCTCGACGTCCTCAGGCAATAGCAGTGACGCCATGCCGCCGCCATCACGACCGGTCAATGCTACGACAATCATTTCGCGATCATGTGCGGCCTGGATCGCTTGAATTATGTTTGCCGAATTGCCGCTGGTGGAAATCGCCAGCAAAACATCACCCGGCTGGCCGAGGGCGCGGATCTGTTTGGAGAAAATTTCGTTGTAGCTGTAATCGTTGGCGATCGAGGTGATCGTCGAGCTGTCGGTTGTCAGCGCGATGGCAGGCAGGCTCGGGCGCTCGCGTTCGAAGCGGTTGAGCAGCTCGGAGGAGAAGTGCTGTGCGTCACCGGCGGAACCGCCGTTGCCGCAGGACAGCATTTTGCCCTCGTTGAGCAGGGCGTTGACCATGACCTGGCTGGCTTGCTCGATGTGCGGTGCAAGTACGTCCATCGCCTGTTGCTTGGTGTCGATACTGGCCTGAAAAAGCTGGCGAATTCGCGATTGCATGTCCATCTGTGTGACCTTAATTAGCGCGGCTACTCGGCACATGAATGTGCAGCCCGCAAAGCAAAGAGCAAAAGTGTTGGGTGAAAGTGTCCGGTTCGGGACGCAAGCGATCAGCTGTCGAAGGCATTCTGCAACCAATTCAACTGATCAAGGTTGCTGTCGATGGCAACCACGTCGAAGCGGCAGGGGGAATTGGCCCAACGCGACTCGCGCTGAAGAAAATACTGCGCGGCGAAAATCAGTTTCTGCCGTTTGCGCCCATCGATGCTATCGAGCGCGCCACCCCATTGGGTGTTTTTTCTATAGCGGACTTCGACGAATACTACTGTATCGCCATCAAGCATGACCAGATCAAGCTCGCCGCGTTTACACAACCAGTTCTGCGCCAGCAGGCGCAGACCTCGTTGCTGAAGATGCTCGAGCGCATGACGCTCGGCATCTTTACCGCTTTGCTGGCGTGACCTGTCAGGCATCAGCGCGAAGTGTCCGGCAGGCGTTGAACCTGACCGTTGATGAACTCCGCCCATGGCAACTGACGCTCGACCCGTTGACTCTGAGTCATTCCCAGGCTGCCCGATTGACCCTGGATGCGGCTGTCCGGCAAGGCCTTGAGTTGCCCCAGGCGCGGTGCCAGGCGATAGGCGTCAACGCCCATCGCATACAGGCGGCCCAGGCTGCCGCCGGCTTGTGGCCATTGGGCAGTGACCTGTTTGCGCAGGGGGTCATTGGCATCCAGCAACCATGGGGTTTCGCAGAAGCGAATACCGTTCATGTCGTTGTATTGGTTCTGATCGCCGCTGGCGCTGAATACATGGGAGGTGGCGTAAACCGGCACGTCACCCGCGTACTGGAAGTTCAGGGTCGGTTTGATCTGTTGAGCCTGTTGCGGCGTTGCGGCCAGGAAGATGAACTCGATGTCCTGGCGGCGCGAAGGTTGGGCGGCAACCTGCGAGCCAACGGTGCTTTGCAGGCTTTTGGCGCGGCCTTCGCTCTGGCGCAGCTGGAACATGTCGGCAATCTGCTGGGCCAGTTGCACCGGCTGGTCGACGCGTTCGGTAGCGACGATGCTGCCACCGTTGGCTTGCCAGTCCTGGCTGAACGCCCTGAGTACGCGGTCGCCCCATTCGCCTTTCGGCACCATGATCGCGGCGCGGTGCAGGCCATCGGCGCGTGCGCGACGTGACACTTCGCGGGCTTCGTCTTCGGCGGCAAGACCGAACTGGAACAGTTGAGCCGGACCTTGTTCGCCTTCGCTGTAGTTCAGCGCCAGGGTGGTGATCGGCAATTGCGGGCGCGCGCTGAGTTGTTTGACCAGCGGCTTCTCCAGAGGGCCGACTACCAGTTGCACACCGTCGGCCTGGGCCTTGCGATAGAACTCGTCGAGAGAGGTCAGGCGCGAGCTGTCATAGAACTCGATGGCTGGCGGCTTCTGCCCGGCTTGTTGCGCCTGGTAATGAGCAGCCATGAAGCCTTCGCGCAGTGCTTTGCCAACCGAACCCAGTGGGCCGTCCTGGGGCAGCAGCAGGGCGATCTTGCTCAAGGGCTGGCTGGCCAGTTCTTTGAGTTTTGTCAATGGCAACGGCAGCTGGATGGCAGCCGGGTGCTTTGGATTCTGTTCGCGCCAGGTGTCGATCGCGGCTTGCTGCTGTTCCAGCGTGCCGGCCGTTTTCACCACCAGCGCCAGACGGATCCAGCCGCCGAAGTCATCGTCGGTGATCGGCTGCAATTGATCGGTTGGCAGCGAAGCGATCAGGTTCCAGATCGCTTCGTGGTTTTTGCTCGCGGCTTCACCTTCCAGCATCGGCGCAATAAAGATGCGCTCCCGTGCGGCGGCCAGGGTCTGGCCGTCGGCCTCAAGGGCGCGGGCATGAACGGTGGCGGTGCGAACCTGTTGTTCGGCGGGCAGTTCGCCCAGGCGTTGCAGGCTCGGATGGCTCAGGGCAGTCAGCGCCGCTTTGGGCTGATTGCGGACCATGGCCAGTTCAGCCGCCAACGTACTGGCGAAGACTTGCTGGCCCGGCTTGAGTTGTTCCACCGGCACCTGTTGCAGGATTTGCGCGGATTGGCCGGCATTGCCCTGGCGATAAGCCAGGTCTGCCGCGCTCAAGCGCAATAGGGCGGCTTTTTCCGGGTCTTTGCTTTTAGTGGCCTGTTCGAGCAGTTGCTCGATACTGGCATCCGGGGTCCGTGGAAGTTCGCCAAGGCTGGAGGAGGGCGAGCTGGCGCAAGCCGCCAGCAAGGCAGCGAGGCAGAGGGCAGTGAACAGCCGCAGGCAAGCGATCATGTAGTGTTCCTGGTACTCGATCAAATTAGCGTGGAATTGTACCCAAGCACTGGCCGGGGCGCGATGTTACTGGCGTGAATCGATCAATTTAGCTCGTGTAAATGTTGCCGCACTGCTCAAAAGGCTGGAAAACCCGCGCAGAGTGAGGCGTATCGCAAGCGCCGCTACGCGCTACAATGTCGCCTTTTACCGATCATGAGGTGTGCGCTTTGACTGCTCCAGGTGCTTTGAATTCCGCTGCTGGCTCGCTTTATGTGGTGGCGACGCCCATCGGCAACCTGGACGACATCAGTGCGCGTGCGCTGAAAATCCTGCGCGACGTCGCTTTGATCGCGGCCGAAGACACTCGCCATTCCCAGCGATTGATGCAGCATTTCGGTATTCCCACGCCGCTGGCGGCCTGTCATGAACACAACGAGCGGGAGGAGGGTAACCGCTTTATCACGCGTCTGCTGGCGGGTGACGATGTGGCGTTGATTTCCGACGCCGGGACGCCGCTGATTTCCGATCCGGGCTATCACCTGGTGCGTCAGGCTCGTGCCGCGGGAATCAATGTGGTGCCGGTTCCGGGAGCGTGTGCCTTGATTGCGGCATTGTCGGCGGCGGGTCTGCCGTCGGACCGTTTTATCTTCGAAGGTTTTTTGCCGGCCAAGGCTGTCGGCCGCCGGGCGCGTCTGGAGCTCGTTAAAGAAGAGCCGCGCACGCTGATTTTCTATGAAGCACCGCACCGCATCCTCGAATGCCTGCAAGACATGGAGCTGGTATTCGGTGGCGAGCGTCCAGCGTTGCTGGCGCGTGAGCTGACCAAGACCTTCGAAACCCTTAAAGGCTTGCCTCTGGCCCAATTGCGCGAATTCGTCGAGTCGGACAGCAATCAGCAGCGTGGCGAGTGCGTGGTGTTGGTGGCGGGTTGGTCTGCCCCTGAGACCGAAGACGCTGTCAGCAGCGAAGCCATGCGTATTCTCAATCTGTTACTCGAAGAGATGCCGCTCAAGCGTGCGGCGGCATTGGCGGCGCAAATTACTGGCGAACGCAAGAATGTGCTCTATCAGGTCGCCCTGGATAAACAGAAGGGCGAGTAAAACCGATGTGCAGCGCCGGCCAGAGGCTTTTAGCGCTTGTTCTTCGGCCGCTCTGCCGTTAATCTTCGCGGCGGAGAGTCGATCGGACAGTCGCTGCCCTCTATGAAAATTAGGGGGGGGAGGAAAGTCCGGGCTCCATAGGGCGAAGTGCCAGGTAATGCCTGGGAGGCGTGAGCCTACGGAAAGTGCCACAGAAAATAACCGCCTAAGCGCTTCGGCGCCGGTAAGGGTGAAAAGGTGCGGTAAGAGCGCACCGCACGTCTGGCAACAGTTCGTGGCTAGGTAAACCCCACTTGGAGCAAGACCAAATAGGGTCCCAAGGCGTGGCCCGCGCTGGGACCGGGTAGGTTGCTAAAGATGTCCAGTGATGGCCATCGTAGACGAATGACTGTTCAAGACAGAACCCGGCTTACAGATCGACTCTCCACCTTTTTTTCCTCTCTGCCGGATCATTGGCAGCGATGTGTGTAATGGCAATTTCCCTCCCTGCTGAATCAATAGCAGAAGCGCTTTTGTAATACCGAAAAAATCTTACTCTTAACAAACTACTTTAACTTTTGAACGCAGCCTTCTGTGCTGATTCAAGTTATCGATCGAATTCATCCGTCAGATTCTCGTTAACCCTTCTTTCCCGCGGCTAAATCTCCGTTCTGTAAGGCTTTTCCTTTAATGCGCGCCTTGACGGTGTGGTGGGCGCATTCCTATAGTGTGCGCAAGTGGCGGAAAGTGGCATGAAGTGGGTTTTTTGAGCGCAAAACGCTAATATTTGGAGAAACGCTGACGTGTTTCGCGGAGCTAACGCTATCAGTCTCGATGCAAAGGGCCGTCTCGCAATGCCGAGCCGGTACCGTGACGAGCTGGTTTCGCGTAGTTCCGGTCAATTAATCGTCACCATCGATGCCGTTGATCCGTGTTTGTGTGTTTATCCCCTCGATGAGTGGGAAATTATCGAAACCAAACTGCGCGCATTGCCTTCGCTTCGCGAAGAGAACCGCCGCCTGCAACGTTTACTGATTGGTAATGCCGTCGACCTCGAGCTCGACGGCAGTGGTCGTTTTCTGGTTCCGCCGCGTCTTCGCGAATATGCCAAGTTGGATAAGCGCGCGATGTTGGTAGGCCAACTGAACAAGTTCCAATTGTGGGACGAGGATGCCTGGAATGCGGTTTCTGCCGCTGACCTGGCTGCTATTCAACAACCGGGCGCCATGCCTGATGAACTGCGTGATTTAATCCTGTGACTATTGATAGCGGCTTTAACCACATCACCGTACTGCTTGACGAAGCCGTCGAGGCTCTCGCCGTACGTCCTGATGGCTGCTATCTGGACGGTACGTTCGGACGTGGCGGGCACAGTCGGTTGATCCTCAGTCAGCTCGGACCTGATGGCCGGTTGCTCGGATTCGACAAAGATCCCCAAGCGATTGCCACCGGGCAAACGCTAGCGGCCGAAGACGGCCGCTTTGTCGTTGTGCAGCGCAGCTTTGCCGAGCTCGGTTCGGAAGTCGCCGAACGCGGTCTGGCCGGCAAGGTCAGCGGTGTTCTGCTCGACCTCGGCGTGTCCTCGCCACAGCTCGACGACCCGCAGCGCGGTTTCAGCTTTCTCAACGACGGTCCGTTGGACATGCGCATGGACCCGTCCCGCGGGATAAGCGCCGCCGAGTTCGTCAACACCGCGCCGGTGGAAGAAATCGCCCGGGTGTTCAAGCAATACGGCGAAGAGCGTTTCTCCGGACGCATGGCACGTGCCGTCGCCGAGCGTCGCGACATCAAGCCGTTCGAGCGCACTGGCGATCTGGCTGAAGTGCTGAAAGTCGCCAACCCGGCATGGGAAAAGGGCAAGCACCCGGCCACCCGTGCATTCCAGGGCCTGCGTATTCACGTCAACAACGAATTGGGCGATCTGGAAGCCGGCCTCGAAGCGGCGCTGGAATGCCTTGAAGTGGGCGGCCGTCTGGTCGTTATCAGCTTCCACTCGCTGGAAGACCGCATCGTCAAACTGTTCATGCGCAAGCTGGTGAAAGGCGAAGCCGACAACTTGCCGCGCAACCTGCCGGTCCGTCATGTCGCTTTCGAACCGATCATCAAAATCCATGGCAAAGCGCAGACCGCCTCGGAGGCCGAACTCAAAGCCAACCCACGTTCTCGTAGCGCCGTCATGCGCGTCGCGGAGAAGCTGCGGTGAGCAAGCTTTTCGCCAAGCCACTTCCCGGCGGAAGCTTTTTCATGCTGCTGTTGTTTGCCGGCGTGCTTGTGTCGGCTATAGGCGTGTCCTATAGCGCGCACTGGAATCGTCAACTGCTCAACTCTCTGTACGGTGAATTGAGCGTGCGCGACAAGGCGCAGGCGGAGTGGGGGCGGTTGATTCTCGAGCAAAGCACCTGGACCGCCCATAGCCGCATCGAAGTCCTGGCTACCGAGCAACTGAAGATGCGCATTCCCGGCGCCGCTGAAGTGCAGATGGTGGCGCCATGATGAAACTCGAAGGCGCGCTCTTTCCCTGGCGGTTCCGTCTGGTGGTCGGGTTGCTCGGCATCATGGTGGCGGCGATTGCCTGGCGCATCATTGATTTGCAAGTGGTCGACCGTGCCTTCCTCAAAGGTCAGGGCGATGCGCGCAGCGTTCGCCATATTCCGATTCCGGCTCACCGTGGTCTGATTACCGACCGTAATGGCGAGCCGTTGGCCGTGAGTACTCCGGTCACTACCCTGTGGGCCAACGCCAAGGAAATGCAAACGGCCAAAGAGAAGTGGCCGGCACTGGCGGCTGCCTTGGGACAGGATCCGAAAGCCCTGGCTGAGCGCCTCGAAGCCCAGGCCAACAAAGAATTCATTTATCTGGTGCGCGGGTTGACCCCCGAGCAGGGCCAGGCCGTGCTCGATCTGAAAGTACCGGGCGTTTATGGCATTGAAGAGTTCCGGCGTTTCTACCCGGCCGGCGAAGTCACCGCCCACATGGTCGGCTTCACCGACATCGATGACCACGGGCGCGAAGGCGTCGAGCTGGCTTATGACGAATGGCTGGCCGGCGTGCCCGGCAAGCGGCAGGTGATCAAGGACCGGCGCGGCCGGCTGATCAAAGATGTCCAGGTCACCAAAAACGCCAAGGCCGGCAAGCCCTTGGCGTTGTCCATTGACCTGCGCCTGCAATATCTGGCCAACCGTGAACTGCGCAATGCAATCATCGAGAATGGCGCCAAGGCCGGTAGCCTGGTGATCATGGACGTGAAGACCGGCGAGATCCTGGCCATGGTCAACCAGCCGACCTACAACCCGAACAACCGTCGTAACCTGCAACCTTCGATGATGCGCAACCGCGCGATGATCGACGTGTTCGAACCGGGTTCGACCATGAAGGCGATCTCCATGAGCGCCGCGATTGAAACCGGGCGCTGGAAGCCGACCGACACGGTTGAGGTGTACCCAGGCTCTTTGCAGATTGGCAAGTACACCATCAAGGACGTCTCCAAGAGTGAAGGCCCGGTACTCGACCTGACCGGCATTCTGATCAATTCCAGTAACGTCGGTATGAGTAAGATTGCGTTCGATATCGGCGGCGAAACGATTTTCCGCCTGGCGCAGAAAGTCGGCCTCGGCCAGGACACCGGGCTCGGTTTCCCGGGCGAGCGCGTCGGCAACCTGCCGAACTACCGCGAATGGCGCAAGGCTGAAACCGCCACGCTGTCCTACGGCTACGGTATTTCGGTGACGGCGATCCAGTTGGTCCACGCCTTTTCGGCCTTGGCCAACAATGGTCGCCTTGCACCCCTGACCCTGATCAAAACCGACAAGGCACCGCAAACCACACAGGTATTGCCGGAAGCCGTCGCGAAAACCATGCAAACGATGCTGCAACAAGTGATCGAAGCCCCGCGCGGTGTATTCCGTGCGCAAGTGCCGGCATATCACGTGGGCGGCAAGTCGGGTACTGCACGTAAAACGTCGGTCGGTACCAAAGGCTACGCCGAGAATTCCTACCGCTCGCTGTTCGCCGGATTCGGCCCGATGAGCGATCCGCGCTACGCAATCGTGGTGGTGATCGATGAGCCGACCAAAGCCGGTTACTTCGGCGGTCTGGTATCGGCGCCGGTGTTCAGCAAAGTGATGTCCGGGACCTTGCGCCTGATGAACATCACCCCGGACAACCTGCCTGCCACTCAACAAGCGAACGCCACACCGGTCGTTCCGCTGAAAGCCAATGGAGGGCGCGGCTGATGTCGCTGAGCCTGAACAAGATATTCGCCCACGCCGGTCGCGATCTGCTGATTCGCGAATTGGCGCTGGACAGCCGTAACGTACGAGCAGGCGATCTGTTTCTCGCGGTGCCTGGTGGCAAGTTCGACGGGCGCGCGCACATCGCCGACGCCTTGCAACGCGGCGCTGCTGCCGTGGCTTATGAAGTCGAAGGCGCGACTGTGCTGCCAATCACCGACGTGCCGTTGATTCCGGTCAAGGGCCTGGCGGCGCAGCTGTCGGACATTGCCGGGCGTTTCTATGGCGATCCGAGCCGTCATTTGAACCTGATCGGCGTGACCGGTACCAACGGTAAAACCAGCGTGACCCAATTGATCGCCCAAGCGCTCGACCTGCTGGGTCAGCACTGCGGCATTGTCGGCACCCTGGGCTCCGGTTTCTACGGCGCGCTGGAAAGCGGTCTGCACACCACGCCGAACCCGATTGCGGTGCAAGCGACCCTCGCCGACCTGAAAAAAGCCGGCGCCAAAGCCGTGGCCATGGAAGTCTCTTCCCACGGGCTGGATCAGGGCCGCGTGAGCGCACTGGCCTTCGATGTGGCGGTGATGACCAACCTGTCGCGCGACCATCTGGATTACCACGGCACCATGCAGGCTTATGGCGAAACCAAGGCCAAGCTGTTTGCCTGGAATGACCTGAAGTGCCGGGTGGTCAACCTGGACGACGAATTCGGCCGGCAACTGGCTGCCGATGAGGGCGAGTCGCGACTGATCACTTACAGCCTGGAAGATGCCGGCGCCTACCTGTATTGCCGCCAGGCGCAGTTCGACGATGAAGGTGTGCGCGCCACGCTGGTCACGCCGCAAGGCGAGCACCATTTGCGCAGCACCTTGCTCGGTCGTTTCAACCTGAGCAACGTGTTGGCCGCGGTCGGCGCCTTGCTCGGGCTGGACTACGCGCTGGACGAAATCCTCAAGGTGCTGCCCAAACTCGAAGGTCCGGCCGGTCGCATGCAGCGCCTGGGTGGCGGTACCCAGCCATTGGTGGTGGTCGATTACGCCCACACGCCGGATGCGCTGGAAAAAGTCTTGATGGCCCTGCGTCCACACGCCAAAGGCCGGTTGCTGTGCCTGTTCGGTTGCGGTGGTGATCGCGATCGCGGCAAGCGTCCGCTGATGGCAGAAGTGGTCGAACGTCTGGCCGATGGCGTACTGGTCACCGATGACAATCCGCGCACCGAAGACCCAACCGTGATTTTCGACGACATCCGCGCCGGTTTTACCGCTGTGGATAAAGTGACCTTCGTCGCTGGCCGTGGCGAGGCGATTGCCCAATTGATCGCCAGTGCATCGGCCGATGACGTGATTGTCCTGGCCGGTAAAGGTCACGAGGACTATCAGGAAATCAACGGCGAGCGCCACGCTTTCTCCGATCTGGTCGAGGCTGATCACGCCCTGACCGCGTGGGAGGTGGCTCATGCTTAAGGCCTTGAAACTGAGCGAACTGACCCGTGCATTGAATGGTCGCCTGATTGCCGGCGACGCCAGCTTCGACGGCGTCAGCATCGACAGTCGCGCAATCAAGCCTGGCCAGCTGTTTATTGCCCTGGCCGGCCCGCGTTTCGATGGCCATGACTACCTCAATGACGTCGCCGCCAAAGGCGCCGTGGGTGCCCTGGTCGAGCGCGAAGTTGCTGGCAGCGCGCTGCCGCAACTGCTGGTCAAGGACACCCGTCAGGCCCTCGGCCAATTGGGCGCGATGAACCGTGCGGCGTTCACTCAACCGGTCGTGGCCATTACCGGTTCCAGCGGCAAGACCACGGTCAAGGAAATGCTCGCGAGCATCCTGCGCACGCGCGGTCCTGTATTGGCGACCCGTGGCAATCTGAACAATGACCTTGGTGTTCCGCTGACCCTGCTCGAACTGGCACCGGAACACACGGCGGCAGTCATTGAACTGGGGGCCTCGCGGCTCGGCGAAATTGCCTATACCGTTGCCATGACCAAACCCCATGTCGCCGTGCTGAACAATGCCGGTACTGCTCACGTTGGCGAGTTCGGTGGCCCGGAAAAAATCGTCGAGGCCAAGGGCGAGATCATTGAAGGGCTGGATGCTTCGGGCGTCGCCGTTTTGAATCTCGACGACAAAGCGTTTCCAATCTGGAAGGCTCGTGCCGCTGCCCGCCAGGTGATGAGTTTCTCTCAACTGGATGCCGGCGCGGATTTTTATGCCAGTTTCATCGTTTCCGATGCACGCGGCTGCCCTGCATTCGAACTGCACACACCGCAAGGTATTGCCCGAATTCAATTGAACCTGCTCGGCGGGCATAACGTTACCAACGCAGTTGCTGCCGCTGCCGCCGCTTATGCCTTGGGCGTGTCCTTGTCGCATATCGCTTCGGGGCTCAATGCGGTGCAACCGGTCAAGGGGCGCGCCGTTGCGCAACTGGCAACTAACGGTATGCGCGTGATCGATGACACGTATAACGCAAACCCCACCTCCATGTGCGCCGCCGTTGATATACTCGCCGGCTTTTCCGGCCGCACCATTCTGGTGCTCGGAGATATCGGCGAGTTGGGCGATTGGGCGGAGCAGGGGCACCGCGATGTGGGCGAGTACGCCCGCGGCAAGGTTTCCGCGCTTTACGCGGTCGGGCCAATGATGGTTCACGCCGTAAACGCTTTCGGCGAGCAGGCTTTTCACTTCAGTACTCAGGCTGAACTGATCAAGGCCCTGGAAGCCGAGCAGGACCCAAACACCACCATTTTGATCAAGGGCTCGCGCAGCGCCGCGATGGAAAACATCGTCGCCGCTTTGTGCGGGACCCGTCTGGAGAAACATTAATGCTGCTGCTGCTAGCGGAGTATCTGCAACAGTTCTACAAAGGCTTCGCGGTCTTCCAGTACCTGACCCTGCGGGGGATTCTCGGTGTGCTGACCGCGCTGGTCTTGTCGCTGTGCTATGGCCCGTGGATGATCCGCACCTTGCAGAACCGTCAGATCGGTCAATCCGTTCGCAACGATGGCCCGCAATCGCACCTGTCCAAATCCGGTACCCCGACCATGGGCGGGGCGCTGATTCTTTCGTCCATCGGTGTCAGCACCTTGCTCTGGGCCGACCTGGCCAACCGTTACGTTTGGGTGGTGTTGTTGGTCACCTTGCTGTTTGGCGCCATCGGCTGGGTAGACGATTACCGCAAAGTCATCGAGAAAAACTCCCGTGGCCTTCCGAGCCGCTGGAAGTATTTCTGGCAGTCGGTGTTCGGCCTGGGCGCGGCGGTCTTCCTTTATATGACCGCGGCAACGCCGGTAGAAACCACCCTCATCCTGCCCATGCTCAAGGACTACAGCATTCCGCTGGGCGCGGGTTTCATCGTCCTGACCTATTTCGTGATTGTCGGCTCCAGCAACGCAGTCAATCTGACCGACGGCCTCGACGGTCTGGCGATCATGCCTACCGTGATGGTCGGCGGCGGCCTGGGGATCTTCTGCTATCTGTCGGGTAACGTGAAGTTCGCTGAATACCTGCTGATTCCCTACGTGCCGGGCGCCGGTGAGTTGATTGTGTTCTGCGGTGCGTTGATCGGCGCGGGTCTGGGTTTCCTCTGGTTCAACACCTATCCGGCCCAGGTATTCATGGGCGACGTCGGTGCACTGGCGCTGGGCGCGGCCCTGGGCACCATCGCGGTGATCGTCCGCCAGGAAATCGTCCTGTTCATCATGGGCGGCGTGTTCGTGATGGAGACCCTGTCGGTTGTCATCCAGGTTGCCTCCTTTAAGTTGACCGGTCGCCGTGTGTTTCGCATGGCACCGATACACCACCACTTTGAACTCAAGGGCTGGCCCGAGCCGCGCGTGATCGTCCGTTTCTGGATCATCACCGTGATTCTGGTGCTGATCGGCCTTGCCACCCTGAAGCTGAGGTAGAACGAGTGTCCCTGATCGCTTCTGACCACTTCCGCATCGTTGTCGGCCTCGGCAAGAGCGGCATGTCCCTGGTTCGCTTCCTGGCGAACCGGGGCGTGTCGTTTGCTGTCGCCGACACGCGGGAAAATCCACCGGAACTGGCCACGCTCAAGCGTGACTATCCGCACGTGGAAGTGCGTTGTGGCGAGCTGGACGTCGAGTTCCTGTGCCGTGCCGACGAGCTCTACGTGAGCCCCGGCCTGGCGCTGGCGACCCCGGCCCTGCAGGCTGCCGCCGCCCGTGGCGTGAAGTTGTCCGGCGACATCGAGCTGTTCGCGCGTAACGCGAAGGCGCCGATTGTCGCCATCAGCGGTTCCAATGCGAAAAGCACCGTCACCACCCTGGTGGGTGAGATGGCCGCGGCAGCCGGCAAGCGTGTCGCCGTTGGTGGCAATCTCGGCACGCCGGCGCTGGATTTGCTCAGCGATGACGTCGAGTTGTACGTGATGGAGTTGTCGAGCTTCCAGCTCGAAACCACCGATCAACTCAACGCCGAAGTGGCGACCGTGCTCAATATCAGCGAAGACCACATGGACCGCTACAGCGGTCTGCCGGCCTATCACTTGGCCAAGCACCGGATCTTCCGGGGTGCCCGGCAGTTTGTGGTCAATCGTCAGGACGCCCTGAGCCGTCCGCTGATGGGCGAAGGTCAGCCGTGCTGGACCTTCGGTTTGAGCAAACCCGATTTCAAGGCCTTCGGGATCCGGGAAGAGGACGGCGAGAAGTACCTGGCCTTCGAATTCCAGAACCTGATGCCAGTGCGCGAATTGAAGATTCGTGGCGCGCATAACCAGTCCAACGCCCTCGCGGCATTGGCGCTGGGCCACGCCGTGGGGTTGCCGTTCGACGCCATGCTTTCGGCCTTGCGCAATTTCGCCGGGCTTGAGCATCGCTGCCAATGGGTACGCGAGCTCGATGGCGTGAGCTATTACAACGATTCCAAAGCCACCAACGTCGGCGCCGCGCTGGCCGCCATCGAAGGCCTGGGTGCGGACATCGACGGCAAACTCGTGCTGATCGCCGGTGGCGATGGCAAGGGTGCCGAGTTCAAGGACCTGCGTGATCCGGTCGCGGCCAACTGCCGCGCCGTCATTTTGATGGGCCGTGATTCCGACAAGATCGGCGAGGCCATCGGCGACGCCGTGCCACTGATTCGCGTCGGCTCGCTGATCGAAGCAGTCGCCCAATGCCGCGCCATCGCCGAAAAGGGCGACGCAGTGCTGCTGTCGCCGGCCTGTGCCAGTTTCGACATGTTCAAGAACTACGAAGATCGCGGTCACCAGTTTGTCCGCGCCGTGGAGGACTTGGCATGAGCCTCCTGAATATCATCAAGCCGTACCCGTCGCCGATCATCACCGGGCGCGGCATTGACCTCGATTTCCCGATGCTCGCCGGTTGCCTGGCACTGCTGGGGCTGGGGCTGGTGATGATTGCATCGGCATCCACTGAAGTGGCGGCGGTGCAATCGGGCAGTGCCCTGTATTACATGATCCGCCACCTGATCTACGTGGTGCTGGGCCTTGGTGCCTGCATCGTCAGCATGATGATTCCGATTGCTACCTGGCAACGCCTGGGCTGGCTGATGCTGATTGGCGCTTTCGGTTTGCTGGTGATGGTGATCATCCCCGGGATCGGTCGCGAGGTGAACGGTTCGATGCGCTGGATCGGCTTCAGCTTCTTCAACGTTCAGCCTTCCGAGATCGCCAAGGTGTTCGTGGTGATCTACCTCGCCGGTTATCTGGTGCGTCGCCAGAAAGAAGTGCGTGAAAGCTGGATGGGCTTCTTCAAGCCGTTCATCGTTCTGCTGCCGATGGCGGGCCTGTTGCTGATGGAGCCGGACTTCGGTGCCACGGTCGTGATGATGGGGGCCGCTGCGGCGATGCTGTTCCTTGGCGGCGTCGGGCTGTTCCGTTTTTCCCTGATGGTTGTCCTGGCTGTCGGTGCGGTGGTGTTGTTGATTCAAATGCAGCCGTATCGAATGGCGCGACTGACCAACTTCGCGGACCCGTGGGCCGACCAGTTCGGTGCGGGCTATCAGTTATCTCAAGCCTTGATCGCTTTCGGTCGTGGCGAGTGGCTGGGCGTTGGCCTGGGCAACAGCGTGCAGAAGCAGTTCTACCTGCCGGAAGCCCACACTGACTTCGTGTTCTCGGTGCTGGCCGAAGAACTGGGGGCCGTGGGTTCGTTGTGCACCCTGGCGCTGTTCGTCTTTGTCTGTATTCGTGGCATGTACATCGGTTACTGGGCCGAGAAGGCCAAACAGTTTTTCGCCGCTTACATTGCGTATGGCTTGTCGTTCCTGTGGATCGGTCAGTTTCTGATCAACATCGGAGTGAACGTGGGCCTGCTGCCAACCAAGGGGCTGACCCTGCCATTCCTCAGTTATGGCGGCAGCTCGTTGGTGATCTGCTGTGCCTGTCTTGGCTTGTTGTTACGCATCGAGTGGGAGAGTCGAACCCACTTGGGCAGTGAAGAGATGGAGTTCCATGAGAGCGACTTCGCCGAGGAGCCGACCCATGGGCGCTAACGTATTGATCATGGCGGGCGGCACCGGGGGCCACGTGTTCCCGGCACTGGCCTGCGCTCGCGAGTTCCAGGCCCGCGGTTACACCGTGCACTGGTTGGGCACGCCGCGCGGGATCGAGAACGATCTGGTGCCGGCGGCCGGCCTTCAATTGCATCGGATCAACGCCAGCGGTTTGCGCGGCAAGGGCAAATTGTCCCTGCTCATGGCGCCGTTCATGTTGCTCAAGTCGATCTGGCAGGCACGGGCGGTCATTCGTCAGCTGCGGCCAGTCTGCGTGGTCGGCTTCGGAGGTTATGTGACCGGGCCGGGCGGTGTTGCAGCCAAATTGTCCGGCGTGCCGGTGATCGTTCATGAGCAGAACGCCGTCGCCGGTACCGCCAATCGGTTGCTGGTGCCGTTGGCCGCCCGAGTCTGTGAAGCGTTCCCCGACACCTTTACCCTGTCGAACAGCCGTCGCACCACCGGTAACCCGGTGCGTACCGAGCTGTTCCTCGAAACACCGCGACCTGCCCTGGCCGGTCGCAAGGCGCGTTTGCTGATCCTGGGCGGAAGCCTGGGCGCAGAGCCGTTGAACAAATTGCTGCCTGAAGCCCTGTCGCAAGTCGCTGCCGACCTGCGTCCGGACGTGTTTCATCAGGCCGGCAAAAACCATGATGAAGTGACTGCAGAGCGCTATCGCGCAGCTGGCGTCGAGGCGCACGTGCAGCCTTTCATCAAAGACATGGCCCAAGCCTATGGCTGGGCCGACCTGGTGGTGTGCCGTGCAGGCGCATTGACCATCAGTGAACTGGCGGCTGCCGGTCTGCCCTCGATGCTGGTGCCTTTGCCCCACGCGATCGACGATCACCAGACCCGCAACGCCGATTATTTGGCCCGTGAAGGCGCTGCCTTCCTGATGCCGCAAAGAACGACTGGCGCAGCGGACCTTGCCGCTCGCCTGACAGAGGTCTTGATGCAACCGCAACGACTCAACGACATGGCCACCGCGGCACGCCGCCTGGCCAAACCCGATGCCACTCGTAACGTGGTCGATACCTGCCTGGAGGTGGCCCATGGTTGAGAACAAGAAAGCCATGCCGCACCCGGAAATGCGCCGCATCCGTCGCATCCACTTCGTCGGTATCGGCGGCGTGGGCATGTGCGGCATTGCCGAAGTGTTGCTGAACCTGGGCTATGAAGTGTCCGGTTCCGACCTCAAGGCATCGCCGGTGACCGAGCGCCTGGAATCCTTCGGCGCCCACATTTATATCGGCCACCGTGCCGAGAACGCCGCGAACGCCGATGTGCTGGTCACCTCAAGCGCTGTGAACACGTCCAACCCGGAAGTGGCCACCGCCCTGGAACGCCGTATTCCGGTGGTACCACGGGCCGAGATGCTGGCTGAACTGATGCGCTACCGCCACGGCATCGCCGTCGCCGGTACCCACGGCAAAACCACCACCACCAGCCTGATCGCTTCGGTGTTCGCCGCCGGTGGCCTGGACCCGACATTCGTGATCGGTGGTCGTCTGAATGCCGCGGGCACCAATGCCCAGCTCGGCACCAGCCGCTACCTGATTGCCGAAGCCGACGAAAGCGATGCCAGCTTCCTGCACTTGCAACCGCTGGTGGCTGTGGTCACCAATATCGACGCCGACCACATGGCGACCTACGACGGCGACTTCAACAAGCTGAAGAAAACCTTCGTCGAGTTCCTGCACAACCTGCCGTTCTATGGTCTGGCGGTGATGTGCCTGGACGATCCGGTGGTGCGTGAAATCCTCCCGCAGGTGAAGCGTCCGACGGTCACTTATGGCTTTGGCGACGATGCCGACGTGCGTGCCATCAATGTGCGCCAACAAGGCATGCAGACCTTCTTTACCGTGTTGCGTCCTGATCGTGAGCCGCTGGATGTGTCGGTGAACATGCCGGGCAACCACAACGTGCTGAACGCACTGGCGACCATTTGCATTGCCACTGACGAGGGCGTCAGTGATGAAGCCATCGTCCAGGGCCTGTCCGGGTTCCAGGGTGTCGGTCGTCGCTTCCAGGTGTACGGCGAACTGCCGGTTGAAGGTGGCAACGTGATGCTGGTGGACGACTACGGTCATCACCCGACCGAAGTCGCGGCCGTGATCAAAGCCGTGCGCGGTGGCTGGCCGGAGCGTCGTCTGGTGATGGTGTATCAGCCCCACCGTTACAGCCGCACCCGCGACTTGTACGACGATTTCGTCAATGTGCTGGCCGACGCCAATGTGCTGCTGTTGATGGAAGTCTATCCGGCCGGTGAAGAACCGATTCCGGGTGCTGACAGCCGCAAGCTGTGCAACAGCATTCGCCAGCGCGGTCAGCTCGACCCGATCTACATCGAGCGTGGCGTCGACCTCGCGCCAATCGTCAAGCCGCTGCTGCGTGCCGGCGACATTCTGTTGTGCCAGGGCGCCGGTGATATCGGCGGTCTCGCACCGAAACTATTGAACAGTCCGTTGTTCGCTGGCGCGGTTGCCGCGCCAAGCGTGGGGAAGTTGAAATGACTGCTGCTTACGCCAACCTCGTTTCCACGATCGCGCCGAAAGATTTCGGCCGTGTCGCCGTGCTGTTCGGCGGCAAGAGTGCCGAGCGTGAAGTCTCCCTGAAATCGGGTAACGCGGTGCTCGACGCACTGCAAAGCGCCGGTGTGGACGCCTTCGGCATCGATGTGGGCGATGACCTGCTGCAGCGTCTGCTGAACGAGAAAATCGACCGCGCCTTCATCATCCTCCACGGTCGTGGCGGTGAAGACGGCAGCATGCAGGGCCTGCTGGAATGTGCAGGGATTCCGTACACCGGCAGCGGCATTCTGGCCTCGGCCCTGGCCATGGACAAATTGCGCACCAAGCAGGTCTGGCACAGCCTCGGTATTCCGACGCCACGCCACGCGGTACTGAGCTCTGAGGCCGATTGTATTTCGGCGGCCACGGAACTGGGCTTCCCTTTGATCGTCAAACCGGCCCATGAAGGTTCCAGTATCGGTATGGCCAAAGTGACTTCCGCGTCTGAATTGATCGACGCGTGGAAAGCGGCCAGTACCTACGATTCGCAAGTGTTGGTCGAGCAATGGATTCAAGGACCAGAGTTCACCATCGCCACCCTGCGTGACCAGGTGTTGCCTCCAATTGCCCTGGGCACAACCCACAGTTTCTACGACTACGACGCCAAGTACGTGGCTTCCGATACCCAGTACCGGATTCCGTGTGGCCTGGACAGCAACAAGGAAAAAGAACTCATGGACCTCACGGCCAAAGCCTGTGAGGCGCTGGGGATCGCCGGTTGGGGCAGGGCAGACGTGATGCAGGACGCCGACGGGCAGTTCTGGTTCCTGGAAGTCAATACCGCACCGGGGATGACCGATCACAGCCTGGTTCCGATGGCGGCCCGTGCCGCTGGCCTGGATTTCCAGCAATTGGTTCTGGCGATTCTGGCCGCCAGCGTTACCGGCAATGCTGCCGGTAACCAAGAGCCGACAAGAGGTTAAGACCATGCAAGGCGCTCAGCTACGTCATCAGCCTTCCGCTCCCGGCCGCAAGCCGGTGCCGCGGGGTGCCAGCCGAATGGTGGCCAAAGAGCCGATGTCTGCGCGCCTGCCGAAAGCCAATTTTGGTTTTCTGAAAAGTCTGTTCTGGCCCGTGCTGTTGGTCGCGCTGGGGTTTGGCACTTATGAAGGCGCACAGCGTTTGCTGCCGTACGCCGACCGGCCGATCACCAGGATCGCGGTACAGGGCGACTTGAGTTACATCAGCCAGCAAGCGGTGCAGCAGCGGATCGCCCCATTCGTGGCGTCGAGCTTCTTCACCATCGACCTGGCGGGCATGCGCACCGAGCTTGAACAGATGCCATGGATTGCTCACGCCGAAGTGCGCAGGGTATGGCCCGATCAGGTGGTGATTCGCCTGGAAGAACAACTGCCGGTGGCCCGTTGGGGCGATGAGTCGCTGTTGAACAACCAGGGGCAGGCGTTCACCCCGCGTGAACTGGCGAACTACGAACACTTGCCGCAGTTGTTCGGCCCGCAGCGGGCCCAGCAGCAAGTGATGCAGCAATACCAGGTGCTGAGCCAGATGCTCAGGCCATTGGGCTTCTCGATTGCACGCCTGGAGTTGCGTGAACGAGGCAGTTGGTTCCTGACCACCGGCGCCGGCAGCGCGGGCCCGGGAATCGAACTGCTGCTGGGACGCGGCAAGCTGGTGGAAAAGATGCGCCGCTTCATTGCCATCTATGACAAGACGCTCAAAGAGCAGATTACGAACATTGCGCGCATCGATCTGCGCTACGCCAACGGCCTCGCTGTTGGCTGGCGGGAACCTGTAGCGCCCACGACAGCCCAACCCGCTGTCGCGCAGAATTAAGAAGAGGCAGGACCATGGCAAACGTGCAAAGCGGCAAAATGATCGTCGGTCTCGATATCGGCACCTCCAAGGTGGTGGCGCTGGTAGGCGAGGTCTCGGACGACGGCACGCTCGAAATCGTCGGGATCGGTACTCATCCGTCCCGCGGCCTGAAAAAAGGCGTAGTGGTGAACATCGAGTCCACCGTGCAATCGATCCAGCGCGCGATCGAAGAAGCGCAGCTGATGGCCGGTTGCCGGATCCACTCGGCATTTGTCGGCGTGGCGGGCAATCACATTCGCAGCCTGAACTCCCACGGCATCGTGGCGATTCGTGATCGCGAAGTCAGCTCTGCCGACCTTGAGCGCGTTCTTGACGCTGCCCAGGCGGTGGCGATCCCGGCTGACCAGCGCGTGCTGCATACCTTGCCGCAAGATTACGTGATCGATAACCAGGAAGGCGTTCGCGAGCCGCTGGGCATGTCCGGCGTGCGTCTGGAAGCCAAGGTTCACGTTGTCACTTGCGCCGTCAACGCCGCACAGAACATTGAAAAATGTGTACGCCGCTGCGGTCTGGAAATCGACGACATCATTCTCGAGCAATTGGCCTCGGCCTACTCGGTCCTGACCGACGACGAGAAAGAGCTGGGCGTGTGCCTGGTGGACATCGGCGGTGGCACCACTGACATCGCGATCTTCACCGAAGGCGCGATCCGCCACACCGCGGTGATTCCGATTGCGGGCGATCAGGTGACCAACGACATCGCCATGGCGCTGCGCACCCCGACCCAATACGCCGAAGAAATCAAGATTCGCTACGCCTGTGCCCTGGCCAAACTGGCGGGTGCCGGTGAAACCATCAAGGTGCCGAGCGTCGGCGACCGTCCACCGCGCGAACTGTCACGTCAGGCCCTGGCCGAAGTGGTCGAGCCGCGTTACGACGAGCTGTTCACCCTGATCCAGGCCGAACTGCGTCGCAGTGGCTACGAAGACCTGATCCCGGCCGGCATCGTGCTGACCGGCGGTACGTCGAAGATGGAAGGCGCGGTGGAACTGGCCGAAGAAATTTTCCACATGCCGGTTCGCCTGGGCGTGCCGCATGGCGTCAAGGGCCTGGACGACGTGGTCCGCAACCCGATTTATTCCACCGGCGTCGGCCTGTTGATGTACGGCCTGCAGAAGCAGTCCGACGGGATTTCGTTCTCGGGCATCGGCAGCCGCGACAGCTACAGCAACGACGAACCGAAAGTTGCCTTGCTCGATCGCTTCAAGAGCTGGGTCCAAGGCAACTTCTGACAAAGCAGTTTCAAGCGACAAGTTTCAAGCGGCATGCGGTAAAAGCAGCAAAACGCAGTAGGCGAAAAAAACTAGAGAACGTAAGGAGAGGGAACATGTTCGAACTCGTAGACAACATCCCCGCAAGCCCGGTAATTAAAGTTATCGGTGTTGGCGGTGGCGGCGGCAACGCTGTCAATCACATGGTCAAGAGCAACATTGAAGGCGTTGAATTCATCTGCGCCAACACTGATGCCCAGGCGCTGAAAAGCATCAGCGCGCGGACCATCCTGCAACTGGGTACCAGCGTGACCAAAGGTCTGGGCGCCGGTGCCAACCCTGAAGTAGGTCGTCAGGCCGCTCTCGAGGACCGTGAGCGCATTGCCGAAGTCCTGCAGGGCACCAACATGGTGTTCATCACTACCGGCATGGGCGGTGGTACCGGTACCGGTGCTGCGCCAATCATTGCCGAAGTGGCCAAGGAAATGGGGATCCTCACCGTAGCGGTGGTGACCCGTCCGTTCCCGTTCGAAGGTCGCAAGCGCATGCAGCTCGCCGACGAAGGTATTCGTCTGCTGTCTGAAAGCGTCGACTCGTTGATCACCATCCCCAACGAGAAGCTGCTGACCATCCTCGGTAAAGACGCCAGCCTGCTGTCGGCTTTCGCCAAGGCTGACGATGTACTGGCCGGTGCCGTTCGCGGTATCTCCGACATCATCAAGCGTCCGGGCATGATCAACGTTGACTTCGCCGACGTACGCACCGTGATGTCCGAAATGGGCATGGCGATGATGGGCACTGGCTGCGCCAGCGGTCCGAACCGTGCGCGCGAAGCCACCGAGGCGGCTATTCGCAACCCGTTGCTCGAAGACGTGAACCTGCAAGGCGCACGTGGCATCCTGGTGAACATCACCGCCGGTCCTGACCTGTCCCTGGGTGAGTACTCCGACGTGGGTAGCATCATCGAAGCCTTCGCTTCCGAGCACGCAATGGTCAAGGTCGGTACCGTTATCGATCCGGACATGCGCGACGAGCTGCACGTGACTGTTGTTGCCACCGGTTTAGGCGCTAAAATCGAGAAGCCTGTCAAGGTCATCGACAATACCGTTCACACCTCGATGGCTTCCCAGCCACAACAACAAGCCCCTGTTCGTCAGGAACAGCCTGCGGTGAATTACCGTGACCTGGACCGTCCGACCGTCATGCGCAACCAGGCTCAGGCCGGTGCTGCGACTGCCGCGAAGATGAACCCGCAAGATGACCTGGACTACCTGGACATCCCGGCTTTCCTGCGTCGTCAGGCCGATTGATGAAATGTATCAGGGGTATTAGGGTGATTGGTGTTCAGCAAAGGTCTGGTCTGCTATCATCGCCAGCCTTTGTTGATACCAGTTCGCAATTTGCGCTGAAGCGGCCCATGCCATGATAAAACAACGCACCCTGAAGAATATTATCCGTGCCACAGGTGTCGGCCTGCACTCCGGGGAGAAGGTCTACCTGACCCTCAAGCCAGCGCCCGTCGACACCGGCATTGTGTTTTGTCGTGCTGACCTCGACCCTGTGGTGCAGATTCCTGCCCGCGCGGAAAACGTTGGCGAAACCACTATGTCGACCACGCTTGTTAACGGTGACGTCAAAGTGGACACGGTGGAGCACCTGCTCTCGGCCATGGCTGGCCTGGGCATCGATAACGCCTACGTCGAGCTCTCCGCGTCCGAAGTCCCGATCATGGATGGTAGCGCTGGACCCTTCGTATTCCTGATTCAATCGGCCGGCCTGGAAGAACAGGACGCCGCCAAGAAGTTCATCCGGATCCTGCGGGAAGTGACAGTGGAAGACGGCGACAAGCGCGCCACTTTCGTCCCTTTCGAAGGTTTCAAAGTGAGTTTCGAGATCGATTTCGATCACCCGGTTTTCCGTGACCGCACACAAAGTGCAAGCGTGGATTTTTCCAGCACTTCGTTCGTAAAAGAAGTCAGCCGCGCCCGTACCTTTGGTTTCATGAGTGACATCGAGTACCTGCGCAAGCACAACCTCGCACTCGGCGGCAGCGTTGAAAACGCAATCGTGGTCGACGCGGATGGTGTACTGAACGAAGATGGCCTTCGCTATGAAGACGAATTCGTGAAGCACAAGATCCTCGATGCAATTGGTGACCTCTACCTGCTGGGCAATAGCCTGATTGGTGAGTTCAAGGGCTTCAAGTCCGGACATGCATTGAACAACCAGCTGCTGCGCAAGTTGATTGAGCAGACAGATGCTTGGGAAGTCGTGACGTTCGAAGACGCCAGCACTGCACCGATCTCTTACATGCGCCCTGTTGCGGCCGTGTAAGCAAAAAACCTCTCTAGTTTTTTAAAGGCTACCTTCGGGTGGCCTTTTTTTATGGGGGCGGGAAAGTGGTGTTTTGTGGTGTCTGCCATGGCCTCTTCGCGGGCAAGCCTCGCTCCTACGGGACAGCGGCGCATTTAATTTCCACACTTCGTAGGAGCGAGGCTTGCCCGCGAAGAGGCCGGCCGCCACAACATAGAATCTCAGTCTGCTGCAACCACCCGATTCCGACCACTTTCCTTGGCCTGATACAGCGCCTTGTCTGCCCTATACAACAACTGCTCCAGGCTGATATCGGATGCCGTCGTCCAGGTGCTGATACCAATACTGACAGTAATCGGCGATGCATCGTCCCCCACCAATGGCAGCTGCTCCACGGCTGCGCGAATGGTGTCGGCAATCTGTTGCGCGCCAACGCTGTCGGTTTCAGCCAGAATCACCGAAAATTCCTCGCCACCGTAACGGGCAACCAGGTCCGCCGGTCGTCGAACATGGGTGCTGATCACCTTGGCCACCCAGCGCAGGGCATCATCGCCACCCTGATGGCCATGGCGATCGTTGTACGCCTTGAAGTGATCGACATCGATCATCAGCACCGACAAGGGCAGGCCGGAACGTTGGGCGCGAAACCATTCATGGTGCAAGGCCTGATCCAGGCTTCGACGGTTGGCCAGGCCGGTCAAGGGGTCGGTAGCGGCCAGTTGTGCCAGTTCATGCTCGGCGCTTTGGCGTCGACGCAATTCCCGGCAGAGCAACCAGGTCAGCCACAGCAAGCTCACACACAGGGCAATGGTCGCAAAGCTGACCACCACCGCAGTGCGTTTCCAGGCCGCAAAGACTTCATCACTCGATAGCGCAACGATGACGATCAACGGCAAGTTTCCGACCTTGGAGAACGTGTACAAACGCTTTTCCTGGTAGCGGCTGGACAGGCTGGTGAAGCTGCCGTTGCCTTCTTTGACGATGCGCTGGAAATTGGGACGGTGACTGAAGTTCTTGCCGATCAGCTCTTCGGCCAGTTGTGGTTGTTGAGCCAGAAGTGTCCCGTCCTTGCTGATCAGATTGACCGTGCTGTCGCGCCCGATGTTCAAGCTGTTGAACAACTGATCGAAGTAACTCAAGCGCATGGCGGCTTCGGCCACACCCAGGAACTCACCGTGGGGGCCGTTCACCCGGCGGCTGAAACTGATTCGCCAATCCTGTTCCGGCGACCGGGCTCTGAAGGGGGGACTGATGAACATACCCGGGTCCGGGTTATCCACGTGAGACTGGAAGAATTCACGATCGGCATAGTTGCCTTGTCTGGGCTCAACCGAGGCCGAGTCGGCGATCACGTCGCCCTTGTTGTCGAGCAACAAAATGTTGCCTTTGTAGGGCGCGGCAGTGGCACGGTCGAAATAGGCCAGATGGCGAATGGCCGGGGACACGCTCTTGAGGTCTTCTCGCTGGGAGGCAGCGATCAAACCCAGCAGGGACACATCATAGAGTTCGACATTGCGCAGGACGTCGGCGTCGATCAATTGCACGATATTGTTGGCGGCACGAGCGGCGGACAATTCGGCATTGGCGCGTTCACGGATCAGCAGGAACGCCACGATGCTCAGTATCGCAATCACCAACAACAAACTACCCAGAACCAGAAGCCGCTCCGATCGTGTCGAACGGATCGGATGTTGAGATTTCGCACTGCTCACACTCATGGTTCTGACTTCTGCAAATAAGGCGTTATGAAAGTTCTTTTACAACAATCGGGCAGAGTCCCAGAAACCGGTCGCGTCCAGAGCGCCTGTATAAATGCCGGATAAAAAAAAGGCCAGCAAAACATGCTGGCCTTTTGCTAATTGAAGCTTAGAAGACATTCAGTGGGTAGTCGATAATTACCCTGGCTCGGTAGTTTGTGGCGAGGGGGCTCGCCCCCGTTGGGCTGCAAAGCGGCCCCTGAACCGCGTGAACCCCCGCCTCAGTCCGTGGTTGCCAGCGCCGGCAGCGGTGCGGGTTTAGGCCGATGGAATATCCGCTCGAGCCACAAGTAGATGACCGGCGTGGTGAACAGCGTCAGCGCCTGGCTCACCAGCAAACCGCCGACCACGGCGATGCCCAATGGCTGGCGCAGTTCGGCGCCGGTGCCGTAGCCGAGCATCAGCGGCAGGGCGCCGAGCAGGGCGGCGAGGGTGGTCATGATGATTGGCCGGAACCGCGTCATACAGGCCTCATAGATCGCCTCTTCCGGCATCAGGCCACGGTTGCGCTGGGCGTCCAGCGCGAAATCGATCATCAGGATGCCGTTTTTCTTGACGATACCGATCAGCAGCACCAGCCCGATCAGCGCCATGATCGAAAAGTCCTGGCCGCAGATCCACAGCATGATCACCGCCCCGAGCCCCGCCGAGGGCAGCGTCGAAATGATCGTCAGCGGGTGCACGAAGCTTTCGTACAGAACGCCAAGAATGATGTACACCGCCAGCAGCGCCGCCAGAATCAGCCACGGCTGGCTGGCCAATGAACTTTGGAACGCCTGGGCCGCCCCCTGGAAATTACCGCTGATGGCCACCGGCATACCGATATCGGTCTTGGCCTGGTTGAGCATAATCACCGCATCGCCGAGCGCGACGCCGGGCGCCAGGTTGAACGACAGGTTGGCCGCCGGGAACATCCCGTCGTGAGCGATGGACAACGGGCCGATGGTGGGCGCCTCGAATTTCGCCAGGGCCGACAGCGGCACCATTTCCCCGCTCAGCGGCGAACGCAGGTAGAAATAGTTGAGGCTTTCGGCCTTGCCGCGCTGCTTGGTGTCCAGTTCCAGAATCACATTGTATTGGTTGGTCTGGGTCTGGAACTCGTTTATCTGCCGCTGGCCGAAGGCGTCATACAACGCTTCATCGACATCGCTGGCGGTCAGGCCGAAACGCGCCGCCGCGCTGCGGTCGATGCTGATGTGGGTGATGCTGCCGCCCAATTGCAGGTCATTGGAAATATCGCGGAACGCCGGGTTGGCGCGCAGTTTTTCCGTCAGGCGCTGGGTCCAGGTGCTCAGGAGTGCCCCGTCGTTGCTCTTGAGCACATATTGGTACTGCGCGCGGCTCGGGCCGGCGCTGAGGTTGATGTCTTGCCCGGCGCGCAGGTACAGCACGATACCCGGGACTTTCATCAGTTGTGGACGAATCCGGTCGATGAATTGACTGGCCGATACGTCTCGCTCGCTGCGTTTTTTCAGCGAAATCCAGAAGCGGCCGTTGGCAATGGTCTGGTTGCTGCCCGCAACGCCGACCGAGTGGGAGAACGTCGCTACGGCGGGATCGGCGGCGACGATTTCGGCCATCGCCAAGTGTTTTTTCACCATGTTGCCGTAGGAAATGTCTGCCGCCGCTTCGGTGGTGCCAAGAACGAAACCGGTGTCTTGTACCGGGAAGAAGCCTTTAGGGATAAAGATGTAACCGGCGATGGCCAGCCCCAGCGATAGACCGAATACACCGATCATCAACTTCTGATGGGCGAGGGCGCGGCGCAAGCCTTTTTCATAAAGCGCCAGCAAGCGCTCGCCGAAGCCGGATCGGCTGTGTTCCGGCGCACGCATGAATAGCGCGGCCAACGTCGGCGCAAGTGTCAGGGACACCACCACGGAAATCATGATGGTCGAGGTGGCGGTCAGGGCGAACTCCTTGAACAGCCGCCCGACCACACCGCCCATGAACAGCAGCGGAATAAACGCCGCCACCAGCGAGAAGCTGATGGAAACCACAGTAAAACCGATCTCGCCGGCGCCCTTGATGGCCGCTTCGCGCATTCCGTCGCCGGCTTCCAGGTGACGGTGAATGTTTTCCACCACCACAATCGCATCGTCCACCACAAACCCGACGGACACCACGATCGCCACCAGCGTCAGGTTATTCAGGCTGAAGCCCATGATGTACATCAGGGCGAAACTGGCGATCAGCGACACACCGAGCACCGAGGCCACGATCAGGGTCGCCGATAACTGCCGCAGGAACAGCGCCATCACCGCGACCACCAGCAGGATCGCGATCAGCAGAGTGACTTCCACTTCATGCAACGAAGCGCGGATGGTCTGGGTGCGGTCGACCAACACCTTGACCTGCACCGAGGCCGGCAGCATGGCCTCCAGCGTCGGCAGGGCCGCTTGAATACGGTCGACGGTCGCGACGATGTTGGCCCCCGGTTGCCGGAAAATCACCAGGTTCACCCCCGGCTGACCGTCAGCCCAGGCCTGAATGTAGGCGTCTTCCGAACCGTTGACGACTTTCGCTACATCCTTGAGATGAACCGGTGCGCCGTCCTTGTAGGAAACAATCAGCTGACCGTATTCCTCGGGGTGGAACAATTGGTCGTTGGTGGACAAGGTCGAAATGCTCGACTCGCCATACAACGCACCCTTGGCCAGGTTGAGGCTGGTCTGCTGGATCGCCAGGCGAATGTCCGCCAGGGTCAGGCCGATGGCGGCGAGTTTGTCCGCTGACGCCTGTACGCGGATCGCCGGACGTTGCTGACCTGTGATGTTGATATTGCCTACGCCGTCGATCTGGCTGATCTGACGGGCGAGCAGGGTTTCCACCAGGTCACTGACTTCGGTGCCGGGCATTTGCGGCGAGTTGATGCTGAGGATCAGCACCGGGCTGTCGGCCGGGTTGACCTTTCTCCAGTTCGGCAGGTTCGGCATGTCTTTGGGCAGTTTGCCGGCGGCGGTGTTGATCGCGGCCTGGACTTCCTGCGCGGCGGTGTCGATGCTTTTTTCGAGGGTGAATTGCAAGGTCAGAATGGTCGAGCCCAGGGCGCTGCTCGAGGTCATCTGGGTCACGCCGGGGATGGCGCTGAATTGCACTTCAAGCGGTGTGGCCACCGACGAGGCCATGGTTTCGGGGTTGGCACCGGGCAATTGCGCGGCGACCTGGATGGTCGGGAATTCCGCTTCCGGCAGTGGCGCAATCGACAGTCGCGGGAAGGCGATGACACCGAGCAGTACCAAGGCAAAGGTCAGCAGGACCGTCGCCACCGGATGATCGATGCACCATGCGGAAATCGAGCCATGGCCCTTCATGGTTTCGGCTCCGATTGCACCACTTGCGGCGGGTCGGTCACCACCTGCACGGTGGAACCCGGTTTGAGTCGCGAATGCCCGTCGCTGACCAGCACATCGCCCGCTTTCACGCCTTTGATGAGGTCTTGGCCGCTGCCTTGGTAAACCATCTGCACCTGAACGGCTTCGACCTTATCGCCGTTGACCCGATAGACAAAATGTTGATCGGGGCCACGTTGTACGACGGAGGGCGGCACCACCAGCGCATTTTTATCCAGTGCTGTCTGAATTTTTACCGTTACCAGCAGGCCTGGCCAGAGTTTCTGGGCGGGGTTGGCGAACTCGGCCTTGGCGCGGATGGTCCCGGTGTTGACGTTGATCTGGTTGTCGATCAGGGTCAGGCGGCCTTCGCCTAGCAGGTTGCCGGTTTCGCCGTCGGTGTCGGCACCGATGTAAGCCTTGACCGGTGTGTGCTGGGGATCATTGATCAAGCCCTGCAGGGTCGGCAACAGGTGTTGCGGCAGGGAAAACTCCACGGCGATCGGGTCGATCTGAGTCACCGTGAACAAGCCTTGGGTGTCGCTCATGCGCAGGAAGTTGCCTTCGTCCACGGTGCGAATACCGACGCGACCGGTGACCGGGGAGCGTATCTGTGTGTAGGAAAGCTGAACCAGAGCGGCGTCGATCGAGGCCTGATTGCCTTGGGCGGTGGCTTTGAGTTGGTTGACCAGAGCTTGTTGCTGGTCATAGGTCTGCTTGGACACGCCGTCGTCGACGCTCAGCAGCTTGTAGCGTTTGAGGTTGACCTGAGCCACTTGCAGTTGCGCCTGACTTTCACCCAGTTGCGCCCGGGCCTGGTCGAGGCTGGCGCGGATTGAGCGGTCGTCGATGGTGGCCAGCAGATCACCTTTGTTCACC
This sequence comes from Pseudomonas sp. Tn43, assembly GCF_014192635.1. NCBI lineage: Bacteria > Pseudomonadati > Pseudomonadota > Gammaproteobacteria > Pseudomonadales > Pseudomonadaceae > Pseudomonas > Pseudomonas sp. Tn43. The sequence continues at coordinate 41,992 of NZ_JACHYG010000021.1, forward strand.
AATTGGCCTTCCTTGACCAGCAGTTTGGTGAGGATGCCGTCGATCTGCGGACGCACGACCACGCTGTGCAACGACAACACCGAGCCAATGCCGCTGATGTAGCGGGGCACGTCTTTTTCGGCGACGCTGACCACTCGCACGGGAATGGCGGTGGAAGGGGCCAATTTGGTCGTGGCGGGTTTGGCGGCGTACCACACGCCCAGCGCTGCCAGGGTGATCAGAAGGGCGGCGAACAGGGCGATTTTTTTCTGAATTCGCATGCGAGTGGGGCGCCGGGCAGAGTGGTCGGAGTGTTATCAGGTTTATACCTTCCTTTATAAACCTGTTCGCCCGTCAGGAGAGTGACTGGTAACTGACGGCGCTGTCAGTTTGGACCTCTTTGGATTGATGCGGATTCCCCCTGATCAAAAGCTGAAGGCGAGCTAACGCTCGGCCTAATGATGGTGATGGCGGGTGCACCGCTCCACTATAGGAGCGGGCTTGCCCGCGATAGCGGCAGGTCGGTCAACACAAAACCCGACTGACCCACTGCAGCTTGCGGCTCCGGACACAGGTATACTGCCGCCTTTCGCGGCTCGCCTACCGGGCCCGACTCTTTGAGCATCACCCGGAGCTTTCATGACTTCCCCGACCCAACCGCCGGTTGCCGACGCTTTGAGCGACGACCAGGCAGACCTGCCAGACAGCGTCGACTCCAGCGCAGACAGCGAAACCAAAGCAGCGATCCCGGCATTCAAGTTTCCGTTCAAGCCAGGTGAATTGGCCGCGGCGAAAAATGCCAGCCAGCCTTGGTACAAGAACGGCGCCAAGAATGGCCATACCAAAACCCCGGGGGCAGCACCTCCTGGCACTCGTCGTTCGATGGGTAAGCGCTGAGAATCAGGCATATGTTGGCGGGTAATTATTCCTCCCGCCAATGAGACAGTTCCCACAAGGACGCGCGATTACTCCTCTAGGAAAGGCGGTTGTCATTTGTCAAGAATTCACGCCCTGTGAATTTTTGATGAAGGCCGCCAAATGTTTCTGCTCAAAACCCTGTCGCTGTTCTCTCTGGTGGCCCTGACTACCGGCTGTATGTCCTCGGCGGTCGATCCGCAGATCCGCTTCGGGGTTGAAGCCCTGGTTCCACCGTTCGAGAGCCGTAATGACAAAGGTGAGCTGGTCGGATTGAACATCGAGTTGGGCAACGCATTGTGTGCTGAACTCGAATCCCGCTGTGTCTGGATCGATCAGGATTACGCGACTAACCTCCCTGCTCTTGAAGCCGGCCGCTTCGACGTGATCATGCCGATGACGGCTACACAGGCGCGGCGCGAGCGGGTCGATTTCACCGACAATCTTTATCCCCTGAACAGCCGTCTGGTAGCGCGCAAAGGCGCGACGTTGCAAACGGACGTGCAATCGCTCAACGGCAAACGTATCGGCGTGCTGGCGGGTACCAGTCGTGAAGCGTTCGCCAAGGCGCGTTGGGCGGACGCAGGTGTAACGGTGCGCAGTTTTCAATTCAACGATCAGTTGATTGCCAGTCTTCTTGCGGGTGAGATCGATGCCACGCTGCAAGACTCCATCGAAATCACTCAAGCGTTGCTAAGCCAACCTCAGGGGCAGGCGTTTGACTTCGCCAGTCCCGCCCTCAATGATCCGATGCTGGGCAATGGTGTGGCGATGGCGGTGCGCAAAAGCGACACCCGTTTGCGCGATAACTTGAATGCGGCCCTTGAGCGCCTCAAGCACAATGGTCAGTACCAAGCGATTACCGAGCGCTACTTGCCGCCAGCAGTACCCGATTCCCCACGTTACTTTCCGAATGAAGAAGGCTTGCCATTTTCCGATGCGGTACAGGCCGGTGAGACCCTTTATCTTTCCGGGATGCTCGGTCTGGATGCCGATGGCCAACTGGTCAAGGGCGGGATTGGCCCGCAAATGACCCAGGCCATGGAGAACCTGCGCACCGAACTGCAACGCCGAGGCTCCTCCCTCGCTCATGTGGCCAAATGCACGGTCATACTGGCCGATATCAACGACTTCGATGCCATGAATGCGGTATACCGCCAGGCTTTCCCGGCCGATCGCCTACCTGCCCGGACAACGTTCGCGGCTAAAAAACTGCTGGCGAATGCTCGAGTGGAAATCGAATGCCTTGCGGTTGCTGCTCGCTGATTCACCATCAGACAAACCGCTGCGCAACCAATGTTGTGCAGTGGTTAAGTGTTTCAAGCTGCCCGCAACGAAATAAACCCATAGCTGACCGGTGTATCGGTTGCCACCTGTGCACCCGCTGCTTGCACTTGCCTGGCAATATCTTCACCCGACACGTGAAACAGCCAGTCACTGCTCGACTTTATCTGCGATTGCGTTGAAACCTGATCGATGACCGTGGCAAACGCGTTCATATCCGGCAAATAAGCGGTAAAGCCATCGCCCTTCAATGCTGTCGTCTGAATCCCCAATAACGCGCAAATCGCCTCCTTGGTCTGAATCTCATCGCGATCGGCCTGACGGGAGCGCTGGATCAATTCCGTCAGTTGCTGATCCACCAACTCACCCCCGATGATCAAATCCGGCCCTGTTTCCCAGGACTCGGGCGGGCATTCCTTGATTGCCGGGTTGAGCGGGATGTGCGGGTTGATTTCCATCGGGTAGATGCGGCATACCAGCGGTCGGCGTTCGTAGATACGGCAGAGGTTGTCTTCGTCAAGATTACGGCAGGGGCCGACGTTGTAGGCGGCAAAGGTGATCGCCACATGCGCCTGGCAGGCGCCGCTTCGAACCACCACCGAGCGGCGTTCGGCGTGTTCGCGTTGCTGCGTGGGCAGGCCCAGGCCATTGGCGAGAAAGGCCTCCAGCAGCACGATCACCTGACCGCCATCAGCCGCCCACATCCGGGCTTCGGCCAGTGTCAGGGGCACGTGGTGGTCGTTGCAGCATTTGCCACAACCTACGCAGGAAAACGTTGTATTCATGGAACGGCCAGTCACCTTTGAAGGTATGAAATGGCGACAAAAAGCCACCGCAAAGGCCTGGGCCGAAGCAAGTTATGCGCCAGTCACTGCGCTTTTGCGGGTGGGCGGATGGAGTCCCACTCGGTCACATAGGCGGTTTTGCTTTTCTTGTTGTAGAGGCATAGCTCAGTGCCTTGCTGGTCTTTCATGTGTTTCTGCGGGTACTGGCCTTGCAGCAGGAGCGCGGTATATCCGACCCGGTCATCGAATTGCGCGACGTTGCCGACGGGTTTGACGTTTTTCAGGCCGCTGGTTTTGGTGCAACTGGCGAGCACGGCTTTGTCGTGGGCGGCCCAGGCATCGGGGCTGGAGGCATGGGCTTGGGTGGTGAGGGCAGTGAGGCAGAGGAAGGTCAGGGTGGTGGCTTTCATGGTTTGGGCATCCTTGGCGTGTGGTGGCCGAGGTCGGAGTATGCCTGATGGTTTTGGATGGTTGTGCGGGCCTCTTCGCGGGCAAGCCTCGCTCCTGCACAGGTCATGTATCGTTCACCGAACCTAATGAAATGGCTACCCCCGCCTCCCCCCCTGTGATCGCCCACTAAGCTTTCACCGGGGGCTCATCGGAGATCATTGCCATGAACAACGTA
>NZ_JACHYG010000022.1:0-43016 GCF_014192635.1 Pseudomonas sp. Tn43
TAGGTCATCGTCAAGATCAAATTCCGAAACCCCTATCTGCATCTGCAGGTAGGGGTTTTGTTTTGTCCGCAGGAAAGTTCGTACGGCATTATCGGACTGCTCCTGGCTGTCACAGTCTGACGACAGTGCTAAGGTTCGGCCCTAGCTTTTGTATTTTTCCAAGGAAGCCTTTATGCCGGACGCTACGTCCCTCAGTGCTGGTTTTATGGTGGTTCACGGCAACCGCCTGGATGAGTTACGCAGTCTGGTGGTCAGCTGGATGCGGCGCTACCCGCTGGCTCCCTTGGAAAATGAAATCGCCCTGGTACAGAGCAATGGCATCGCCCAATGGCTGAAGCTGGCATTGGCTGAAGACCCTGAAGATGACGACACGGGCGGCTGCGGAATCGCGGCAGCCATCGACGTGCAATTACCGGGCAGCTTCATGTGGCAGCTCTATCGCATGGTGCTGGGACGTGACGAAATCCCGGTCAAATCCCTGCTCGATAAAGCTCCGCTGACCTGGCGTCTGATGCGCCTGCTACCGCAGTTGATTGACCAACCGCACTTCGAACCCCTGCAACGCTTTCTTACCAATGACACCGACTTACGTAAACGCTATCAATTGGCGGAGCGTCTGGCTGACCTGTTTGACCAATATCAGGTCTACCGCGCCGATTGGCTCGAAGACTGGGTAGAAGGCCGTCATCAGTTACGAAATGGCAGAGGCGAAGCCAAAGTCCTGACCTCGGCCAACTGCTGGCAGGCAGAACTGTGGCGTGCGCTGTTGCTGGATGTCGGTGAACAAGGCATGGCGCAAAGCCGCGCAGGCGTCCATCAACGCTTTATCGAGCGCATCACTAGCCTCGATGTAGCGCCCAGTGGATTGCCTTCGCGGGTGATCGTTTTCGGCATTTCTTCATTGCCTGCTCAAGCCCTGGAAGCGCTTGCCGGGCTTGCTCGATTCAGCCAGGTCTTGCTGTGCGTACACAATCCATGTCGTCACCATTGGGCGGACATCGTCGCCGATAAAGATCTGTTGCGACATCAATACAAGCGTCAGGCTCGCAAGAGCGGCATGCCAGTTGTGCTCGACTTGCAAACGCTCCATCAGCATGCCCATCCACTATTGGCTGCGTGGGGCAAGCAGGGGCGGGATTACATTAATCTTCTCGATAGCTACGACGATCCCAATAGCTATCGCTCGGCATTTCGCGACGGTCGCATCGATCTTTTCAGCGAAAGCCAGCCACAGAACATGCTCAATCAGTTGCAGGACGATATCCTGGAATTGCGTCCCCTGAACGAGACACGCGAGCGTTGGCCTGCTGTCGATCTGAAAAACGACGAATCGATCCGTTTTCACATCGCCCACAGCGCTCAACGTGAAGTGGAAATACTTCACGATCAGTTGCTCGCGCGATTCAGTGCTAACACAGACCTGAGGCCTCGCGACGTAATCGTGATGGTCCCGGACATCGACAGTTATGCGCCGCATATACGTGCTGTTTTTGGTCAGATCGATCGCTTTGATCCGCGCTTCATTCCTTTCACACTGGCGGATCAAGGTCAGCGCGGGCGTGACCCGTTATTGATCGCTGTCGAATATCTGCTCAAATTGCCCGATAGCCGCTTCCCCGTCAGCGAAATTCTCGATCTGCTCGACGTTCCGGCGTTACGCGCCCGGTTTGGTGTAGAGGAACGAGATCTGCCGACCTTACATCGCTGGATCGAAGGCGCAGGTATTCGCTGGGGGATGAACGCCGAGCAGCGCGCGCGCCTGGGTCTGCCTGACGAACTGGAGCAAAACAGCTGGCGTTTCGGTCTGCGACGGATGTTGCTGGGTTATGCCGTGGGCAGTGCCGGTGCCTGCGAGGGGATCGAACCCTACGACGAAATTGGTGGCCTGGATGCCGCGCTCATAGGCCCTTTGGTGGCGTTGTTGGATGCGTTGGAAGTGGCCCATCAGGAACTCACTCAACCCGCAGCGCCTAAACAATGGGGAGCGCGGCTGCAAGCGTTGGTGCAGCTATTCTTCCTGGCCAGCAACGAACATGACGATTATTTGTTGGCTCAACTTGAAGAGCTACGTGAGACCTGGCTTGAGACCTGTGAGTCTGTAGGTTTGCACGATGAATTACCGCTGACCGTCGTCCGTGAAGCCTGGCTTGCAGGTCTTGACCAAGGTCGCCTGTCTCAGCGTTTTCTTGCCGGGGCCGTTAACTTCTGTACCTTGATGCCCATGCGAGCGATCCCCTTCAAACTGGTCTGCCTGCTTGGGATGAATGACGGCGATTACCCTCGCGCGCAGCCACCGCTGGATTTCGACTTGATGGGCAGTGACTATCGCCCCGGTGATCGCTCCCGACGTGAAGATGATCGCTATCTGTTGCTGGAAGCATTGTTGTCGGCACGTGATCAACTCTATATCAGCTGGGTCGGCCGCAGCATTCGGGACAATAGCGAGCGCCCTGCTTCGGTATTGATAGGGCAGTTGCGTGATCATCTAGGCAGCGGCTGGCGACTGCACGATGATAATGATGACCTGCTTGAGTCCATGACTGAGGAACACCCGCTGCAACCTTTCAGCGCTCGTTACTTTCATGAAGGCGACGATCTATTCAGCTACGCCAGCGAGTGGCAGGTTCTTCATCAAGCCAATGATCTGGCAACTGATATCGAAGTGCTTGAGCCCTATATCCAGGACGAGCCGCTGAGCCTGGGTCAGCTACAGGATTTTCTGCGCAACCCTGTACGGCATTTTTTCAGTCAGCGGCTCAAAGTATTCTTCGAGGCCGCCGAAGTCCCTTTGGCTGATGAAGAGCCATTTGTACTCGACGCGCTGCAACGCTATAGCCTCAGCGACAGCTTGCTTGAAGCGGCACTGGGGCAACTGGATCAAACCGATCAGGTACTGGAGGCGCAGGCAAAACGACTGCAAAACAGCGGGCTCTTGCCCATGGCCGGTTTCGGTGAATGTCTTCAGCGAGAGTTGATCGAGCCGCTGCCGGATCTGCTGCTGCGCTATCAGCAACTTCTGGCGTTATGGCCGACCCCGCTCACCAGCGCGTTGCCGGTGAGTCTGGAACTACAAGGATTGCGTCTGGAAGGCTGGCTCAGTGGCCTGTATCAACGCGCAGATGGCGGGTTGTTGTCGGTGACTACGATTCCCAACAGCATCGGTTCGATCAAGGCCCGCAAATGGCATCGCCTGACCCGACCTTGGGTCAATCACCTGGTTGCCTGTGCCAGCGGCATGCCGATGACCACTGCGTTGGTGGCCAGCGACGACAGCTTGTTGCTCGGTCCGATGGAGGAGGCCGCCGCATCCCGGGTTCTGGGCGACCTGTTGTTGGCTTGGCAAACGGGCATGCGCCAGCCGCTGCCGATTGCAGTAAAAACAGCGTTCGCCTGGCTCGCTCAAACCGACCCGGTCAAAGCTGACGCCGCTGCCCGCAAGACCTATGAAGGCGACGGCCAGACCACTGAAGGCGAGCGCCGCGAAAGCCCGGCACTCACTCGGCAATATGCCGATTACGATGCACTGATTGCCGACGAGACCTTCCCCGATTGGTGCAACGCTTTGTATCGGCCACTGTTTGAGGCCCCCTGGCGTTCATCGACCAGCGAGGAGGCGCGCTCATGACCACGAAAACACCGCTGGCCCTGGCATTTCCCCTGCGTGGCAGCCAACTGATCGAAGCCAGCGCCGGTACCGGCAAGACCTTCACCATTTCAGCGCTGTACTTGCGTCTGGTCCTTGGCCACGGCGGCGAATCGAATGGTTTTGGTCGTGAATTGCTGCCGCCGCAAATCCTCGTGGTGACCTTCACCGATGCGGCGACCAAGGAGCTGCGCGAACGTATTCGTACCCGACTGGCTGAAGCCGCTCGGTTTTTCCGCGATGAGACGCCGGCACCGGATGGCCTCATTGCCGAATTGCGCGAGCAGTACTTCCCTGAACAGTGGTCCGGCTGTGCAAACCGCCTGGACATCGCCGCCCAGTGGATGGATGAAGCGGCCGTTTCGACCATTCACGGCTGGTGCCAGCGCATGTTGCGCGAACATGCATTCGACAGTGGGAGCCTGTTCACCCAGACCCTGGAAACCGATCACAGCGATTTGCTCGGCGAAGTCCTGCGCGACTACTGGCGACTGTTCTGCTACCCGATGCAAGGCGATGCGTTGAACTGGGTTCGCGGCAATTGGGGAGGGCCAGCGGCGTTGCTGCCGCGAGTGCGTGGGTTGTTCGCCAGCGAGCGTGACAGCGTTCAAGGTAAAGAGCCTGCCGAGTTGATTGCCGAGTGCCTGCAAGAGCGACGGGCTGCTTTGCTCGAGCTCAAGATGCCATGGCGCCAATGGGCGGATGAGTTGCTTGCCATCTGTCACCAGGGTGTCGTGAACAAAAGCGTCGATGGCCGCAAGATGCAGCCGCGCTACTTCGAACCCTGGTTCGAAAAGCTACGGGCCTGGGCCGAAGATGAGTCTATCGAGCAACTGGACCTTGGCACCGGTTTCACTCGCCTGACCCCCGATGGCATCGCTGAAGCCTGGAAGGGTGAGGCACCTTGTCATCCCGGTCTCGATGCGATGGCCGGCCTCAAGCGCAGTCTTGATGGTTTGCCGACCCCCGATGCCGCGGTGCTGCAACACGCCGCTCATTGGGTCGGTGCACGGTTCGAGGAAGAGAAGCGTCGCCGCGCGGAAATGGGCTTCGATGACATGCTCCTGCGTCTCGATACGGCTTTGCAATCCGAAGGCGGTGAGCGCCTGGCAACCCTGATCCGCGAGCAATTCCCGGTCGCGTTGATTGACGAATTCCAGGACACCGACCCGGTGCAGTATCGAATCTTCGAGAGCATTTATCGCATCGAAGACAACAATCCTCAAACCGGCCTGTTTCTGATTGGCGACCCGAAGCAGGCGATCTATGCCTTCCGCGGGGCCGACATCTATACCTACTTGCGTGCTCGTCAGGCCACCACTGGCCGCTTGCATACCCTGGGCACCAACTTCCGTTCCAGTCATGGCATGGTCAGTGCGGTGAACCATGTATTCGAGCGCGCCGAATCTCGTGAGCAGGGGCGCGGAGCGTTCCTGTTTCGTGAGAAAAACGGGGAGAACCCGGTACCGTTTCTATCCGTCGAATCCCAGGGGCGCAAAGAAGTTCTGCACATTAATGGTCAGGTTGTACCTGCCCTGAATATCTGGCATCTGTCCGCCGATCAGCCATTGTCTGGCGCGGTGTATCGACAACAACTGGCTGCCGCCTGCGCCAGTGAAATCACCGCGCTGCTCAATAGTGGTCAGCAAGGCCGCACGGGTTTCATCCAGGATGGCAAGGACTTCAAAGGTCTGCTGCCATCGGATATCGCAATTCTGGTGCGTGACGGCAAAGAGGCCCAGTCCGTGCGTGGCGAACTTTCGGCCCGCGGTGTGCGCAGTGTCTACCTCTCAGACAAGGATTCCGTGTTCGCCTCACAGGAGGCCCATGACTTGCTGACCTGGCTCAAGGCGTGTGCCGAGCCGGATGTCGAGCGTCCCCTCCGTGCCGCGCTGGCCTGCATCACGCTGAACCTTTCCCTGGCTGAGCTGGAGCGGCTGAATCAGGACGAACTGGCCTGGGAAGCACGGGTCATGCAGTTCCGCGGTTATCGCGAGCTCTGGCGCAAACAGGGTGTGCTGCCGATGCTGCGACGTTTGCTGCACGACTTCCAGCTGCCCCAGGCGCTGATCACGCGCAACGATGGCGAGCGGGTGCTGACCAACTTGCTGCACCTGTCCGAGCTGTTACAGCAGGCCGCCGCCGAGCTTGATGGCGAGCAAGCGCTGATCCGGCATTTGGCCGAACATCTGGCATTGTCCGGTCAGGCTGGCGAAGAACAGATCCTGCGCCTGGAAAGCGACGAACAGTTGGTCAAGGTCGTGACCATTCACAAATCCAAAGGGCTTGAATATCCGTTGGTGTTTTTGCCATTCGTCTGCTCGGCAAAACCGGTGGATGGCAGCCGTTTGCCGTTGTATTACCACGATGCAATGGGCAACGCTCAAGTGAGCTTGAAGCCGACGCCGGAGTTGATCGTCCAAGCCGATGATGAGCGCTTGGCCGAGGATCTTCGCCTGCTCTATGTCGCATTGACCCGGGCACAGCATGCCTGCTGGCTTGGTGTGACTGACCTCAAGCGCGGCAATAACAATGGCTCGACGCTGCATCTTTCCGCGTTGGGTTACCTGTTGGGCGGTGGTGCGCCATTGGCCGAGTCGGCAGGGTTGCGGCATTGGCTGGAAGATCTGCAGCAAGATTGCCCGGCGCTGAACTACGGTGAAATGCCTGAAGCGAACGCCGAGCATTACCATCCACCGCGCAATGGAGCGACCTTGCTTGCGCCGCTGATACCCAGGCGCAAGGCCAGCGAAAACTGGTGGATCGCTTCCTACAGCGCTTTGCGCATTGGCGACCATCTGAGCAGGGGCAGTGACGAAGCGCCGGAGAGTCCGCAAGCACAAAAGCTTTTTGACGACGAACGTCTCGATCCGCAAGCGCCGCGGGAAGTGATTGCCGGCGGCGCGGATATCCATCGATTCCCTCGCGGGCCGCACCCCGGCACTTTTCTCCATGGATTGCTCGAGTGGGCCGGTGATGAAGGTTTTGCCGCTGCACCACAAACTGTGGAAGACGCCATCGCTCGCCGCTGCAATCGCCGTGGCTGGGAAGGCTGGATCACGACGTTGAGTGACTGGCTACAGCACTTGCTCAAATCCCCGCTGCACATCGGTGGCGGGCAAGCACCGGTGGTGTTCGAGCAACTGACCCAATACCGGGTCGAGATGGAATTCTGGTTCGCGAGCCATAAAGTCGATGTGCTTAAACTCGATGAACTGGTGCGCCAGTACACCCACAACGGCGTGGCCAGGGTGGCCGCCGAACCGGTGCTGCTCAATGGTATGTTCAAAGGCTTTATCGACCTGACGTTCGAGCACGACGGTCGTTATTACGTCGCTGACTACAAATCCAACTGGCTGGGCGTCGATGATGCGGCCTATACCGAGCAGGCCATGGAGCAGTCGATTCTGGATAATCGTTACGACCTGCAATATGTGTTGTACCTGCTCGCCTTGCATCGCCAGCTCAAGGCGCGGCTGGTCGATTACGATTACGACCGGCATGTCGGCGGGGCGTTGTACCTGTTCCTTCGCGGTACTCGCGCGATCAGCCAAGGCGTGTATTTTGCCCGTCCGCCACGCGAGCTGATCGAGCGTCTGGACCGCTTGTTCCAGGGCAAGCCAGAGCCCAAGGCCGAACCCGCCTGGGAACAGGGAGTACTGCTATGACTCGTTCCTTCGCCGATTTGCTGCCCATGCCATTGGTGGCCGAAAGTCTGGCGGATCTGGCCCCGCTGAGTCGCGCAGATGACTTGTTGCTGCTGCTCACGCGCTGGGTCGAACGCGGTTGGCTGCGGGCACTGGACAAGGCCTTCGTCGCCTTTCTTCACGAGCTCGCCCCCGACGATGATCCACTGGTGCTGCTGGCCGCGGCGTTGACCAGTCACCAGTTGGGGCACGGCCATGTTTGCCTGGATCTGTTCGAAACGCTGAAAGAACCGGACTTCGCCCTGTCGCTGCCGCCGGAAGGTGATCTGCAAAGTAATGCGATGTTGCTGCCGTCGCAATTGCTTGAGGCGCTGGAGGGAACTCATTGGTGCAAGGTGCTGGCGTCCAGCCGTCTGGTAGCGCTGGCCGTCGACGGGCGTGAGGCCGCTCAGCACCGGCCGTTGGTATTGTCGGGTAAACGCTTGTACCTGCGCCGCTACTGGGCTTACGAACGGCGCATCGACAACGCCCTGCGTCAGCGTCTGGCGGCACACGAAACAACACCGGATGATTTGCCCCAACGCCTGACCGGCCTGTTTGGTCCAGCCCGGCCTGATGAAATGATCGACTGGCAAAAGCTCGCTTGCGCCCTCGCTGCTCGTAGCGCATTCAGCATCGTCACAGGCGGCCCGGGGACCGGCAAAACCACCACGGTCGTGCGCTTGCTCGCGTTACTCCAGGCGCCCGCGGTGGAGGCCGGAAAACCGCTACGCATTCGTCTCGCGGCACCCACTGGCAAAGCTGCCGCACGATTGACCGAGTCCATCAGCCAACAGGTTCAAACCCTGAAAGTTGCTGAAACGGTGCGGCAGAAGATCCCGTCGGATGTGACCACTGTGCACCGTTTGCTAGGCAGCCGTCCCGGCACCCGGCATTTCCGGCACCACGCCGGCAATCGCTTGCCACTGGATGTATTGGTGGTGGACGAAGCCTCGATGATCGACCTGGAAATGATGGCCAATCTGCTGGATGCATTGCCGGCCCATGCTCGTCTGGTGCTGCTCGGTGACAAGGATCAATTGGCGTCGGTTGAGGCCGGTGCCGTCCTGGGTGATCTGTGTCGCGATGCCGAAGCCGGTTGGTACAGTCCGCAGACGCGCCAGTGGCTGGAGTCAGTCAGCGGAGAAAACCTTGCTACCAGCGACTTGCACGAAGACCTCAACGGAGCGCATCCCTTGGCTCAGCAAGTGGTGATGTTGCGTCACTCACGGCGCTTCGGCGAGGGCAGCGGCATTGGCCAGTTGGCCCGTTGGGTCAACCGGCAGCAATCGGACGAAGCTCGCAAGTTATTGGCGGCTGGAAGCCATGACGACGTATTTTCCCTGCCTCTCAAGGGTGAGCAGGATCGGGCGCTGGAGCGGTTGTTGCTCGAAGGCCATGGCGAGGGACCACAAGGTTATCGTCATTACCTGAATCTTTTGCGCAGCCAGCGGCCGCCGTTCGACAGCCCGCTGGATGATCCATGCTGGACCCACTGGGCTCGCGTGGTGCTGCAAGCCTTCGATGCTTTCCAGTTGTTGTGCGCGGTACGCAAAGGGCCTTGGGGTGTGGAAGGCTTGAATCAGCGAGTGACCGAGGCGTTGCTCAAGGCTCGGCTGATCGACAGCGACCACCAATGGTACGAAGGACGGCCCGTGCTGATGACCCGCAACGACTATGGCCTGGGTTTGATGAACGGCGATATTGGCATTGCCCTCAAGCTGCCGGAGCGTGAGGGCCCCGACGCGGGGCGGCAAGTGTTGCGTGTGGCCTTCCCGCGCAACGATGGTCAGGGCGGTGTGCGCTTTGTCCTGCCAAGTCGGCTGAACGATGTCGACACCGTGTACGCCATGACTGTACACAAATCCCAAGGCTCAGAATTTGCCCATACGGCGTTGATTCTGCCGGACGCCTTGAACCCGGTGCTTACCAAGGAATTGATTTATACCGGCATAACCCGGGCCAAACACTGGTTTACCCTGATTGAACCGCGTGCCGGCGTCTTCGAAGAGGCCGTGCGGCGCAAGGTAAAACGCTTGAGCGGGTTGATGCTGGAGCTGGAGGAGGGGATCGAGCCGGGTCACTGAACAGAAGCGGGCAGACGCCGGAATCTGTCGGAGCTGCCGCGGTCCGTGGCCTCGCTGGTGTTTCGGTGCTGTGCTATCGTTGCGGCATCATTTCGTTGCGATCGTAGAGAATCCGTTCATGAAGGTGGCTGTCTGGACGACAGAGCGCGTAGTTGGCTGCAAGCAAGTGCTGCTTGCCGGCCTTCTCTGTTTGTTGACGGGCGTTGCCTTCGCTCAGCCGGCAACCGATGTGAGCAAGGCCGACCAACGTGCCAGATCGGTCACTCAGGTGGTACTCGGGATCCTCAGCTATGCCCGGTGGCCTGTTGAACCTCAACAGTTGCGTCTGTGCGTGGTCGGCCCTACCGAGTACACCGACGATCTGGTCAAAGGCACTACACAGGCCACTGGTCGGCCAGTCACCGTGCGACGGCTTTTGGCCGATAACCCGGCGATTGCCGGCGAATGCGACGCGGTGTACATCGGCAAGCTGACCCGCGATGAACGCAGTCGATTATTCGCCTCGCTGACAGGACGCCCGGTGGTGAGCATCAGCGAGGATGGCGATCAATGTACCGTCGGCAGCCTGTTCTGCCTGCGGGTCGGCGATGAACAAGTGTCCTTCGAGGTCAACCTCGACTCGGTCGCCCGCAGCGGTGTGCGTATTCATCCCAGTGTGCTGCAACTGTCGCGCCGCAAGCCGGCGGCACCATGAGTCTATTCAAATCCCGCATGCGTCCGACCCTGGGGTCTATTATCGGCCGTGGACATTTGACCGTCGCCCTGGTGGGCGTGGCCATGGCCAGTGTTTCGTTGACCCTGCTGGGTGTGCTGGCTTTGCGGGTTTACGCCGATCACAACCTGCATCTGATCGCCCGCTCGATCAACTACACCGTAGAAGCTGCGGTAGTGTTCAACGATAAGGTCGCCGCCACCGAAGCGCTGGCACTGATCGCGTCGACCGAAGAAGTGGCCGATGCGCAGGTGATCGATAAGCAAGGCGAGTTACTCGCACGGTGGCAACGACCGGAAACGGGATTGCTCTCCGATCTTGAAATGCAGATCGCCCGGGCGATTCTGGAAAAACCCATCAGCATGCCGATCGTCCATCAAGGTCAGGCAGTCGGCAGCATCGTGCTCACCGGTCACGGCGGCAGCCTGATGCGTTTTTTGCTCAGCGGCCTGATGGGGATTGTGGTGTGTACCGCTGTCAGTGCCTGGGTGGCGCTCTATCTGGCGCGCCAACAATTGCGCGGGATCATCGGCCCGTTGCGCAGCCTGGCTACTGTGGCTCACGCGGCCCGCAGCGAGCGAGCTTTCGATCAACGCGTGCCACCGGCCGACATTGCCGAGCTGGACAACCTGGGCAATGACTTCAATGCCTTGCTCGATGAACTCGAATCCTGGCAGACCCACCTGCAAAGCGAAAACGAGACCCTGGCCCACCAGGCCAGTCATGACAGCCTTACCGGACTACCGAATCGGGCGTTTTTCGAAGGCCGCTTGATGCGTGCCTTGCGCAATGCCGGCAAGTTGGACGAGCGAGTGGCCGTGCTGTTTCTCGACAGTGACCGGTTCAAGGAGATCAACGACAATTTCGGCCACGCCGCCGGCGATGCGGTGCTGATCGCCGTCGCAACCCGGGTTCGTGCACAACTGCGTGAAGAGGATCTGGTCGCGCGTCTGGGCGGCGACGAGTTTGCAATCCTGCTTTCACCACTGCACAAAACTGAAGACGCAGAACGGATTGCCGACCAGATCATTGCCAGCATGGAAGCACCAATCCCCTTGCCGGGCACTTCTCAAGTGCTGACTTCACTCAGTATTGGCATCGCCGTGTACCCGGATCATGGGGTCACACCGGGCGCATTGCTCGATGCTGCCGACGCTGCGATGTACCAGGCCAAACGCCTTTCCCGAGGCGCGCAGCAAACGGCAGGGGCGGAGTTCCCTGCCGCTCATGTTCAAACCAGGAGCTAATTTCTGTGTTCACCTTCAATCAGCATTCGCTACGGCTTTTCACGATCTCTCTGGTCCTGGGCTTGCTGGCCTTGACCGGCTGCCAGACAGCACCGCAAAAGGGCCTGACCCCGGCGCAGATCGCTGTGCTCAAGCAGCAAGGTTTCGAAATGACGGATGATGGCTGGGCCTATGGCCTGTCAGGCAAAGTTTTGTTCGGCAGCGATGTCGAGAGCCTCAATCCTGCCAGTACCGAGATCGTGGAGCGCATTGGCAAGGCGTTAGTGAGTGTGGAAATCGAACGGGTGAGGATCGATGGCCACGCCGATGCTTCGGGCAAAGAATCCTATAACGAGCAGCTTTCCCTGCGACGGGCGAAAAGCGTCGGCAAGGTGTTGGCCGCAGTCGGTATAAAAGAAGAAAACATCCAACTGCGCGGCCTGGGCAGCAGTAAGCCCGTCGCCACCAACGACACTGCGGACGGACGCACTGAGAACCGTCGCGTATCGATCGTGGTCAGCGCGGATTAATCGGCGAACACCATCTCCCGACTTTCCCCCATCAACAGCGCTTGGTTCTGCTCGGTGACGCCACGGATGTAATCCCACAACAGGGTAATCCGCTTGAGCTTGCGCAGGTCTTCGCGGCAGTACATCCAGAACTGCCGGGTGATAGTGATCTCTTGCGGCAACACCGGCAACAGTCGCGGATCCTGAGCAGCCAGAAAGCACGGCAGAATCGCCAGCGACCGTCCTTGCTGAGCGGCTACGAACTGGGCAATCACGCTGGTGCTGCGCAAATTGGCAGTGGCACCGGGCAACACATTCGCCAGATACAGCAGCTCCGAGCTGAACGCCAGATCGTCCACATAACTGATGAATTGATGCTTGCCCAAGTCTGCCGGGCGGCGGATGGGTGGGTGCTTGTCCAGATAATCCTGGGTCGCATACAGCTGCAACCGGTAATCGCACAGTTTGCAGCAGACATAGGGGCCATGTTCCGGTCGTTCCAGTGCGATGACGATGTCTGCCTCACGCTTGGACAGGCTGATGAAGTGCGGTAGCGGCAGGATGTCCACCGAGATCGCCGGGTAGGCGTCGACGAAATGACTCAGCTGTGGCGTGATGAAAAAGCTGCCGAACCCTTCGGTGCAGCCCATGCGCACATGCCCGGACAACGCTACGCCAGAGCCCGAAACCTGCTCGCAGGCCATGTGCAGCGTGCTTTCGATTGACTCGGCGTAACCCAGCAGACGCTGGCCTTCGGCAGTCAGGACGAAACCGCTGGTCCGGGACTTTTCGAACAGCAACGTGCCCAACGAGGTTTCCAGTGAGCTGATGCGTCGCGACACAGTGGTGTAGTCCACCGCCAGGCGCTTGGCGGCGGTGCTGGCCTTGCGAGTACGGGCAACCTCGAGGAAAAACTTGAGGTCATCCCAGTTCAACGAGCCTAAAGACGTGATGTTTTTTTGCATGATGGACCGGCTTTTATGTGCGTTCTTGTTAGAAGTTTGCACATCTATACTCCAAAAACAGTCCGATCACCAATCGCGACACACGTCTCATCTCAAGGCGACTTTCTCGCCTTGGCCACAAAGATCGCTCTCTAAATAAGAACAACGTCCGGAGACCAATATGAACGCATCGCTAGAAACCACCGTGCAAACGGTCAAGCTGTTGATCGATGGCGAGTGGGTCGAATCCCAGGCCACCGAATGGCACGACATCGTCAACCCGGCGACTCAACAAGTGCTGGCCAAAGTGCCTTTTGCCACAGCCGCCGAAGTTGATGCCGCCATCAGCGCCGCCCATCGCGCCTTCCAGACCTGGAAGCTGACGCCGATCGGCGCGCGGATGCGCATCATGCTCAAGCTTCAGGCGCTGATTCGCGAACACTCCAAACGCATTGCCGTGGTGCTGAGCAATGAGCAGGGCAAAACCATCGCTGACGCTGAAGGCGATATCTTCCGCGGCCTGGAAGTGGTGGAGCACGCCTGCTCCATTGGCAGCCTGCAGATGGGCGAATTCGCCGAGAACGTCGCTGGCGGTGTCGACACCTACACGTTGCGTCAACCGATCGGCGTCTGTGCCGGCATTACCCCGTTCAATTTCCCGGCGATGATTCCGCTGTGGATGTTCCCGATGGCCATTGCTTGTGGCAATACCTTCGTGCTCAAGCCGTCCGAACAGGACCCGATGTCGACCATGCTGTTGGTGGAACTGGCCATCGAGGCCGGCATTCCGCCAGGTGTGCTCAACGTCGTTCATGGCGGCAAGGATGTGGTGGATGCGCTGTGCACCCACAAAGACATCAAGGCTGTTTCGTTCGTCGGTTCGACCGCGGTCGGCACGCACGTCTATGACCTGGCGGGCAAACATGGCAAGCGTGTGCAATCGATGATGGGCGCCAAGAACCATGCCGTTGTGCTGCCCGATGCCAATCGCGAGCAAGCGCTCAATGCCTTGGTCGGTGCCGGTTTCGGCGCGGCGGGGCAACGCTGCATGGCCACTTCGGTGGTCGTGCTGGTTGGCGCGGCCAGACAATGGCTGCCAGACCTGAAAGCGCTGGCGCAGAAACTCAAGGTCAATGCCGGCAGCGAGCCGGGTACTGATGTTGGCCCAGTGATTTCCAAGCGAGCCAAGGCGCGGATTCTTGATCTGATTGAAAGCGGTATCAAGGAAGGCGCCAAACTCGAACTGGACGGCCGCAACGTCAGCGTTCCCGGCTACGAGCAGGGTAACTTTATCGGCCCGACCCTGTTCTCTGGTGTCACTCCAGAGATGCAGATCTATACCCAGGAAATCTTCGGACCGGTGCTGGTGGTGCTGGAAGTCGATACCCTCGATCAAGCCATTGCACTGGTCAACGCCAACCCGTATGGCAACGGCACGGGTTTGTTCACCCAGAGCGGTGCGGCGGCGCGTAAATTCCAGGCGGAAATCGACGTTGGCCAGGTCGGCATCAACATCCCGATTCCGGTGCCGGTGCCGTTCTTCAGCTTCACCGGCTCTCGTGGCTCCAAGCTCGGCGACCTCGGTCCTTATGGCAAGCAAGTGGTGCAGTTCTACACTCAAACCAAGACCGTCACGGCACGCTGGTTCGACGACAACAGCGTCAACGACGGTGTGAACACCACCATCCACTTGCGTTAAGGAGCCGGACATGAAAATCGCTTTTATCGGTCTCGGCAACATGGGCGCGCCGATGGCGCGCAATCTGATCAAGGCCGGCCATTCACTGCGCCTGGTCGATCTGAACAAAGTTGTGCTGGCGGAGCTCGAGCAACTGGGCGGCAGCATCAGTGCTTCGGCACGTGAAGCGGCTCAAGATGCGGAGCTGGTGATCACCATGTTGCCAGCCGCGGTGCATGTGCGCAGCGTCTGGCTGGGCGAGGAGGGCGTGCTGGCGGGCATTGCCAAGGGCGTGCCCGCGGTGGATTGCAGCACCATAGATCCGCAGACGGCGCGCGATGTCGCCGCCGCTGCCGCCAAACAAGGCGTGGCCATGGCCGACGCACCGGTCTCTGGCGGTACCGGCGGTGCCGCGGCCGGGACGCTGACCTTCATGGTCGGCGCCACACCTGAGTTATTCGCGACCCTGCAACCGGTACTGGCGCAGATGGGCCGCAACATCGTCCATTGCGGCGAAGTCGGCACCGGGCAAATTGCCAAGATCTGCAACAACTTGCTGCTGGGGATTTCCATGGTCGGCGTCAGCGAAGCCATGGCCTTGGGTGATGCGCTGGGGATCGACACGACGGTGCTCGCAGGGATCATCAACAGTTCCACCGGGCGATGCTGGAGTTCGGAGATGTACAACCCGTGGCCGGGCATCGTCGAAACAGCGCCGGCTTCGCGTGGGTACACCGGC
Organism: Pseudomonas sp. Tn43; assembly: GCF_014192635.1. Taxonomy (NCBI): domain Bacteria; kingdom Pseudomonadati; phylum Pseudomonadota; class Gammaproteobacteria; order Pseudomonadales; family Pseudomonadaceae; genus Pseudomonas; species Pseudomonas sp. Tn43. The sequence continues at coordinate 15,225 of NZ_JACHYG010000022.1, forward strand.
GGTTTCGGTGCTGAACTGATGCTCAAGGATCTGGGGCTGGCCACTGAGGCGGCACGTCAGGCGCACCAACCGGTAATGCTCGGCGCGTTGGCACAGCAGTTGTATCAGGCGATGAGTCAGCGTGGGGAAGGGGATAAGGACTTCTCGGCGATCATTAACAGCTATCGCAAACCCCAATAGGGTTTTTCCGGAAACTGTGGCGAGGGGGCTTGCCCCCGTTGGAGTGCGTAGCGCTCCCTCTGCATTCCTTCATTCATACCGCATAGGCAGGTTTGACGACGGCTTCGCCGCCGAACGGGGGCAAGCCCCCTCGCCACAAAACCACGGGTATTGCGTATTCCAGTATTTACCGAGGGACCACGTCGGGTGGTCTCTCGGTTTTTTGCATCAGGCAAACACGAAATACTTGCGCACAGTCTCAACCACTTCCCATGTGCCCTTCATCCCTGGCTCGATGACGAAAATGTCACCGGCCCGCAGATGAATCGGCGCCATGCCTTCCGGTGTGATGATGCAGTAGCCTTCCTGGAAATGGCAGTATTCCCACTTCACATATTCCACATACCACTTGCCTGGCGTGCAGATCCAGGTCCCCATGATTTTGCTGCCGTCTTCGCTGGTGTAAGCGTTGAGATTGACGGTGTGCGGGTCGCCTTCGAGTTTTTCCCATTTGCAGGCGTCGAGCACGGGCAGTGGGTGGGTATCGCGTAGGACGGTGATAGGTGCGGGCATGTCAGCTCCAGGCTAGCGGCAGGATTGAAGGACCAGCCTATTCCGAGAGGGGGCATCCCGGATGTCTGGGGTCGACATTCAGTTACCTGTAAACGCTGAGAACAAGAGACTGTGCAAAGCTGTTTCGCCCCATTGCCGTGCCTAAGTGAAGGTTTTATAACAACGCACGATCAATAATTTTCTGGACGTTGTTGGTGGGTAAAGTCTGCCCCTCAGGGGAGAGTCAAGACGTTCAGCAAGGCCTGGGCATAACCAGGCAGCACGGTGAAGTCCCGGGCGCACAGCAACAGTTTGCGGCGGGCCCATGGCTCTTTGAGTTCGATGCTTTTGAACGGCGTTTCCATCGGCCAACGTTCGACTGCCGCCAAAGGCACGATCGCCAGCCCGGCACCTCGGCCGACCATGCGCATCACCCCATCGAAGCCATCGGCACGGATGCGAATCTGCATCCGTAAACCACTGTGCAGGGCTTGTTCTTCCAGGTACACGGCCAAGGCGCTGTTAGCGTTCAGGCTGACGTATTCGTGCTGCAAAGTGGTGCTGAAACTCAATGGCCCAGTGTCGCCCAAAGGATGATCGAGCGGCAGAATCAGCACCAGTGGATCGTCCCGGAAATAGCGGGTCTGAAGGCCGTCGGTATCCACCGCGTCCGACACAATGCCCAAGTCCGCCGCACCTTGGCGCAAGGCGTGGGTAATGCGCGCGCTGGGCAGCTCTTGCAGGTCGATGTCGAGGTTCGGATGGTCGCGCAGAAAGTCCGCCAGCAACTCCGGCAGGTATTCGGTGATCGCTGTGGTGTTGCACAACAACCGCACTTGGCCTTTGACCCCTTTGGCGTATTCGGCCAGGTCCTGCTGCATGCGTTCGGCCTGTTGCAACAGGACGCGGGCGTGCTGCGCCAGGGCCTTGCCGGCCGGGGTGGGGCTGACACCGCGGCGACCTCGCTCAAGAAACTCGATGCCCAGTGACGCTTCCATGGCGCGGATTCGCGCACTCGCCGCCGCCAGCGACAAATGACTGCGAGCGGCGCCGGCGGTGATGTTGCCGGTGTCGAGGATGTTCAGGTAGAGGCGCAGGTCGGTCAGGTCGAAGTGCATCGTTACAGCCTCGGGAGGTTTGTTGTCTGAACGGGGCCCTTCGCGGGCAAGCCTCGCTCCTACAGGGACTGAGTGATCGACACATCCTTGTAGGAGCGAGGCTTGCCCGCGAAGACGTCATCAGCCGCCACGAAAACTTTAGCCTCTATCAAATCAAGAGGCAGCCTCAGTATATGGCAGATGTTCAAGGCAACCTTCAGGGCTCACCATAGCCCCCATGAATACACTCGCCGCGTTCTACCAACATCTGGGTTTGGCCCTGTCCTTATTGGTTATCGCCACCTTTCTACTGGCCGGGATGATCAAAGGTGTAATCGGCCTCGGCCTGCCGACCATTGCGATGGGCTTGCTCGGTCTGGCTATGGCGCCGTCGCAGGCTGCGGCGTTGCTGATAATTCCCGCGACGCTGACCAACGTCTGGCAACTGGCCTTCGGCGGTCATTTGCGCGGGCTGCTGAACCGGTTGTGGCCGATGCTGCTGGCGATTTTCATCGGCACGGGCGTCGGTACGCTGTGGATCGGCATGGCCGGTGGGCATTGGGTCGTACGGGGGCTGGGGGCGGCATTGTTGATATACGCCTTGAGCGGGTTGTTCCTGCCGACCTTGCGGGTCGCAGGTCGCAGCGAGCGTTGGCTCGGTCCGCTGTGTGGTGTGCTGACGGGCATCATCACTTCGGCCACCGGCGTCTTCGTGATTCCTGCGGTGCCTTATCTGCAAGCGCTGGGCTTGAGCAAGGATGAACTGGTGCAGGCGCTGGGCCTGTCGTTCACCGTCTCGACCCTCGCGTTGGCCGCCGGCCTGTTATGGCGCGGCGCCCTCGGCGCCGGTGAAGTGAGCGCGTCGCTGCTGGCGCTGGTTCCTGCGGTGCTCGGCATGTTGATGGGGCAATGGCTGCGCCAGCGGATCAGTGCCGTGTTGTTCAAGCGCGCGTTCTTCATCGGCCTCGGCCTGCTTGGCGGCCACTTGCTGATCAGCGGCTAGCGGACGAAGTGCTGAGCATCTCGATCGGCCGGATATCAAAATCCCGTTCCAGGTACTCCATGCGCATGTCGAGGAACTGCTTCATATGTGGCAGGTTCGAGTGCACGTCCAGATGGGCCTGGGACTGCCAGATTTCGTAGAAGATAAACAGCGTCGGGTCCTGTTTGTCTCGCAGCATGTGGTACTCGATGCAACCGGGTTCGGCGCGACTCGGTTCGACATAAGCACGGAAAAACGCTTCGAAGGCCTCGGCCTTTTCCGGGCGGGTCTTGGCGTGCAGGATGAAGCCTTGCATTTCGTTCATCAGGTTCTCCTTGAAAATCAGAATCGGCGCAAGTTTACGGCAACAATCTGCTGTCGATTCGTGCGTATTAGTCAAATGAATTTTGCTGAAGGAGGGCTTATTCCACGCGAGGCCGATCTCTATTCTGCCGTCATCGAATTTCAACCTTGCGAGACTTCTCATGAAAAAAGTCCTGTTGCTCAATGGCGGCAAAAAATTTGCTCACTCCGATGGTCGCTACAACAAGACCCTGCACGAAGCGGCGCTGAGCGTGCTGGATCGCGGCGGTTTGGATGTAAAAGCCACGTTCATCGACGAGGGCTACGACGTCGCGGAGGAAGTCGCCAAATTCCTCTGGGCCGATGTGATCATTTATCAAATGCCCGGTTGGTGGATGGGCGCACCGTGGACCGTCAAGAAGTACGTCGATGAAGTCTTCACCGAAGGCCATGGCAGCCTCTACGCCAGCGATGGCCGCACGCGTTCCGACGCGTCGCAGAAGTACGGCAGCGGCGGTTTGCTGCACGGTAAAAAATACATGCTGTCGCTGACCTGGAACGCGCCGCAGCAAGCTTTCGACGACCCGACCGACTTCTTCGAAGCCAAAGGCGTGGACGCGGTGTACTTCCCGTTCCACAAGGCCAATACCTTCCTTGGCATGAGCGGTTTGCCGACCTTCCTGTGTGTCGATGTAATGAAGCGCCCGAATGTCGAAGCTGATGTGGCGCGTTATGAACAGCATTTGAGCGAGGTGTTTGGTCTTAAGGCATAACGCTCGGCTACTATCGATAGCTGAAGCGGGACTGAATCTGTGACGCAGACAACTCTGTGGCGAGGGGGCTTGCCCCCGTTGGTGCGCGAAGCGGACCCAAAACCTGCCAACGAGGGGGTTCAGATAGTCCGCAGGCACTTATTTTACGACGGCTTCGCCGCCGAACGGGGGCAAGCCCCCTCGCCACAGTAGAGCCGCGCAGGACTATCGATAAGGGACACACGTGAAAGCCAGATCCGATGAATTGCAGATTTTCGTCTGCGTGATTGAATGCGGGTCGATTTCAGCGGCGGCCGAACAGGTCGGGCAAACGCCTTCGGCGGTCAGCCGTACGCTGTCGCGACTGGAGGCCAAGCTCGACACCACGCTGATCAACCGCACCACGCGGCGCATGGACCTGACCGAGGAGGGCAAGTATTTTTTCGAGCAGGCCAAGCTGATTCTCGATCAGATGGACCAACTCGAAGAGCGCCTGTCCTCACGCCAGCAAACCCCCTCCGGGCGTCTGCGAATCAATGCTGCCTCGCCGTTCATGCTGCACGCCATCGTGCCGTACATCGATGAGTTCCGCCGTCTTTACCCGGACATCCAGCTCGAACTCAACAGCAATGACCTGATCATCGACCTGCTTGAACAAAGCACCGACATCGCCATCCGCATCGGCACACTGGCCGATTCGACCCTGCACGCCCGCTCACTGGGTTGCAGCCCGCTGCACATCGTCGCCAGCCCGGCATATCTGGAACAACACGGCGTACCGACCGCCGTTGCCGACCTGGCCGAACATACGCTGCTTGGGTTTACCCACAACGAAGGCCTCAACCAATGGCCGCTGCGCTATGTCCACGGTGATCGCTGGCCGATCCAGGCGTCGATCAGTGCGTCCAGCGGCGAGACGATCCGGCACCTGGCGCTGGCGGGGCAGGGCATCGCCTGCTTGTCGCACTTCATGACCATCGACGACATACGTGCCGGTCGTTTGCAGGTGCTGCTGGCGGAGTTCAACAGCGGATATCGCCAACCGATCAACGCGGTGTATTACCGCAACTCACAACTTGCCCTACGGATTCAGTGCTTCCTTGATTTCATCCAGGGCAAATTGGCGGCGTATGCGATTGGGGATTTCAAGGGCTGATTCGCAGATTGCGTCATCGTTCATCGCGAGCAGGCTCGCTCACACGGGGTTTGTGTTGATCCCATTATTGTGAAACGGCACAAGTCCATTGTGGGAGCTCGCCTGCTCGCGATTGCGTTTCCGGCGTCCCATTCACTGGCCGGCCCGCCTTCGATTCCGTAACATCCGCCCTCTCTTCTCCCGCCTGTATTTTTTAGGTAAGCCATGAAACCCAAACGTCTGCGCGCCGATGTCCTGGCCGGACTCACCACCTCTTTTGCCCTGATGCCCGAATGCATCGCCTTCGCGCTGGTAGCCCACCTCAATCCATTGATGGGGCTGTACGGCGCTTTCATCATCTGCACCCTGACGGCGCTGTTTGGCGGACGGCCGGGGATGGTGTCCGGTGCCGCCGGGTCAATGGCCGTGGTGATCGTCGCGCTGGTGGTGCAGCATGGCGTGCAGTACTTGCTGGCGACGGTGCTGCTGGGTGGGTTGATCATGCTGGCGTTTGGTCTGTTGAGGCTGGGCAAGCTGGTGCGCATGGTGCCGCACCCGGTGATGCTCGGTTTCGTCAACGGCTTGGCGATCATCATTGCCCTGGCGCAACTGGAGCATTTCAAGAGCGGTGAAACCTGGCTCACTGGCGAGCCGCTGTACATGATGATCGGGCTGGTGGCGCTGACGATGGCCATCGTCTACCTGATGCCGCGCCTGACGCGTGCGGTGCCGCCTGCGCTGGTGGCGATTCTGAGCGTCGGGCTGGCGGTTTATCTGCTCGGCCTGCCGACCCGCACTTTGGGTGACATGGCGCACATTGCCGGCAGTTTGCCGAGCTTCGCGCTGCCAGACATTCCCTGGAACCTGGAAACCCTGCGCATCATCGCCCCTTACGCGATATTGATGGCGCTGGTCGGCCTGCTGGAGACCCTGCTGACCCTGAACCTGACCGACGAGATCACCGAAAGCCGTGGCTACCCCGATCGCGAGTGCGTGGCGCTCGGTGCTGCCAACATGGTGTCTGGCGTGTTCGGTGGCATGGGCGGCTGCGCCATGATCGGGCAAACCGTGATCAACCTCAGCTCAGGCGGTCGTGGCCGGCTGTCCGGGGTAGTGGCCGGGGTGATGGTTCTGTTGTTCGTGCTGTTTCTTTCGCCACTGATCGAGCGCATCCCGCTGGCCGCATTGGTCGGCGTGATGTTCGTGGTATCGCAGCAGACCTTTGCCTGGGCTTCGTTGCGGGTGCTGAACAAGGTGCCGCTCAATGATGTTTTGGTGATCCTTGCGGTTACGGTGATTACGGTGTTCACCGATCTGGCCACCGCCGTGTTGTGCGGGATCATCATTGCGGCGCTCAATTTTGCCTGGCAACAGGCTCGCGAGCTGTATGCCGACAGCTATCAGGAAAGCGACGGCAGCAAGCTCTACCGCCTGCATGGCACACTGTTTTTCGCCTCTACCACGCCATTCCTCAATCAATTCGATCCCGCCAACGACCCGCCCCAGGTGACCCTTGATTGTCGTCACCTGAGCTTCGTCGACTACTCGGCCATCGCTGCGCTGAGGACATTACGTGAGCGCTACGCCAGGGCTGGCAAGCAGCTGCGCGTGCTGCATTTATCTGAACGCTGCAAGAAACTGCTCAAACGCGCCAGCGAGCATCATGATTAAAAACCGATCCGTTCGGGAATCGGTTGATGTTTACCCATGCGATCAAGGGTCTGGGGCCGATCGGTAGTTTTGCAGTTTTTGATGGAGCAAGTTGTGTTAGCCTCAATCAATGATTTCATTGATTGCAGGAGCCCATCATGGCCAGCATCACGATTCGAAACCTGGACGATCAGATCAAGGAACAACTGCGCATCGCCGCCGCTCACAATGGGCATTCGATGGAAGAAGAGGCTCGCCTGATTCTTGGTCGAGCCCTGGCTACCGTTGATCGCGCAGGAGGGCTCGGTAGCCGAATCCGCAATAGGTTCAAAGCCAGTGGTGGGGTTGAGCTCGATCTTCCTTCGCGTCACGAGAAAGCGACAGCGGTGGATTTCTCTGAATGATAGTGCTCGATACCCATGTTCTTTCAGAGTTTATGCGAGTTGAGCCTGACACTCAGGTACTTGCCTGGGTTGATGCGCAGCCAGCAATGGAGTTGGCAATTAGTGCTGTCACTGTGGCGGAGATTCTCCATGGCATCGCCCGGCTCCCGTTCGGCAAGCGCAAACAGAAACTTGAAGCTCATGCGATGGCCATGTTCGAAGAGGACTTTGCCGGAAGAATTTTGCCTTTTGATGCCCATGCCGCCGTTGAGTACGCGACGCTGGTCGCTGGCTGTGAAGCAAATGGTCGAGCAGCGTCAATGGCTGATGCGCAAATAGCGGCAATCTGCCGAACCCATGGAGCATTGATCGCCACTCGCAATGTTCGGGACTTCGAGTTTCCCGGGATTGAGGTGATTAATCCATGGGAAAGCATGAACGACTCCAGTGATCGGTAGATAGCTTCGCGGGCAAGCCTCGCTCCTGCAGGAGCAAGGGTTGCCCGCCAATGGATCTGTCTTCACCGCGGACTTAACGTCACACCCGGAAATGGCTCACCATCATCTGCAACTGATTACCCAACCGTGCCAGTTCAACACTGGACGCCGCGGTTTCGTCGCTGGCGGCGGCAGTCTGTTCGGACACATCGCGTACGTTGATGATGCTGCGGCTGATCTCTTCGGCCACGGCGCTTTGTTGCTCGGCGGCGGCAGCGATCTGCTGGTTCATCGACTGGATGTTGGACACTGTGCGGGTGATGTTTTCCAGTGACACGCCGGCTTTGCGCGTCAACGCCACGCTGCTGTCGGTCAGGGCGCGGCTGTTGTTCATCACCACCGACACTTGTTGAGTACCGTTTTGCAAACCGGCCACCAGGCCTTCGATTTCCTCGGTGGATTTTTGCGTGCGCTGGGCCAGGCCACGCACTTCGTCGGCCACGACGGCAAAGCCACGACCGGCTTCACCGGCACGGGCTGCTTCGATGGCGGCGTTGAGCGCCAGCAGGTTGGTCTGTTCGGCCACGGCCTTGATCACGTCCATGACACTGCCAATCTTGTCGCTTTCCTGCTGCAGCACACTCATGGCTTCGGTGGAGCGCGCTACTTCGTTGGCCAGGCGCTCGATCTGGGCGATCGCTTCGTTGACCACTTTGTCGCCTTCGCGTGCTTCGCCATCAGCGGCGGCTGCGGCCTGGGACGCTTCTTCTGCGTTGCGCGCGACTTCCTGCACGGTGGCAGTCATCTCGTGCATGGCGGTGGCCACCTGATCGGTCTCGATTTTCTGGCTGTTGACCCCGGCGCTGGTTTGCTCGGTCACGGCTGACAATTCTTCGGCGGCGCTGGCGATCTGGGTGACGCCATCGCGGATACCGCTGATCAAGTCACGCAGGGTCACGCCCATGCGAGCGATGCCTTGTTGCAGCACGCCAAGTTCGTCGCGGCGAGTCACTTTGACGTCTTGGGACAGATCGCCGCTGGCGATGCGCTCGACCACGGCCAGGGTATCGCGCAACGGGCCGGTGATCTGGCGGGTGATGATCACGGCGGCGATGACGCCCACCAGCAATGCCAACAAGGTGCTGATCAGTTGCAGCGTACGGGCCTGAGCGCTTTCGGCGTCGCGGCGATCGAGCTGGATCTGGTACAGCTGATCGCTCAGGGTCACGATGGTGGCGCCCTGTTCGGTCATTTCCTTGCGCGCCTGCACCGCCTCGGTGTTGGCGGCTTTATACGCTTGCAAGGCGCTGCGGTAGTTGCTCAGCGCGGTTTCCAGCTGACGCAGCGTATCTTGCCGGGTCTCGGCGAAATGCACATTGAGCTGTTTCAGGCTGGCGATGGCCGTGTCCAGTTGGGCGACGGCTTTTTGCTCCGTTTCGGGGTTGGTGCTGGCCGTGTAGCCACGCACTTCGTAGCGCGCCAGGATAAACGCTTCCTTGGCCGCGGTAATGGCCTGGAACTGTTCGAAGCGCTGGTCGCTCAAGGGCATTTGCTGCACGCCGGTGCTGATCGCCTCAATCAACGTACTGGCGGCTTCGGCATTGGCGCCCATGGCGTCGCGGGCGCTGTTACCGGTGCGGTAGGCACTGCGCATTTTGTTCAGGGAAATCTGGTAGGCACTGATGGTGGCGCTCTGCTCTTTGAGCAGTTTGACGTTTTCCGGGCTCTTGAAACTCGACAGCAACGCTTGTTGCTGAGCGACGAAACCGTCGAGGGTGGTCTGCACATTCTGTGCGGCGGTTTCATCACCGTTGGTTAGCATGTACTGCAGGCGAACCACACGCAGTTTGGTCAGTCCGGCGTTGAGCTGAGTGATGTCGCTCATCCAGTTGCTGCGGTCAATCAACCCGCCCAGGCTCGTCCAGCCGGTGAGGGCGAGGACAAAGGTCAGTGCCAGGACCAGGCCGAATCCCAGGCCCAGTTTCAGGTTCACGCTGATATTACCGAACCAGCTATTCATCAATATTCCTCCAGGAACGTTGTGCTTCTTGATCGTCGGTTGGCTGGAAGATTGTTGTTTTAAGAGCCAGCAAGGGGTGGTTAGCAGGTTTGTATCGGCAGCAAACCCGGGAGCTGAAAGGTTTTTGTCAGGCGATGTTTGTAACAAGGTTTTCACCGGCTGCCGACAGTGGCGCATGCCGGCAAGGCGGCCGTCTGTTCGAGCAAATCACCCATAAATGGGCGGGCTCATCCCGAACAGGACCGCTGAAGTGGCAATTACTTGAATAGCCGTGTCCTTCCCGACGCTGTTACTGTCTGAGCTGACGGAGTTTGAATTCAAGGAAGATGCAATGGAGTTTTCGCTGACGCTGGGCACTCACACATTGAGATTGAGTGCCCCCGACCCGCAATGGGGTAAAGCGTTGCAGCACGCGCTGAACGTCAGTTTTACCGCCCATTGCGAATTTCTACCCTGGGCCAAACCCCACACCACCGAGGAGGAAGCCCGATCATTCCTGGTGCGGGCAGTCGATGAATTCCAAAGCGAAACCGGTGAGCGGCGTCTGTTCATCGTCGACGATGAAGCGCGCGCGATCATCGGCTGCATTGGTTTGAAGCCCCGGCGCCGCAACCGCTATGTTGTCGGCTACTGGGCCAACACCGAGTATTCGGGCAAAGGCTATATGCGCGCCGCACTCGAAAAATTGATCAAAAGCCTGCCCGGTTTCACCTTTTACCTGACCACAGACGTGGCCAACGTGGCGAGCCAACGGCTGGCCGAAGCGGCCGGTTTTGGTTTGATCAGGAAGTGTTATCAGGCGCGGTGTTCGCAGCAGCCTAGGGAACAGGAATTCTTGTATCGACTCAAATGCCTGTAGGAACTGCCGAAAGCTTCCCATACGCGGGCTACATGAACTGACCGGCAACAAAACCGCAGACAAAAAAAGCCCGCGGGGCGCGGGCAAACTGTAGTTTCTTGAATGAGCGAGGGCAATGTACAGGTTGGGGAGAAGGGGTGGGGTGAAGAAAAATTCATGCGGATGGAAGGCCTTCGGTATGGCCACTGAGTGAACGAAACCCGGGGAGTCGCAAGTGTGTATTTCATTTTCCACGATGTAGCAACGACGGCATCAGCAAAAATGGGCGACCTCAAATGAGGCCGCCCATTTTGCTTTTCTACGCCGAAATCTGCGCTTGTAGTCGTCGCTCGATCACTCAGTGAAAAACAGGAGGCTTGCCAGCCGGCACCGAAGCGTTCGGATCGACGTTATCCCGCGCTCGGTTGACCAAAAGCTCGGTCAGCATCGTCAGTTGCTGAAGCGCCAGCGCCACATTGCGCTGTGGGCCATCGAGTTTGTTGGCAAAGTCCAGCGTCATGACATTGAGAGACGCCAGGTTTTCGCTGGCATGAGTGAGCAGCGTAAGCGTGTCGACATCGGGGCGGACGGTGAAGATGTTCCTGTTCACGTTGCGCCGGCGGGCGTTAGCGCGCTCGGTGGTTTGGGGAAGTGGGGTTGGGTCGAGGGTTTCAGGCTTTGAAGTGGCCGGATCTTCAACTAAATGCAGGGTGATTTTTTTCATAAGGGCGTTCCATGAGGTGAGGGATCCTTACGCTATTTCGGGCTTGTCAAACCGTCCGCAGGGTTTACAGCGAAGCGTGAAGACTATCTGCCGCAAATGTTGTTCGCCAGTTCATGAAAGTCGCTACGGTTTGCGGGAAATTTCCCAGGAGGACGTGGTTCTGATCTGTCAGTGAAACCCTTTTTTTACACAAGGGCGAAAGCGTGGCTATACGTCCATTGAGTCGACAGTAAGTTACAGATTATGAAACCTACTGTTGAGTCATCTAATGCTGCTCAATCCAAAAAAGGCACCTGCGATTTGTTCGTCAGGTGCCTTTTTGTGTTGGGGTAACATGCTGGGTTCGTTACAACGCCGAAACCTGCATCTGTAACCTTCGCCCAACCACATCCAGCAAATCGCAGCCATCGCGCAGCGAAGTCACCAACACCCGCGCCAGCTCGCTATGAACGCCTTCGTTCACAGCGAAACTCTCCAGCAATTGAGTCGCCGTACGGATGCGGTAGGCCGCCGTTTCATGCAGCACGTCCAGCGGTGCTTCGGTGTCAATCAGCAGCGACGCGATGGTGCAGTCGATGCCGGTAACCGGCATGTATCGATCCATGACAAAACCTCCATTCGATCAACGAGCGTGATCACTCAGTGGCAGACGGGCGTCACCGCCGGCAGGGGAATTGAGGTTATCCAGCGCTCGGTTGATCAACATCTCAGCCAGCACAGCCAGTTGCTGAATCGCCAATGCCACGTTGCGATGCGAGCCTTCAAGCTGGTCGGCCAGATCGGTAGTCATGACATTCATGGAGGCCAGGGTTTCGCTGGCATGAGCGAGCAGCGTGGGGGTGTCGACGTCGGGAAGGATGGTGAAAACATGGCTCACCGGATCGGGCTGTTTCGGGTTGCGCAAGCGGGCGCTGACGGCGCGTTGGGTGGCTTTGGAGAGTTGGGTCAGGTCGAGGGTTTCGGGTTCTGAAGGGGTATCGGTTTCTGGAGGGTTGGGGGTGATCTTCTTCATGGTGGAGCTCCTGCGTTCTTTGGAGGAGCTGCCAACCCACTGCTGTCAAACAGTATTGGGTGGCAGCTGTACGCGGGTTGACAGACCGGAAACGCAGGAAACCGGTGCATCCGAAGATGCCCCTCGCACAGCCGCCATGAAAAAGCTGCATGCGCGCAAGCATGCCGTTTTATCTGGAAGAGTGGAAGTTTCCGGTTTTCAGCCTGTCAAAGCCGATCGCTGATTTGCAGCGACATCTGAAGGCTATCCTCGATGAGCAGCGTCCGCTAGTTCATGGAAGTCGATGTGTTTTGAGGGAAATTTCCTAGGACGGTGACGAAGGCCTGGCTCGTGAACTGGGCTCCGTGGCGAAACCGGTCGGCGGTCGCCTATTGGTGGTGCCCAAGGGCGTGGCCCAAACCGTCACCGGCGCCGCCCTGCCGACCGTCGTGGTTAATGACCGGGAGAACAACAGCGGCCGGGTCAGGCTCGATGTGCGCAATCATCGCATCATCGCATCATCGCCAATCGGCTGTGATTGGTCGAGTCGATCGCGCATGTCATTGGATCGGGCGGGATATTGTCGTCAGGCAAATGTATAACGGTATTTACCTGTCATTACAGAGCCAAAACAGCCCATTCAGGCACAAAAAAGGCACTTTAGCGGATTACTAAGTGCCTGATTTGGATGGTTTATTTGGTGGGCCGGGGTAATCTGAATTGGATATTTAAGATATTGATTTATAAGGAGAATTATCGGTTAATATTTTCTTTGGAATACCAACTGGAATACCGATACGTTAGGGAGGCTCTGATATAGCACCGAAAACACATTCGGCCCCAGTGCGGGATAAAAAAAGCGGTGGCCTGGCTGAAAGTCAGACTCTTGCTCTTCTCAAATCTGGCTTGTTTATTTAATTGCACCTTTTTTGACGCGTGCAGCGGGCATCACATACCCACCACTTCAGCGTTCAGTAGAGGTTTCGCACTATCCACGGGTTCGGCAAGGCAAGCAGTATGGCTTGCTGTTCGATTTTCTTTGTCAGCTCCCGAAAGCGCACCTTCGTATAGCCAAACTGGTGCATTGATCATCCGAAACAAAGGGGGGGACTCTCTTTCTCATCCACGAGCCCCGTAAAAGTTGCGAGGCTTTATAGTTGGGCGCTCCAATATCCTGCTGCCGGGGATCTCCCCCCCCGTATGTAAAATTTATTAAGGAGGTCGGTAAATATGTTTCTGCTGAATTCAAAGGCTTCTGGCTCTCTTCACCCTTTCCGGTATGTAGATCCCCAGCTCTGTTTCCATCTGTAGCAGAGCCTCTAGCACTTGAGCGCGCTTTAGGTCATAGGTTTCAGCTAGCGCATCAAGGTGGCTGATTGCTTTGTCTGAAAGTATAAAGTTCTGCTGTTTCTTTCCTGTCAGTTTTTCTCGATATTTTTGTTGGCTCCAGCGTTTCTTAATGGTTTCAATGCATAGAATCTTTTCGGCTTCGCTGAATGGTGTCTGATCGAAAAACATTAATAATTCGATATGGCTATTGATAGGAGCTTTGCCGAGGGTGAGAAGTGGCTTGTTTTTGCATAGCCATTCCCAGGCTAATGCGCATCGCTGAGATGTATGTTTGTCATTGAACCATCTAAAGATATGGTCCTGTTGTTTGTGTTGATTCCAAGAGTGCTCAATGCCATTAAGGGCCGCTTTTTTTTGAGCAAGATCCATATTCCAAATGTCAATTGTTGCAACTACAAATTCTCTACCTAGCAAGCGTGGAGGGCAAAAAAAATAAGCCGCTCCATGGGCTTGCTGAAGGTGTGGGATCAGCCATTTGTGTTGTCTTTCATCTTTGGTGATCCACTCAAGGTGTTTTTCAGGAAGGAGCAGTCTGTTTTTTTCATGCTCTATTGCTTGTGTGGCGGCAGGAACTCTAGAGATGAACTCCGCCATCCGGTTTCTCATACTTGGGCCATTAAATTCGTCCAAGCTGAAGCCTGCATTCTGGATGTTTAAATAGAGCCACAACCAAGTGTCGTGCCGACTATTGCAGCGCGTGTCGCCTAAGATTTTTGCCAATGAATCGTCATCATGAATTGCCATGCCAAACCCAAGAAAGGAATAAAAGGAAAGTTATTTGTACGTATTTTAGCTATTTTACAAATATATCTCTAGTAGAATTCTATTATTTTTTTATGGCAATTTTAGAGTCTTTTTGTGAGTTTTTTGGTGGATTTATAGAAGGTCTTTTTTTTGTTTTTATCAGTGCTTACCTGGCTTTTATCTAGTGATCATGTTGATTGTCCGTAAAATTTTTCGCTGTCGATTGCTGTCGCAGGTCGATTAGCCGTGCGGTTGATGATTTAGGGAGCGGGTTGCCGTCCCCAGACTTCAGCGATCCGAGTCTGTCCGCACGCCTTAGCAGTGCATCAGGTAAATAAGCCTGACGCTCCGTCCCAGGTATATATTTGGCCTCTAGCCCCTGCGGCTTGAGTTGTTTGCTCAGTATTTTGCGTTTTTTAGTGGTGGATACATCTAGAGTTAATATTGGTGTTGCATAAGACTTGAGTTACTGGTGTCTAGGTATAACGCATTAAAAGGCAGCATCAGTAGCAAGTTCTTCAAGTGGACGTTTGCTGGAACTGCCTGCAGTGTGTTGGTGGTTGTAAGTAATATTGGTGGGCCGCCATTAGATAAATAACACTTGATATGTGGTGTTACTGTTCTCCGGTTTCACCGACTGTCGGTTGTGTTTCTGTGCAGAAAATCCTGTGTCAGGGCTTACGCTCACGCATGATCAGGTCAGGCCTGGTAATCGAGTGGAGCGTCGTCCAAGGGAGGGCATTATGCTGCGTGTGAACTCGATCTCTCTATTGCCTCTTTCGCTCCATTCAGTTATGTCAGGCTGTTATCTGAGTCAGTAGGTATCTGTTTAAAAATACTGCAACCCCTAATCCATTGAACGGATATGAGGAGTTCGCAATGAAAATAATTCGTCTGAAACAAGTTATCGATACCACTGGTTTGGGTCGATCTACTGTCTATAAGTACATTTCTGAAGGGACATTCCCAAAGCCGATTTCATTGGGTGATCGCTGCGTTGGGTGGTTAGAGAGTGAGGTCCAGGGTTGGATCTTGGCTAGGGTTGAAGATCGTAACCTGCAGTTGTCAGCGGTCCCTTGATAACACCGGCAGTGATAACCACATCCGGTGGATGCTTGCTTTGCTTGAGTTCAGAAAACATCATGGCTGGATGCTCTTCGGTCATGATGTTTTTTTGCCGGAGTATCAGCTTTCTTGAATGTTATGTTTTTTTAGTTGATTTTATTAGTGGTTGCTGTCTTTGGTGTTGGGTTTTTTTTCGGTATTGGTAGTATGCTTTTGTAGTATCTATTTGTAGTATCTATTTGTAGTGTGTGTCTGCAGTTAATGTTGCTTTGTGTTATAGCTTTCTAGTTTGATTAAGTGGTCGTCTGGCTGTCGCTAGTGCGTGTCGAAGTGCATCTATGGGGCGGGTGCTCAAGATGGAGCTTAATACAGTTATATCAGTTTGGCTCAGTAAAAATGTACTTGGTGTGCTGAGGATATGAACCTAAGCCCTGGAGTACTAACATGATTCGTCATCCTGACAATACCAACCTGATCCTTCACTACGAAAACACTTATCAAGGTTTGCCTGTGCAGGTGGATAAAGGCCCGTTCATTCAGCAGTACCTGAACCGTCTCCAGCAGACGATGCAGTGTGCGCTGGCTCAATATCCTCGTATGTTCGCATTCCGAGTGGATCTACGGTTTCCTGCTGGGATTCAGCTACCTGACTTCGCTGACACGAACCAGGTCATTGAGCGCTTTATCGAATCCTTTAAAGCCAAGATTGCGCATAACCGCAATCAAGCTCGCCAATTGAATCCGTATGCCCATGACAGCAAGGTCCGCTACGTCTGGGCGCGGGAGCAAGGGCAGCATGGCAAGCCTCACTATCACCTAGCAATCCTGCTCAACCGAGATGCTTTCACAGCTTTGGGTAAATTTGAGACCGGCAGGGACAACATGTTCAATCGCCTCGAGGGGGCATGGGCCAGTGCTTTGGGGTTGCCTGTAGAGGCTATCAAAGGCTTGGTCGAGATTCCCCAAAACCCGTCCTATTTTCTGAATGTTGGTGAGCTGGAAGGACAGGCTGCTTTCTTTCACAGAACGAGTTATCTCTGCAAGGCTGCAACCAAGGTCTTTGGGGGTGGTTGTCATGCGTTTGGGGCTAGCAGGCTCTGAAGGCTGGCAAAGAATTCTGCCCAAAATGATGGCATCCGCCTTATCATTTGGCCTTTAACCATTATGTGATGAGATATTTCACGATTGGGAATGGCACAATCATTGTCAAGTGGAATTTCTCATCGGTTAGCTTGGTGAGCAGCAGTCGGCTAGGTGGCAGAACCTGTTTTTGGCCCTTCAGCTACCTTCATAGGCTGGTGTTCGCTTGCTCAGTCGAACGATAGGATGCGAAAGTAATGCTTGGACTGACTCTACGAGAGGAATTTCGGGGTAAACGCCTCAGAGGGACAGCCATTGAGCTCTCCAACGACACGAACACTGGCGCAACGCAGGTCGCAGCCAAGGAGTTCCTGGAAATCACCTACCCCACGCACGACCTGCTGAAAGGTGTTGAGGCAGTCGGCCCAAACCAAGGTAGGCCGGTGGTTGTGATCGGCGAACGAGGCCTCGGTAAGTCGCACTTGATGGCCGCGCTCTACCATGCGGTGAATGACCCGGCCTCCACAGGCGCGTGGCTCAACTCCTGGGCGACAACCTTGGGCGACCCACAGATCGGCAAGATCACGTTGCGCAGCGAGATGCTCGTGATCGGCGAAAGTCTGCACCGCCAGCGCTACAAGTTCCTGTGGGATTTGCTGTTCGAGCGTCATCCCCACGGCACCTACATCAAGGGCAAATGGGAAGGCATGGGTGCGGCCAAAACCGACATCCCGTCCGACCAGCTGATTCTTGAGCTGTTGCAGCACACCCCCACGATGCTGCTGCTTGACGAATTCCAGACGTGGTACGACGGTCTGACCAACACCAAGCAGTATCCGTGGAAAAACTGGGCGTTCAATTTCATCCAGATTTTGTCGGAGATTGCCAAGGAGCACCCGGAGCTTCTGGTGCTCGTCATCTCTGTTCGCAATGGCGGCAGCGATGCCTATCAGCAGGTGCATCGCGTCAATCCGGTTGCCATCGATTTCAAGGCGGGCGGCAACGCCGAGCGCATCCAGCAGGATCGGCGGCGGATGCTGCTGCACCGCCTGTTCGATAACCGCTTGCAGATTCCAACGGCCAATATCGAAACCTTGGTGGCCAAGCACATCGCCGAGTACTTCCGCTTGCTAGACGTGCCGTCATCTGAGCAGGATCGCAAACGCAAAGAGTTCAACGAATCCTGGCCCTATGCGCCGCACCTGCTGCGCCTGCTCGAAGAGCAAGTGTTGATTGCGACTGACGCACAGGAAACGCGCGACATGATTCGCATCCTGGCCAACCTTTACAAGAGTCGCGGCGAGGCTACCCCTGTTCTTACAGCTGCGGATTTCCGGCTGGATGACGATGCGTCAGGCATCGGTGCGCTGCTGGACTCGGTATCAAACGAACATCACCGCACGCTGCGCGCCAAGGCGCAGCAGAACATCATCTCTGTCACGGAAGCCGTACCGACGCACGCCAGTATCGCTCCTCATCTGCAGGAAATTGTGGGGGCGCTGTGGCTACGCTCGATTGCTGTAGGCAATCTAGCCGGTGCCGAGCCTGTGACGCTGCAGGCCGATATCACCCGTGATACGCCCATCGACGACAACGCCTTCCAAGTGGAGCTGGCCACCGTCGTCGAGAACAGCTTCAACATCCATCAGGATGGCCATCGCCTGGTCTTTCGCGAAGAAGAGAACCCGCAGGCCAAGCTGATGGCTTGTGCACGCAACGACAAACTGTTCTCTGATGGCTCCGATCTTGCGCAGCTTGCCAAGGAAGTTCGCTACGTCATCGGCGGCACCGAAGAAGTTGCCAAAAACTTCCGCGTGATCGCACTGCCGAAGTCCTGGCAGTCCGACCCTTGGTCGACGCTCGACGAGTCGGAACAGCCCGAGCGTTGGGACGACCGCCTGCCAATACTCGTGCTGCCTGAAGAACCGGACAACATTGATCAGCGTCTTGGCCGCTGGATCAAAGATCATCTGCAAAAGCGCCGCAATACTATTCGCTTCCTACTGCCACGCTCCGGCTCATCGAATGCGTTTCAGGATCGCGATCTGCTGATCCTTGCTCGTGCTGAAATGAAGGCGATGGAGTGGAGTGGTCAGAGCCCTGAGTACAAGAAGCTGCACACCAAGTATCAGGGCGAGCTGCGTGACATTCTGAAAAAACGTTTTGATCGCTTTGCCGTGCTCCATCGCTGGAATTTCGCCGACCCAAGCCAGTGCATGTTCTGCGTCGAAAGTTTGAAGAAACAGGGTGCGCAGATTCCCGAAGGTATAGAGGAAGCTCTGATCAATGATCTGTTCGTGCCTGAAGACTTCGAAGACCTTGTGCAAGAGGCAGCTGGTGACAACTCAGCGGTTGGCAAGCTACTGCGCGAATTGCAGGAGCCGCGCCCTGCGGGCCAAGACTGCATTCCTTGGCTAGGCGAAACCTCAATGAAGGAACGCCTCCTACGTCTTTGCGCGCGGGGCAGGATCGCCATCAATGTGCGCGGCATGGAATTCCTGCAAGCGCAGCCGGGGGAAGATGAGGAGACGGCGTGGCGGCGGCTGCGTCCTAAGCTTTCCTATACCGGGCGACAGCTCGACGAAGTATTCGTGGTCGAGCCTTCGGCCGTGCCCACAACGGGTGGCGCAAATCCTCCTGTGTTGCCGCCTGCAAGTGGTTCCACTGGTGGTGGTCTCTTTGGCGGCACTGGCATCACACCATCGTCTACGCCTCCCGGTGGTAGTAACGCCCCATCCGGCGGCTTCACTACTAACCCGCCCAGCGGTGGGGGGATTTTTGGTGGCGAACCAAGCACCTCCGGTGGCAAGCCGCGTATCACATTGAACAACCCGGCCACATCTGCCCTAAACCTTATTGGTAAGCTTGAAGGCTGGGGTGTTGGCCCTGCCACGCCTGTCGCCGAAGTCTCGATCAAGGTATCAGCCGCGACCGGTGCCCAGCTCAAGGAATTACTCAAAAAGCTGCCCGACGGCATGACCTTTGAGCTCAGTCTCGAGAAGGAAGATAACTGATGGCACTCGACACTGGGGTACTGCACAGTTTGACTAAAGGCACCGCCGAGGATGCGTGGCGCGTCATCATCAACAAGGCGGTCGAGATCGCATCCAAGCCGCTGACCGTTGGCAATGCGCCAAGCGAGGTCACCAAGCGCGACCGTGAAATCGGCGCGCTGGATCATTTCCTATCTTCTGGCGGGTGGGATCTGTGGCAAGCGTTCGGCTGCACGGTGGAGCGTACTTCGGACAGACTTTCACGCTGGTGGGTTGAACCTGGATATGGCGGTAGCAGCGCTAAAGCGGTTTTGATCCTCGATGGCTTGTCACTGCGCGAACTTCCTTGGTTGTTGCAGGGCGCGAAAGAGCGCGGCTTTACCTTACACGAAGTTACGGCCAATGCGTCCGAGCTACCCAGCGAAACCAATGAATTTGCTCGCGCCTTGGGTTTCGGCAGCCGCAGTCAATTACAGAACAACGGCGGCGGCATGGCTCATCGCTTGCAGCCGGCCTATACCGAGAGTGTTGATATGCCGTGGCAAGACTGCGCTGGACTGGTCGATACTTCACCCAATTGGGTGTTCTGGCATCACTGGCCGGACAGTAAGCTGCACGATGGTGCGGGCGCAGGTCAGGGGCTCGATATGCTCACGCGTGACGCTGCCGAGCAATTGAGCAGCGACGATTTCTGGGCCTTTGTCGAACGTTTGGCGACCGGGCGACGGTTGGTTATCACCTCCGACCACGGTTACGCCGCGACGGGCTACTTCCCGGATGCGGATGGCGAAGTAGGTCAGTTCCTCAAAAAGACTTTTTCCAGCGGTCGCAACACAGCGGGCACCGGACTTTCGCAAGAAGACTGCGGCCCCTTCGTGCCACCCGTGGCGATGCAAATTAACAGCCCCCATGGCACTCATCTTCTGGCCCTTGGCCGTTGGAAGTGGAAGAGCCAAGGAGGTTACCCAACGTTGACGCACGGCGGTCTCTCGCTGCTTGAAGTGTTGTCACCCTTCGTTGAACTCTCTCGAAATAACCCAGTTAGTTAAAAGGCGGCGCGGCATGGCAAGCAAAAAAGAACTCCTGGCGCTAGAAGTCGCTAAAGCTGTCGGTGCAGGCAAAGCCGTTGCGATGGAGACGGTTGATTTTAACGACCCGAATCGCCCCCTGACTTGTTTAGAAGTCGACTTCCCAATCTTGCCGGTCAATCAGGTGGCCATCATTGAGGGTAACGCGGGCAAGCCGATTTACCAGATGTCGAAGTGGTGGGCACGGCGGCGCTCCAGCGTGTTTCGCTCAATGTTGATCGCGGCCGCCACGAAAGCGCCAGAAGACAAATCGCATGCGGCGAAACTGGTGTGGGACAACTACTACGCCAACCACCAGAAGAAAGGCGCATTCAAGCACCTGAAGGTGGCTGACATCTTTATGGGCGGCGGCACCACGCTGGTCGAAGGCTCCCGTCTCGGAATGCAGATGCTCGGCAACGATCTGAACCCGGTGGCGTGGTTTGTTGTGAAGCAGGAGCTCGCCAATGTCGATCTGGAAGAGGTGAAGCGTCTGCTTGCCGACATCGAGGCCGAGGTCAAACCGCAGATCATGCCGTACTACTATTGTGACGGCCCGAACGGTGAAAAGGGCAAATGGACGCACCTGCCGACCAGGCGCATTATGGCGGCCGATTTCGACCCGCTCAGTCTCACCCAAGAACAGCGGCGTGAGTACAGCTACGAAGGCCCGGAAATCATCTACACCTTCTGGGCCAAGCATGGTCCCTGTCAGGTGACAGGCTGTGGCCACCGTACCCCCATTATGACTAGCCCTGTGATGGCGGTTAAAACTATTAGCGTCAAGCACTGGAGGCACAGCTGCGGCAAGTGCGGCGGCGGATTCGACGTTGAGGAAAACGCCGCGCGGATGGCTCCTGATGTGCCGCTCTACGTGTCTCCGTCCGAGCAGCCCTTTTCTGTTCTTGACCGGAAAAAGGGCATTGTTTGCCCGCACTGCGATCACACCGCGCTCGTAAATCTCGGTAAAGGCAAGAACAAGAAAGTGAGCTTAAGCTTGCTCGTGCATCCGCAGTGGCTCGCGGGCAGCGCTAAACAGGATGGCAACGGTCAACCGTTTGGCGGCTCTGCTCAGGACGATTCCATAACTTCAGCTTGTTGGAACCAGGAACGTGCATCCAAGATTCGATTGCTGGAGGTGCGAGGTGAATTACCGGAAGAAGTGACTTGCCCGGAAACCAAGCTTACGTTCAAGCCCGATGTCGGGACAGTGCCTAAGAAGTCGAATTACGCTTGCAGCGCCTGCGGCACCGTCCAAGATGTTCTCGATACGATTAAGGCATCAGGGAAGACTGGAGCAATGGCGGCCTACGCTGTCCAAGGGTACGCACCTAAGCGCGATGACGATGGCGCCCCCTACAGTGGGCGCTTCTTTGCTCCTTTCGACATGAGGATTGCTCGCCAATACGACGCAGCTTCGTTGGAGTGGGAGGCACGTAAGGATGTGGACTTGGCCGACTATTGGCCTCGATCGGAACTCCCGTATGGATTCATGACGCACCATTTGCAGGGCGGTGTTCCGAACCACGGATTTACCCATTGGTGGACGATGTTCAATCCACGTCAGCTATTGGTGCATTCACAGCTGATGAAGGCGATTGTTAATGTTGGTTCGTATGACTGGTCGGTTCGCGAGTATGTACTTGGCGCTTTCCAACAGTACCTACGCAATCAGTGCATGTTTAGCTTCTGGAATCCACAGCGAGATACCCCGGAGCCCATGTTTTCAAATAACAACTACCATCCAAAATCTACAGTAGTTGAGAACTGTGTTTTCCCTGCATTGGGTCGTGGTAACTGGGCATCGTGTATTGAGGGAATTGTTGAAGGGCGCGAATGGGCGATACAGCCTTGGGAGGCTGTTAGCAATGAGAGTCTTCAACGCCGAGCCCCAGTTTTGGCTGAGCAGGTTACTGGCAAAAGCGAAAAGGTTTTCCCCGGCGACCCTGTGAAGGAGGTCACTGTTTTTCAAGGCTCGTCGACTGACCTCAACCAGCTCGCTGATGGGAGCCTGGATTTGGTGATTACTGACCCGCCCTTCGGTGGTCTGCTGCATTACTCTGAGCTTGCGGACTTCTTCTACGTTTGGTTGCGTCTCGCGCTGAAAGGTAAGTACCCAGAGTATTTTACTGCCGACTACACACCCAAGTCACTGGAAGCAGTTGCTAACCGGGCGCGTGAGCCCGAAGATCCAGATGGTTTCTATCAACGACTTTTGACTCAGTGCTGGCGTGAAGCGCACCGCATGTTGAAACCAGGCGGCATCCTTGCTTTCACCTTCCACCACAGCGAGGATGAGCCTTGGGTGGCGGTGCTTGAATCTCTATTCGACGCTGGTTATTACCTCGAAGCGACATACCCTATACGCTCGGATGAAACCAAGGGTGATGGTGAGTTTGGCTCCAAGACCATCGAGTACGACATCATCCACGTCTGCCGCAAACGCACTGAAGAGCCCAAGCCTGTGAGCTGGGGCAGGATGCGCCGCGAGGTGATGGCCGATGTGCGCCAATTACAGGCGATGTTGGAAAACCACGTCAAGGAAGGTTTGCCTGCTGCGGACATTCAGGTGATTCGACGCGGCAAGGCATTGGAGTACTTCTCACGTCACTACGGCAAGATCTATGTGGACGAGGGGCGTGTAATTTCTGTGAAGGATGCGTTGGTTGGTATCAATCAACTCATCGATGAAGACGCTGACAAGGGCAAGGAGCCGCCGCCGGTCAATGCGGAGCCGATGACGCGCCAGTTTCTGCGCACCTTTGATGGCAAAACCGAACTCGCCCGCGATCAATTGCAGAAGTTCTTAAAGGGGTCGATCACGACGCCAGATGAATTTGAGCAGCGCGGCTGGTGTAGCGAGAAGAAGAAAATTTTCACGCTGACCGACCCTCTTGACTTCGCGCGCGATTGGCAGGGCAAGCACAAGCGCAAACTCACTTCTGATTTGGATCAGGCACTGGTGTTAATCGGAGCTTGCTATGACGGTAGTGGCATCAATGCCTCGGACACACTCAAGAACGAAAACTTCAAACCTCATGTGGCCTTGAAGCCGCTTCTTGAGTGGCTGTCTCGCCGCGCCGCCAATCCGCCAGCCCGTAATGCTGCATCGCGGGCCGTATCGATCTTCAATAATTGGGCCGCAACGCAAGCTCCCAAGCCGCAACAGGGATCGCTGTTTGAGGAGTATGGAGAATGAAGCAAATTCGCGACACCGTGTGGCAGCGCCGTGGCACAAGCTGGTTGTGGGATGCCGAGGCGCTAGCGCAAGTCGGCACCGCCAGTGAGGTGTGGAGCTTGCGCCAATTCGCGCAGGCAACTGGGAATTGGCCGGAAGACCTGCCGAGCAATGACAACAACACCATGGTGGTGGCGGGGCTCGATGGTTGCCTGGATTTGCTCACCCCGGCGGATGCCGAAAATTGGCTGGCTTCTGAGATGAAGGACGCCATTTTATCCTTTCAGGAGTTTTACGACGGCCAAGCAGCATTGATTTTTTGGCTGCCGTCTGGCACGGGCCGCATTACGTCCAACTCTGCCACCGATGCGGTGAGCTGGCGCTGTGCTCACCCTTACTCCAACGAGCGCATCGACTTTGGTCGAGTCTTGTGGGGTGAGGCACACGAGTATCCCCAAGAGATTTTACTGCGTGAAGGCGCAAAGTCTTCGGGGCTCTTTCACTTGCGGATTACTTGAGGCTTCGATGACAGATCAGTCTCAATTCAATCCTGGAGAACGGATAACCCATCACGAATACGGCCAAGGCGTTGTTCTTGACCCGGGGCGTGATGGCTATCTACGGGCGTTTTTCGGCGTGGGTGAGCGCCGAGTCCCGCTTGGCTCGATTCGCCGCGAACAATCCCGAACCGAGCGCATCTTGCGCGCAGTGAGCGACAGTGCCGACCGTGCGCGCAAGGCATGGCTTTCTTACGAGGCGCATGCACTACCAGTGATGGAGAGCGCATCAGCGCTGACCTCTGCCAAGATTGATCTCCTCCCGCATCAGGTAGTGCTGACTCACCGTATTGCTACTGCATCACCACGTCGCTACCTGATTGCTGACGAGGTTGGCCTTGGCAAGACAATCGAGACTGCGCTGATCCTGCGGGAACTAGCAAGCCGGGGCGAGCTGAGCCGGGCACTGATGGTGGTGCCTGCGGGTCTTGTGAACAACTGGCACCGCGAGCTGAACGAAGTCTTCAACCTCGACTTCGAGGTGTTCGGCTCCGAGGGCGACATCACCGACCGCAAGACAAACGCTTTCGCTAAGCACGACCGACTGATTGCCAGTATCGACACCTTGAAACGCCCTGCGCGCATCAAGCGCTTACTGGATGCACCACGCTGGGATCTGGTGGTGTTTGACGAGGCACATCACCTAACTGCATATCGCACTGGCGGTAAGGTCAGGAAGACCGAGAACTACAAGTTAGCAGAAGCACTGAAAGATCATTCGCGCGACCTGATGCTGCTGTCGGCCACACCCCACCAGGGCAACCATTTTCAGTTCTGGATGCTGGCGCAACTGCTGAACCCAACGCTATTCGGCAGTCCGGAGGAAATGCTGGAGCACAGGCACCGCCTCAATACAGTGATGTTCCGCCGTACCAAGGCCGATGCCTGCCAGCCGGATGGTTCACCGCTGTTTGCACGTCGCTGGGTGCATACCGAATCCTTTCTGATGGGAGCGGAAGAGAGGCTGTTCTACGAGAAGCTGCGCGAGTACCTGGAGGATGGCTTCGACCTTGCGCGCCGCCAGGGTGGTCAGGGTCGGGCGCTCGGCTTTTTGATGGCAATCTTCCAAAAGATTGCCGCATCAAGCTTCGCCGCCGTGCGGCGAACGCTAAAGCGCCGTCTATTGATGCTGACTTTGCACGAGGCATTGCTGCGGGACAAAGACCTGGATATTGAGGGTCGTGAGCGTCTGACCGATGAAGCGCGCGAACTGATCCATGAAGAGTTCAAATTCGCGCGTGACAGTATTGGGCGTAGCGAGGTCGAACGTGTGCTAGCTGATCTTAAGTACCGGTTGGTCAAGAAGCTTGACGAAGAAGCGCTGGAGCTTGCCTCCGACCCCTATGGCAGCGAGTACTCGGCCACACACGCTGAGGAGGCTGCATCGGCTGTTGTGGAGCTGCACCTGCCCGAGGAACGGCTACGAATTGGCGATCTTCTCAAGGTATTCCCGCAGCAGCGCGAGACCAAGGCACAGAAGCTGCTCGATGGCCTTGGCATTTTGTGGCAGCGGAATCCGAATGAAAAAATCGTGATTTTCGCCACTTACCTGGGGACGGTGGATTTGATTGCGCGGGAGATTGATCAGACTTTCCCCGGACAAGGTGTGGTGGTACTTCGAGGCGGCGATCATGGAGCCAAGATTGCGGCAGAGCGCCGCTTCCGGCAGAAAGATGGCCCTCGCGTGCTGGTCTGTACGGCTGCTGGTCGTGAAGGTATCAATCTGCAATTTGCGCGTATCCTGTTCAATTTCGACCTGCCGTGGAATCCGATGGACGTGGAACAGCGTATCGGTCGCATCCACCGCTACGGTCAGAGCCACACGGCGCAGGTTTACAATCTCGTCTTGTCGGACACCATCGAGGGGCGGATTTTCCTGCTGCTGGAGGAGAAATTGACAGAGATCGCCAAGACCGTCGGCAAGGTCGATGACCAAGGCAACGTCGCCGAAGATCTGCGTGCGCAGATTCTTGGCCAACTGTCTGAGCGGCTCAACTACGACCGCCTGTACCAAGAGGCGCTGTCAGACCCTGAATTGAAGCGCACACAGGTGGAGCTTGAAGCCGCCCTGTCCAATTCGCGCGAAGCGCGACAGGTAGTGTTTGATCTGTTCCAAGACCTCGAAGGCTTCAGTCTTGACGACTACAAGCCTTTCTCCGATGTATCGTCGAGCTTGGATCGGTTGGTACGCTTCATGTCGGCCGCCGTGGCGGATCGCCAGCAGCGGCTCGTCAAGGTTGACGACGAGAGCTATGACCTTGTGACCATTGACGGTGCTCGCCGTGTTCAGTTCACCTTGAGCCGTGACACAGCTACGAGCCGCGACGATGTTGAGCTAATGGGGCTGGATCATCCGCTGGTGCAGGAAGAACTTGGTCGTTGGCGCAGTGCTCCGCCGGAAGATCTTGGTATTGCGGTTGCCGGGGATGTTGAATCACCGGTGCTGTTGTCATTCTGGCTGATTGAGGTCTCAACCGGAAACGGCGAGCGCCGTGTGATGGTGCAGCCTATTGCCGTCACGCAGGATGGTACACGGATGCCTTCGCTGGAGCGTCAATGTGAACGCTACTTAAAAGCGCCAGCCGCCACGCCGAAGTTTTCGCCTGAACAGCGGCTTGAACTTTTCTCACGCGTGGTTGAGCCAACGCTGCAGCGCGAGCTAAAGCACAAAGGAGCTGTAAACGGTGATGGCAGCTACTCTGCCGAGCTAATTGCCTATGTAGAGATTTTGGCCCAGGAGGCGTGATGCTGACAGCGACCAGTTCTGATGAAGTATGCGGAATAGAGAGGGATTTTCGAATGAGTAGTGTAAGTTTTAAGAGGGCTGTTGATCTCCATTGACAACGGTTCGGTCATTAAGAGCTGACGGGGTCTGGACTTTTCCAGAAGCCCGACAGCTGGTTCGACATCGCGCGAACGACCGGAGTCTGCAAGGCTGCTTAGAAACCAAAGTAGATCTTTAAAGAAAGGGTTGAGGAAAAGCTTGATTGCACTGGCTGAGTAGGCCCTGGAAAGTAATTCCGTTTGAAGGGCTACAGCCAGTGTCCAGGCAGCTCAATTCCGTAGTTTTTTCCTACGGTCTTCAAGGTGGTAATGATCTCTGTATGCCGGGTTTGGTGGATGGACTGCCAGCTGGCACGACGATCCAGCAGGGTCTTTAGCTCACCCAGATTGTACATGCCCAGGCGATGAAAGTTGCCCCAGCTGGGGATGCCGAACAGGTTATAGATGACCACGGTAGCGTCACGCTCACTGGCCAGGCGCTTGTCGCCGGTCAGCTTCTCGGCGGCTTCTTCGGCTTCGTCACGGTCTTCGTAGGTGTTGAGGAGTTTCATGGGGTCTTGGATGAAAAAGGAGCGGGGCGGTGATTGTGCCCGAGCCGGGGCCGTTCTGCACAGGAAAAGGAATCAATGGATATGAGTAAAAAATCTTATGCCGATGCGCTGGCTTTCGTGCTGTCTGGTACTGTGTGCGAAATTGCACTGCACTTGACCACCCACTTGCATAGCGCCTGACGAAACATTCCATTCGTCTCCCGCTGACGAGGGGTAGAGGCTGAACGGAGGCATAAGCGGTTGAATAGCAAGAGAAATTATTCAAAAAAAGCTTGACGGAAGATAAGGCTGCTGTAGAATTCGCCCCTCGGTTGAGACGAAAGATCTTAACCAACCGCTCTTTAACAACTGAATCAAGCAATTCGTGTGGGTGCTTGTGGAGTCAGACTGATAGTCAACA
>NZ_JACHYG010000023.1:0-25297 GCF_014192635.1 Pseudomonas sp. Tn43
ACCGCCACTTCGAGTGTCGCTGAAGGCGGCACCGTGGTTTACACCGCCTCCGTGACTTCGCCAGTCACCGGTTCGCCGGTGGTTGTGACCCTGTCCAACGGCCAGACCATCACCATTCCGGTCGGCTCGAGCAGCGCCAGCGTCAACTTCACCGCGCCGAACGATGCCTTGGCTGGCGGCAGCTCGCTGAGCGTCAAGATCGACGGCGCCACCGGCGGCAACTACGAAAAACTGGAAATCGACGGCAAATCGGCGGACACCTCGGTGACCGATATCGCTGACACCACCAACCTGTCGCTGACGGCGACCGGTGCCGTGGACGAAGGCGGCCAGATCACCTACACCGCGACCCTGACCAATGCGGCCGGGACTCCGGTGACCGTGACCCTGTCGAACGGCGCCGTGATCACCATTGAAGCAGGTAAAACCACCGGCTCCGTGACCATCGATGCACCGAAGGACGACGTCTACAAAGACGCCGGCACCGTCGAAGCGACGATCAAAGGCGCGACCGGCGGCAACTTCGAAAATCTGGTCACCAGCGACACCCCGGCGGTGACCACCGTCAATGACACCCTCGACACTTCGACGGTCAATCTGACGGCGACGTCCACCGTCGCTGAAGGCGGCACCGTGGTTTACACCGCCTCCGTCAGCGCACCGGTCACCGGCTCGCCAGTCGTCGTCACCCTGTCCAACGGCCAGACCATCACCATCCCGGTCGGCTCGAGCAGCGGTTCTGTCAACTTCGTTGCGCCAAACGATGCATTGGCGGGTGGCAGCTCCCTGAGCGTCAAGATCGACGGCGCCACCGGCGGCAACTACGAAAAACTGGAAATCGACGGCAAGTCGGCGGACACCTCGGTGACCGATACTGCGGATACCACCAACCTGTCGCTGACGGCGACCGGCACCGTGGATGAGGGTGGCCAGATCACTTACACCGCGACCCTGACCAATGCGGCTGGCACACCAGTGACCGTGACCTTGTCGAACGGTGCCGTGATCACCATTGAAGCGGGCAAAACCACCGGTTCCGTAACCGTCGATGCGCCAAAAGACGACGTCTACAAAGACGCCGGCCAAGTTGAAGTGACCATCAAGGACGCCGCGGGCGGAAACTTCGAAAATCTGGTCACCAGCGACACCCCAGCGGTGACCACTGTCAATGACACCCTCAATACCAGCACCGTTTCGCTGAGTGCCACTTCGAGTATCGCTGAAGGCGGGACCGTGGTTTACACCGCCTCGGTCTCTGCTCCGGTGACCGGCTCGCCGGTGGTTGTGACCCTGTCCAACGGCCAGACTATTACCATCCCGGTCGGCTCGAGCAGCGCCAGCGTCAACTTCACCGCGCCGAACGATGCCCTGACCGGTGGCGGTTCACTGAGCGTCAAGATCGACGGCGCCACCGGCGGCAATTACGAGAGGCTGGACATCGACGGCAAGTCGGCGGACACCTCGGTGACCGATACTGCGGACACCACCAACCTGTCGCTGACGGCGACCGGCACCGTGGATGAAGGCGGCCAGATCACCTACACCGCGACCCTGACCAACGCCGCCGGCACACCAGTGACCGTGACCTTGTCGAACGGCGCCGTGATCACCATTGAAGCGGGCAAAACCACCGGTTCCGTGACCATCGATGCACCGAAGGACGACGTCTACAAAGACGCCGGCACCGTCGAAGCGACGATCAAAGGCGCGACCGGCGGCAACTTCGAAAATCTGGTCACCAGCGACACCCCGGCGGTGACCACCGTCAATGACACCCTCGACACTTCGACGGTCAATCTGACGGCGACGTCCACCGTCGCTGAAGGCGGCACCGTGGTTTACACCGCCTCCGTCAGCGCACCGGTCACCGGCTCGCCAGTCGTCGTCACCCTGTCCAACGGCCAGACCATCACCATCCCGGTCGGCTCGAGCAGCGGTTCTGTCAACTTCGTTGCGCCAAACGATGCATTGGCGGGCGGCAGCTCCCTGAGCGTCAAGATCGACGGCGCCACCGGCGGCAACTACGAGAAGCTGGACGTCGACGGCAAGTCGGCGGACACCTCGGTGACCGATACTGCGGATACCACCAACCTGTCGCTGACGGCGACCGGCACCGTGGATGAAGGCGGCCAGATCACCTACACCGCCACCCTGACCAATGCGGCCGGTACACCAGTCACAGTGACCCTGTCGAACGGCGCCGTGATCACCATTGAAGCGGGCAAAACCACCGGTTCCGTGACCATCGATGCACCGAAAGACGACGTCTACAAAGACGCCGGCACCGTCGAAGCAACCATCACTGGCGCCACCGGGGGCAATTTCGAAAACCTGGTGCCAAGCACTGCCCCAGCCGTCACCAGCATCACCGACACGTTCGACACCTCGACCGTGACCCTGGACGCCACCGCTTCGGCAACTGAAGGCGGTACCGTCATCTACACCGCGACTGTCGGTGCGCCGGTGACAGGCAACCCGGTCACCGTATCCCTGGCCAACGGCCAGACAATCACTATCGAAGTCGGTAAAACCACCGGTACCGTGACCGCCACCGCACCGAACGACGCCTTGGCCGGTCATGCTCCGCTGACCAACTCGATCACCAGCGTCAGCGGCGGTAACTACGAAAACCTGGTAGCGGATAAAACGCCGGTCAGCACCATCGTGACCGACATCGTCGACACGACTAACCTCAGCCTGAGCGCGACCAACTCGGTCGCTGAAGGTAGCCAGATCATTTACACCGCAACCCTGACCAACGCCGCCGGTACACCGGTGACCGTCACGTTGAGCAATGGCGCCGTGATCACCATCGACGCCGGCAAAACCACCGGCTCCGTGACCATCGATGCACCGAAAGACGACGTCTACAAAGACGCCGGCACCGTCGAAGCAACCATCACTGGCGCGACCGGCGGCAACTTTGAAAATCTGGTCACCAGCAACACTGCTGCGGTCACGACTGTTACCGACACGATCGACAAAACCGAAGCCAGCATCAGCGGTAGCACCTCGGTCACCGAAGGCCAGACTGCCAGCTACACCGTCAGCCTGACTCACCCGGCGCAAACCGAAGTGACCCTGAAAATCGTCTACAGCGGCACCGCCGCCGACGGTTCGGACTTCACCGGCGTGTACACCGTGAAAATCCCCGCGGGCGCCAGCAGCGCGAGTTTCGACGTCGCGACGCTGGATGACAAGCTCACCGAAGGCACCGAGAACTTCGTGGTCAAGATCGACTCGGCCACCGGCGGCAACTTCGAAAACCTCGCAGTCAGCGCCACCAACGGCAGCGTCAGCACCTCGATCATCGACAACGATGCCGCGCCAGTTCTCGACCTGGACGCCAACAACTCCAGCGGCGGCACCGGGGCCAACTACAACGTGACCTTCACTGAAGGCACCACCGGCCAGGGCGTGTCGATCGGCGACACCGACCTGAGCATCACCGACCCGGACAGCACGATGCTGACCGGTGCGACCATCGTGCTGACCAACCGTCAGCCGGGCGATGCGCTGAACCTGGGCAACAGCATCAATGGCATCAGCATCAACGCCAACAGCCAGGATGGCACCGTTACCCTGACCCTGTCGGGCAACGCGACGCTGGCCGACTACATGCAGCAGATCAAAAACATCAGCTTCACCAACAGCAGTGAAGATCCGAGCACCGTGCCGCGGATCATCACCGTGACGGTGACCGATGGCAGCAACTACTCCAACACCGCGACCACCACCGTCAACGTGGTGGCTGTGAACGAGGCGCCGACCGCTGCACCGGTTAACGTCACCGGCACCGAAGACACCCCGCTGATCCTCGGCTGGTCGACCTTCGGCGTCAGCGATGTCGACAGCGCAACCGCCAACCTGGGGGTGAAAATCACTCAGCTGCCGGGCGATGGCAAGTTGCAGTACCTGGACGGGGCGACCTGGAAAGACGTGGCCACCAACCAGACCTTCAGCAAGGCCGATATCGACGCCGGCAAGTTGCGCTTCACGCCAGATGCCAATGAATCGGGCATCGATGGTTACGGTGGCAGCAGCCTGGGCAACAATCAGGCGGACTACGCACAGATCAAGTTCCAGCCAACCGACGGTCAGTTGCTGGGCAGCACCGGCACGGTGAAAATCGACATCACGCCGGTTGCCGACGCGCCATCCCTGAGCGTCGCGGACAACAGCGTCAAATCCACCGGGCTGATCAAGGAAGTCTGGACCGGTCTGTCGGGCCTTGGCACCGATGGCAGCGGCGCGTCTTCCAGCACGCTGAAATCGGTCATCGACGGCGCGGGTACACCGAACTCCAGCGGCACCGTGACCAATGTGCAATCCAATGGTGGCGTCACGGCCGGCACCGCCTCGAAAACCTCTGGTCTGATTTACCTCGAAGCCGGCAAGACGTACACCTTCAGCGGCTCCGGTGACGACAGCCTGTTGGTGACCGTCGGCGGTAAAAACGTGGCCGCAATCACTTGGGGCGCGGGCGGAAACCTGAACGGTTCCTTCATCCCGACCACCAGCGGTTATTACACCCTGGATATCTACCACCACAATCAGAGCGGCCCGGGCAGCTATGACGTCAACCTGTCGGTCAACGGCGGTGCGGCGATCGACCTGAGCAGTGCCGGCGTGCCGCTGTACACCGGCGTGACGGATCTGGCCGCTTCTGGCGTGACGGTTTCCGACCTGCACGGCACCAATGGCGAAGGCTACTACGACGGCTACAAACTCAACGAAGGTGCCGAAGGCACCAGCGTTCATCTGTCCGCGATCAAAACGGCACTGACCGACTCCGACGGCTCTGAAAGCCTGAGCGTGAAGATCAGCGGCATGCCGGAGGGCTCGGTGCTCAGCGATGGCGCGGGCCACACCTTCACCACCACCAACGGTGAAGCCAACGTCACCGGCTGGAACCTCGGCACGCTGACCCTCACTCCGCCGCCGTACTACAACGGCCAGTTCACCCTGACCGTGACATCGACATCCACCGAAGCCCATGGCGGTTCGGCACCGAGTACCGCGCAGATCCCGGTCACGGTTTACCCGTCGGTCTATAACGCGGTGACGGCCACTGCCGCCAACGACACTATCACCGGTACCGACGGCAACGACATCATGGTCGCCGACATCGGCGGGCTGACCGTGGTGCCGGGCACCAACTACAACATCGCCTTCATGGTCGACAGCTCGGGCAGCATGAGCGCTTCTTCGATCAGCGCCGCCAAGGATTCGCTGACTGCGGTGTTCAACACCCTCAAGCAAAGCATGGGTAACAACTCCGGGACGGTGAACATCTTCCTGGCGGACTTCGATAACAAGGTCAACAAATCAGTGTCGGTGAACCTGAACGACCCGAACGCCCTGACCTTGCTCAAATCCGTGCTGGACTCGATGTCGTCCGGCGGCGGCACCAACTACGAGGACGTGTTCAAAACCACGGCCAACTGGTTCAAGAGTGCCGATGCGATGGCCAACACCGGCGCGAAGAACCTCACGTACTTCATCACCGATGGCAAGCCGACCTACTACCAGAGCGGTGAAGAGACCAACCCGATCTTGTACGGCAATGTGACGCTCGATGACGTCATCACTACCACCAATTACAAATTGGGGCAGACTTATTCCGTTGACCTGGACAGCACTCACTCCCTGACCATCGACAGCGCTGGCAATGTCACGTTGCTGACTCAGAATAAAAAGGGCAACTGGCACAGTTCTGACCTGGGCACCCTCCATGCCGAGGGTAACGGCACGTACGAACTGTCCTATCGCGATGGCACCGGCAGCTACACCGATTCAATCGCCATCGACAATTCCACCAGCAGTTTCACATTGCTGAGTAACGTGTCGACGGTGGAGGCCATCGGCCTGAACAAAGACGTCACCCTCGGCGATCTCAAGCCGTACGATTCGGATCAAACGCCACAAACCAACATCGACCCGAAAGACCTGGCCAACTCGATCATCGGCCATACCGAATCGACAATGCCGGGCGCCGATACGGTCAACGGCGGTGACGGCAACGACCTTCTGTTCGGCGATCTGGTGAGCTTCAACGGCATTGCCGGCGAGGGTTATCAGGCCATGCAGGCATACGTGGCCCAGCAGACCGGCGTCGATGTCAGCAAAGTCACCACCAGCAACGTGCACCAATACATCACCGAGCACTACACCGAGTTCGACGTCTCTGGCGCTCATGATGGTAATGACACGCTTCTGGGTGGCGCGGGTAATGACATTCTCTTCGGCCAGGGTGGCAATGACCTCCTCGATGGCGGCAAGGGCAATGACATTCTGCTGGGTGGCAGCGGCAATGACTCGTTGGTCGGTGGTCAAGGCAACGACATGCTGATTGGCGGTTCGGGTGCCGAAACTTTCATCTGGAAGGCCGGCGACACCGGCAGCGACGTGATCAAGGACTTCAAGGCCAGCGAAGGCGACCGCATCGACCTGCGTGATCTGTTGCAGGGCGAAACCGGCAGCACCATTGATAACTTCCTGAAAATCACCACGGTGGATGGTGTCTCGTCTCTGCAGGTGAGCTCCGGTGGCAAGTTCAACAGTGCCGACGCCGCAGCAGCCACCCCGGACGTGACGATCAAACTGGAAGGCAACAATTGGTCCAGTGCCAGCATCAACTCGTTGATCGCCGGCAGTGACCCGACCATCAAGGTCGATCACAACAACAGCTGATCCACAAGCTGGCGGCCGCCCAGACCGGGCGGCCGTCACGTTTGCGCCCACCTCACGGGTGACGATTTGGTCGTCGCACCGCATACTCGCCTGCGTTGGCCTATGCTGCTGACAGCACGACGCTGGTCCATTTCCGAGGGATGCTCAATGTTTTACGTGCAACGCGATGCGCAAGGTCAGTTGGTGCGTGTGGAAGCCACGGCCTACGCCGAGGCCACGGAAACGCTGCCGGCCGATCACCATGAAATCCAGGCCTGGTTTGCCCATGAAGTGGTTGAGACCAGCCTCAAGCAGCTCAAGCAGAGCGACCTGGAGATGATCCGGGTACTCGACGACTTGATTCAGGTATTGACTCAAAAAGGTGTGATCCGCGTCACCGACCTGCCGCCGGCTGCGCAAGCCAAGCTGATGGACCGGACCCAGGCCCGTGAAGCGTTGGGCGGGTTGAGCCAATTGATCGATGATGATGAGACAGGGTTGATCTAACGCCCGACGCCGATCGTTCCCACGCTCTGCGTGGGAATGCCTCAAGGGACGCTCCGCGTTCCAGCCCACAGCCGACGTTGCGTCTGGCACCATTGTGACGCGGAGCGTCACGGGCTGCATTCCCACGCAGAGCGTGGGAACGATCATCTGTGCTACCTCACGCTAAACCTCGGCCCGAGCCTGCATTGCGGCGACTCAAGGTGATCCAGCGCCCGTTCCACCATCCTGGGTTTGCCATCAGATTCAGCGGTGATCGTTCCCACGCTCTGCGTGGGAACGCTTCAAGGGACGCTCCGCGTTCCCGCCACACCGCCGACGTTGCGCCTGACACCGTTATGACGGAGCCTCACAGGCTGCATTCCACGCCCAGAGCGTGGGAACGATCAGTGGGCTACTGCCAAGGCTTCGGCTCACCAAACAACTGCCCCTGAACCCCATACAACCCCATTTCACGAATCACCGCCAACTCCCCTTCAGTCTCGACCCGCTCGGCAATCAGCGGCAAATCAATGCTATGCGCCGCCCGCTGAATCGCCTCGATGAACAGCCGCTTGTCGCTCTCCTGATCAATCGCCCGGATGTAACTGCCGTCGATCTTCAGGTACGCCAAACCCAGCCGCGCCAGATTGCCGATCATGCTGAAACGTCCACCAAAACGCTGCAGGCTCAACGAGAACCCAAGCTCGCGCAAACGCCGTGTCAGCTGCTCCAGCACTGCTTGCTCGGGCAATTGTTCTTCGCCGATTTCCAGGGTCAATCGCTCGCCGAAACTCGAATGCTGACGCAGGATTTCGAATACCTTGTTCAGCGCCTGCGGATCCGCCAGAGTCGCCGAAGACAGGTTCAGCGCCAGCGATTCGTCATGCCCGGCCATTTGCTCGAGCACCAGTTCCAGCATCAAACGGTCGAGCCGCGCGGTCCAGCCAAAACGCTCGAGCCAGGGCAGGAAACGCCCGGCGGCAATGGTCTGGCCTTGCTCGTCGAACAAACGCGACAGCACTTTGTAATGCAGCACCAACTGCGTGTCCTGACTGGCCACCACCGGCTGGAAGTACAGCTCGAAACGCTGCTGATTCAACGCCTGATCGAGCAAGGTGTGCCAGGCATGGTGATCATCGCCACCCCGCGTCGACGCGCCTTGATCCAGACACGCCCAGCTCGGTTCGCCCTGACTTTCCGCCTGGGCCAGTGCCTGGTCGGCCAAACCGATCACCGCTTGCGGCGAGTCGCCATGGGCGAACGGCGCCAGCCCGATCGAGGCGACCGTCGCCACGTCCGTGGCGCCCGTTGCATGCAGGCTTGCCAAGGCACTGTCGAGGTTGCTCGCCAGTTGCAGCGCTTCTTCGCGCACCAGCCCCGGCGCCAGCACGGCGAATTCACCGCCACGAATGCGCGTGACAAGGTTTTGGGTTTCCGGGTACCTGGCGCACTCACGGGACAACTGCTCGCCCACCGCTTGCAACAACTCATCGGTACGCTGACCGCCCAACCGCTGGTTCAAACCCGCCAGATCCTTGACCCGCAACAGCAGCAAATAGCCAGAACTGGCCTGCTCGGGATTGCTCACTCGCGCGTTCAACTGC
Organism: Pseudomonas sp. Tn43; assembly: GCF_014192635.1. Classification (NCBI taxonomy): domain Bacteria; kingdom Pseudomonadati; phylum Pseudomonadota; class Gammaproteobacteria; order Pseudomonadales; family Pseudomonadaceae; genus Pseudomonas; species Pseudomonas sp. Tn43. The sequence goes on from NZ_JACHYG010000023.1 coordinate 8,763, forward strand.
ATCTCGAAATAACGCCGGTTGGCCAAGCCGGTCAGGTTGTCCTGATAGGATTCGGCCCGCAATTTTTCACTGCGTTCGGCTTGCTCCTGGAACAGCGCCTTGAGCTTCTCGACCATCTGGTTCATGGCTTGCACCACCCGCCGCAGTTCCGGGGTACGCGGCAGTTCGGGCAAGCTGAGGAATTCGCGGCGCGCAATGGCGTGGGATTGCTTGACCATGTAATCGAGCGGCTTCAGTTGCCGGCGCAGCAACAGCGCGCCCAGCACCGCACTCACCGCGCCACAGATCAGCAGCCAGACGAGGCTGCCCAACGCGCTCTGCCACAGCTTGGCCAACGCGAACATCGGATGGCTGACCACCTCGACCCGCGCGGCCTGCTCCCAGCCACGGCTGACAAGCGCGTCGCCACCGGCCGGTTCCAGGCCGATCAGATTGACGAACCAGTCCGGCACGTTGGTGACCGTCGCAATGCCGCTGCGCTCGACGAGCGTCTCCTCGTTGGTCAGATCGATCACACGGATGCTCGCGTAATAACCGCTGTCGAAGATCGAACTGACCAGCAGCTCGACCATTGCCGGGTCGTCGATGTTCGGCGTCAGGGAAAGCGCCAACGCCGTGGCTGCATCCTGGGCGTGGGAGCGCAACTGGTTGACGTATTGGGTACGCGAGCTTTCGAGACTGACCATGAAGCTGCCGGTGAAGGCGACCACCAGGAACAGACAGATAGCGATCAACAGCTGTTTGAACAAAGACATCTGAGCGCGTGCTCCTAATTAGTCGTCTCGACCGGAAAACCTTCGGCCTGCATTTTCTTCAATACATCCTGCCAGCGGGACAGGCGCTTGGTGTCTCCGACCTTTTTGTTGCCCTTGGCACCCGGCAACCACAACCCTTCGGCATTGAAAGAGTAGACCGGCAGCAAATCGGTTCGCTGGCTGGCAGGCTTGATCGCGTCGATCAGGCTGTCGAGCACCAAAGGCATGGCTTCCGGGCTCGAATAGTAGGTCAGCACCATGTGCGCGCGGTTCAGGCGCAATGCCTTGACGTAGGTGATACGCAGCTTGTCACTGGAGACACCGAGACGGCGCAGGCTGAAATATTTGGCGATAGCGTAGTCTTCGCAGTCACCGGCGCCTTTCCATAAGCCTTCGATCGGCGTTTCCCAATAATCGACCTCATGCCACAGATCGATATCTTCTTCGTAGTGCATCTGCTTGTTGAAGAACCGGTTGACCACGTTGAGCTGTTCCAGCTCGTCTATCTGCTTCTGCGTGGCCAGCAATTGCTGCCAGGCATCGATGCGCTGCTGCCCTTCACCCAAAGGCCCGTACAATGCCTGCGCGCGGCGGCTGATCAGCGAAAAATCCCAGTCGGCATGCAGCCCGCCCAGCATTACGCCGGCCAGTAGCAGCGCGCAGCCTGGCCAGAGCAAAATCCGAGGGATCGCGAAACGTACCGCCAATGCGGGGCATCCAGGGTCGGCAGGTGGAAGTCGGTTGATGGTGCAGGTTAGCCCGGCAAAAGACAATGGCACGGTGAGATCACCGTCGGCACGCTAGACTTTAAGGTAATGCGATCTTTTGCCCGTTTGACAACCTGTCAGCCAGTCACTAGGGTCCATTTGGATCCAGAATTTATCAGCCAAACAGGGTGCGTTTGTCGTGACACAGAAGCCTAGCCCTCTCAGCAGTATCAAGGTCAACGGGCCGATTCCCGCTCATCTGGCACGCTCAGTAATCGAAGAAACCCTGCGCGCGGCCATCCTGGACGGACGCTTGCCTCGGGGTACTGCCCTGCGCCAGCAGGAATTGGCGGACCTGTTCGGCGTAAGCCGTATGCCGGTGCGCGAGGCATTGCGCCAGCTGGAGGCGCAGTCACTGCTTAATGTGATCCAGCACAAAGGTGCTGTGGTGGCCCCGCTGATCGACAACAATGCGGTCGAGACCTACGCCTTGCGCTCAGTGCTGGAGTCTTTCGCTTTGCGCCTGTCCATTCCGCTGCTCGATGACAGCGATCTGGCGCGGTCGGCCCAATATATCGAGCAACTGGAAGCGCAAACCGATTATGCCGAGATCGGCAAACTCAATCGGCTGTTTCACATGTCGCTTTACCACAAGGCACCTAACCGCAAGCTTCTTGCCCTGATCGAGCGCGAGCTCAACGAAGAAGAGCGCTTCCTGCGCTTTCATCTGTCGTCCATGGGGCTGGGTAAACTCACCCAAGACGATCATCGCGCACTGCTCAAAGCCGTGATGGCCAAAGACATCGATAAAGCGGTTGCCTTGCTGGAGCAGCATCTGGAAAAAGCCTCCGCCACCATGTGGCGGTATCTGGAACAAACGAAACGTTGACGGCTCGCCGGCGACCTGGCCGGCGTATCACTTTCTTACATATTCCCCTTTCTCCATGTCCGCTCTTGCCTGGCGCGGCGAAGCCGTGTGCGCGACCGCTCGCCGCCATCAGATCAATGGCACTGCCATTGATTTAGGCTCACTCTTGCGTTTATCGATTCAAACAGACCAAAGAAGTCAGCGCCTGACAGAAAAACCAGGCGAATCGAAGCCAATACGCAAGGAGCGGCGCCAACAGGCGGGATAATCGGAAGTCCGACCGACGTCCCGCCCATAAAACATCACATCTTGATTCCCTGTTCCCTGAAGTGCTCTGAGTGAGGCATTCACTCAATCTATTCAATTCTGATGAATACAAATCGGAAGGAGCCACTTCGCCTCAATAAAACTTATATAAAAAGTTTTACAAGGCCACTTCACGCCCAATAAATCATCAACTTCAAATAATTAAAATATCGCTTGCCGCCTACTTGTTTCGTGTATTAGTTTTTTCTTCGTCGAGTCGTTATCGACCGCTCCTTCTTTCGGCAAAGGCCCACCAGGCATGACCTGCAAGCCGGCATCAGCCTTCAGAGAGCGAATATTTAAACAACTTTGGCATTTCATGGATTTCGGTTCAGGCACCCGCTCGCCCTTTATAAAAAACGGGTGACTTTGCCGACAAACAACATTGATGAGGACGTTCATATGCAGCCCACTAAAGAACAACTTTCTCTGAAAAAACTTGAACTGGGTCAACACCCTGTTTTTTCTGAAATAACATCAATTAACTTATTGCGCCGGTTTATGGAAAGCCATGTTTTTGCAGTGTGGGACTTCATGTCGCTGACCAAACGGCTGCAACGTGAACTCACGTGTGTCCACCTGCCCTGGCTGCCGCCGGCGGACCCGCAAGCTGCACGTCTGATCAACGAAATCGTGCTGGGCGAGGAAACGGATGACCGCCCGGGGGCGGGGTATTGCAGTCACTTCGAACTGTATCTGGACGCCATGCGTGAAATCGGCGCGGACACGCGAGCCATTGAACGGTTTATCACGCTGCAACAGGAGGGCGTGAACCCAGAGACTGCGCTGGACAGCGTCGAGATTGAACCGGCGGCGGCCCGGTTTGTTCGCCAGACCCTGCACACCGCTTTGCACGCTCCGGCACACAGCGTGGCTGCCGCGTTCGTGCACGGTCGGGAAAGCGTCATTCCGCAAATGTTTCAGCGCATGCTGGATGCCTGGGGCATTGGCCTGGATCAAGCGCCGACGTTTCGTTACTACCTGCAACGGCACATCGAAGTCGATTCCGAAGACCATGGCCCGGCGGCGGAAAAACTGCTGGCACGGCTGATCGATGGCGACCCGCAGCGTGAAACCGAAGTTCTGGCCGCCGCGCTCGCCGCCGTCCAAAGCCGCGCCGCCCTGTGGGATGGCCTGCGCCAGAGCATGACCCAACCGGTTGCGCAGGTGACGCCATGAATGCCATCCACTACCAATCTTTCGCTGACGCCTGGGAAAGCCGCGCCACGATCCGCACCCGACCCCGGCGCCGGCTCGAAGACGACGACAAGCTGATCTTTCCCATGAGCCGCCAACCCCTGGTGCACAGCCAGACCTTTCTCAGCCACTGCCCGCAGCTGCGCGACTTTGTGCTGGTGCAGAGCCTCTACAAATTCATCAACGACGTGGTGATTTTCGAGACCGAGCTGGTGGACAACACCGCCCGCCGCATCGCCAAGAACAGCTTCGGCATCGAGTTCCCGTTCGCCTGCCGCTACGACGCGATGACGGTCGTGGTGGACGAGGATTACCACGCTCTGGTGGCGATGGATTTCATGCAGCAGACCATCGACATGACCGGCATCGCACCAATCCCGTTGCCCATGCAGATCGAACTCAGCCGCGCGGTACCGGCGACGCTGGCCCGGGCACCGAAGCACTTGCTCAGCGCCGTAGAGCTGATCTGCATCGCCATTGCTGAAAACACCGTGACCAACGAAGTGGCGGCCTTCGCCCGGGACGATTCGGTCAAGGCTTCGATCAAGGGTTTGATGGCCGATCACCTTATGGACGAGGGGCGTCATGCCGGTTTCTGGACGCGGCTGGTGCAGATTTACTGGCACGGCGCCCCCGAAGAGGACCGCCACGCGATAGCGCGACTGATGCCGGGTTTTATCGCCCAGTATCTGGCGAGCGATCTGCAGCAGGCATTCGACTTCGAGCTGATCGCTCACCTGCCTGTCGACGAATCGGTGCGCCAGTCCTTGCGTGAAGACGCCAGTGCGCTGGCCTACCCCATCAACCGGTTTCATCCGCTGGTGGGCAACATCACGCGCTTCTTTCGCAGCAGTTCGATGCTCGCCTCCCCTTGCGTGCGCGACGCCCTGGCCGATTATTTGACCCCCTGAGGATCCGCCCCATGAGACGCCTCGAAATTGCAGTGTCTGGCCGCAGCCAGGCAATGGCCGAACTGGCCCTTGAACTTGAACGGCACGGCCATGGTGTCGTGCGTATTGAATCGCCGGTCAGTCACGGCCCGGTAGATGTGTTGATCGACGACGGAACGGTACCCTGCCACGGCCTCCAGGCCCGCTCTCGCCTGGAGGTGCGCGTGTCATTCGATGCCCTGGCGGATGAGACGTTGGCGCAACCCGTGGTGGTTTTTCGCGACGGAGCGCAACGGCTGTTGTGGTGCCAGCCCGTCGCGCCTGAAAGCAGCGGCAACGGCCAGTCGCTGCGCCTGCGCACACTGGCAGCGGTAGGCGAAAGCGGCGCATGGCTGGTCAGCCAGTTTTCCCGGGATGAGGCCTGTTTCGATCATTGGCCCACAGTGGAAATCGGCGCTGCCGAGCCACTGTTGCATGGGCTTGATGCACTGGAGATGCTGGCCTTCGAACACCGCCAAAATGCGCCTGCTGTGCCGTGGCTGCTGGCCGCCGCCCAAGTACCGGTGATGCACAGCATTGAGCAGCGCATGCTCGATGACGCAACGCGACCGGCCCTGTGGGTCGATGGTTTGCTCGTCGATTACAAGTCCTTACGCAGCCTGGCGCTGAGCTTGCAACAACCGATGCTGGACATGCTGCGCCATCGCAGCGCAACCGACCGCCCGGTGGTGATCGGCGTGTGCCTGCCCAAGTCGCCGCAGCTGTACGCGGCGATTCTGGCGGTGCTGGGTTACGGCGCGGTGTACCTGCCGCTTGACCCGCAGCATCCGGCACAACGTCGGCGCTTCATTCTGGAAAACGCCAACGCAGATTTGCTGTTGCACGACGGCGCCAGCGATCTGGGCGACGTCTCGCTGCCGATGCTGGACATTCGCCGTCTGCCTTCGCCCAAACCCGGTCTCCCGGCCTCGCTGATCCGCCGCACGGTGAATATCGACGAACCGGCCGTGGCGATCTACACCTCCGGCACCACTGGCCAGCCCAAGGGCGTGTTGCTCAGCCATCGCAACCTCAGCCATTTCTGTGCCTGGTACGCCGATCATGTCGGGTTACAGCGCAACAGTCGGTCGCTGCAGTTTTCCACCATCAATTTCGACGCGTCGCTGTTGGATATCCTGCCGACCTTTATCCAAGGCGCACGACTGGTGGTGCCCAGCGACGACCAGCGCCGCGATCCACAGCAATTGGTCGAGTTGATTGGCGGGCAGCACGTGACCCACGCCTTCCTGCCTCCGGCGCTACTGAGCGTCATGCCGCTGCAAGCACCGCTGGGTCTTGAGCACCTGATTACCGGTGGCGATGTCTGCGAGCCGTTCGTGATCGAGCAGCTCGCACCGCAGTGCCGATTCCACAATATTTATGGCCCCACCGAAACCACGGTGTTGGCCACCACGCGGCAATTTTGCGTCGGCGACAGCAATCGCAATCTCGGCATCCCCATCGCCAATGCCCGGGTGTTGATTCTCGATGAGCAACTGCAACCAGTGCCTCAAGGCACACCCGGCGAGCTGTACATCGCCGGGCCGGGTGTCGGCCTGGGTTATCTGAATGATCCAGCGCTGACGGCGGCGCGCTACCTCAACCTGACGCTGCCCAACGGGCAGACTTTGCGTGTTTATCGCACCGGCGATATCGGCCAGTGGACCGATGACGGGATCGAGCTGAGTGGCCGTCGTGATAACCAGGTGAAGATCCGGGGGTTTCGGGTCGAGCCCGAGGAAATCGAGCATTGCCTGCGCGAAAGCCAGCTGTTTCGTCAGGTGGCCGTGGTGGTCGATGAACGGCGACGGATCCTTGCGTACCTGGTTCACCCCAGGCAAGAGCAGCCTGGCACCGCCCTCTCGGCCTTGCGCGAGCATGTGCAAAACACGCTGCCCGGCTACATGCATCCCGGCGCCTACATTGAACTGCCATGCCTGCCTTACACCAGTAACGGCAAGGTCGATCGACGGGCTCTGCTCGCAACCTCGGGACAGGTCCAGGTCGCCAGTCAGCGGTGCCAGCCGCAGACCCCGATGCAGATGCAATTGCGTCAGTTGTGGTCCGAATTGCTTGAGCTGCCGGTCGAGGAGATTGCCACCGACGAAAGCTTCTTCAACCTGGGCGGGCATTCGATTCTGTTGTCGCAGTTGCTGCTGAGCATCCGCCAGGTGTTCGGTCGCAGTTTGTCGATCAATCGCTTCATCGAAGCGCCCACATTGCGGACCCTCGCCAAGCTGCTCGATGGCCCCGAGCAAAGCGCCGCTTCAACGCTCAGCCCCCAGGCCTTCATCGATGCCGCAGCCGAACTCAACCTCGATCCGCTACCGATCAGCCAGTGCGGTGATGTGCATAAAGTGCTGGTGACCGGTGCCAACAGCTTTCTCGGTGTACACATCGTCGAGGCTTTGCTGGCCTGGGGCGCCACCGAGGTCGCGTGCCTGGTGCGTGAGTCCGGCGGACAAAGCGCGGCCGAACGTTTCGCCCAGGCCCTGCGGGATAATCGTCTCACCCATCTGGACCTGAGCCGGGTCAGCGTTTACGCCGCCGATATCACCCAACCGCAATTGGGCTTGCCGGATGACGTATACGCGCGCATCGACCGCACCTTCGGCGCGCTGGTGCACAACGCCGCCAACGTCAATCACGTGCTCGATTACGAGTCGTTGGCGCGGGATAACGTCGAGCCGATTTTCGAGTGCCTGCGCCTGTGTGAAGGGCGCAGCAAGAAGATCTTCAACTTCGTCTCGACGCTCTCGGCGTCCAGCACGATTTCCGACGACGGCCGGGTGCTGGAGTTGCCCGCCGCGCAGACACCGCCGATCTACATCAAGAATGGCTACAACCTGTCCAAATGGGTCGGCGAGCGGATCCTCGAACGGGCGCGGGAGCGTGGGGTGCGGGTCAATCTCTATCGCCCCGGCAACATCAGCTTCAACAGCCTCAGCGGCGTCTGCCAGCCCCACAAAAATCGCTTGATGCTGATGCTCAAGGGCTCGATTCAGCTCGGCCAAGTGCCGGAACTGGCGCTGAATTTCGACCTGATGCCAGTGGATTTCCTCGCCCGTTTCATTGCCTTCCACGCCAGCCGTTACCAGGCCGAAAAAGCCGTGTTCAACCTGCACAATCCCGAGCCCCTGGGCTGGGATTCCTACGTAGCGTCATTCCGCGAGGCCGGTCGGGAATTCTCCATGGTCAGCGTCGCCGACTGGCAGCAGCAACTGGGCCGGGTCGACAGCGACAACGCGCTGTTCGGCGTGCTGGGTTTCTACCTCAACGGCTTCGAAGAAGACATCGGCGACATCTCGATGATCGGCCACGACAACGCCCAGGCCGGTGTGCGGCAGATGGGGGCGCGCTACCCGGAAAAATCCCCGGCGCTGCTGCGGCGCGGCTGCGACTACCTCAAAGAAATCAACTTCATCTGATTCACCCTGAACCTGCACGGAGCAAAACCATGAATACTCTGCAACCCGATACCCTGATCAAAAATCCTCACGGCTGCCACGTCGTATCTTCGGTGGACGTACCGGTCGATGCGGCGAAAGTCTGGGCGGTGGTCGGTAACTTTGCCGGCTTCGATCGTTTCATTCCGGCGCTGTCGCACATCGAGATGACGGGCGAAGGCGTGTCGTCGCTGCGCAAAAAATTCTTCAAGGACGACAATCACCTGGTGGTCGAGCAGCTCAACTCCCGGGACGACCAGGCACTGAACATGACCTGGACCCTCATCTACAACACCTTGGGCATAGGCAATTTATGGGCGGCGATGAGCGTTGAATCCTTGGGAGCAGGCAAGTCGCGGGCGATCTGGACCATCATCGCCGAACCGGCTCAGGGCGGTGCCAAAGCCCTGCCGGGGTTCAAGGATTTCCTTCAGGGGTTTGCCGATGATGCGATGGGGAATGTGTTGAAGCTGTTTGTGTAAGGCTTCATTCTGGCGGTGACTGATCTACCGCAATCGCGGGCAAGCCCGCTCCCACCGGGGATGTGTGTACGACACAAACCATGTGGGAGCGGGCTTGCCCGCGATTGAACGATAACGCGGTTCAACTGACCTCAATCAGATCTTGAAACTATCAACCAGCTGCTTCAACCGATTGGCCTGCTGAGACAATGCATCGCAATCCTTCAATGTTTCATTGAGGTTAGCCACGCTCTGCTGGTTCAGCAGGTTGATCTGGTTGACGTCGACGTTGAGGGTTTCCACCACGGCGGTCTGTTCTTCGGTCGCTGCGGCCACCGATTGGTTCATGCCGTCGATTTCGCCGATGCGCTGGGTCACGCTGACCAGTCGCAGACCGGCCTGGTTCGCCACTTCGACACTTTGCTCGCTGGAGACCTGACTGGCGTTCATGGTGGTCACCGCTTCGCGAGAACCGATCTGCAGCGAGCTGATCATCTTGTGGATCTCTTCCGCCGATTCCTGGGTGCGATGAGCCAGGTTGCGCACCTCGTCCGCCACCACCGCAAAACCACGACCAGCCTCACCGGCACGGGCCGCTTCGATGGCCGCGTTGAGCGCCAGCAAATTGGTCTGTTGAGAGATGCCTTTGATCACATCGAGAATGTGGCCGATGTTGTCAGTGCTCGCATTCAGGGTTTCGATCTGCGTGCAGGACAGGCTGATTTTCTGTGACAACTCGGTCATGGCCAAAATGGTTTTCTCCACCACCTGACGGCCGTCATCAGCCTGTTCGCTCGCGCCGCTGGCATGTTGCGAAGCATCGGCGGCGTTGCGGGCGATTTCCTGGGTGGCGGCGCCCAATTGGTTGATCGCAGCAGCCACACTGTTGGTGCGGGCGCTTTGTTCGTCGGAGCCGATGATCGAAGCGTTGGACGATGCCATCACCCGTTGCGACAGGTCATGCACCTGACGGGTCGCCGAAGACACTTCGCTAATCGACGCGTGAATCCGCTCCACGAACTGGTTGAAAGAGCCGCCCAACTCGCCGAATTCGTCTTTGCTTTGCACCACGAGGCGACGGGTCAGATCGCCCTCACCCTGAGCGATGTCCTGCATCGCACGCCCCATCGTGGTCAGCGGACGCATCAGCACACTAATCAGCAGACTCAGCAGCACGGCAATGGCAGTCACGGCAATGAACATCGCGATCAGCGCTGAGGTGCGGAACTGGCTCAGTGGTGCATAGGCCTTGGCCTTGTCGATTGACAGACCGATGTACCACTCTGCATTCGGCAACCCACTCACCGGCGTGAACGAGAGGATGCGGTCCTGCTTGTTCAGTTCTACTTCCTGATTGCCTTTGCCGATACGGACACTGGAGCCCGGATAGATGTCTTTCAGGTTCTTCATCACCTGGTCCTTGTCCGGGCTGACGATCACCTGACCGTCGGCGCTGACGAGGAACGCGTGACCGATGCCACCGAAGTCCACCGAGTTGATGATCTTCACCAGGGTTTCCAGACTCAGATCGCCGCCGACGACGCCCAGCAGTTCGCCTTGCTTTTTCACCGGCATGGCGATGGTCACCACCAACCCGCCGACCGCGGCCATGTAAGGCGGGGTCAGCATGGTCTTGTCGGCGACCACGGCTTGCTTGTACCAAGGGCGCTGACGCGGATCGTAGCCGTCCGGCATCTTCGCGTCAGGGCGCTGGGTGAACACACCATTGGCCTGCCCGACGTAGGTGAACTGGAAGTTCGAGGTGAGGGCCGGTTGATCGACCAGCCCCGGGAAATCAGCATCGGCACCTTGATGAGCGATGTTCTGCGCGAGATTTTCCAGGACCAAGACGCGGCCGCTCATCCAGTTCTGCACGCTGCTGGCGGTCAGCTCGCCGGCTTGCTCGACGGAAGACTCGAGGTTTTGGCGAATGGTGTTTCGCTGCAGATAGTCGTTGTACAAAGTGAACAACGCAAAAGCCAGCACCACGACGCCTGAAGCGGCCAGCAGGATTTTATGGCTGAACTTGAGATTCATTTCATGGGCTTCTTATGCAAAAAGTGGGGATGCGTTCCGGTTTCAACATTCCATGTAACCGCGCAGACGGCATTCTGGGGCCGCTCTACTTTGGTGCACGCATGTCTCACCAGTCTGTCGGCACGAGCTGGAGAAATCTTAGGAATTTGTACGAAACACGTCAGATACCCGCCGAACGGCGTGCTAGAGCGTTCGAATAGCCGTATTTGTGGGTGGTTGTTCGAAGGGCAGTTGCAAATTTTCCGACCCTTGATGACAATGCGACTAATTATCATTTGTGACGTCGGGCTGTCGCGTTCATGTCTTCACCTGAGTTTGCAGTACAGGCGCTTTACAGCAGTCATCACGGGTGGCTCAACGCATGGCTACGTGCGCGATTGGGCAATGCGGCCGATGCGGCGGATCTGGCTCAGGACACATTCGTCCGGTTGCTGCAAAGGACCGAACGCCTGGAGCTCAAAGCCCCCCGGGCATTTCTAAGAACCATTGCTCGCGGCTTGGTGATCGACCATTGGCGTCGTGAGGAAATCGAACGCGCATACCTGGAAACCATTGCCCATTTGCCCGAGGCCGAAACCCCGAGCGCCGAGGCGCGGGCATTGGTGCTCGAATTGCTGGAAAGCATCGCCCGCATGCTGGAAGGCCTGAAGCCGAAAGTGCGTCAGGCATTTCTGCTGGCCCAGTGCGAAGGACTTACCCACAAGCAGATCGCCGAACACATGGGGTTATCCCTGCGTTCAGTGGAACGTTATGTGGCCGACGCGCTGTATCACTGCTACGTGCTGCGGTACGAAGCGTGATGCCTGCGGATAACTCAGCGCTGACCCGTCGCAGCGCGCCCCATCAGCAGGTGGTCAAACAAGCCATTCATTGGTTGCTGCGCCTGCGTAACAACGCGACCAATCCCAGCCTGCGCCAACAATGCGACGTCTGGCGGGCGGAACACCATGAACACGAACTGGCCTGGCAACGGGTGCAGTCCTTGCAGGCCGAGTTGAGCAGCACTCTGCGCGCGGTGCCCGGCGCTCAAGTCGCTTTCAACACGTTGGAAAACAGCGCACAAGGACTCGGGCGACGCCAGGCATTGAAGCTGCTGTCGGGCGCGTTATTGATGGGTTCGGCGGCCTGGTTGGGCAAGGATGTGATCGGCGGGCAACAGTGGACCGCCGACTTCGCCACCGCCACGGGCGAGCGACGCGGTTTCCAGTTACCGGATGGCACGCGCCTTGAGCTCAACACCGCCAGCGCGGTGGACCTGGACTACACCGCGCAACAGCGCCTGATCAAACTGACTCGCGGCGAGATCGTCGTGACATGCGGTGAGGCAAGTGAAGGGGTTTCGTTTGATCGACCGTTGCGGGTGCAAAGCCGTCACGGCGTGTTCGAAAGTGTGGCGGCGCGCTTCATCGTTCGTCAGGACGCCGACTGCACGCGGCTCAGCGTCACCAGCGGCACAGTCGCCATCCATTCGCCACGGGCCGCCGATGGGCTGCCGACTCAGGTGCAGGCCGGGCAGAGTTACCTGATCGATCGGAGTCGAGCGCAGTTGGCACCGCCGCAGGACATGGATGCTGGCGCCTGGGTCGACGGCCTGATCGTCACCCGCAACATGCGCCTGGGAGACTTCATTAATGAAGTCGGGCGTTACCGTCCGGGTTATCTGACCTGCGCGGTCGACATTGCCCACTTGCGGCTGTCCGGGGTTTTCCGTCTCGACGACACCGACAAGCTGCTGGCCATCCTGCCGCAAACCCTGGCGGTACAAGTACGCTATCGCACTCGCTGGTGGGTGACGCTGGAGCGAGAGGCCTGAATTATTTTTGGCGGGTTTTCGGAACAAGTCCGGCTTAGTCAGTAAGTAATTCAACTCTGCCTTCAGCGACTTCCTACGGAAATCTACAATGACTGTGCGCGCCACCTGTAAGAACCCTTCCCATTTCGCCCCGGAATCAGGCGTATTGCGCCACGCCATTCGCGCGGCGCTGTTCTCGACCGCACTGGGTATCGGCCTGTCGCCGTCACTTGGCGTTGCAGCACAGGGCAGCGAAGCCAGTAGCCACCGCTACAACATCGCCGCCGGCCCCTTGAGCGATGTGCTCAATCAATTCGCGCGTCAGGCGGGCATCACGCTGTCCACGACCCCAGCTCAAACTCAGGGCCTTCAATCGCCGGGATTACAGGGCGACTATTCGGCGGATCAGGCGTTGAGCCATTTGCTCAACGGCACAGGGCTTGTGGCCGTCAGTCAGGATGGCAGCAGTTATGTGCTGCGGCCCGTCGCAGAAACCGAAGCCCTGGCACTGCCTGCCACCGACATCAAAGGCTTCGCCCTGGGTAACGCGCTGGGCAGCATGGATGGCTACAACGCAACGCACAGCCAGATCGCCACCAAGACCAGTACCGCGCTGCTGGAAACCTCACAAAGCGTGTCCGTGGTGACCCGCGAGCAAATGGACGACCAAGGCTCGCAAACCGTGTCCCAGGCGATGCGCTACACCCCGGGCGTGCTGACCAACCCTTATGGCGCGACCCACCGTTACGACTACGTGGCGATGCGTGGTTTCAATGACGGCTCGGTGGATAACATCTATCTCGATGGCCTCAAATCCATGGGCGACAGCGGCACCTACAGCACCATGCAGGTAGACCCGTATTTCCTCGAGCGAGTCGATATTCTCAAAGGGCCATCGTCGGTGCTCTACGGTCGCAGCTCGCCAGGCGGGCTGGTGGCGTTGACCAGCAAGAAACCGTTGTATGAGCCCTACCGTCAGGTCCAGGCCACGGTGGGCACCCAAGGCCAGCGCGGCATGGGTTTTGACTTCAGCGGGCCGGTGGATGATGACAAGCGTATCGCCTATCGCCTGACAGGCTTGGCGGATCAGTCCGACACACAGTTTGACCACAACAAGGAAAAGCGCTTCGCCCTGGCGCCAACAGTGAGCATCGATTTCAGCGAAGATACCTCCCTGACGCTGCAAGCCTATCTGCAACACGATCCCGACGGCGGCTATCACGGCGGCGTTCCGGCCGATGGCACGATCCATCAACGCAACGGCAATCGAATCTCCCCAGACTTCTTCGAAGGCGAACCGGGCATTGATGGCTTCCAGCGTGATCAACAGTCCTTCGGCTATCAGTTCGAACACCGCTTCAATGACGTCTTCACCGCGCGGCAGAACTTCCGCTATCTCGACTCCAAGGTGAAGATCGATCAGGTGTATGCCTATGGCTGGACCTCGCCCACCAGCAACGAGTTGAATCGCTATTACACCGGTGGCGACGAAAAGCTCCACGCCTTCATCGTCGATAACATGCTGCAAGCCGAGTTCTTCACTGGCGCAACCAAACACACCGTGCTGATGGGCGCGGACTACCAGCGGCGCAAGACAGTCGTCGACTGGACCAGTGGCGGTCTTGCGCCGATCGATGCGTTCAATCCGGTGTACGGCAATTCAGCCATCGACTTCTACAGCCCGACCAGCTATCTGCGGCGCCTGGAACAGACCGGCGTTTACCTGCAAGACCTGATCGAGATGGATAAGTGGCGCTTCTCTTTGGGCCTGCGTCAGGACTGGGTTGAAACCTCCGATGAAAATCGGCTGGCTGAAGCTGGACGCCCTGCGGGCACGGAAATCAGTGACAAACGCACCAAGCTGACGGGCCGGGCGGGGGCGTTGTACCTGTTCGATAACGGCGTTGCGCCGTACATCAGCTACTCCGAGTCGTTCAACCCAAACTCCTACGCCGACAGCGCCGGCAATCCTCTGGCACCGACCGATGGCACCCAGTGGGAAGTGGGCCTGAAGTACCAGCCACCAGGCACCGACTACTTGTTCACGGCGTCGCTGTTCCGCATCGATCAGGAAAACCTGGCGACCAAACTGCCGCAGGAAAACTTCTATCGCGCTGTAGGCGCCGTCCGCTCCCAAGGCTTGGAACTGGAAGCGCACATGCAGCTGACCGATAACCTGAAAGTGCTCGGCAGCTACACCTTCACCGACATCGAATATTCGAAGTCGATGATCAGTACGTTGAGCACGGCAACCGACGTGATCGAGAACAAGGGCAACTCGCCGACTCAGGCGCCACGTCATATGGCCTCGGTATGGGCAGACTACAAATTCAACAGCGCTGCGCTTGATGGCCTGCGCCTGGGCGGCGGCGTGCGTTACGTCGGCTACAGCTGGGCCGATGCGGAAAACACCCTGAAGGTGCCGTCCTACACATTGTTCGATGCGTCTGTCGGCTATGACCTGGGCAAGGTGGGTTTGAAGGGCGTTGACGTTCGTTTGAATGCGAACAACCTGACCAATGAGTCCTACGTGGCCTCCTGCGCCAGCCTGAACTTCTGCTACCTGGGTGAAGAGCGCAATGTCGCCGCTACCGTGAGCTACCAGTTCTAACGACTGGTTATCCAAAAAAAGCCAGCCCCTGAATCCATGGGCTGGCTTTGTCGTCTCTGCAGGAAAATTCCATGCGTGCATTTATGGTTTTACTTCATCGCTACATTGGTCTGGCGACCGCGCTGTTTCTGCTGATGGCCGGACTTACGGGCAGCATCCTGGCGTTCAATCATGAGCTGGATGAGTGGCTCAATCCGGGGTTTTATTCAGCTTCTGCCGAAGGTCAACGTTTGCCGCCCGGCACTTTGGTCGACAAGCTGCAAGCGGAGCATCCGAGGCTGCAAGTCTGGTACATGGAGTACCCGTCAGAAGCGGGCCATACCGCATTGCTGGCCGCGGTACCGCGCAATGACCCTGCAACCGGAAAACCTTTCGCCGATCCCAATCAGGTGTTCTATCTGGACCCGGTCAATGGCGAACAGAAAGGGCAGCGATTCTGGGGAAAATGCTGCTTTCAAAGGGAGAACTTCATCCCTTTCATCCTGGAGTTTCACTACAACCTGGTTCTGCCGGATAACTGGGGATTGTTGTTAATGGGACTGGTCGCGATCGCCTGGGTTGTCGATTGTTTCATTGCGCTTTGGCTGACGCTTCCTCGTGGGAAACCGTTCTGGAAGAAATGGTCGACGGCCTGGAAGATCAAGGGTGGGCATGCCTACCGGCTAAATTTCGACCTGCATCGGGCAGGTGGCTTGTGGCTTTGGGTGTTATTGCTACCGATTGCGATCAGTAGTGTCGCCATGAACCTGCCGAGCCAGGTTTTCAAGCCTGCGGTTTCACTGTTCTCGCCAATTGAGCCGAGCGTTTACGAGGCCCGCGGAGGCATGCCTGCCGAAGAATTGGGAGTTACGCGGCTGAGTTATCAACAGGCTTATGAACGTGCGTTACAAGAAGGGCAAAAGCTGGGGCTGACCGCTGCAATCGGAGAGTTGTATTACAGCTTTGAGTACAACTTTTATGGAGCAGGGTTTGGGCAACATGATACCGAAGCCCATGGGAAATCCTGGCTATTCTTCCACGGCACGGACGGTCGTTTACTGGGGCAGGAAATTGCAGGACAAGGCACTTTGGGAGAACGTTTTTATCGCCTCCAATTGCCGATACACGGAGGACGGATCATTGGGCTCACCGGGCAAGTGATGATCGCGGTGCTAGGTGTTTTGATTGCAGTGTTATCAGTGACGGGCATCTATATCTGGTGGCGCAAGTTGCTGGCACGAAGGAGCAGCAAGGCGCGCAAGACCTGAATCCGATTCCCTCCAGGATCTGGATTTCTATAGCCCAGAAAGACAAAACCCCTGTCTGCATAAGCAAACAGGGGTTTTGGAATCAATCTTGACGATGACCTACTCTCACATGGGGAAACCCCACACTACCATCGGCGATGCATCGTTTCACTGCTGAGTTCGGGATGGGATCAGGTGGT
>NZ_JACHYG010000024.1:0-1093 GCF_014192635.1 Pseudomonas sp. Tn43
GAAAGCTTAGTGGGCGATCACAGGGGGGGAGGCGGGGGTAGCCATTTCATTAGGTTTCCGGTCGATTACATAAAGTGTGTACGACACAAAACCTGGAGCGAGGCTTGCCCGCGAAGAACGATAATGCGGTCTAACGACCTACCGCATCAAACCCACCCGCTGCTCTGCATCGCCTTGTACACCGCAACAATCGCCAAAACCAGGAACGCCGACGCCGCCAGGCGACGGATCAGGGTCAAAGGCAGTTTGTCCGCCGCAAAGTTACCTGCCAGTACCACTGGCACGTTGGCAATCAACATCCCGGCGGTTGTGCCGATGATCACCAGCCACAAATCCGGGTACTGCGCGGCCAGCATCACCGTTGCGACTTGGGTCTTGTCGCCCATTTCCGCGAGGAAGAATGCAATCAGCGTCGTCAGGAACGGCCCGAACTTGCGGGCGGTGCTGGCTTCGTCTTCGTCCATCTTGTCCGGCACCAGCGTCCACAAGGCTGTGGCGGCGAAGCTCGCGGCGAGGATCCAGTGCAACGTCGCATTCGAGAAGAAACTGCCGAACCAGGCGCCTACCGCACCGGCCGCCGCATGGTTGGCCAGGGTCGCGGCGACGATGCCGGCGATGATCGGCCAGGGTTTGCGAAAGCGGGCAGCGAGAATGAGCGCGAGCAGTTGCGTCTTGTCGCCAATTTCGGCCAAGGCAACGATTGCGGTGGGAACGAGCAGGGAGTCCAGCATCATCAGGGTTTTCCTAAGGGGCGGGTCGACACGGCTATGACACGTACAGCCTTCCCGCCCCGGGTAAGGTGTTCGTGTCATAGGTCTTGTCAAACCCTGCGAGCCGTCTGGTGCGGACGCTTGGGTCGCATACGCCATGGTCTTTTGACCAAGTATGTTGACGTATGCCGGACGAGCATGGCGCTCGTGGGAGACTACTCCCCTAGGACGGAGCGGATTCTGCCTAGGCAAAACCGATTGGGCAAGCCCCAATGTCAGTCGTTAAGTGGCAGAACCTGTGGGAGCGTGGGGGGGGGGGGGGGGGGGGGGGAAGGGCTTCAATCTCAATATCTCAGGTGTGCTATCAGGGGCGGCCTGGCGGC
>NZ_JACHYG010000024.1:1103-13830 GCF_014192635.1 Pseudomonas sp. Tn43
TTTCGGGTCAGCCCGTGTGGGTGCGGGGCTTGCCGCCCAATAAGTATGACGCGTAATACCTGAAAACTGCGGTGTATTCTTCGCGGGCAAGCCACGCTCCCACAAGGATCTGCGTCGCTCAGGGGCAAGCGCTGTTTTTCGAAAGTGTTTTCAGCCGCGCTTGGCCCGGTAGATTCGGAAACCCTGTCCTTCAGCCTTGATCGCACACACGCCCAAGTGCTCTTCGATCAGCGGTTGATACTTCAGGAAGCTGTTCGCTACCAATCGAAGTTCGCCGCCGTTTTTCAGATGTCTGGCTGCTTTTCGCAGCAAGTTCTCGGTGGCGAAATAATCGGTGTGTACGCCGACATGGAACGGTGGGTTGCTCAGGATCGCGCTCAAACCCATGGGCGCCGCATCGATGCCGTCACCGGTCATCACCTCCGCGTCCAGGCCATTGGCAGCCAGGGTCAGGCGACTGCTGGCAGCAGCAAATGCGTCCACATCGAGCAAGGTGACCTGGTTATGTGGATAACGCCGCTTGACCGCCGCTCCCAACACCCCCGCGCCACACCCGAAATCCAGCAAGTGGCCGCTGGGCAATTTGTCCAGGTGTTCCAGCAACAGGGCGCTGCCGCGATCCAGTCGACCGTGGCTGAACACGCCCGGCAGGCTGATGACTTTCAATGGGCCTTCGGCCAATGGCAATTCATATTCCTGGGCCAGGCTTTCCAGCGACTTGGCTTCTGGTGCATTGGCCACCGTGACCTGCCAGAGCTGGCAATGCCGTGCGCTGTCGAGCTTGCGGGGTTTGCCGAAGGGGTTCAGCTGCTTGGCCGCGCCTTCGATACCGCTGCGTTTTTCGCCCACCAGGTACAACTCACGGCCGGCCAAACGAGAGGCGAGGGCGTTGAGGATGTAATCGGTCAGGTCTTTGGACTTGGGCAGAAATACCACAGCGCTGTCGAACCCGCGCTCCGGCGCATTCACGCCGAAATGGCTGCGCTCGGCGAAACGGGCGTCCAGCGCCGCTTGGTCACCAGCGTGCCAGCACCAACCGTGGGCATCGGGCAGCCGGCCCAGCAAATCATCGGCGGGCAAACCGGCCAGCAACACCGAACCCTGGAATAACTCGGCCTGACGAAGCAGTACTTCACTGCGCGGATCCATACTCTGCTCCTTGAAAAAAAGTGCCGCAGTTTATCAACTGACAACCCGCAGCGCTTGACCGCTGAAGTAGCCTTGGGCGTTTTCGGTCAACTGGCCAACGATTCTTTGCCGCGCCTCGCGGCTGCCCCAGGCGTTGTGCGGGGTGACGATCAGCCGTGGAATATCCTGGGCCAGCAGTGGATTGCCCGCGGTGGGTGGTTCGACGCTCAACACGTCGGTGGCCGCGCCGCCCAGATGACCGTTGCGCAAGGCGTCGGCCAATGCGTGCTCGTCAATCAAACCACCGCGCGCGGTGTTGACCACGAAGGCCCCGGGTTTCATCGAGGCCAGTTCGCGGGCGCCAATGAAGTGGCGAGTGTGTTCGTTGAGCGGACAGTGCAGGGTCAGGGCGTCGATTTGCGGCAGCAGTTCCTCCAGCGGCAAGCGATCCGGCCGGGCAGGGCGCCCCGGAATCTGCCCCAGCAACACGCGCATACCGAACGCCTCGGCCAGCCGCGCCACGGCACTGCCCAGTTCGCCATGGCCAAGCAGGCCGAGGGTTTTGCCTTCCAGTTCGACGATCGGGTAATCCAGCAGGCAGAACTGTTTCGCTTGTTGCCAGCGACCTTCGGCGACGGCTTTTTGATAATCGGCCAGACGCGTCGCCAGATTCAGCAACAACATGATTGTGTGCTGAGCCACCGACGGCGTGCCGTAACCCTGGCAGTTGCAAACGGTGATTCCATGGGCACGAGCGGCGGCGAGGTCGACGTTATTGGTGCCGGTTGCGGTGATCAGGATCAGCTTCAATTCCGGGCTGGCCGTCATGGCCGCTGCATCGATCACAATCTTGTTGCTGATGGCGACGCTGGCGCCTTTGAGGCGTTCAATCACCTGATCAGGTGTGGTCTGCGCGAACAATTCCAACTCGCTGAAGCAATCGCGCAATGGATTGAGGTCGAGATCGCCGAGGTCCAGGGACGGATGGTCGAGAAAAACGGCGCGGCGAGAGATCGTCATCAACTGTACCTTTTGTGCATTGAACTGAAGGCGTAATCTGCCGAGCCTACCAGATGAAAAATGGTGCTGCTGCCCAAGGCTGCGTTCACTGTAGGAGCGAGGCTTGCCCGCGAAGCAAGCACCGCGGTGTATCTGATGCACCGCGTTTTCGTTCTTCGCGGGCAAGCCTCGCTCCTACGGATTGCATTACGGTTGGCGGTGGCCACAGGTTTTACAGATGCCATAGGCTGTGACGTCCATCCTGGAATTTTCAATTGATCGCTGCCCAAAAGGAGCCCCCATGTACTGGACAGAGTTCTTGACCGTTGCCCTGATTCACTTGCTGGCCGTCGCCAGCCCCGGCCCGGATTTCGCCGTGGTAGTGCGTGAGAGCGTAACCCACGGTCGCCGTGCCGGAACCTGGACGGCGCTGGGTGTCGGCTCGGCGATTTTCCTGCACGTCGGTTATTCGCTGTTGGGTATCGGGCTGATCGTGTCTCAGTCAATCGTGCTGTTCAACGCCCTGAAATGGGCCGCCGCTGCCTACCTGTTGTACATCGGCTTCAAGGCCTTGCGTGCGCAACCGGCCCCACCTGCAACTGACGATCTGCACCAGGAGGCTGGCGAACGCTGCGCACGGGGCGCCTTCACTTCAGGTTTCGTGACCAACGGCTTGAACCCGAAAGCCACGTTGTTTTTCCTGTCGCTGTTCACGGTAGTGATCAATCCGCACACGCCACTGGCGGTACAGGCCGGTTACGGGGTGTACCTGGCCGCGGCGACGGCTGTCTGGTTCTGCCTGGTGGCGATGCTGTTCAGCCAGCAACGCGTGCGCGCCGGTTTCGCCCGCATGGGGCACTGGTTCGATCGGACCATGGGCGCGGTGCTGGTCGCCATCGGCGTGAAACTCGCATTCACCGAGATGCATTGATCAAACACCAGTCTGCCGAACGGCGCGGTCCCTCGTAGGAGCTGCGCGTTCGTACACATGAATCTCCGCAAATGCTGGCGTAAAGCTAGCATCTGTACGTCTGTGCAAATCATCCCTTCGGCTGATTTGGCTGGCGTTCAAGGGCTCTAGAGTGCTTAGCTTTAGAAACCAAGACCGTGCAGTCAGAAAAGGGACTCTTATGTTGCAGACTCGCGTTATTCCCCCGGCCGAGGGCGCTTACCAGTATCCGCTGTTGATTAAACGGCTGCTGATGTCCGGTGCCCGTTACGAAAAAACCCGCGAAATCATTTATCGCGATCAATTGCGCTACAGCTATCCGACCCTCATCGAGCGGGTCGCGCGGCTGGCCAATGTGCTCACGGCCGCTGGCGTGAAGGCCGGGGATACCGTGGCGGTGATGGACTGGGACAGCCATCGCTACCTGGAATGCATGTTTGCCATCCCGATGATCGGTGCGGTGATCCACACCATCAACGTACGCCTGTCGCCGGAACAGATTCTCTACACCATGAACCACGCCGAGGACCGCTTCGTGCTGGTCAACAGCGAGTTCGTCGGGTTGTACAAGGCAATTGCCGGGCACCTGACCACCGTGGAAAAAACCCTGCTGCTGACCGACTTGCCGGAAAAAACCGCCGAACTGCCGAACCTGATTGGCGAATACGAGCAATTGCTGGCCGCCGCCAGCACCCAATACGACTTTGAAGACTTCGACGAAAACTCGGTTGCCACCACGTTCTATACCACCGGCACCACGGGTAACCCCAAAGGCGTGTATTTCACCCACCGGCAACTGGTGCTGCACACCATGGGCGTGTCGACCATCATGGGCTCCATCGACAGCGTGCGCCTGCTGGGCACCAATGATGTGTACATGCCGATTACCCCGATGTTCCATGTGCATGCCTGGGGTTTGCCGTATGTGGCGACCATGCTCGGGCTCAAGCAGGTCTACCCCGGCCGTTACGATCCCGAGTATCTGGTGGAGTTGTGGCGTAAGGAGAAGGTGACCTTTTCCCACTGCGTGCCAACCATTCTGCAAATGGTCCTCAATGCCAAAGCGGCGCAAAACACCGATTTCGGCGGCTGGAAAATCGTTATCGGCGGCAGTGCGCTCAACCGTGCGCTGTATGAAGCGGCCAAAGCCAAGGGTATTCAGTTGACCGCCGCTTACGGCATGTCGGAAACCGGCCCATTGGTATCGTGCGCGCACCTCAACGATGAGCTGATGGCCGGCACCGAAGACGAACGCATTACTTACCGGATCAAGGCCGGTGTGCCGGGGCCATTGGTCGAGGCGGCGATCGTCGACACCGACGGCAACTTCCTGCCTGCCGATGGCGAGACCCAGGGCGAACTGGTGCTGCGTGCCCCGTGGCTCACCGAGGGCTATTTCAACGAGGCGCAGAAAGGCGCGGAGCTCTGGGCCGGAGGCTGGTTGCACACCGGCGACGTGGCGACCCTGGACAGCATGGGCGTGATCGATATTCGCGACCGGATCAAGGACGTGATCAAGACCGGCGGCGAATGGATTTCCTCCCTGGACCTGGAAGACCTGATCAGCCGCCACCCTGCGGTACGCGAAGTAGCGGTGGTGGGCATCGCCGATCCGCAGTGGGGCGAGCGGCCGTTTGCGCTGTTGGTCGTCAGGGAAGGGCATGAGATCGGGGCCAAGGAACTCAAGGAACACCTCAAGCCGTTCGTCGAACAGGGGCACCTGAGCAAGTGGGCCATCCCGAGCCAGATCGCCATTGTTACTGAAATTCCCAAGACCAGTGTCGGCAAACTCGACAAGAAGCGCATCCGCGTCGACATCACCGAATGGCAGGCTAACAACAGTACCTTCCTCTCGACGCTTTAAGCGTCTTCTGGCGCGCCGAAAACGGCGCGCCAGACCCACCAAGCAAGCGCTTGACTTGTGAAATCCGAATTTTCAGCCATCCTTGCCGTGCCGACAGGTGTCGGACTGGCGAAAGGACTGTTCCAGAGTGGCCGGCAGCTGCAAATCACACTTTAGAGGGATCAAGCACTACTACCTGCTGGCTATAGTCCGCTCAAGGAATTTTTAAGAACGGAGCGCGCACAAAACGGGGCGATGCAACTTTGGCGTGACGTCGGAACCACCTGGCTTTCGGTCACCCACAACGTTTTTAAAAGTACCCAGCCATAACAATAATGCACATGGAGTAGCGTCGATGACATCAGTAAACCAGTTCTGGCGCCGGGCGAAACTGCCCCTGGCGGTCAGTCTTGCCTCTTCGCTCGCCGGGCCTGCATTCGGCGTCAGTTTCAACGTCGGTGAGATCGAAGGTCAATTCGACTCATCCCTGTCGATCGGGGCCAGTTGGTCTACTCAGAGCCCGAACAAGAACCTCATCGGCGTCAATAACGGGGGCCACGGCCTGTCCCAGACGTCTGATGACGGTCACAACAACTTCAAGAGCGGCGAAACCTTCTCGAAGATCTTCAAGGGCATCCATGACCTTGAATTGAAATACGGCGACACCGGTGTCTTCGTCCGGGGCAAATACTGGTACGACTTCGAACTCAAGGATGAAAGCCGCGAGTTCAAAGACATCAGCGACAGCAACCGCAAGGAGGGCGCCAAGTCCTCCGGTGGCCAGATCCTCGACGCTTTCGTCTACCACAACTACGCCATTGCCGATCAGCCGGGTTCCGTCCGTCTGGGCAAGCAGGTCGTGAGCTGGGGGGAAAGTACGTTCATCGGTGGCGGCATCAACTCGATCAACCCGATTGACGTGTCCGCGTTCCGTCGTCCAGGTGCCGAAGTCAAGGAAGGTCTGATTCCGGTCAACATGTTCTATGTGTCCCAGAGCCTGACCGACAACCTGTCGGCCGAAGCGTTCTATCAGCTCGAATGGGATCAGACGGTTGTCGATAACTGCGGCACCTTCTTCTCCCAGCCGGACATTATTGCCGACGGCTGCGAAGACAATCTGCGTGTGCTGAACAAGCGTTCGACCATTCCAGCCATCGCATTGGGCCCATTGGCCGCCGCGGGCGTCGACGTCAACGAGGAAGGTGTGCTGGTGCGTCGCGGTCCGGATCGCGATGCGCGAGACAGCGGCCAGTGGGGCGCGTCCTTGAAGTACATGTTCGAACCACTCGACACCGAGTTCGGCGCCTACTTCATGAACTACCACAGCCGGGCGCCGATCTTCAGCGCCACAGGTGCTCCGCAATCGATCTACAACGGCGTGGCAGCTTTGCCGGCGGCGTTCCGCGCGCTGGGGCCGCTGGTGGTCGCCGGTAATTCCGAGTACTTCGTCGAGTACCCTGAAGACATCCGTCTCTACGGCTTGAGCTTCTCCACCACGCTACCGACCGGTACGGCGTGGAGCGGTGAGATCAGCTACCGTCCGAACGCGCCAGTGCAGCTCAACTCCACTGACATCCTGTTTGCCGGCGTACGCCCATTGGGCGGTGCCTTGGCCAACGCTTCGCTGCTCCCTGGTGTACCGGGTCAGGATCTGCACGGTTATCGCCGCAAGGAAATTACCCAGTTCCAGACCACGCTGACGCACTTCTTCGATCAAGTCATGGGCGCCAGCCGTCTGACCCTGGTGGGCGAAGTGGGCGTGACCCATGTTGGCGGCCTGGAAAGCAGCTCCGAAATCCGTTACGGCCGCGACCCGGTCTATGGTCCTGGTGAACTGCCGGCTACCGGCGGCCTCAACACCTGTTCGGCGATCCTCAATACCAGCACCATCAACGGTGCGGGCGCGGGTGCTGCAACCAACAACCGTAGCCGCAATTGCGAAGACGAGGGCTTCACCACGGCGATGTCGTGGGGTTATCGCGGTCGCGCCATCTGGGAATACAACGACGTGTTCGCCGGTGTGAACCTCAAGCCGAACGTGGCCTGGTCCCACGACGTGAGCGGTTACTCGCCAGGCCCTGGCGGCAACTTCGAGGAAGGTCGTAAAGCGGTGAGCCTGGGGGTCGATGCCGAATACCAGAACACTTACACCGCGAGCCTGGCCTACACCAACTTCTTCGACGGCGAGTACACCACCGTGGATGATCGCGACTTCGTTGCACTCAGCTTCGGCGTGAACTTCTAAGCACTGCATTTTCAGGACGAACACATTTATGAAAATAACAAAAAGTCTGTTCCACGTTGGCGTTCTGGGTCTGTCGCTGCTGGCAACCGGCGTCATGGCAGCGGTCCCGGCGGCAGAAGCGGACAAGCTGGGCAAGAGCCTGACCCCGATGGGCGCGGAAATGGCGGGCAACGCCGACGGTTCGATTCCGGCCTGGAAACCCCTGCCGAAAAACGCCGGTGCCGTGGACAGCAAGGGTTTCCTGGCTGACCCGTTCCCGAGTGAAAAACCGCAGTTCACCATCACCGCGCAAAACGTCGACCAGTACAAGGACAAGCTCGCGCCGGGTCAGTACGCGATGTTCAAGCGCTACCCCGAAAGCTTCAAGATGCCGGTCTACCCGTCCCATCGCGGTGCCACCGTGCCGGATGAGGTGTTTGCCTCGATCAAGAAGAACGCCACCAGCACCAATCTGGTGTCTGGCGGCAACGGTCTGGAAAACTTCGAAACGGCGATCCCGTTCCCGATTCCGAAAAGCGGCGTTGAAGTCATCTGGAACCATATCACCCGTTATCGCGGTGGCAGTGTGACCCGTCTGATCACCCAGGCCACGCCACAGCCGAACGGCTCGTTCAGCCTGGTGTACTTCGAGGATCAGTTCGTCTTCCGCGACAAGATGAAAGATTACGACCCGAAAAACCCGGGCAACATCCTGTTCTACTTCAAGCAGAAAGTGACCGCGCCGGCGCGCCTGGCCGGTGGTGTGCTACTGGTGCACGAAACCCTCGACCAGGTTAAAGAGCCACGTTCGGCGTGGGTCTATAACGCCGGTCAGCGTCGTGTGCGTCGTGCGCCGCAAGTGTCCTATGACGGGCCGGGGACCGCTGCCGATGGCCTGCGTACCTCCGACAACCTGGACATGTACAACGGTGCGCCGGATCGCTATGACTGGAAGCTCGAAGGCAAGAAAGAGATGTACATCGCCTCCAACAGCTACAAGCTCGACTCGCCGCAATTGAAGTATGCCGACATCATCAAGGCCGGCCATATCAACCAGGACCTGACTCGCTATGAACTGCGCAGGGTCTGGCATGTGGTTGCGACCCTGAAGGACGGTCAGCGTCACATCTACGCCAAACGTGACTTCTACATCGACGAAGACACCTGGCAAGCGGCGGTGGTCGACCACTACGACGGTCGCGGGCAACTGTGGCGCGTCGCCGAGGCTCACTCCCAGAACTACTACGACAAGCAAGTGCCGTGGTACACCCTCGAAACCCTGTACGACCTGCAATCGGGTCGCTACCTGGCACTGGGCATGAAGAACGAGGAAAAGTCGGCGTATAACTTCGGCTTCACCGCAAGTACCGCCGACTTCACGCCGGCAGCCTTGCGTCAGGAAGGCGTTCGCTAATACGTTGTAGACCGAGGCCGCATCCTCGAAAAAACGCCCCGACTGGTTCGGGGCGTTTTTTTGGAAGCTCATGAATATCGTTGTAGCAGCTGCCGAGCTTGCGAGGCTGCGTTCGCTGGTAGCAGCTGTCGAGCTTGCGAGGCTGCGTTCGGCTGCGCAGCAGTCGTGAATCAGGCTGACGCGGTCTGCCTGATGCACCGCAAGTTCTGGTTTGACGACTGCTGCGCAGCCGAACGCAGCCTCGCAGGCTGGGCAGCTGCTACGGGGTCTGCGAGGCTGGTCGGTTCGTCGACACTTTTGTTCGTAGTCTTTTTGTAGCCATTTGTAGCAATAACCTTCAATAGCTCTTCGTTTACCGCTAGGCTGCGGACATCTGTAACGCCGCCATCAGCCTTTCAAACAAGAGCCGGCCATGACTGATCTGTCCCCACTTCCGGGCCCTGCAAGCGTTGCCGTCGCCACATTGGACGGACGCTTTTTCCGGCCTCCGCTGCCCGATGGCCATGTCTTGCGGCCGCGTTTATGCGAGCGTCTGGGCGCCGGTCTCGGTGGCAGGCTATTGCTGGTCAGCGCGCCGGCGGGGTTCGGCAAGAGTTCATTAGCGGTGGAGTTTTGCCAGGGGTTGCCGAATCACTGGCAAAGCCTGTGGCTGGGGTTAAGTCCACGGGACAGCGATCCGGGTCGTTTTCTTGAGCGTCTGCTTGAAGGTCTTCAGGAATATTTTCCACAACTGGGCAGCCAGGCGCTGGGGCTGCTGAAAATGCGCCAACGCCATCAGCCGTTCGCCTTCGAAGAATGGCTGGACGGTTTGCTCGATGAACTGGCTGTGCACCTTTCAACCAAGACGCCGCTGTTACTGGTACTCGATGACTATCATCTGGCCCAGGGGTCGGTGCTTGATCGTTGCCTGCAATTTTTTCTCAATCATTTGCCCGATGGTCTGCTGGTCATGGTCACCAGTCGGCAACGTCCCGACTGGCATCTGGCACGCCTGCGACTGTCGCGGCAACTGCTCGAGCTGCATGAGCAGGATCTTCGACTGACCCACGATGAAACTCTGAGCCTGCTGGATCGGCACAGCATTTCGTTGCGTGGCGAGGCGCTGGAGAGTTTGATCCAGCGCAGCGAAGGCTGGGTGGCCGGGCTGCGCTTCTGGTTGCTGGCGGCCTCCGAGGCGGGCAGCGAGGGCGCATTGCCGCAATCGCTGTACGGTGGGGAAGGGCTGATTCGCGATTACCTGCTTGAAGAAGTCATCGATTGCCTGCCCGCCGAGGTGCAGTCATTCCTGTACGACACCGCGCCCCAGGAGCGTTTTTGCAGCGAGTTGTGCGACGCCGTGCGCGAAGCCCATGACAGTGCCGAGATCCTGCGTTTCCTGTTGGCGCATCAGGTGTTTCTGGTGCCGCTGGACGAACACGGTCACTGGTATCGCTATCACCACTTGTTTTCCGACCTGTTGCGCAGCCGGCCCACCGCCCAGGCGATGGTGCCGACGGCCAGCCTGCATCTGCGTGCCTGCCGCTGGTTCAATTCCCAAGGGTTACTCGATGAGGCGGTGGAGCAGGCATTGCGTGCCGGGCATCTGGATGTTGCGGCGAATCTGGTGCAAAACCTTTCCGAAGAACAGCTGCTGGCCGAGCAGAACGTTGGCATGCTGCTGCGCTGGAAAATGGACCTGCCCGACAGCCTGCTGATCAGCACACCACGACTGATCGTGCTCTACAGCTGGGCGTTGGGGCTGGCCTGCCAACTGGACGCCGCCGAGGAGCTTGCCAGCCATCTGAGCCGCTTCCTGCCGGCGCCGTCGGCCACTGCGCAAAAGTCCATGCTGGCGCAATGGCTGGCCCTGAGCGGCATCATCGCCCGGGGCCGGGGCAATCGCGAGCTGACGTTGCGCTATTGCACCGAAGCGCTGGAGAGCCTGCCGGCCAAACGCTATGGGCAGCGCCTGATGTGCCTCTCGACATTGTCGAACCTGGCCATTGCCGACAGCGACCTTTGGCGGGCACGAGGGCTGAATCGTGAGTCCCTTGAACTGGCACAACGAGTCGGTAATCCGTTGTTCGAGGCTCTGGCCCATTACGACCGCGCTCGTGTACTGCAAGCGCGCGGCGAGATTCTTCGCTCACTGGATGAGGTTCGCCAAGGGCTGCAACGCCTGCAAGGCTTATCCCCGCAACGGCTGTACGCCGTGCGCGCGCGGCTGACGTTATACGAAGGATTCTTGCTCGCTCTGCGCTTGCAACCCCAGGCTGCGCGGGCACGTTTGCAAGCCGGGTTGGGCGAAGCCAGGGCCTGTCGCGACATCAGCGTGCTGATCGGCCATTGCGTGATCGCACGGCTGGATGGCTACAACGGCGAATTTGCCAAAGCCTTCGCCGAACTCGCCGAAGCCGAGCGTCTGATGCATATCTGGGATGTCCCGCCGATTTACTACCTGGCGATGATCACCCTGGTCAAATGCGAACTCTGGCTGGCCCAGGGCCGCACCGACCTCGCCGAAGCCTGGCTCACGCGATTGGGTCAGACCTACAACGGCGAGCACCCGGCAGCCCCGCCGGAATTCCATCCGCAACTGCCGCTGCACATTGAACTGCAACAGGCGGTGCTGGACATGATGAAGGGCCAGCCCATGCTCGCCGAAGGGCGCTTGAATGCGTTGCATGAACACGGTCAGCACAGCGGCCGGCAGATGCTCAGCGTGATGGCGCTCAGTCAGAAAATCATGCTGTTGCTGGCGGGTGGGCGCGAACCCGAGGCGCGCAAGGCGCTGACTCAGGCTTTGGAAGCGGCCGCCGGAGGTGTCCTGCAACCGTTTGATCCCTTGCTGGCCGCGCACGCGGACTGGCTACGCGGGCAACTTCAACTCTGTGCGCCGACGGCCGTTTCGCAGAGTCTCTCGGAAAAACTTCCGGCCATGACCTCCCGCCCGGCGCTGGAGTCATCGCCCGCGGCCGAACAGCTCAGTACGCGTGAACTGGCCGTTCTGCGACTGATCGCCCAAGGGTGTTCGAACCAGGAAATCAGCGATCAGTTGTTTATTTCGCTGCATACGGTCAAGACCCATGCCAGCCATATCAACAGTAAGTTGGGGGTAGAACGCAGGACCCAGGCGGTGGCACGGGCGAAGGAGTTGGGGGTGTTGGGATAGGGCCGTGTCTGCGGTCCTTTCACCACGGACAAAAAAATGCCCCGAACTCGTCGGGCCGTTCAATATGTTGCAGCCCGGTTTGCTTTCACAAACTGGGCTGACCTCATATATTGGTAATGTCAGGCCACCAGGTCCTGAGCGCCGAAGGTATTGATGCCCACCAAGTGGATTTCGAAGTCGGCACCGGCGTTGCCGCTGACGTTGCCTGAAAGTACCTGATCGACGAAGCGCAACTGCCCTGCTCCGGTGAACTCATTCGAGCCGATAAAGCTGAACGCGTTGCCTCCGCTGTTGGCGAGATTGGCATCAAACAGTGACAGGTCGATCTTGTCGCCCTGCAGGCTGCTGAAGTCATTGATGACGTCGCGCAATGCGCCTTTGCCCCCCTCACTCAAGTCGGTGAAGACAAACGTATCCGCGCCGATACCGCCCGTGAGCGTGTCGGCCCCGAGGCCACCGCTCAGCGTGTCGTTGCCCGCACCGCCGTTGAGTGTGTTGTTGCCGGCGTTACCGGACAGTGAGTTGTTCAAACCGTTGCCGAAACCGACGAGGTTGGTGCTGCCGGTGAGGACCAGATTTTCCAGGTTGGCGCCCAGACTGTGGTTGACCGAGGAACGAACGGTGTCGATCTCCGAGGGCAGGGTACTGGTCTCGGTAATCACGTCACCGGCATTGTCGACCACATAAGTGTCGTTGCCGAGGCCTCCGATCAGGGTGTCGGCACCGAGATTGCCGTCCAGGACGTTGTTGCCGGCATTCCCGGTGATGATGTTGTTCCGCGCGTTGCCGGTGCCGTTGAGGTTGTCGTTGAAACGTAGTGTCAGGTTTTCCAGGTTGGCGCTCAGGGTGTAATCAGCCAGCGTGGACAGCACGCTGTCGATTTCGGTCAGCGAAGTGCCCAGCTCGACGATGGTGTCGCCGATGTTATCGACGAAGTAGGTGTCGTTGCCGGCACCACCGTTCATGGTGTCAGCACCGCCTTGACCGTTGATGATATTGTTGCCGCCATTAGCGGTCAG
>NZ_JACHYG010000024.1:13927-17297 GCF_014192635.1 Pseudomonas sp. Tn43
TGGTATCCAGGCCAGCGCTACCGTTGAGTGTGTTGTTGCCGCTGTTGCCGGTCAGCACGTTGTTCAGGGTATTGCCGTTGGCATTGATGTTGGCCGTGCCGGTCAGCACGACATTTTCTACGTTGGCGCCCAGGTTGAAATTTACCGAAGCGTTCACGGTATCGAGTTCGCCCACCGTACTGTTTTCAATAATGACGTCACCGGCGTTGTCGACGAAATAGGTGTCGTTGCCACCTCCTCCGATCAAGGTATCGGCACCGGCACCACCGTCCAGAATGTTTTGACCCCAGTTACCGGTAATGACGTTATTAAGGGCATTGCCGGTACCGTTAAGGTTGCCGCTGCCCAGTAACGTCAGGGCCTCGACATTAGTGCCCAAGGTGTAACTTATCCAAGTCAGAGCGGTATCGATTTCCGTCGGTGAAGTGCTGCCTTCGATGACCACATCACCGACATCATCGACAAGATAAGTGTCGTTGCCAACGCCGCCGTTCATGATATCGGCGCCCGCCAGGCCATTGAGGATATTATTCAGGCCGTTGCCAATCAGGCTGTCGTTGTTGGAGGAGCCCACGGCGTTTTCGATTTTTGCGCCATAAGCAATTGCCAGGCCTTCGTTGAATGCAGACAGGGTCGTGAGGTCGAGGAACGCTTTGCCAATCTGGCTGAATGCACCCTCGTTCAGGTCAATGCGCACGGCATTCAACTGGTTGCTGGCGTCGATCGTGTCGATACCGCCGGCGTCCCAGATAGTCTCGAACACTGACTGGTTATTCGCCCAGCTGTAGGTGTTCTGGCCGGTCTGCCATAGCGTGTTGGCCCCGTACAGACTCTGGATCGCGAGGATGTCGAGCAGCATCGGCGTGGTGGGCTGATACGAATACGAGTCGTTGTAGCTCATGACCGTGAAACGAACATCGTCCAGCGATGCGTCAAGTACCGTGTTGTTCGATGCGTTCGGTGAGAACGGGTGCTTGAGGCCTATGGCATGGCCTATTTCATGCACAAAGGTCAGATAATCGTAAGAACCCTTGACTGGCGTGACCTCGTTCGTCGCTGGACCAATCCAGACATCTCCTGCTTTCGGTGTACTGCCGGGAGTGTAGGCCCAGGCAGCTGTCTCGCCGTCCATCAGCGAGTAACCACCAAAACGCAAGTCGCCGACATTGGTGATGGTGTCGCTGGTGAGGGTGAACGTGATATTGGCAACCGCGCTCCAGCTGCCCAACGCACTGATAACTGCGTTTTGCTGTGCGCTTGTCAGGGCATACGCGGAGGCGTACTCATTGTCAGCGCTGTAGCTGGTAGCGAAAAAAGAGGTCGTCAGCGAAATGAAACTATAAGTCAGATCAGTCACGGCCCCCGGCATCCACCACTTGGTGCTTTCCCATTGGACGCCAGAAATAAGACTGTCGACGGATTTTATGCCGGTCAGCGACGAGGACAAGCTATCGGTGTTACCAGTGGGACGAGGCATGCGGATTTCCTGAATAAGCTGCGGTCCTTCCTGTATGTGGCCGCTACAAAAAGCGATTTTGCACCAGAGCCAGCGTCAATTGATATCACATGGCCATTATTTTTTTAATTGATGGCGTCAAAAAACTGTCCAGCAAAACCTGTGTCGGCGTGCGCCACTAAGTCTTGAGGAATGCGCGCTGGTATCCTGTACGAAATTGATTAATCAGGACCTTCCATGAACGTTCCGACCCCAGCGCTCATCCGCGAAACCTTCCCCGTCGGCCCCCTCCAGTGCAACTGCACAATCATCGGCGACCCGATCACCAAAAAGGCCATCGTCGTCGATCCGGGCGGCAACCACGAACTGATCCTCGCGCGTCTCGATGCCTTGGGCCTGAAAGTGGTCAGCATCATTCACACCCACGCGCATCTGGATCACTTCCTGGCTTCGGGGCAACTCAAGGAGAAAACCGGCGCAACCCTGCACTTGCATAAAGAAGATCAATTCCTCTGGGACAACCTGGAGATGCAATGCCAGATGTTCGGGGTGCCTTATACCCCCGTGCCCTCGCCGGATCGTTGGTTGGCCGATGATGAAGAGCTGGCTTGCGGTTGTGGCGTGGCGTTGCACACGCCGGGTCACACACCCGGCTCCATGAGCTTTTGGTTTTCCGAGGCTAAGCTGCTGATTGCCGGTGATACGCTGTTCAAGCGCGGGGTAGGGCGCACGGATTTATGGGGCGGCGATCAGGCGACTCTTGTGCGCTCGATCAAGCAACGGTTGTATACCCTCGACGAAGAGGCGACAGTGGTGACCGGTCATGGTCCGGATACTCGCCTGGGTGATGAAATGCGCAGTAACCCCTTTGTACGAGCCTGAATGTGCAGTTATGAAAGGCACGACGGAATTTTTGGCGTTGGCCATGATCCAACGCCCGCAAAGGTTCATTGCTTAAGTCCGCTGCACCCCAGAATGCAAAAAAAGTAGGAGCTCTCCATGTTCACCTCGCGTCGTTTGATTATTGTCGCTACTGCTGTGGCTTTGTTGTCCGGTTGCGCATCGCAGACCCCTTATGACAACCAGGGTCCAGCTGATGGCAGCTCTACGGGCATGAGCAAAACCGCCAAATACGGTGGCCTCGGCGCCTTGGCCGGTGCGCTGGCCGGTGCTGCCATCAATCACGATAACCGTGGCAAAGGCGCGCTGATTGGCGCTGCCGTGGTGGGTGCTTCCGCCGCCGGTTACGGTTACTACGCCGACCAGCAGGAGAAAAAATTGCGGGCCAGCATGGCCAACACTGGGGTTGAAGTGCAGCGTCAGGGCGATCAGATCAAGCTGATCATGCCGGGCAACATCACCTTCGCCACCGATTCGGCGAACATCGCGTCGGGCTTCTATCAGCCGTTGAACAACCTGGCGAGTTCGCTCAAGGAGTTCAACCAGAACCAGATCGAGATCGTCGGCTACACCGACAGCACCGGCAGCCGTCAGCACAACATGGACCTGTCCCAGCGTCGTGCCCAGAGTGTGGCGACTTACCTGACTTCCCAAGGTGTCAGCGGCGCCAACCTGACAGCACGCGGTGCCGGGCCGGATAACCCGATAGCCAGCAACAGTGACGTCAATGGCCGGGCGCAGAACCGTCGTGTCGAGGTCAACCTGAAGCCGATTCCGGGTCAGGAATATCAGCAGCAGGGTCAAGTGCAGCAGTATCCTTAAAGCGTCTGATTGAACCCCAGGCGTAAAAAGCCCGCCCGATCTTCAGCAGATCGGGCGGGCTTTTCTGTGTCACCTGCTCAGGCCTCTTCGCGGGCAAGCTGAACTGGTCAACTAATTTTGGACACCAGTTACGGTTTCATGCTGCCAGTTTCTCCATAGCTACCGGCGACCGGTAGTCGTTGTAGCTATGGA
>NZ_JACHYG010000025.1:0-9718 GCF_014192635.1 Pseudomonas sp. Tn43
GAAAACCGCGTAACTCATTGTTTATCAAGGAGTTTTCCGTTTCGACTGCGCCGGAAGTGGGGCGAATTATAGGCCTTCAAAATCTGCCGTCAACCCCTGATTTCAGCTTTATTCGGATTTGAGCGTAATACGCGCAAATGCCTTCTTCCCGGCCTGACAAACATGGGTTGCGCCCAGTACGTATATAAAGGTGCGATCGACCACCTCACCATCTATACGCACACCACCAGCCCCCAGAAGATCGCGCGCCACAGCAGAGTTCTTCACCAGACCTGCCTTATTAAGGACAGCAGCAATCGGCATATCCTCAGCAGCAGTCAGTTCGATCTCTGGCAGATCATCCGGCAACTCACCCTCCTTCATACGGTTGCCCGCCGCACGATGAGCATTGGCCGCAGCCTCTTCGCCATGGAAGCGGGCAACAATCTCTTCGGCCAGCTTGATCTTGATGTCACGTGGGTTCGCACCCGCCTCGACGTCAGCCCGCAAAGCATTGATCTCTTCCATGGAGCGGAAGCTGAGCAATTCGAAGTAACGCCACATCAACGCATCCGGAATGGAGACCAGCTTGCCGTACATGACACCCGGCGCTTCCTGGATACCGACGTAGTTGCCCAACGACTTGGACATTTTCTTCACGCCATCCAGACCTTCAAGCAGCGGCATGGTCAGAATGCATTGGGCCTCCTGGCCATAACCACGCTGCAGCTCGCGCCCCATCAGCAGATTGAACTTCTGATCGGTGCCCCCCAGCTCGACATCCGCACGCAACGCGACCGAGTCATAACCCTGAACCAGCGGATAGAGGAACTCATGAATGGCGATGGGCTGATTGGCCGTGTAACGCTTGTCAAAATCGTCGCGCTCAAGCATGCGAGCCACGGTGTATTGCGATGTCAGACGAATGAAGTCAGCTGGCCCCATCTGATCCATCCAAGTGGAGTTGAACGCCACTTCAGTTTTGGCCGGATCAAGAATCTTGAACACTTGAGTCTTGTAGGTCTCGGCATTCTCGAGAACCTGCTCACGGGTGAGCGGAGGGCGTGTGGCGCTCTTGCCGCTTGGATCACCGATCATCCCGGTGAAGTCACCTATAAGGAAGATCACCTGGTGCCCCAGATCCTGGAATTGGCGCAGCTTATTAATAAGCACGGTGTGACCCAAGTGCAGATCCGGCGCGGTCGGATCGAAGCCTGCCTTAATACGCAATGGCTGGCCACGCTTGAGTTTCTCGATCAGCTCGGACTCGACCAACAGTTCTTCTGCACCACGTTTGATCAGCGCTAGCTGCTCTTCAACCGACTTCATAACAGACCCGCAAGGCTCAGATTCAAAGGGGAACAACCATACAAGATCGCGCACCAAATACAAGTTTTGGCCGGCGCGCGGACACCAATCCACGGCCAGAGCGTTCGCAGACTTGCTTAAGGGATGATTTGGTTATATTTTATACAGTTATTTCGTCTTCATCATGTCATTCATCTTTTCCAATTCATCTTTTCAAAGTCAAAAATTACCTATGACCACAGAACCGTCTAAAGCGCCGCCGCTTTACCCGAAGACCCACCTGCTCGCCGCAAGTGGCATCGCCGCCCTTCTTAGCCTGGCGCTTCTGGTATTCCCTTCCAGTGATGTTGAAGCCAAAAAGACGACCCTGAGTCTTGAACTGGAAAGCCCTGCAGAACAACTGACACAAGATCAAGACGCCGCAGACGCCGTCCAAGCCACAAATGAGCTGACAGCCTCTCCCTTCGCGCAAATCGAAAACAGCGCCGAAAGCACTCAGGAAACCGCCCAGGCCGCCCCCATCCCCGCCCCTGCTCCCGAGCCAGTCGTCGAAGAAAAGAAGGCGCCAAGCCATAAGGAAGTGATTGTCAGCAAAGGCGACACACTTTCGACTTTGTTCGAGAAGGTCGGCCTTCCGGCCACTTCAGTGAATGAAGTGCTGGCCAGCGACAAGCAGGCCAAGCAGTTCAGCCAGCTAAAACGTGGCCAGAAACTTGAGTTCGAACTGAGCCCTGATGGCCAGTTGACCAATTTGCACAGCAAAGTCAGCGACACGGAAAGCATCAGCCTGACCAAGAATGACAAGGGTTATACGTTCAATCGCATTACCGCCAAGCCTACCGTTCGCTCTGCCTATGTTCATGGCGTGATCAACAGCTCGCTGTCGCAATCTGCCGCCAGGGCAGGCTTATCCCACAGCCTGACCATGGATATGGCCAGCGTGTTTGGCTATGACGTCGACTTCGCCCAGGATATTCGCCAAGGTGACGAGTTTGATGTGATCTACGAACAAAAGGTCGTCAACGGCAAAGCTGTCGGCAACGGCCCGATTCTCTCCGCACGCTTCACCAACCGCGGCAAGACGTACACGGCGGTGCGCTACACCAACAAACAAGGCAACAGCAGCTACTACACCGCTGACGGCAACAGCATGCGCAAGGCGTTTATCCGCACCCCGGTAGACTTCGCCCGCATCAGCTCGAAATTCTCCATGGGCCGCAAGCACCCGATCCTGAACAAGATCCGTGCCCACAAGGGTGTCGATTACGCGGCACCACGCGGCACGCCGATCAAGGCTGCCGGTGACGGTAAAGTACTGTTGGCAGGTCGTCGCGGCGGTTACGGCAACACCGTGATCATCCAGCACGGCAATACCTACCGCACGCTATACGGCCATATGCAGGGCTTCGCCAAAGGCGTCAAGACTGGCGGCAGCGTCAAGCAAGGCCAAGTGATCGGCTACATCGGCACCACCGGCCTCTCCACCGGCCCGCACCTGCACTATGAGTTCCAGGTCAATGGCGTGCACGTCGATCCGCTGGGGCAGAAGGTAGCGATGGCCGATCCGATCTCCAAAGCTGAGCGCTCACGCTTCCTCGCGCAAAGCCAACCGTTGATGGCGCGCATGAATCAAGAGAAAGCCACCCAGCTGGCTTCGAGTAAACGCTAAGCCATGGCGCTCTATATAGGGGTGATGTCCGGGACCAGCCTTGATGGCCTGGACATTGCGCTGATCGAGCAAACCCCGGCGATCAAGCTGATCGCCACCCATTACATCCCTATGCCCGTTTCCCTGCGCACCGAGCTGCTTGGCTTGTGCGCCAGCGGCCCGGACGAAATTGCCCGCTCCGCCATTGCCCAGCAGAACTGGGTGAAACTGGCCGCGCAGGGCATTCACACCCTTCTCGAACAACAAAACCTGAAGCCCGATGACATTCGCGCGATTGGCAGCCATGGTCAGACCATTCGCCACGAGCCGGCGCGCGGGTTCACGGTGCAAATCGGCAACCCTGCCTTGCTTGCCGAGCTGACCGGCATCACCGTGGTCAGCGATTTCCGCAGCCGCGATGTAGCCGCAGGCGGGCAAGGCGCACCATTGGTCCCAGCCTTTCACGAAGCCCTGTTTGAAGAACGGCCTGGCAACCGCGCGGTTTTGAACGTCGGCGGGTTCAGCAACCTCAGCCTGATCGAACCCGGCAAGCCTGTTGCCGGGTTCGACTGCGGCCCCGGGAATGTCTTGCTGGATGCCTGGATTCACCAACAACGGGGCGACAACTTTGATCGTGACGGTCAATGGGCCGCCAGCGGCAAGGTCCAACCGGTCCTGTTGAACGAGCTGCTCAGTGATCCATTCTTTGTGACCCAGGGCCCGAAGAGCACCGGCCGCGAAGTGTTCAATCTGCCATGGCTGATGCAGCATTT
This sequence comes from Pseudomonas sp. Tn43, assembly GCF_014192635.1. Classification (NCBI taxonomy): domain Bacteria; kingdom Pseudomonadati; phylum Pseudomonadota; class Gammaproteobacteria; order Pseudomonadales; family Pseudomonadaceae; genus Pseudomonas; species Pseudomonas sp. Tn43. The sequence goes on from NZ_JACHYG010000025.1 coordinate 3,709, forward strand.
GTCGCAGCTACCGGTCTTCGCTGCCGAAGACGTACAGGCCACGTTGCTCGAGCTAACTGCGCTGACCATTGTCGAGTCATTGCAAAGCGCCCAATCGGATACCCGGGAGCTGCTGGTTTGTGGTGGCGGCGCGCACAACGCCGCGCTGATGAAGCGCCTGGCCAGTCTGTTGCCGAACGCGAAAGTCAGCAGTACCGCTGCGTATGGCATAGACCCGGACTGGGTCGAGGCCATGGCCTTCGCCTGGCTGGCCCATTGCTGCCTGGAAGGTATCGCGGCCAACCGTCCGAGCGTCACCGGTGCCCGCGGTCTGCGCGTACTCGGCGCCATCTACCCCGCGTGAGCCTGAACCCCAGACAGCAAAACGCCGCAAAGTCCTGAGACTTTGCGGCGCCTGGCAATGCTGAGGGTGCGATCAGATCGAGAACGAAGAGCCGCAGCCACAGGTGGTGGTAGCGTTCGGGTTCTTGATCACGAAACGCGAACCTTCCAGACCTTCCTGGTAATCCACTTCGGCACCTGCCAGGTACTGGAAGCTCATCGGATCGACCACCAGACTGACGCCTTCGCGCTCGACGATGGTGTCGTCTTCGGCCACTTCTTCATCGAAGGTAAAGCCGTATTGAAACCCTGAACAACCGCCGCCCGTAACGAATACGCGCAGCTTCAAGCGATCATTCCCCTCTTCATCGACCAGGCTCTTCACCTTGTGCGCGGCACCGTGGGTAAATTGCAAAGCCGTGGGGGTGAAGGATTCGACGCTCATGCTGACTATCTCCCGGCGTTACGCCGCCATAATGCGTGATGACGCGCATTATCCGCTTCTCCCAGAAAATCGGTCAACTATTGTTACGGTATATCAATCAACCCAATTGTCAGACCAACATGCAAAAAGGCCCGTTCGAAGGGCCTTTTTGCTAAGCAGGATAGCGTCTTACGGCAGCATGCCCGCATGGGAAAGACCCAAACGCTCATCCAGACCGAACAGGATATTCAGGTTCTGCACCGCCTGACCCGACGCGCCTTTGACCAGGTTATCGATTACCGACAAGACCACCACCAGATCACCATCCTGCGGACGATGCACGGCGATACGGCAAACGTTGGCCCCGCGCACGCTGCGGGTTTCCGGATGGCTGCCGGCAGGCATCACATCGACGAACGGTTCGTTGGCATAGCGCTTTTCGAACAACGCCTGCAGATCCACCGAGCGATCCATAACAGTTGCGTAGAGCGTCGAGTGGATGCCGCGAATCATTGGCGTCAGGTGCGGAACGAAGGTCAGCCCCACGTCCTTGCCCGCTGCACGACGCAGGCCTTGGCGGATTTCCGGCAAGTGACGGTGCCCTTTGACTGCGTAAGCCTTCATGCTTTCCGACGTCTCGGCGTACAGCGAGCCTACAGAAGCGCCACGACCGGCACCGCTGACGCCGGATTTGCAGTCTGCAATCAAACGCGTGGTATCGGCCAGACCGGCTTCAAGCAGTGGCAGGAAACCCAATTGCGTGGCCGTCGGGTAGCAACCCGGCACAGCAATCAGGCGCGCTTGCTTGATTTGCTCGCGATTAACTTCCGGCAGGCCGTAGACCGCCTCCTCCAGCAGTTCCGGCGCGCCGTGCGGTTGGCCGTACCATTTGGCCCACTCATCGGCGTCTTGCAGGCGGAAGTCTGCCGAAAGGTCGATGACCTTGGTTCCGGCCGCCAGCAACTCACCCGCCAAGGCATGGGCGACACCGTGCGGCGTGGCGAAGAACACCACATCGCAGGCTCCGAGTGTCTTGATGTCCGGAACACTGAAAGCCAGGCCATCGTAATGGCCTCGCAGATTCGGGTACATGTCGGCCACGGCCAGGCCGGCCTCGGATCGGGAAGTGATCACTACCACTTCAGCTTGCGGATGCTGTGCCAACAGACGCAGCAGTTCGACACCGGTGTAACCCGTGCCGCCGACGATACCGACCTTGACCATAAACCTGCCCTCAACGAACCCACTGGAAAGCCGTCGATAATAGGGGCGACGCGGCCCTGCGACAACCGTCAAGGTGACGTGCGGCGGCTCAAGCCTCTACTATTCGCGCTACCGTGAACCTGGGAATAACCAAAAATGCTTTATCTGTGGCTCAAAGCACTTCATATCGTCAGCATGGTCTGCTGGTTTGCCGGCCTGTTTTACTTGCCGCGCCTGTTCGTCTATCACGCTCAAAGCGAAGACACCGTCAGCAAGGAACGCTTCAGCATCATGGAGCGCAAGCTATACCGGGGCATCATGGGACCGGCGATGATTGCCACGCTGGCATTCGGCATCTGGCTGATCAGCCTCAACCCGAGCGCCTATTTCACCCAAGGTGCATGGATGCATGCCAAATTGACCCTGGTGGTGATCCTTATCGGCTATCACCACATGTGCGGCGCACAGGTAAAACGTTTTGCCCGTGGCGAAAACACCCGCAGCCATGTCTTTTATCGCTGGTTCAATGAAGTGCCGGTTCTGATATTGCTGGCTATCGTAATTCTGGTCGTCGTTCGGCCGTTTTAATCCCACAAGCATCAATCATCCGGGGTACATCCAATGTCGCTGCCCGCTTTGCTCGAACACCGTTTGCGTCTGCCCGTGGTAGCAGCACCGATGTTTTTGATTTCAAATCCTGAGCTGGTGCTCGCCTGCTGCCGCAATGGTGTGGTGGGCAGCTTTCCTGCGCTGAATCAGCGTGAAAGCAGCGGTTTCAAGGCCTGGCTGGAAGACATCGAAGCAGGACTGGCGATACTGGAAAACCCCGCACCTTATGCAGTGAATCTGATCGTTCACAACAGCAATCCGCGATTACAGGCGGATCTGGCGATCTGCATCGAACACAAAGTACCGATCGTGATCACCAGCCTCGGTGCCGTGAAAGAACTGGTGGATGCGGTGCACAGCTATGGTGGCCTGGTGTTTCACGATGTAACGACGCGCCGCCACGCGGAAAAAGCTGCCGAAGCCGGTGTGGACGGCTTGATCGCCGTGGCTGCGGGCGCCGGCGGTCACGCCGGGACCTGGAGCCCGTTTTCGCTGATCGCCGAGATTCGCCAGTTTTTCGACAAGACCTTACTGCTGGCCGGCTGCCTGAATCATGGTCATGAAATTCTTGCCGCGCAGTTGCTCGGTGCGGATTTGGCCTACTTCGGTACGCGATTTATCGGCACCACGGAAAGTCATGCGCCTGACGCGTACAAGGAGATGCTCCTGACTTCCAGGGCCGCAGACATCGTCCATACTCCAGCGGTGTCGGGAGTACCGGCGAGTTTCATGCGACGGAGCCTTGAGGCCGCCGGTTTCGACATGGCCGCTCTGCAAGGCAAGGGCGAGGTGGACTTCGGTTCCAAGCTCAAGCCATTGAACGATGAGGCCAAAGCCTGGAAAACCGTGTGGTCCGCAGGCCAAGGCGTCGGAGAAATCGAGGACCTGCCAAGTGTCGATCAACTGGTCGCGCGTCTTGATGCCGAATATCGCAAGGCGCTGGAGCTGGCGGCGGCGTTGTCCAAGCGCTGGCCGCGCTGACAGGCGGGCCTTACACTCATAGTTGTAACACCGTCTATTACAAACTCTCGCGACAAGGATGCCTCGGCCATGAGCGAAAACCGTTTCAAGATCGTCTTCGAAGGCGCTCTGCTGCCAGGTGTTGACGTCACCACCGCGAAGCTCAATCTCGCCGAGCTGTTCAAAAGCGACGTGGCGGCCATCGAGCGCCTGTTCAGTGGCCAGAAGGTTGCGCTCAAGCGCGACCTGTCACAGGCCGATGCGCAGGTTTACCTTCAGGCGCTAACGAAAACCGGCATCGATGCCCGAATTGAGGCAGAACCCTCGATCGAGCTGAACCTGTCCGACGTTCACGAACACGCTCCGGCCAACGATCAGCCTGTCACGGCAGATCCCGACTCTCCCTATGCACCACCTCGCGCCTCTGTCGGCGAAAAAATGCCGGAGTTTTCTACGCTCAAGGCCTTCAGTTTCGTTGGCCGTATCGGCCGCTTGCGCTTTCTGGCCTGGACGATGGCCCTTACGCTGGTAACGCTTGGCATTGGCGCCGTCCTGGCTGTGTTCGGCTTCGCACTCATCAGCACGGACTCCACTGCTGGCTTGATTCTCGCGGGCCTGCTGGCCGTTATCCTGGTCGTGGTGCTCGCCTTCATCAGCATCCAGTTCAGTGTGCAGCGCCTGCATGATATCGGCTGGTCCGGCTGGCTCTGGCTGCTGAATCTTGTACCGATCGTGGGCAGCGTTTTTCCGTTTGTCATAATGATCGTGCCGGGTAACAACACGGCCAACCGATATGGCGCACCGCCGCCGCCCAACAGCAATGCGGTCCGGGTGCTGGCTTCGCTGTGGCTGGTGTTTATCGCAATCATGTTTGTGGGCGGGCTGACTGGAGGCCTCACCGCGATCAAGGATGAGTACGAAAGCGCCACCGACAGCACCTATCAAAGCAGCGCGGTGATCACCGACGAAGTTGACGTAGCGCCGGCCGATGAGGCCGAACCAGCACCAAATTCATCCGATGATGCAGCCGAAGCAGCCGAGCCCGCTGTAGACTCTGCGACAGAATGAACAGCGCTCCCCGCCCGTGACACCTGCGTCGCCGGCGCGGAGCTGTTGCGATGGAGAACTGCATGACCCGTTACGCTCTGATCACTGGCGCTTCCAGCGGCATCGGCCTGGCGATGGCCGAAGCGCTGGCCCGGCGCGGCCGCCACCTGATTCTGGTGGCCCGACAGCGTGATCAGCTTGAAAGCATTGCGATTGAACTGACTCAACGTTTTGGTGTGGAGGTGCTGTTTCGTGCCTGTGACCTGGGCGAGCCGCTGAGGCTGTCCGGTTTTTTGCTGGAGCTGGAAGAAGGCGACCGGCAGATAGATTTGCTGGTCAACTGTGCCGGCATCGGTACCTGCGGTCCATTCCTGGCCCAGGACTGGATGACCGAGCAGGACTTGATCGAAGTGAATATTCTGGCCCTCACGCGCTTGTGCCATGCCATTGGCAACAGCATGGCCTTGCAGGGCGGTGGACAGATACTGAACGTCGCGTCGGTCGCGGCGTTTCATCCCGGTCCCTGGATGAGCACTTATTACGCCAGCAAAGCTTACGTGCTGCATTTTTCCGAAGGTTTACGCGTCGAGCTGAAGAAATGCGCGGTCAAGGTGTCGGTACTCTGCCCTGGCCCGACCCGCACGGCGTTTTTCCGCACCGCGCAACTGAACACCGACAAACTGGTCGAGAGCAATTTGCTGATGAGCCCGGAAGAAGTCGCGCTCTATACCGTGCGCGCGCTGGCGAAAAATCGCGCCATTATTATCCCCGGTCGCCTGAATCGCTGGTCCGCATTGCTGCCGCGGCTCGGCTCACGCTGGCTGACCCGGACAATCGCGGGCATGGTCAACAAAGCCCATTGTCCGCGCTGATCAAATCCTCAAGGCAAAAGACTGGGCTCTGGCCTGACCCATGGTTACACTCAGCCCAGCCCAAACAACGGAGAAAACAGCTGTGGATACTCTGTTCACCAAGATCATCAACCGGGAAATCCCGGCGAAGATCATTTATGAGGACGACCAGGTACTGGCCTTCCACGACATCGCGCCACAGGCTCCCGTACACTTTCTGGTAGTCCCGAAGAAACCGGTGCGCACCCTTAACGACCTCACCGAGGACGACAAGGCTTTGGCCGGGCATATTCTGTTCACGGCCCAGCGTCTGGCCAAGGAACTGGGCTGTGAAGAAGGTTTCCGGGTAGTCATGAATTGCAATGAATTAGGCGGCCAGACTGTCTATCACATTCATATGCACGTGCTCGGTCAGCGCCAGATGCACTGGCCGCCGGGCTGATTCATCAATCTCCCCTGTAGGCGCGAGGCTTGCCCGCGAAGGCGTCCTCAAGTGCGCCAAAAGCTTCGCGGGCAAGCCTCGCTCCTACATCTATGGTTACCCCCTTTTCTGCAATACTGTTTTTGATGCGTGTTTGGCTTGCTTTCATCTATC
>NZ_JACHYG010000026.1:0-9232 GCF_014192635.1 Pseudomonas sp. Tn43
ACGTTGTTCATGGCAATGATCTCCGATGAGCCCCCGGTGAAAGCTTAGTGGGCGATCACAGGGGGGGAGGCGGGGGTAGCCATTTCATTAGGTTGTGTGGTTTACAGGCGATCGGCCTCTACTCAGTCCTCCAGACGCGGGAAACGTCTGGCGATGTCATCGCCGGTGAAGTCAGCCACTGCGCCTTCGGGGTTGTTGAACAGACGGATGGTGACGAAATGCGGGTGCTCGCCCATGTCGAACCAGTGCGGCGTACCGGCTGGCACCACGATCAGGTCGTTTTTCTCGCAGAGCACGGCGTAAACGTAATCGCCGATGTGCAGGGAGAACAAACCACGGCCAGCGACGAAAAATCGTACCTCGTCTTCAGCGTAGCGGTGTTCATCAAGGTACTTGGCGCGTAACTCGGCTTTTTGCGGGTGATCGCTGTTCAAGCTGACGACATCGACGCAGAGATAACCGCGCTCGGTCATCAGTTTGTCGATGTTTTCTTGATACGCGGCGATCACTTCTTCCGGGCCGGCGCCGGGCTGGATTTTCGCCACGGCGTGCCAACGGTCGAAGCGCACGCCCTGTTCGGCCAGGGTCGAGGCGATGTCCTCGAGGTGGGTCAGAACTTTGTTCGGCAGTTCTGGGCTGGAGACGTGATAAACGGACAGGCTGCTCATTCTGGGCAACTCCTTAACGGTTCATGCTTTATGGTTCGAGAGTGAGCGCGTCTTCAACTCGCACTCGAACAAAAATTCAAAGGCCTCGATCGGTCACAGGGCGTCGCTCATGCGCGCGCTCCGTCTCGATTTTCTCGGGCGAGATATTCGCAGGTCAGGTTCATGGCCGGTCCTCTTGCATACGTGTGGCAATGATAACGGCAGCGGCGAAGGCTGCGAGACTGGCGATACTGAAGGTCAATGTGGCGCCGAGTGCGTTCCAGCTGTAACCGGAATACAACGCGCCCAATGCGCCGCCGGTGCCGGCCAGCGCGGCATACAACGCCTGGCCCTGGCCTTGCTGACGCGCGCCGAAGCTGCGTTGCACGAATTGGATGGCAGCCGCATGAAAGCTGCCGAAGGTGGCGGCGTGCAGCACTTGGGCGAACAGCAACACCCAGAGGAATTCGGCAAACGAACCGAGCAACAACCAACGCAACGCCGCCAGCAGGAAACTCGCCAGCAGCACCCGGCGCACCGAGAAGCGCGCAAGGATCTTGCTCATGGCCAGAAACATCAAGACTTCGGCAACCACGCCGACCGCCCAAAGCATGCCGATCAGCCCACGACTGTAACCGAGTTGCTCAAGGTGCAGGGTCACAAAGGTGTAATACGGCCCATGGCTCATCTGCATCAGCGCCACGCAACCGTAGAACGCCAACACTCCAGGATTGCGCAATTGCTGCAGGAACCCCTCACCCACCAGCCGTTCACTCTGAATCGGTTGCGCATTGGGCACCCATAAACTGCTGACCACGATCCCGGCCATGATCAGCACCAGTGCCAGCGGATAGATGTCCAGGCTGAGCCATTCGAACATCCGACCGAGGGCGACCACAGTGATGATGAAACCGATGGAACCCCACAGGCGAATCTGACTGTAGCGAGACGTTTGGCCGTTCAAGTGCGCCAGGGTGATGACTTCGAATTGCGGCAGTACCGCGTGCCAGAAGAACGCATGCAGGGCCATGACCATCGCCAGCCACGCGTAGCTTTTACTGACGAAAATCAGCGAGAAGGTCAGCAAGGTACAGACCGCGCCGAACCGCACGATGGCCAGCCGTCGCCCGGTGTAGTCACCGAGCCAGCCCCAGATATTCGGCGCCACGCAGCGCATCAGCATCGGGATCGCCACCAGTTCGCCAATGCGCGCACTGGAAAACCCCAGGTGATCGAAGTACAGCGCCAGGAATGGCGCTGTCGAACCGAGCAAGGCGAAATAGAACAGATAGAAACTGGAAAGCCGCCAGTACGGGAGCGCCGCCAACGTCGTCAGATCCCGGCGACCATAAGGTCAGCCATTAAAGCTGACCCAGCACCGGAGTGCTCACCCGCACATCGACGTTCTGCCCGCGGTGACGCAGCAGGTGATCCATCAATACGATGGCCATCATCGCTTCGGCGATTGGCGTGGCGCGGATGCCGACACACGGGTCGTGACGGCCCTTGGTGATGACCTCAACCGGGTTGCCATGGATGTCGATGGAGCGGCCGGGCGTGGTGATGCTCGATGTCGGCTTAAGCGCCAAGTGTGCAACGATTGGCTGACCGGACGAGATGCCACCCAGAATGCCGCCCGCATTGTTGCTGAGGAAACCTTCCGGGGTCATTTCATCACGGTGCTCGGTGCCGCGCTGGGCGATGCTGGCAAACCCGGCGCCGATCTCAACACCTTTGACCGCGTTGATGCTCATCAACGCGTGGGCCAGTTCGGCGTCGAGGCGGTCGAAGATCGGCTCGCCGAGGCCCGGCATCACGCCTTCGGCGACCACGGTGATTTTCGCGCCGACTGAATCCTGGTCGCGACGCAACTGGTCCATATAAGCTTCCAGCTGCGGCACTTTGTCCGGATCGGGGCTGAAGAAGGCGTTTTCTTCCACCGAATCCCAGGTCTTGAACGGGATTTCGATCGGGCCAAGCTGGCTCATGTAGCCACGAATGACGATGCCTTGGGTGGCCAGGTACTTTTTCGCAATCGCCCCCGCCGCCACGCGCATGGCGGTTTCACGGGCCGAACTGCGACCGCCGCCGCGGTAATCGCGCTCGCCGTATTTGTGGTGGTAGGTGTAGTCGGCGTGGGCCGGTCGGAACAGATCCTTGATCGCCGAATAGTCCTTGGACTTCTGGTCGGTGTTGCGGATCAACAGGCCGATGGCGCAACCGGTGGTGCGGCCTTCGAACACGCCAGAGAGGATTTCGACTTCGTCGGCTTCCTGGCGCTGGGTGGTGTGGCGGCTGGTGCCGGGCTTGCGCCGGTCCAGGTCGCGCTGCAGGTCCTCAAGGGAAATCTCCAGGCCCGGCGGGCAGCCATCGACAATGGCGACCAACGCCGGGCCATGGCTTTCGCCCGCGGTGGTGACAGTGAACAGCTTGCCGTAGGTATTGCCGGACATGCGGGACGCTCCGTGAAATCGAAACCAAAATACGTAATGCGCGCCAGTATACGCAGGCTACCCGACTAGTTCATCCTCGAACCTTATGGCTGCCTGCGAGTCCAACCGGCACCTTGTCGATGATGGCGTGATGATGCTGCGAGTTCTAGCCTTGAGCCTTACCTTGTTTACCGGCCTGCTCCCCTATGTGGCCCAGGCCACTGTTTTACAACGTCCCATCACACTGGACACGGGCAGCGGCGAGCTTTTCGGCTCGCTGTTGCTGCCCAAATCCGACACGCCAGTGCCGGTTGTCCTGATCATTTCCGGCTCCGGTCCTACGGATCGTGACGGAAACAACCCTGACGGCGGCCGCAATGACAGCCTCAAACGGCTGGCCTGGGTGCTGGCCAAACACAACATCGCCAGCGTGCGTTACGACAAGCGCGGCGTGGCGGCGAGCCTCGCGGCCACGCCGGACGAACGCAATCTGTCGGTGGAAGCCTATGTGGCCGACGCCGTGGCCTGGGGCCAGAAACTTAAAACCGACCCGCGCTTTGGCAAACTGATTTTGCTCGGCCACAGCGAAGGGGCGTTGATCGCCAGCCTCGCGGCGCCAAACGTTGACGCCGCGGCGGTGATTTCCATGTCTGGCAGCGCCCGGCCGATCGATCAGGTACTGCGCCAGCAGTTGAGCAATCGCCTGCCGCCACCGTTGATGCTGCGCAGCAATGAATTGCTCGACAGCCTCAAGGCCGGCCGCACCGACGACAACGTACCGCCGCCATTGCAGGTGATTTTCCGTCCCAGCGTGCAGCCGTATCTGATTTCGCTGTTCCGCCAGGACCCGGCAGCGGCCTTCGCCAAACTGAAAATGCCTGCGCTGATCATCCAGGGCAGCAACGACATTCAGGTCGGCGTGGGTGACGCCAAGGCGCTAAAGGCCGCCAAACCAGATGCCGAACTGGCGCTGATCGAAGGCATGAACCACGTGATGCGCATCGTGCCCAACGACGTGAAGCGGCAATTGGCCTCCTATAAAGATCCGCAATTACCCCTGGCAGCCGAACTCGGTGCGCGAATCCTCGAGTTTATTGACGGACTTGGCGCCAGTTAACCCTCCAGTCCTGAAAAAAACGGCCGATAAGCCTTTGTCGCCAGCCCACTGGCTGGCGGCAAGCAGGGCTTGGACAGGATCTCGCCGTTATGACTGATACCCAGACTTCACCCGACACCACCGCTGAAAAAGACGCACCGCCAGCGGTCGAGCTGCCGTGGGCGGACGTCCACGTCGAGCACCACAAAATGCTCCGCCTGGCGCCGCTGCAAACCGACCGCAACACCGGTGGACGGCCGTTGCGCTTTGTCGAATTCGGTTACGCCGAACGCAATAGCAAGGAACACAGCCTTCTGCGCATGGCCATCAAGTTGCCAGGCCAGCGGGTGCGCAAAGAACAGAATCATCTGGATGTCTGGGTTGATCACGCTGCCAAACGCGTGCATTTCGGCCCGGAAAGCGGCTTGCAGATCGAGCCGATGAACCGTGGTATCGGGCGCTATATGGCTGCTCAGGGCATTACGTGGGCGAAAAAGAGATGGCCCGCTTATACCGTCGACGGCACTGACCTGAACAACAAGGATGCGCTGAACGAAGACACTCGCCTGCGTCGCGATCACTTTCTGCGGGTGCACGGTTTTGACGTGGTCTACGCCGACGCCCAGCATTTGAAGGGCAGCGTTAAAGAGGTGCGGGTGGGGGATTTGCTCGGCGACTGGAACAGCGAAAAGCTGCAGCAGGTAGAAATCCTCGAAGCCGCGCAGATGCTCCAGCAAGCCGAGCAGAACCTGGCTGAACAAGAAGTCAAACTGAAGAAGCACGAAGAAAAAGTCAGCAAGTACAAACGCGAAGACGCCGGGCTGCGTTTTACCATTACGTGTCTGGTGGCGTTTGCGGTGTTTCAGGCGGGGTTGTTGATCTGGATTGCTACGCACCGCTGAAGGTTTGAGACCGCGGTGCGGCCATCGCGGGCAAACCACGCTCCCACAGGTTTTGTGTGTGCCACATCATTTGGATACGACACAGACCCCGTAGGAGCGAGGCTTGCCCGCGAAGGCTCTAGAGTCAGACGCGGGACGCGAACAACGCCTGATGATCGCGGCACTGCTGCGCTGTCAGCATGAACACTCCATGCCCGCCGCGCTCGAACTCCAGCCAGGCGAAGTCGACTTCCGGGTACAGCGCCTCGACGTGAACTTGGCTGTTACCCACCTCGACAATCAGCAATCCCTTTTCGGTCAGATGATCCGCCGCTTCGGCGAGCATGCGGCGCACCAGGTTCAAACCGTCGTCGCCACAGGCCAGGCCCAGCTCCGGCTCGTGCTGATACTCATCCGGCATGTCGGCGAAATCTTCCGCATCGACGTAAGGCGGGTTCGACACGATCAGGTCAAAACGTTGTCCTGGCAAGCCATCGAAAGCGTCGCCCTGAACGGTGAACACGCGCTCATCGACACCATGACGCTCGATGTTCTGGTTCGCCACTTCCAGCGCTTCGAACGACAGGTCAGCCAGGACCACTTCGGCATTCTGGAATTCGTAGGCACAGGCGATGCCGATGCAGCCGGAACCGGTGCACAAGTCGAGAATGCGCGCAGGTTCGGCGCCGAGCCACGGTTCGAAACGCTTTTCGATCAGTTCGCCAATGGGCGAACGCGGGATCAGTACGCGTTCGTCGACAATGAACGACATGCCACAGAACCAGGCTTCGCCCAGCAGGTAAGCGGTCGGGATGCGTTCTTCGATGCGGCGCTTGAGCAAGCGTTGCAAGTTGACCAGTTCGTCGTCTTCCAGACGGCAGTCCAGATAGCTGTCGGCAATTTCCCAAGGCAAGTGCAACGCACCCAGCACCAGTTGACGGGCTTCGTCCCAGGCGTTGTCGGTCCCATGGCCGAAAAACAGATCCTCCCCATGGAAGCGGCTGACGGCCCAACGGATATGGTCACGCAGGGTACGAAGTCGGGAAGTGATCACGGGGCAAACTCCAGAAAAAACGACTGACGATTCTAACAGCCAAAAGGCGCCACGACGACGCAGGAAAAACACCGGACCAGATGTAGGACTCTTCTATTTTTTTCGCAAGCTATTGAACAGAACGAGTATCTTGACAAGGCTGCGACCCAACAACGGCGGTGCCTACGATGGTAGCGATTCACAGAAGCGCTCAGCCAGAGGACAATGTCGCAAAAGCCCCACTCGAAGGAGCCCCAGAATGTCCGTTCCAAAAACGATGTTTCAACTCAGCGGCCGTGGTTATGCAGCGGCCAATCTGGGTCATGCGACCCTTGTCATCATCGATGCCCAGAAAGAATACCTCAGTGGTCCCCTGGCCCTGAGCGGCATGGATGCTGCCGTCGCGAACATCAAGCAACTGGTCGCCGCTGCCCGTGCAGCCGGTCGTCCGATCGTGCACGTACGCCATCTCGGTACCGTCGGCGGGCTGTTCGATCCGCAAGGCGAGCGCGGTGAATTCATCCCGGGCCTTGAGCCGCAGAAGGGCGAAATTATCATCGGCAAACTGCTGCCGAGTGCGTTTCATGGTACCGAACTGTATGACCGACTGCAGGAACTCGGCTCACTGGACCTGATCGTCTGCGGCTTCATGAGCCACTCCAGCGTCAGTACTACCGTGCGCGCCGCGAAGAACCTGGGCTTTCGTTGCACATTGGTTGAAGACGCCTGCGCGACTCGCGACCTGCCTTACAAGGGGGGCGTCCTGAGCGCCGAGCACGTTCAGCATACCGAGATGGCGATCATGGCGGACAACTTCGCCACCCTCGCCCTGACCCGCGAACTGATCTGATCGACCCTCGATGAGCGGTTCATGCCGCCGCTCATCCGCAAAAGCCTGTCATTTGCTGTAATTGCCCTAGCCTCAGGAACATCCCGGTCAACTTCCGGTCGAAGGGCCGATACCCATTGAGGAAGGTCGGAATGAAGTTATCCGATGGTTTTGACGCTCGCCGCTTGCGGCCCAAAGGCCAAAGCAACTGGCGTTTTCGCTTCGGTGCAGCATTCGCTGCCTTACTGGCAACGTGCGGTGTGTTGCTGGCGATGGCCGGCGCGGCCAGTTTACTGGGCCGGCCACCGGCGCTTGGCGAGTTGAATGCCAGCCCGCTGGGCGCCGCGATCATTCTGGGCGTCGGCCTGTTCGTGCTGTATATCGGCGTGTGGTTTTGGCGCCGCTGCCGTCGCCGCTCGCGCCAATCGCAAGAACTGAACATGGCACCGCACCTGATGAAAAAACACGACTGAGCCCAACGCCGGACGTTTTGTCGCGCCCCATTCGCTTCGACTTGGGTAAACTGGCCACCCTTCGCGGAGGCTGATATGCAAGACGACGATTTTTCCCTGTTCAAAAGCGCGATCCAAGGCGTCAAGCCGATCAAGCACGATCGCGCCGAAACCGGCAAACCCAAGGCCGACCGCGCGCAAATCGCCAAGCTGCGCCAAGCCGCCACTGTGCGCACCGATGCCACCACCGTTGACGGGCTGTCCGATCAGTTTGTCATTGATGTGGGCCCCGAAGATGAGCTGATGTGGGCCCGCGACGGTGTCCAGGAAAGCCAGATGCGCAAGCTCAAGATCGGACAGATTCCGTTCGAAGGCAGCCTCGATCTGCATGGCATGAACGTGGAAAAAGCCCGTGAAACCCTGTGGGCCTTTCTGGCCGAAGCAACCAGATTCGAAATCCGCTGCGTACGTGTGACCCATGGCAAAGCGGTGCGCCTGGATGGCAAGCGGCCGATGATCAAAAGTCACGTCAACACATGGCTGCGCCAGCATCCACAGGTACTCGGCTTCACCTCCTGCCAACCGAAACACGGCGGCGCCGGAGCGGTTTATGTGATGCTCAAACGCACCATGATGGAAGGTCGCGACGAGTGATGCTGTCGCTTCATGCTTGCAGCGCCGAGTCCGTCACCGTACCCTTGCCCTTTGCGTAAAATCCCACAGGTAGTTTCATGTCCCTGGAACAGAATTACACCGAGATCCTCGGCCAATTGGGCGAGGACGCCTCCCGCGAGGGCCTGCTCGACACGCCAAAACGTGCCGCCAAAGCCATGCAGTACCTCTGCCGCGGTTATGAACAGACACTGGAAGAGGTCACCAACGGTGCCTTGTTCAGCTCCGACAACAGCGAGATGGTGATGGTCAAGGACATCGAGCTCTACTCGTTGTGCGAGCACCACATGCTGCCGTTCATCGGCAAGGCCCATGTTGCCTACATCCCGAGCGGCAAGGTTTTAGGGCTGTCAAAAGTCGCGCGTATCGTCGATATGTACGCCCGTCGCCTGCAGATCCAGGAAAACCTCAGCCGCCAGATCGCCGATGCGGTCCAGCAAGTCACCGGCGCCCTGGGCGTTGCGGTGGTGATCGAGGCCAAGCACATGTGCATGATGATGCGCGGTGTGGAGAAACAGAATTCGACGATGATCACCTCGGTGATGCTCGGCGAGTTCCGCGAAAACGCCGCCACCCGCAGCGAATTTCTCAGCCTGATCAAGTAACTCGCAGCACGAAGAAACCGGCACTGATCGCCGGTTTTTTTTCGCCCGTGAAAAATCAGGTAAGCTGCGCGCCTTTCTTCATTCGCCCCGTGAGGCTTACAACGTGTTAGTCAAAGCGCTTCGTGTCGGCCTCGGCCAACTGATCATCTTCATCGATTTCATCACCCGTCCAAGCAAGAAGCAGCGCCCCGCCGCCGCTCAGGCTCAGGTCGATGCAGCCGCCAAGGACCTGACCCTGTATCAGTTCCATGCGTGCCCGTTCTGCGTGAAAACCCGCCGCACGTTGCGCCGCCTGAACGTTCCAGTGGCATTGCGTGATGCGAAGAACAGTGAACAGGATCGCCAGACCCTGCTCGAGCAAGGTGGCAGGATCAAAGTGCCGTGCCTGCGTATCGAAGAGAATGGCCAGACCACCTGGATGTATGAATCCAAGGTGATCATTGATTATCTGGATAAGCGGTTTGCTGCGCTCTGATAATCTGGTGTGGCCTCTTCGCGGGCAAGCCTCGCTCCTACATCTATGGTTACCCCCTTTTCTGCAATACTGTTTTTGATGCGTGTTTGGCTTGCTTTCATCTATCCGGC
>NZ_JACHYG010000027.1:1891-3042 GCF_014192635.1 Pseudomonas sp. Tn43
AATCTCTTGGCCATGAAATCGAGTAGGACGGAGCACGAGAAACTTTGTCTGAATATGGGGGGACCATCCTCCAAGGCTAAATACTACTGACTGACCGATAGTGAACTAGTACCGTGAGGGAAAGGCGAAAAGAACCCCGGAGAGGGGAGTGAAATAGATCCTGAAACCGTATGCGTACAAGCAGTGGGAGCCCACTTTGTTGGGTGACTGCGTACCTTTTGTATAATGGGTCAGCGACTTATTTTCAGTGGCGAGCTTAACCGAATAGGGGAGGCGTAGCGAAAGCGAGTCTTAATAGGGCGTCTAGTCGCTGGGAATAGACCCGAAACCGGGCGATCTATCCATGGGCAGGTTGAAGGTTAGGTAACACTGACTGGAGGACCGAACCGACTACCGTTGAAAAGTTAGCGGATGACCTGTGGATCGGAGTGAAAGGCTAATCAAGCTCGGAGATAGCTGGTTCTCCTCGAAAGCTATTTAGGTAGCGCCTCATGTATCACTGTAGGGGGTAGAGCACTGTTTCGGCTAGGGGGTCATCCCGACTTACCAAACCGATGCAAACTCCGAATACCTACAAGTGCCGAGCATGGGAGACACACGGCGGGTGCTAACGTCCGTCGTGAAAAGGGAAACAACCCAGACCGTCAGCTAAGGTCCCAAAGTTATGGTTAAGTGGGAAACGATGTGGGAAGGCTTAGACAGCTAGGAGGTTGGCTTAGAAGCAGCCACCCTTTAAAGAAAGCGTAATAGCTCACTAGTCGAGTCGGCCTGCGCGGAAGATGTAACGGGGCTCAAACCATACACCGAAGCTACGGGTATCACTTAGGTGATGCGGTAGAGGAGCGTTCTGTAAGCCTGTGAAGGTGAGTTGAGAAGCTTGCTGGAGGTATCAGAAGTGCGAATGCTGACATGAGTAACGACAATGGGTGTGAAAAACACCCACGCCGAAAGACCAAGGTTTCCTGCGCAACGTTAATCGACGCAGGGTTAGTCGGTCCCTAAGGCGAGGCTGAAAAGCGTAGTCGATGGAAAACAGGTTAATATTCCTGTACTTCTGGTTATTGCGATGGAGGGACGGAGAAGGCTAGGCCAGCTTGGCGTTGGTTGTCCAAGTTTAAGGTGGTAGGCTGGAATCTTAGGTAAATCCGGGA
>NZ_JACHYG010000027.1:3139-4803 GCF_014192635.1 Pseudomonas sp. Tn43
GATTCCAAGGCCGAGAGCTGATGACGAGTGTTCTTTTAGAACACGAAGTGGTTGATGCCATGCTTCCAAGAAAAGCTTCTAAGCTTCAGGTAACCAGGAACCGTACCCCAAACCGACACAGGTGGTTGGGTAGAGAATACCAAGGCGCTTGAGAGAACTCGGGTGAAGGAACTAGGCAAAATGGCACCGTAACTTCGGGAGAAGGTGCGCCGGTGAGGGTGAAGCATTTACTGCGTAAGCCCACGCCGGTCGAAGATACCAGGCCGCTGCGACTGTTTATTAAAAACACAGCACTCTGCAAACACGAAAGTGGACGTATAGGGTGTGACGCCTGCCCGGTGCCGGAAGGTTAATTGATGGGGTTAGCTAACGCGAAGCTCTTGATCGAAGCCCCGGTAAACGGCGGCCGTAACTATAACGGTCCTAAGGTAGCGAAATTCCTTGTCGGGTAAGTTCCGACCTGCACGAATGGCGTAACGATGGCGGCGCTGTCTCCACCCGAGACTCAGTGAAATTGAAATCGCTGTGAAGATGCAGTGTATCCGCGGCTAGACGGAAAGACCCCGTGAACCTTTACTATAGCTTTGCACTGGACTTTGAATTTGCTTGTGTAGGATAGGTGGGAGGCTTTGAAGCGTGGACGCCAGTTCGCGTGGAGCCATCCTTGAAATACCACCCTGGCAACTTTGAGGTTCTAACTCAGGTCCGTTATCCGGATCGAGGACAGTGTATGGTGGGTAGTTTGACTGGGGCGGTCTCCTCCTAAAGAGTAACGGAGGAGTACGAAGGTGCGCTCAGACCGGTCGGAAATCGGTCGTAGAGTATAAAGGCAAAAGCGCGCTTGACTGCGAGACAGACACGTCGAGCAGGTACGAAAGTAGGTCTTAGTGATCCGGTGGTTCTGTATGGAAGGGCCATCGCTCAACGGATAAAAGGTACTCCGGGGATAACAGGCTGATACCGCCCAAGAGTTCATATCGACGGCGGTGTTTGGCACCTCGATGTCGGCTCATCACATCCTGGGGCTGAAGCCGGTCCCAAGGGTATGGCTGTTCGCCATTTAAAGTGGTACGCGAGCTGGGTTTAGAACGTCGTGAGACAGTTCGGTCCCTATCTGCCGTGGACGTTTGAGATTTGAGAGGGGCTGCTCCTAGTACGAGAGGACCGGAGTGGACGAACCTCTGGTGTTCCGGTTGTCACGCCAGTGGCATTGCCGGGTAGCTATGTTCGGAATAGATAACCGCTGAAAGCATCTAAGCGGGAAACTAGCCTCAAGATGAGATCTCACTGGGACCTTGAGTCCCCTGAAGGGCCGTCGAAGACTACGACGTTGATAGGTTGGGTGTGTAAGCGCTGTGAGGCGTTGAGCTAACCAATACTAATTGCCCGTGAGGCTTGACCATATAACACCCAAGCAATTTGCGTCGAAAGGCCAGATTGCGGTGTGTGAAGACGCAATGAACCGAAAGTTCGAGAAACACACAAATCTATCACCTGCCCAATTTGCTGAAGCGCGGCCAGCCGGCCACGATTCGGTACCCGAATTTCTTGACGACCATAGAGCATTGGAACCACCTGATCCCATCCCGAACTCAGCAGTGAAACGATGCATCGCCGATGGTAGTGTGGGGTTTCCCCATGTGAGAGTAGGTCATCGTCAAGAT
>NZ_JACHYG010000028.1:0-2170 GCF_014192635.1 Pseudomonas sp. Tn43
TATCGGAGACGTCGCTGGTGATGTTCTCGCCGAGCACTTGCGGCTGCTTGCCTTCGTGGACGATTTCCAGCAGCAGCCAGAGGTCGTTCCACTCGTCGCGCGGGTGATCGCTGAGGGCCATGAAGTGGCCGCTGAGCGTAATTTATAGATAAGGTCACACTTCACCGGACCAATACCAAAGCGTGTCGCCCCATTTCGACTCCTTGACGCTTGGCATGATTTCGCCTTGTTGGAAGTGGCGTCTTGAGTTGGCTTGAGCCGGGGTGAACCAATAGCCCGTTTTGCTGCAGGCTTCGCCAGCAACAATACGATTAATCTGGGAACCAATATCACCCTTATAGTTTCGAGCGTACTCGACCAATGCTTTCGGATACACCATATGGTCTATTTTACTGTCATCTATGCCATACAAGAAGGCAACTGCACCAGCTTCAAAGGCCCAGTAACCCACGTAAATTCCTTCATCCCCTTGAAGGTGAGTGTCGTGCCAAGGAGCTTGCTTGAAGGCTGGATACCATTGTTGGCAATATTTTTTCAGAAGTTTTGGTTGCTCTTCTTTGTCATCGCTATAAATTGCTTGAATAAGTAACGTGTATACGTCGTGATACCATTCATCTACATCGTGCCGATTAGGCATCACCTTGTTCAGTAAGGCCTCATAAAGCGTATCGTCACTCGCATATCCTGCGCCATCAATGAGCTTGACAAAGCGTGGGAGTAAGTCGGTCCGGTGTAAAAGTATACACAGGCTGATCACCTGGACTGCTTCTTCATATTGGTTTGGCCCGTCGTCTATTGCCAGTGGCGATATATTCGGGATGCCCTGATATTCGGCCAGGGCTTTTTGGCGGATTTCGTACTTTTTCACTAGTTCCTCAAGGAGAGGAATAAGGGTCTCTATATTCTCACCGGCAGTGTAGGTGGCAAGTAACTTGTCTAAAGAGAGTGTCTGAAAATATTTGGCGCGCTGAGAGGCTTCCTCTAAAGCAGAGTCAGATTTGAATTTGTTTACTTTAAAGAATTCGATTAACTCGTCATGTTCTCTGAGGAAATTCTCATAATGTTTTTGGCTGAAAAATTTTTGCCGTATATTCATAGTGTCATGCCTCAACCTTTAAAGTATTCAATGCGCCATGCTTTTTGGTCAGAGACTTTTTGCGCTTATTCACAAACGCTTTAACCTCTGTCTCATTGTAATGAAAGGCTTTGTGAATGTGGTGCTCGCTTTCATTTGCATTATTTATTCTGGCCTCAGCATGCTCTTTAGGGCTGGAGCTCGGGTGGTAGAGTGGGGAATAAAATAAATGTCGACTGTAAGACGCTTCTACTTGGGCGGCGAGTATTCGATTGCCGACCGCTTTTTGAAGATTACTTAGTATCCATTCCACGCTCATCTGTACGAGTACGTCTTTGGATTTAGTAGTACTGGTTTTTGAGCTTTTTGAAGGTAGTTTTTTTGATCTGCCGGTGTTCTTGGTGCTTGGGCTATTTTTACTACTGGCATCTTGCTCGCTTTCGATGGGTTCAAGCAGCGTGCTTGGATCGCCCAATCCTGATACACCTAACTTAGAGCCAACACCAGGTTTGCGCATGTTGTTCAGTTTACGCATGAATTTTGGCGCATCCTCGTCACGGCTTGCCTTAGCCTCAACAATGGCAAATTTCTCGCCTCCATTGTTGGAAGGGTTGGCTCGCCAAACTGCATCTATCCCCGTTCCATTTGCGCCATCAGACAGTTTGTAGAGAACGTGTTTTGCCTTGGGGCTTCCACCTGCGGAGAGTTTCCCCGTTTTACTCGCACTAGGTACACCCTCCAACCACTTCCCATCCGCCCCCTTATCATGCCCATCCCAATCCTTACCCCAACCAAACTCCACCGCGCAGATGTAATCGGCAATATGCTCCCCACTAACCCCCAGCCCTTCATTCAAAATGCTGGCTGGCGCCTGTAGGCCTACTTTGGAGGCTTCAACCTGGTTGGAATGTGTGCCGCTCGCACCGTCGGTTCCCTTTGCCGCAACAGCCGAGTCTTTGTTTGCGGGCTTTTCCGCTTTTTTGGGGTGACTTGACCCGGAAAGAGGCCGCAGAGCTATTGCGCTGCATCCCTTTCCATTTAACCAGCCGCTTCTCAACAATCCCCACCATGGCTGGCATGTTGTCGCGAGAGGTG
>NZ_JACHYG010000029.1:0-1896 GCF_014192635.1 Pseudomonas sp. Tn43
TTAGTGGGGAGCATATTGCCGATTACATCTGCGCGGTGGAGTTTGGTTGGGGTAAGGATTGGGATGGGCATGATAAGGGGGCGGATGGGAAGTGGCTTGAGGGTGTGCCGAGTGCGAGTAAGACTGGGAAGCTTTCGGCGGGGGGGAGTCCCAAGGCAAGTCACGTGCTTTACAAGCTGACGGATGGTGCGAATGGGACTGGGATCGATGCGGTCTGGCGCGCTAACCCGGCAAATAATGAAGGCAAGAAATTTGCCATTGTCGAAGCAAAGGCAAGCCGTGATGAAGATGCTCCTAAATTCATGCGCAAGCTTAACTATACTCGAAAACCCGGCATAAGCTCGAAGTTGGGCGTGTCTGGAATAGCTGACCCTAGCGAACTGATCGAACCGATTGAATCAGATGCATCTTCTAGTCAAAGCAAAAACAAAAGCCCGGTAAGCAGCGGCAAAAATAAGCCAGCTAATACCAAACGTGAGGAAGACTTCACGAAAAGGAAAAGAGATCTTTTGGTTCAAATGAGTAGCGAGTGGATCGCGAAGAACATCTCTAAAGCCGTTCTTGGAAGGAGCTTAATAGCCCAGGTAATGAGTTCTTACAGCCGCCACCTATTTTACGCCCCTCTATTTCATACAAGCTTGAGCCCGAAGGAACACGCCAGTGCGCAACTAGGAAGCCTAGAGGAAAGCGCTCACCAAAATCACAAGGCCTTTCATTATTCCGAACATGAAATAAAAGGCTTCGTAAACAAGCGAAAAAAATCCCTGACTAAAAAGCATGGCGCGTTAGACTCGCTCAAGATCGAGGCTTGACTAAAATGAATAAACGACAGAAATTTTTCAGCGAGTACCAATACAACAATTTCTTGAAAGAGCATGACGAGGTCATTAGTTTCTTCAAAACAAATACCTTTCAATCTGACTCACCCGAGGAAGAAGCGACACTGCGCGCGACACACTTCAAGCAACTCGCACTTGACAAGCTTTTCGCCACATATACGGCAGGAGAAGAAATAAGCGCCCTAACACCATTACTTGAAGACCTAATAGTCAAGTACGAAACTCGACAAGCTAAACTCGCCGAATACCAGAAAATACCTGATATATCTCCGCTTGCGATAAATGACTGGCCTGACGAATATGAAGAATGTGTGCAGGTCATAGGATTTTGCGTTCTCTTACATCGTACTGATTTACTTCAGCGCTTTGTAACTCTAATAGATGGAGCGGGCTACGCCGGGGACGATACGCTATACGAAGATCTACTCATCAAACTACTTCCGAATAGACACGATGTAGATCAATGGTTTCATGACGTGTATTCATCTTTGATTCGAGCCATTTATGCAGATAGCAAAGAGGACGCGTCAAAGCATCTGAAAAAATACTGCAACCAATGGTACTCAGCATTTAAACAAGCACCATGGCATGACACTCACTTGCAGGGAGAAAATGGTAATTACGTCGGCTATTGGGCTATAGAAGCAGGAGCTGTCGCTTTTTTGTACGGTGTAGACGACAGCAAAATAGATCATATGGTTTATCCAAAAGACTTGGTTGAGTACGCTCGAAACTATAAGGGTGATATTGGTTCCCAGATTAATCGTATTGTTGCTGGCGAAGCCTGCAGCAAAACGGGCTATTGGTTCAGCCCGGCTCAAGCCAACTCAAGACGCCACTTCCAACAAGGCGAAATCATGCCAAGCTTCAAGGAGTCGAAATGGGGCGACACGCTTTGGTATTGGTCTGGTGAAGTGTGACCTTATCTATAAATTACGCTCAGCGGCCACTTCATGGCCCTGAGCGAACACCCGCGCGCCGAGTGGAACGACCTCTGGCTGCTGCTGGAAATCGTCCACGAAGGCAAGCAGCCGCAAGTGCTCGGCGAGAACATCAC
>NZ_JACHYG010000030.1:0-1341 GCF_014192635.1 Pseudomonas sp. Tn43
CCCCCCTGTGATCGCCCACTAAGCTTTCACCGGGGGCTCATCGGAGATCATTGCCATGAACAACGTAGCTATCGCCGCCATCGACCTAGGAAAACATACCTTTCACCTCCATGCGCAAGATGATCGCGGCCACGAGGTTTACCGCAAAAAATTTACGCGGGCGGCGCTCACCCGGCACCTCGCCAATCTCGCCCCCTGCACCGTCGTGATGGAAGCCTGCGGCGGCGCCCACTTCATGGCGCAAGAGGTCGCCAAGCTGGGGCATACGCCCAAGCTCATTGCCCCTCATCTCGTGCGTCCGTATGTGAAAAGCAACAAAAACGACTTTGCTGATGCCGAGGCAATCTGCGAGGCGGCGACTCGACCCACGATGCGTTTTGTGCCGCCCAAAACTCAAGCCCAGCAGGCGCTGGCCATGTCCAACTCGCTACGTGAGTCGTTCATTAAAGACCGCACTGCGACCGTCAATCGGATTCACGCAGCCCTTCTGGAGGTTGGCGTCAGCCTGGCCCCTGGCTTCAAAACCATCAAAAAGCTTCCAGCGTTGCTTGAGGTGAGTTCATTTTCTGAACGCATCAAGAAAAATCTGATGCTGCTGCATGGGCACTTCAACTATCTGGATGGACAGGTCAAGTCGCTGGACAAGGACGTGGAGTGCCAGGCCGCCGAAGATGATCTGGCGGCGCGCTTGATGACCATGCCCTGTGTCGGCCCGATCACCTCCAGCGCCCTGGCTGCCGAGTTGGGCGATGGCAAGCAGTTCAAATGCGGCCGAGGCTATGCGGCCTCGATCGGGTTGGTACCCAAACAACATTCCACGGGCGACAAGACCGTACTGTTGGGCATCAGCAAACGCGGCGATCGAAACCAGCGACGCTTACTCATCCAGTGCGCCCGTGTGTACTTGATACAACTGGATCGACAGAAAGGCGCTTTGGCGGACTGGGTCCGCCAGCTCTTGGCGTCCCGCCATCACTCCAATCTTGTGGTTTGCGCGTTGGCCAACAAGCTGGCACGAATCGCCTGGGCGATTGCGGCACACCACACTGAATTCGATGCGGGGCCAGCCGCGATGAACGCCTGACCCCGCTGTCACCCGAGCACCACCCACCTGGTTTTGCGATGCTGGATAACTGATGACGTGAACGGCCAACCGGCCTGACGACAACCCTGGGCTCCTACACGGCTGAAGGGCCGTTAACCTAATTAGGGTCGTTGGGCATCGATTCTCATCGAGGCGCGGGGCCACAAACCCCACTTAGACGCCGGATAGATGAAAGCAAGCCAAACACGCATCAAAAACAGTATTGCAGAAAAGGGGGTAACCATAGATGTAGGAGC